>CAVQHB010000012.1:0-514253 GCA_963712195.1 uncultured Alphaproteobacteria bacterium | reverse complement strand
ACCCAATCCCGAAATTCAAATGGAGATACTCTCCAGAACCGGCTCAGGTTGACATCGCTGCGCCGCAGCATCACCTCCGGACGGGTAAAGTCTGGGGGATTGATGAAAGCGGAGTCTGCGCGGCAAGCGCCGCAGGTTAATCTGGCGCTGTTCGCGCTGGCCATGGGCGGGTTTGCCATCGGCACCACCGAGTTCGGCACCATGGGGCTGCTGCCTTATTTCTCCGCCTCGTTCGGCATGAGCGCCCCGCAGGCCGGACACGTCATCAGCGCCTACGCGCTGGGCGTGGTGGTGGGCGCGCCGGTGCTGGCGCTCATGGCGGCGCATCTGCCCCGGCGGGACGTGCTGGTGGGGTTGATGCTGGTCTATGCGCTGGGCAACGGGCTTACCGCGTTCGCGCCCTCAGCAAGCTGGATGCTGCTGTTCCGCTTCATCGCCGGGCTGCCGCACGGCGCGTATTTCGGCGTCGCCGTGCTGGTGGCGGCCTCTCTGGTGCCGCCCGAAAAACGCGCCCAGGCCATGTCACGCGTGCTCGCGGGGCTTACGGTTGCCACCATCTTCGGCGTGCCGGCGGCCAATTTCATTGGCCAGACCGTCGGCTGGCGCTGGGCCTTCGGGTTGGTGACGCTGTTGCCGCTCATCACCGCCGTGCTGGTGCAAACCCTCGCCCCCCGCCAGAAGCTGCATGGCGGTGACGCCCCTTCGCCGCTGGCGGAGCTGGCGGCACTCGGCCGCCGCCAGGTTTGGCTGGCGCTGGGCATGGGCGCCATCGGCTTCGGCGGCATGTTTGCCGTCTATACCTATCTCGCCTCCACGCTGCTGCTCGTCACCCACGCCACGCCGGACATGGTGCCGGTGATGCTCGCTCTGCTCGGCACGGGCTTCACGGCTGGCAACCTCCTCAGCGCCTGGTGCGCCGACCGCGCCCTGATGCCCACCATTGCCGGGGTGCTGATCTGGTCCATCGCCTGTCTGTGCCTCTACCCGTTCATGATCCACTCGCTCTGGACCATGGGGGCCATCGTGCTGCTCATCGGCGGCATTGGCGGGCTGGGCACGCCGCTGCAGGCGCGGCTGATGCAGGTGGCCGAGGGCGCGCAAACCCTTGCGGCGGCGCTCAACCACTCGGCTTTCAATGTCGCCAACGCGCTCGGGCCGTGGCTGGCGGGGCTGGCCATCACCGCCGGATTCGGCTGGGGCGCCGCCGGCTGGGTGGGCGCTGGCCTTGCTGCTGGCGGCTTGGCGCTGTGGGCAGTGGCGGTTTTGGACGACCGGCGGAGGCTAGCCCCCCGCCAGCACCAGGCGCAGCGTTTCCAGGAACAATGTGCCGTGGCCGATATTGAAGCATAGCGGCGGGCGGATCTTCAGCGTGTGGCCGTAAAGCCCGGCCGCGCCGAGGAGGATGTGGTTCTGCTTCATGGCGTTGATGATGTGGCTGGCGTAGGGCTGGTCCGGCGCGCCGGTCTCGGGGTCGATGAAGTCCAGCCCGATGAACAGCCCGGCGCCGCGTACCCCGCCGATGCGCGGGAACTCCTTTTTCAGCTCCAGCAGCCCCTGCTTGAGGAAATCGCCGCTGAGGGCGGCGTTGTCGATCAGGCATTCCTCGGTGATCACGTCCAGCACCGCATTGCCCGCCGCCGCCGCCACCGGATTGCCGCCAAAAGTGTTGAAATAGCCGGTGCTGGCGCAGAAATGCGCCAGATAGTCGGGCTGGGTAACAACCCCGCCCATGGGGAAGCCATTGCCCATGGGCTTGCCCATGGTCACGATGTCCGGGACGATGCCGTGGCGCGTAAAGCCCCAGAGCCCGGCGCCGGTGCGGCCGAAGCCGGGCTGCACCTCGTCGGCGATGAACAGCCCCCTGGCCTCGTGTACCGCGTTCAACGCCGTCTGCAGGAAACCCGGCGGGTCGGCGAAGATGCCGTCCGAGGAGAAGATGCTGTCCACCACAAGTGCTGCGAAGCCGATGCCGGCCTCCTCAAGCTCGGCGATGGCGGCGCGCAGATTGGCCGCGAACACCCCGGCCACGTCGCCCGTGTCCTGCGGCGCGGGGATGAGCCGCACATGCGGCTGCAGCGGTGCCGCGGAGAAGGCGGAGGGGGAGATGGCCGTCACCGCCGTGGTGTTGCCGTGATACGCAGCACGGGTGACGATGAAGCCGCCCTTGCCGGTAACGGCGGCGGCGATGCGCATGGCGAGGTCGTTGCTCTCGCTGCCCGTGCAGGTCATCACCAGATTGCTCAGCGGGGCGGGGAAGTACGAGAGCAGCCGCTCGGCATAAGCCTCCACGCCCCGGTTGAGGTAGCGCGTATGCACGTTCAGCCGCGCCGCCTGCGCCGCGATGGCCGAAGCCACCGCCGGGTGGCAATGCCCCATCGAGGGGACGTTGTTATACATGTCGAGGTAGCGGTTGCCCGCGGCATCGAACAGATACACGCCCTCGCCGTGCACCATCTCGATCGGCTGCTCGTAGAACAGCACGGAGGCGGCGCCGAAGGTCGCCCGGCGGCGGATGACGCGCTCGGCCAGTTCCGGCGGCAGGAAGGCGGTGTCCTCGCCGTCGAAGCGGTTCAGGGCCAGGATCTGCTTGGTCGCACTCATGCCACGTCCTCCAGGGCGTTTTGGCGGAGATATTCCGCCGCCAGCGCCACGGTGTCGCGCGCATAGGCTTCGCCCATGGCCTGGGCGGTGGGGGTCTCGCCGTGGCTGGCGACCCACGCGGTAAGCTGCATCCGGCGAAGCATCACGAACATCGGCAGTGCTGCTTCCTCGGCCGGGCCGAAAGGTGCCACACGGCGATAGCCCGCCACCCAGGCGCGCATCAGCGCCGGGATGAACGGCTCATGCTCCATGAAGCTGACCGAGGCGGCGAAGTCATATGCGTACCAGGACAGACCGCAATCATCGAAATCGATCACGCCCAGGCGCTCGCCATCCACCAGCAAATTGGCGGTGCGCATGTCGCAATGCACCAGGCCGAAGCGCTCCGGCCCGTAGCCGTAGGCGGCCGTCTGCCGGGCGAGCAGCCCCTGCGCCTCCTCCAGCGTGGCCAGTCCCGCCGCGTCCAGCCCCGGTGCGGTGCGCCAGTCGCCCCAATGCGCCTCGGGGCCAATGATGGTCTCGAACGACCAGAGCTTGCGCGAGAAGCCCTCCGGGCGGACCCAGTGCCGGCTGTGCTGGTGCAGGCGGGCGGTGATCTCGCCCAGCGCCTCGTACCAGCGGGCGAGGTCGGACTCCGCGTCCGGCTCGCGCCCAGACATGAACTCGAAGGCCACGGCGTAGCGATGGGTCTCGCCGTCGTGGAAATCCACCAGGCGGCGGCCGTCCAGCGCCGGGAGCGGGCGCGGCGTGGCGACGACGCCATCGTTGCCCAGTGCCTCGATCCAGGCCAGTTCGGAGCGGATCTCGTCCCCGGTGTGGTAATCGGGGCGGTGCACGCGGAGGATCCCGCGCGCGCCGTCCGGCGTCTCGGCCAGGTAGGTGGCGTTCTCGGAAATCGTCAGCAGGCGCAGCTTTGCTGCCTCCGGCAGGCCCCAGGCGGGCAGCGCCGCCTGCAGCCCAGCCTGCAACCGGCCCAGGAATTCGTCATCGTACATCATGGTCCAGCTCCCCTCGCAGCGGTGTATGTTGGAATTACAACATACAAACTGTGGTACTTACAACGGGTAATTTTGTTCCCCGGGCTTCATGGTTTCGCCGCAATCGCTGGGCATGGCTTGGGCGCTCTTGCCTTCAACCCGGGTCCCCGCCAGAACTCACGACATGCCGCGCCGCCTGAATTTTAACCGAATCGACCGTTACATCGGCTCCCAGCTGGCCCTGGCGCTGCTGCTGGTCACGCTCGGATTCGTCCTGCTCATCTGGCTCACGCAGTCGCTGCGCTTCATCCAGATCATCGTCGCGCACGGGCTCTCGCCGCTGGTGTTCATCCGGCTCACCTCGCTACTGGTGCCGAGCTTCGTCGCCACCATCCTGCCGATCACCTGCTTCATCGTGGTGCTGTTCGTGTATGCGCGCCTCGGCGGGGACCGCGAGCTGACGATCATGCGCGGCATCGGCCTCTCGGACTTTGCAATGGCCCGTCCGGCCCTGGCCGTGGCGGCGGGGTCGGTGCTGCTCGGCTATGTGCTTAACCTGGGCGTGGTGCCGGCCTGCCTCGGCGCCTTCCGCGACTATCAGTACGAGATCCGCAACCAGATCGCCGCCTTCCTGCTGGAGCCGGGCGTGTTCACTCCGGTCGCTGGCAACATCACCGTCTATGTGCAGTCACGCGGGGCGGATAACAGCCTGCGCGGGATCCTCATCGAGGACGGGCGCGACCCCTCGGCCCCGGCGACCATCCTGGCGCGCACCGGGCACCTCGTGGTCAACCCGGCCGGGCCGGTGGTGGAACTCCAGGACGGCTCGCGCGAGCAGATCGACCCCAAGACCGGGCGGCTGGACATGCTGAGCTTTGCGCGCAACGAATTGTCACTGGCGCAGCACGCCAAAACAAGCGCGCCGGAATACGTGGATGCCAGCGAGGCGCCGTTGGGCGCGCTGCTGCACCCCGGGGCGGACCTGCGGTCCAGCGACCGTGGCAAATGGCTGGTCGAGGCGCATCGCCGCCTGACCGCGCCGCTCACCGCGCTGAGCTACACGCTGGTCGGGCTGGTCGCCGTGCTGGGCGGGGTGTTCCGCCGGCATGGCGGGTACATGCGCCTGGCGACGGCGGTGGGGGTGGTGACAGCGCTGGTCGCGCTCGGGCTGGGGGTGAGCAATCTCGCGGCGCGCGATACGCGGCTGCTGCCGCTGATCTGGGCGGTGGCGCTGATCCCCGGGCTGGGCGCTGCCTTCCTGCTGGCGCGCCAGGGTGCGCCGCGCGGATGAGGCTGCCGGTCACCCTCTCCATCTATTTCGGCCGGGCCTTCGCGCTGGCCGTACTGGCGATGCTGTTCGCGCTGACGGCCCTCGTCTCGCTGTTCGACTTCCTGGAGCTGCTGCGCGAATCCGCCTCGCGGCCGCAGGCGGGGCTGGGCATCGTCTGCGAGATCGAGGCGCTGCGCCTGCCCTGGAGCATGATGCAGATCCTGCCCTTCGCGGTGCTGCTGGGCGGCATCTTCGCCTTCTGGCGGCTGGCCCGCTCCTCCGAGCTGGTGGTGGTGCGCGCCGCCGGGATCTCCGCCTGGCAGTTCCTGGCCGTGCCGGTGCTGCTGGCGGCGCTGCTGGGCGCGCTCGGCACGGGCGGCGTCAGCCCGGTCTCGGCACTGATGTTCGGCCGCGCCGAGATCCTGGACGATGCCTACCTCAAGTCTGGCGGCGGCCCCCTCTCGCTCAATGGCGGTGAGCTGTGGGTGCGCCAGACGGATTCCGGCATGGTGCCCGATGGCGTGGCCGTGCTGCACGCGCGGGACGTGGTGCTGCACGGCAAGTCGCTGGAGGCCGACAAGGTGACGGTGCTGCGCCTGGACGGGCAGTCCGCGCTGCTGGAGCGCATTGAGGCGGCGCACGCCACGCTGGATGCAGGCGACTGGACGCTAAGCGACGCGAACGTGCTGGCGCCGGACAACGCGCCGCGACATGCCGCCACGCTGGAATTCCCCACCGACCTCACCGTGCGCCGCGTGCAGGAGAGCTTCGCCTCGCCGGATGCGCTCTCCTTCTGGGCGCTGCCGGGCTTCATCCGCCTGCTCAAGCAGTCCGGCTTCTCGGCCACCCAGCATGAGCTGGCGTTCCAGGCGTTGGCGGCCCTGCCGCTGCTCTGCGCCACCATGGCGCTGGTCGCCGCGGGCTTCTCCATGCGCCCCTCGCGCCGGGGCGGCGCGATGAACATGCTGGTTTCCGGCGTGAGCTGCGGTTTCGCACTGTTCATGATATCCGAAGTCGCCAACCAATTCGGCACCTCCGGCGCGGTGCCGGTGGTGCTCGCCGCCTGGGCTCCGGCCGTGGCCGGATTGTTTTTGGCGCTTGCGTTGTTGCTGCATCTGGAAGATGGCTGAAGCATGACCCGCACTGGCAAATTTCTGCTCCTGCTCGCCGCCACCACCAGCCTCGCCGGCGTGGCGGTGGCGCAACAACCGTCGCACACGCCCGAGAGCGGCCCTGCGCAGAAGGCGCCGGTGAGCTTCACCGCCGACACGCTGGCGTATGACAAAACGGGGAATATTGTCACCGCCACCGGGCATGTGCGCGCCATCCAGAACGGGCAGACGCTGTACGCCGACAAGGTAACGCTGGACCGCACCACCGGCCAGGCGACGGCGGACGGACATGTGGCGCTGACCCAGCCCGGGGGCAACACAGTTTATGCCGAGCACGCGGTGCTGAGCAAGGGCATGAAGGACGCCGTGATGCAAGGCGTGGCCGCCCGGCTGGGGGATAATGCGCGGCTGATCGCCAATGGCGGCGAGCGCTATAACGGCCAGGTCGACGAGCTGACCAAGGTCGTTTATTCCGCCTGCAACCTGTGCAAGACCAACCCGCGCGCCGCCCCGACCTGGCAGATCAAGGCCAACAGCGCGACGCGCGACCTCCAGCACAAGATGATCGAGTTCCGCGGCGCGCGGATGGAGTTCAAGGGCGTGCCGGTGTTCTACGCGCCGTATCTGACCGAGGCCGACCCCTCGGTAAAGCGCCAGAGCGGCCTGCTGATCCCCGATATCGGCACCACCTCGCGGCTCGGCTTCTTCTTCACCGTGCCGTACTATCTGGTGCTGGACGACTCCTCGGACCTGACGCTGACGCCGATCATCGGCTCCAAGCAGGGCCCGGCGCTGCGCACCGAATACCGCCGCGCCTTCAACCAGGGTGTGCTCAACGTCGTCGCCTCCGGCGGCCAGGACCGCGGGCATTTCGGCAATGCCGTGTTCGCCAACGGCACCTTCGACCTGAACCAGGACTGGCGCGCCGGCTTCCAGTACGACCACGCCTCCAGCGCGCATTACCTGGATGACTTCACCCTCCTGCCGAACGCGTCGTTCCTAACCAGTAACGTGTATCTGGAGGGCTTCTCTCCCGGCGCCTATGCCCGCATCGACGCCGAGACCTTCCAGGGCCTGGTGGCCAGCGTCAACCAGTCCGAGCTGCCGATCGTCGCCCCGTACGGGCAGTATCATTTTGTCTCAGGCCAGGATTCGCTGGGCGGGCAGTTCAGCGTGGACTCGAATGTGTTCAACGTGTACCGCAAGGTCGGCACCAACACGGTGCGCGCGGCGGTGGAGCCGGGCTACTCGGTGCCGTTCCTGCTGCCCGCGGGCATTACCGGCACGGCGCGGGTGCAGGGGATTGGCGCGAGCTACGAGACCAACAAGATGTCCGAGCAGCCCAATTACAGCTCTCTCGATTCCGCCAGCACCGGGCGGGCGCAGGTCTATGGCGCGGTGATGCTGCGCTGGCCCTGGATGCGCACCGCGGGCGGGCTGGGCGCGCAGCTTATCGAGCCGGAGGTGCAGCTCGTCGCCTCGCCCAATGTCGGCATCAGCCAGAACCCGCGCATCCCGAACGAGGACAGCCTCGACCTCGAATACTCCGACATGAACCTGTTCGACCTCAACCGCTACCCCGGCATCGACCGGCTGGAGGGCGGCGAGCGCGTGGACTACGCCCTGCACACCGCCTGGTACCTGCCCTCCGGCGCCAGCGTGGACGGGCTGGTCGGCCAGTCCTACCGCTTCCACAAGGATTACGACTACCTGCCCGACTCGGGCCTGACCGGCAACGCCTCCGACATCGTCGGGCATGTCATCGTCACCCCCGTGCCTTGGTTCAACGTCGCCTACCGCACGCGCCTGGCGCACTCCACCTTCGGCGTGCGCATGATCGACACCACGGCCACTGTCGGCACGCATGCGCTGAGCGTCTCGGGCGGGTATCTGTTCACCAACACCAACCCTTACGTGCTGTATGACACCGCCAGCCCGCAGGGGCAGGTCACGCTCGCACCGCCCTCCGGCTATTTCCAGCAGCGGCGTGAATTCACCGCCTCGATGGTCGCGAATGACGGCCCCTGGACGCTCTCCGGCGGCATGCAGCGCAACCTGCAGACCGGCCAATTCGACAACATCGACGCCAGCGTCGGGTGGCAAAATGACTGCTTCGGCGCCAACCTGATTTTCAATAAGCGTTACACCTCGTACAACCTGGATAACGGCGACACATCTGTGCTCCTCCAGTTCACGTTCAAAACCCTCGGTAATGTTGGATTCAGCGCCCTATGAAGCATTTTTTCCGTGCCGCCCTGCTTGCCTCCGCCTGCTTCGCCGCACCGGCCATGGCGCAGACCACGGTACCAGGGGCCACCGCGCCGCAATCGGCCAGCATCGCCGCGGTGGTTAACGGTCAGGTCATCACCTCGCAGGACGTGTATGCCAAGGCTCGCCTGCTCGCCATTTCCACCGGCATGAACCCGACGCCGGACGTGATCTCGCGCCTGTCGCCGCAGGTGACGAAGCAGCTGATCGACGAGGCGCTGCAGCAGCAGGAGATCGCCAAGCGCAATGTCATCGTCACCGATGACGACGTGGCCGGCGCGATCGGGCATATCGAGCAGGGCAACAACATGCCGGTCGGCGGGCTGCGCCAGCGCCTGGAGGCGGAGGGCGTGCCGTTTGGCACGCTGCTGGCACAGATCCGCACCCAACTCGGCTGGCAGCAGGTGCTGCACCAGGTGCTCGGGCCGGGGCTGCAGCCCACGCCGGGCGACATGAACGCCGAGAAGACGGCGCTGAAGACGGCGTTGGGCAGCACGCAGTATCATCTGGCGGAGATCTTCATTCCCGTCTCCGACCCGGATGACGACGCCACCGCCCGCAACTTCGCCGCCACCGTGATCGCGCAGCTACGTGCCGGCGCGCCCTTTCCGGTCATCGCCGCGCAGTTCAGCCAGGACCAGACAGCGCTCACTGGCGGCGATCTCGGCTATGTGAAGCTGAACCAGTTGGATGACCAGGTGGCGGCGACGGTGACAGAAATGCCCGTGGGCGCCATTTCCAACCCCATCCGCGTGCCCGGCGGCTACCAGATCGTGCAGCTGCAGGACAAGCACGAGGTCGGCAACCAGATGCAAACGGTGCTGAACATCCGCCAGGCCTATGCCCCGTACCCGAGCCCGATCACCAACGGTCAGGTCGGCCCGGCCCAGGCGGCGGTGATCAACCAGCTCATCGCCAAGGCCAAGCAGGTCCATTCCTGCGACGACATGACGGCGCTGAACGCCACCTTCGGCAATGCCCACCCGGCCGATCCGGGCCCGGTGAACCTCGCCACCGTCACCCCCGCGGCGTTCCAGACCCTGCTCGGCAGGCTGGCTCCTGGTCAGGTCAGCCAGCCGCTGGTGACGCGCGAGGGCGCGTCCGTGGTGATGGTCTGCTCGCGCCAGCAGCAGGCCGAGGCCCTGCCGTCGGACGATGATATCGCCAACATCATCGTCGAGCGCCGGGTGAATATGGAGTCCCAGCAATTGCTGGACGATCTGCGCCACCGCTCCATCGTCGTACAGAACTGAGCCCCGCGATGCTGCGCCGGACCTATGACCGCGTGCTCACCCTGGCGGAGCGGCCGACGGCGCCGCTCTGGCTCTTCGCTCTTGCCTTCGCCGAGGCGAGTTTCTTCCCGATCCCGCCGGATGTGCTGCTCATCCCCATGGCCCTGGCCAATCCGCGCCGGGCGCTATGGCTGGCGGCGCTGACCACGCTGGGCAGCGTGGCCGGCGGCGCGCTGGGCTATCTCATCGGCTATTCGTTGTTCGCCAAGCTGGCGCAGCCGCTCATCCATTTCTACCATTACGACGCTGCCTTCGCCGCGTTTCAGCACAAATTCGCGCAATACGGCGTGGCGATCATCCTCATCAAAGGGCTGACGCCGATCCCGTACAAGATCGTCACCATCGCCGCCGGGGCTGCCGCGTTCAGCTTCCCGCTGTTCATGGCGGCGAGCGTGGTCACGCGCGGCGGGCGGTTCTTCATCGAGGCGTTGCTGCTGCGCCTGTTCGGCGAGCCGGCGCGGCATTTCATCGAGGACCGGCTCGGCCTCGTCACCGCTACCGTCGCGGTGCTGATCCTGGCTGGGTTCATCGCGCTGAAATTCGCCTGAGACTGTTCCAGAACTCTACTCTGGCGGCCGCCTAGGCGCGGTTTTCTGCGCTCCGGTGCTCACGTACTTTAAGTACGCTCCGCTCCGGTGCTCGAAAACCACGCCTATCCGGCTCGCCAGAGCGAATTCTGAAACAGTCTCTGAGAGACAGGCTATTGGAACGCGGCCTCGATCTCCGCCAGCGCGGCGCGGGCCTTGTAGAGCAGGTAGCCGAAATTCGTGTCCTTGGAGCAGACGAACACCGTTCCGTAATCGGGATAGGTCTGGCCGCGCAGGAACACATGCGTCGTCGCCTCGGTATTGGCGATCAGCTCGCGCGGCGGCTTGATGGTGGCGGCGCCGGAAATCCGGGCGTCCAGCAGCGCCAGATCCTCGTGGCTGAACAGCGAGGCCGAGGCGGCGGGGAGATGCTCCTGGACCTGCGGCGGCAGCTGGGAGACGGTGCCCATATGCACTGCCACCCCGGCGCTGATGTCGATGTAGGCGACGGCGAGGCAACCCGGCACATTGGTCAGCGCCGCGGCGATCGCGTCCTGGATGCCGGTGCCGCTCATGCGCGCGCCCCTGGCCCGGCGGGGAAGCGAAAGGCGCGGTTCGGCACGGGATCGCTCTGTTTGGTCGGCATAATGTTTTTCATGCGCATTTGCGCATAATTCTTCAAGGGCTGACTTGGCGCGCGGGCGGCGGCCAGGCCAGTTTCCTGACGGTCAGGTTCAGACCACCAGTTCGCGTTCGACATCCTGAACCTTGCGGCGGGCCAAAGCGAGGTTGCCGGTTTCCTTGTCGAGCACCAAATAAATGAATAAATCTTTAGAAAATTGTGTCGGGCGGAGGATGTGATACTGGCTGTCCAGGGTGATCAGGATGTCCTCGATGGGGCCCGCCATGCCGAGGTCCTTCATGGTGCGCTGCTTCGCGCGGATGATGTCGGTACTGCCGGCGGCGGCGATTTCCATATCGAGGCCTTTGCCTTTGCTGCCAACCACCATGCCGCTGTTACAGTCCACAACCGCCGTGCACATCGCGCCGCCCAGCCCCATCAGCGCGTTCAACGAGGACTCCAAAGTGCTCATACCCAAACCTCTTAAATTTTTGCCATGTGGGGTTAGGCTAGGTGGGGAGGGCGGAAACTGTCAACATCGTTTCCCAATCATCGGGCGGCGCGGCGGGAGGGGCGGATGAAGACGTTGCTGATCGTGTATCACAGCCGCACGGGCGGCACGGCGCAGATGGCGCGGGCGGCGGCACGCGGGGCGCGCGCGGAGCCGGAGGTGCGCACCCGCCTGCTCACGGCCGAAGCCGCCCGGGCGGAGGATGTGCTGGCGGCGGACGCGTATATCTTCGCGGCGCCGGAGAATCTGGGCGCGCTCTCCGGCACGATGAAAGAGTTCTTCGACCGGGCCTATTACCCGGTGCTGGGGCGCATCGAGGGGCGGCGCTATGCCAGCCTGATCTGCGCGGGGAGCGACGGCGCCAACGCCGCGCGGCAGATTGCGCGCATCACCACCGGCTGGCGGCTGGAGGCGGCGGCGGAACCGCTGATCATCTGCACGAAGGCGCAGACACCGGAGGCGATCATGGCGGAAAAGACGCTGAGCCAGGAGGATCTGGCCGCCTGCGCCACGCTGGGCGAGGCGATGGCCGCGGGGCTTGCGGCAGGGATCTTTTAAGAGACCGCTTCAGAAATCGCTCTGGTGAGCCGGCTAGGCGGGGCTTTCGAGCACCGGAGCGCAGAAAGCCCCGCCTAGCCGGCCGCCAGAGTAGAATTGTGAAGTGGTCTCTAGCCGGTGACGATCTGCACCCCGAAGGCGCCGCAGCGTGCGGCGAAATCCTCGGGCGGCGGCGCATCGGTGATGATCTTCTGCACCTTCCCCAGTTCGCACACCTTCACCGGCGCCTCGCGGCCGAACTTGGACTGATCCGCGATCACCCAGGTTTCCTCCGCCTGGGTCATGGCCGCGCGGGAGAACTCGGCCTCGAACAAATGGAAGGCCACAAGCTCGCTGCGCGCGTTGATGCCCGCCACGGAGATCAGGGCGCAGCGGACCTCGAACTGTTTCAGGAACTCAATGGAGCCCGGGCCGAAGGCCGCCGCGTCGTCGCCCCCCAGCTCGCCACCGGTCATGAACACGCGGTTGTTGTTGCGGCTGGCCAGACGGCAGGCGATCTGCGCCGAATTGGTCACCACCACGAGGTTGGAGCGGGCCGTCAGCGCCTCGGCCACATAGGTGGTGGTGGTGCCGTTATCGAGGATCAGGCTGTCGCCATCGCGCACCATGTCCAGCACCAGATCGGCCACCTGGCGCTTGCCCGCCCTGTTGAGCTGCATGCGCCGCTGGAAGGGCGGGTCCTCCGTCTGCTCCGGGCTCATGATGCCGCCGTGGAAGCGCAGCACGCTGCCCTGCTCGATCAGCGGCTTGATGTTGCGGCGAATTGTTTCAGTGGAGACGTCGAGCCGCGCGGCAAGCTCGGTGATGCTGGCACTGCCGGTTTCGCGCACGGCTTGCAGAATATCCGCCTGGCGTTTCAGAGACATTGCCCCACTCTTTCGAAATTAATCGCATACTCGTGGGTTTTTCCGGGAAATTCAAGCGCATGCGCCGCCGCCCCTGCCGGGGGTCAGGCGGCGAAGGGCTTGGTGCCGGTGAACGCCTTCCAGCGTTTCTCCAGCACCGTGTCGTCGGCCAGCGCCGAATGGGCGCACCAGCCCAGCACGATGCCGATCGCCCGCGCCGTGTCCGGCTTGCCGCCGTCCAGCCGGTCCAGCAGCTCGCGCGCGGTGGCAAGGTCGTTGAGGTGCCCGAGCTCCTCCTGCAATCCGGCGGCGGTCTCGTTGTACTGCTTCACCTTGCCCCTGGCGCTGAACAGCCCGCCGAACAGATCCGCCGCGTAGCGCAGCTTCTTCAGCTCGATGCGCACGAGGTGCCGGTCGTGCGGGCTGAGGCTGAGTATGCGCTTGCCGCGCTTGCGCACCTTGCGGTGCAGGCGGAGCAGGTTCGCGGTGGCGAAATCCAGCGCCGGGGCGGTGAGGGTGTCCAGCGCCTCGGCCGGCACGCCGTTGCGCCAGCCATGCCGGGCGAGGAACGCCTCCACCGTGAGCACGAAGCGCGACGTCGCCGGATCGGCCAGCAAGGCGTGCACCGCCTCGTACCCGGCGGCGCGGTAGCGGCGGCATTGGTCCAGTATGGCGGCCATGCCCGCCTCGGTGGTGAAGGCCGCCGCCGGGCCATCATGCAGCAGGTGCATGAACACATCCCAGTTGCGGGCCTCGCCCATCACGTTGGCGATGCGCTTGGCCTCGTTCCGGAACGCGGCGAATTCAGCGGCGGGGAAGGCGCGGCTGAACAGCCCCAGCACCGAGCGCAGGCGGCGCATGGAAACGCGCATCTGGTGCACGGCGCCGATCTCGTCGCCACGGTAGAAGGCGGGCCAGTTGGCGAGGAATTGCGACAGGCAGGATTGGGTGAGGTCCACCACCGCCTCGTCCAGGCTCGGCGTGCCGGTCAGTCCCGCCCCGGCCTTCACCTGCCGCGGCGCCGGCGCCCCGGCGAGCTGCGCGCCGCGCCCGGCCAGGCCGTCCGCCTGCAATTGCATCGGGAATTTCTTGGTCAGCGTTAGGGCGAAGGGAAACAGCGCCAGCCCCGGTCCGCTGAGCGTGACCTCCCTGACGTGCAGCTTTTCCGCCCCGGCCTGGATGGTGCCGATTTCCAGCCCGACCTCAACCTCGCCCGCGTGGCGGGTGACGCGCTTGATATCCGTGGTGAACACGGGATGCACCGCTGCCCCGTCCAGCAACGTTGCTACCGCCGCCTCCCAGTCCGGGCCGAGTGCGGCGAGGTCCGGCGTGGCGCCGGGGATGTCCGCCGCCGCCTCGCCCTCGGGCGTGCTCAGCTCCAGATGGTGACCGCGCCGTGTTTTGGTCATGCGCAGGAACACATGGTGCCGCGCCAGGGCGAAATCCGGAGTGTCGTAATAATGCTGCGTCAGCCGCCTTCCCCGCACCGGGGTTGGCGGCGTGTCGAGCAGCGAACTGCCGGGCAGCGCCGAGAGCACTTCGGCATTGGCGAGGAAGCGCAGGGTCTGTACGGGCACGGGTATATGGTCACTCAGGGCAGGTGGGCAGGGCAACGAGGCGTCCAGCATAGCTATGCCCCCTTTATTGTCCAGCGCGCCAGGTGGCCAGCGCGGCCATTTCCTCGGCCGGCAGCTCGGAGATGATGTCCCGCCTGCCCAGCGTGATGCCGCCGGTTTCGCCATCGAGCGAGAGCCAGTCGCCCTCGGCGAAGCGCTTGCCCCCCAGCTCCGCGCCATCGGGCAGGATGCGCAGTGCGGCGCAGCCGACGAGGCAGACGCGCCCGAGCTGGCGCGCCACCACGGCGGCATGGGCGGTGCGCCCGCCCGTGGCGGTGAGGATGCCGGACGCCACGGCGAAGCCGCCCACATCCTCGGTCGCGGTGTCGTGCCGCACCAGGATCACCGGCTCGCCCGCCGCCGCGAATGCTTTCGCCCGTTCCGTGGTGAAGGCGGCGCAGCCGCTGGCCACGCCGGGTGCTGCCGGAATCGCGGTGGCGACGGGGGGTTGGGTGTCGGCAAAGCGCGTCACCTGGGCCAAAGCGAGGTCGATGGTCTCAGCCCGGGCCAGCGCCTCCTTGGGTGTGAGCAGCCCTTCCTCGACGAAATCCACCAGGATGCGCAAAGCCGCGCGCGGGGTACGCTTGGCCGAGCGCGTTTGCAGGAAATAGAGCTTGCCGCGCTCGATGGTGAACTCGATGTCCTGCACGTCGCGGAATTCGGACTCCAGCCGCTGCGCGCCGTCTTCCAGCTCGCGCGCCACCTCGGGCAGCTGCGCCGCCAGCGCCCCGGCGCCGCCGGTGGGCCGCCGCCCGGCCACCACATCCTCGCCCTGGGCGTTGCTCAGGTAGTCGGCGTAGAACTCCTTCGCCCCGGTGGCCGGGTTGCGCGAGAACGCCACCCCGGCGCCGGATTTCTGCCCGGCATTGCCGAACACCATGGCCTGCACCGTCACCGCCGTGCCAATCAGCCCCTCCAGCTGGTTCAGGCGGCGGTATTCGCGGGCGCGCTCGCCTTCCCAGGAGCGGTACACGGCGCGCGCGGCCTCGTGCAGCTGGCTGCATCGGCTCCTCCGGCACGTCCCCCGCCAGGGACTGGAAGCGCAGCGCGAGGCGTTCCAGCGCCTCGGAGTCCAGCTCCGCCTCGCTGGCGGCGTTCTCCGCGCGCAGCATCTCGGCCAGCGCCGTCTCGAACCCGGTTTTCGGCGCCTCCAGCACCACCTCGGCATACATCTGCAGGAGGCGGCGGAAACTGTCCCAGGCCAGGCGGGGGTTGCCGGTAAGCCCGATGAGCCCACGCAGCGAGCGCTCGTTCAGCCCGACATCCAGGATCGTGTCCAGCATGCCGGGCATGGATTGCGCGGCGCCCGAACGCACGGACACCAGCAGCGGCGCCCGCGGATCGCCGAAGCCCCGGCCGGTGAGCGCCTCCAGCTCGGCGATGCCCTTGCGCAAGCCTTGCTCCAGCGCGTGCATCGCCTCTTCCTCCCCGGCATTCACCGCGGCGCAGAGCGTGGCGGGCAGCACGAAGGCGGGCGGCACCGGCAGTCCCAGCCGGCTCATCCGCCAGAGCTGGGCAGCCTTGTTGCCGGCAATCTCCTTGGTCAGCACCTTGGCGTGGCCCGGTACGCCGATGAAAAGCGGCGCGAACTTGCTCATGCGGAAAGCTCCTCCAGCACGCGGTCGCGCAGGGCGAAGGCGGCGTGCGATAACTGGTCGGTGGCGCCTTCCAGCGCCTTGGTCAGCTCCAGGCGCAGCACCAGGACGCGGGCATCGGCGCAGGGCGTGCGCATCAGCTCGGCGAAGGCCTCGCGCTGGGCGGTGTCGGCATCGCGCTCGGCGCTCACCACGGCGTCGATGGCCTGCAAGGCGTCGGCGGCGTCGGCGCGCTGGCCTTCGGGCAGGCGGGAGGCGGCTTCCACCGCCCGTACCATGGCCGAGAGCGCGCCGGTTACTATGTCAGCCAGCGGCAGCAGCAGCGCCGTGCCGCACTCGCCGGCCTCGGGCACCAGGCTGAGCAGCTGCGCGCAATCCTCCAGCATGTCGGTGGTGTTCTCCACCTCATCGACGACATGGCGCAGCATTGTCGCGCCGTTCATGCGCGCGGCCAGTTCGCGCGTCTGCGCGGTCAGCCGGTCGGCCTTGGCCTCCATGACCTTGGCGCGGCGGGCGAAGTCCCGCGCCGGGGCGGGGGTTTCCAGGCAGGCGGCGATGCCCTCGGCGATGCAGCGCGAGAGGCCGAGATGCCGCACCAGCAGCGTGAACACGGCGCTCTCGGCGGTCTCGAAGCGGCGGGAGAGTTCGGCCTGGATCTCGTCGCGGATCAGCCGCGCGCCGCGCCCGGCGGCCAGGCCCTGGGCGGTGCCGCGCAGCGCGTTGCGCAGGAACTCGATGCAATCCGCCTCGCCCAGCGCTTCGTCCAGCCGCTCGCCATAGCGGATGCGCCCGGCGGCGGCGCGGTACACCGCGTCGTACACCAACTCCGCCCCGCCGAGTTCGAGGAAGGCGCGGTGCCCGTAATCATGCGCCGCCGCCCAAGCAAGCAGGCCGATGGTGGCATTCTTGCCGAGAAAAATCTGCAGCGCCTTGCGGGCCTTGTTCCAGTCGATGAGGAACACCAGCCGCGAGCCGAGGAATTCCAGGAAGGCGAGGCGCCTGTCCGCGTCTGTCCGACGGCGAACCGGCCATTGATGAGGTAGAACGCCTCCTCCTCCAGCCCCTTGGCTTGGCGCTGGTTGAGCGGGCTCCATTCCACGCCTTCGTCCGCGAACATGTCGATGAAGAACTTCGCGCGCGGGCGGTGGATGTCGGTATAGGTGACTGTCACGTCGGCATCAGTGACATGCACCACCAGCACATGCGCGTCGGTGGTGCCGATGTCGTTCTGGATGATGAGATGCACAGCGCCGCGCACCGCCGTGGTGCCCAACCCCGGATGCCCGAAGGCGAGCGGCGCGGTGCGGTGCAGCCCGCGCATGAAGGCGCGCACGCGCGTGGCGGTCATCCTCGGTGAGCCCGTGCACCATGGCGCCGTCCAGGTTCTCGGCGGCGGTGCTGGCGGCGAGCTGGTTCAGCGCCTTGTGCAGGTCCATCACCAGCACGTGGAACTTGTCGCCGCTCTCGCGGCCGGCGCTGGTGAGCGCGCCGATCCGGCTGAGCGCGATCTCATCCGCCGCCTGCGGGGCGAGGACGGGCTGCAACGCCTGCACCCGCGCGGCCAGCGTATCGGCTTCGGCCGTGGCGGCGGTGGTCAGCGGGGCCAGCATGGCGTCCAGGTCGGTCTTCAGCCCGCCGAGCAGCGCCCCGGCGCCGGGGAGGAACAGCGTGTCCGGCCCCAGCAGCCTGGCCTGGCCGAGCGCGGTTTCCGGCATTTCGGCATCCAGCCCGGCGGCGCGTAGCTCCGGCGCGAAGCCCCGCGCCGCGCGTGCCGGCTCCCGCGCCTTGGCCACCGCCTCCTGCATCAGGGACAGTCGCAGCTTTATCCTGTCATTGGCCGCCAGCGCCGCGCTGATCAGCCCGGGGAGCAGCACCTCGCTCTCGCCCAAAACGCCGACAATTCCGCTCTTTACCGTCACGATCATTCCCCCGATGCCGCCTGGGTAGCGGAATTATCGCAGCCGGGCCTTGCGCTAGATCATGGGCCGAGAGTGAAGGTTTTTTATCCCAGCGCGTATTCGGCTTCCGGCGTGTAGGTCGGCTGGTCCTTGCCGAGGAAGGAGCTGAACAGCGTGACATTATCGGCACGGATGGGCGCGGAGCGGTACAGATTGTTCGCCTGCACGAAGCTGGTGAGTGCTGGCGTCACGTTCATGTCCATCCGCGCCAGCGTGACATGTGGGGTGAAGCGGCGCTTCTCCGGCGCGAGGCCGCAGCGGTTCAGCGCTGTTTCCACCTTGGTCTGCAGCCGGGCCAGATCCTCGTTGCGCTCGACGCCGACATAGAGCGTGTTCACCCGCCCGTTCTTCTCGAACCAGCCGAGCCCGGAGAGCGAGAACTGGAAGCTGCGCCCGCGTAAGGAGGCGAGGGCGAGGTCGATCTCCTCGGCCTGGAGGCGGTTGGCCTCGCCGATGAAGCGCAAGGTGAGGTGGAAATTATCCGTGGGCACCCAGCGCGCCCCAGGCAGGTTGCAAGACAGATCGCTGAGTTCTTCTTTCACCTCCCAGGGGAGGTCGAGGGCGACGAACAGGCGCATGGTTCGGCCTTTCTGCAAAAAATTCAGCGACTCGCTTGCGATAATTTTGCAATACCCGGCTTTGCCCGGTCAATAATTATATCGGCGCGGTGGCGGCCTCCAACCAGGCGCGGGCGGGGCTGTCGAGCTGCGGGGCCAGCGTCTTGTAAACCTGCGCGTGGTAGGCGTTGAGCCAGTCCAGCGCCTCCGGGGAGAGCAGGGCGGGCTCGATCAGCGCGCGGTCGAACGGAACCAGCGTCAGCGTCTCGAAGCGCAGAAACGGCTTCAGCGCCTGGGGGAAGGGTGCTTGCTGCACCAGCACCAGGTTTTCCAGGCGAATCCCATAGGCGCCCGGCAAATAATAGCCCGGCTCGTTGGAGAGGATCATCCCCGCCGCGAGCGGCACGGGCTTCGCCGCGCGGGAGATGCTGGCCGGTCCCTCATGCACCGAAAGATACGAGCCAACGCCATGGCCGGTGCCGTGGTCGTAATCCAGCCCGGCGCGCCAGAGTTCGGCGCGGGCGAAGGCGTCCAGATGTCCGCCCGCCACGCCCACGGGGAACACGGCGCGGGCCAGGGCGATATGCCCGGCCAGCACGCGGGTGACATTGGCCTTGATCTCCGGGGGCGCTTCGCCCGGCCCGGTCCAGATGGTGCGGGTGATGTCCGTGGTGCCGTCCAGATACTGGCCGCCGCTATCTATAAGGTAGACCTCGTTGGGCTGGATGGCCCGGTTGGTCTCCGGCGTGACGCGGTAATGGATGATCGCGCCGTGCTCCCCCGCACCTGAGATGGCGGGGAAGCTCTCGCCCCTGAACAGCTCGCCCTGGGCCCGGAATTCCAGCAGCTTCGCCGCGGCGGAGATCTCGCTCTCACCCTTGGCATGGCGCAGCCAGGCGAGGAACTTCACCATCGCCACGCCGTCGCGTAAATGCGCGGCGCGGGCGCCCGCCTGTTCGGTGGGGTTTTTCAGCGCCCGGGGCAGGGCAACCGGGTCCGGCCCGGCGGCGATGTTCGCGCCTGCCTCCTTCAGCGCGGCCTCGAACCAAACGGGCTGGGTGGCGGGGTCAAGGCGCACGGTCTTGCCCTTCAGCGCCGCGATCTCGGCGGGCAGGGCGGCGCGGTCCAGCACCGTCACCTCGGGGCCGAGATGCTCGCGCAAGGTCAGGCGTCATTTTCTCCGGGGCCATGAAGATCAGCGCCGAGGCATCGTCGCGCAGCAGCGCGTAGCCGAGGGCGAAGGGGCAGAATTCCAGGTCGTTGCCACGGATGTTGAACAGCCAGGCGAGCGAGGCCGGGTCCGTGAGGATGGCGGCATCCTGCCCGGCTTCGCGCAGTTCCGTCGCCAGACGGGCGCGCTTGGCCGCAGCGCTTTCGCCTGCATATTCCTCCGGGTGCGGCACGGCCGGGGCCAGAGGCGGGGCAGGGCGGTCTACCCAGATTTCGTCGATGGGATTGCTCTGCACCGGCACCAGTTCCACCCCGGCGAAGCGCTTCAGCCCCTCCGGGCTGATCAGCCAGGGGTCGTAGCCGATGCGCCGTCCCTCCGCCCGGGCGCGCAGCCAAGCTTCCGGCTTGTCCTCGATGATATGCCGGCGCTCCCAGAGTTCGGGGTCGGTCTCCTGCTCCAGTTGCAGCGTATAGCGGCCATCGGAGAACACTGCCGCCCCGTCGGCCAGCACGATGGCCAGCCCCGCGCTGCCGGTGAAGCTGGTGATCCAGGCCAGACGCTCGGCGCAGGGGGGCACGTATTCGCCGAGATATTCATCGGATCGGGGGATGATGAACCCGTCCAGCCCGGTTTCGGCGAGGCGGGCACGCAGCGCGCCCAGGCGATCTTTATGTTCCGGCGACATGCTACAACTCCATGACATGCGTTCGTTGCAATACTGCATCGCAGCAAAAGACGCACAAAAAAACGCCATTCTGCACTATAAGAAGGCGCACGGAGAGCAAGGCTTCTCCGCCTCGGGAGTGCTGCTGGGTCGTGGTGACTCGGCCGCTCCCCGATAAAACAGGTGAATCATGTTTACGACTATCCATAACCCGACCACCCTGGGCAAGCTCGGGGCGCTCGTTTTCGTGCGCCAGGCGCCGATTATGAATGCTGAGCGGCACGACACGCTGGTCAACCGGTTCCGGGCCTGGCGTGAGCGCCGCGCGGCTGCCGCAGAGCTGAACCGGCTCTCCGACCACTGCCTGGCCGATATCGGCCTGACGCGCCAGGGCATCGACGAGATGCTGCGCGCCGCACGCTGAGAGTCTATCCGCAAACTCTGCTCTGTTGGCCGGTGACGCGCGTTGTTCCGCGCTCCGGTGCTCGCCAAACACACATCATCGGCTCAACAGAGTGAGTTTTCAAACAGTCCCACTACCGGCGGTTACACGATCGTGCGGGCAAATCAGGTGTCGCCGTTCAGCCCCTCATTCCTCCGGCCCTGCCTTGGGCGTGTACAGCGTAATCATGCGCGCCAGGATGATGGCCGGATAAAGCTGACCGATTATCCCTTCAAGGTTGCAGAGGCTGCGGGCCACGGGGTCTACAGGCGTAATATCGCCATATCCGACAGTGGTTAACGTCGTGAGGCTGAAATACATCAGATCGGCCATCGAGGTCGCATGTGTGAAATGGGCCGGAATGCCTGAAAAGGATCCCGGCACGCGCTCAGCGATGAGCCTGAACAACGAGGTGAACATGAGGGCAAAGTTCAGGTAGAGTACAATCGCCCCAACAATGCGGTATTCGCTCATCCGTCCCGGCGCGGAAAGCGCTTTGGCCACCACCCAGCTGACACTAGCCACCGCGCAAACGCCGCCCCCAGCCCCCAACCAGTCGGTCAGCGCATTTTCGTTGGCCTCGCGCATGATAACCGCCACCCCGCTGAGAAAAAGCGCTGAGATGACCAAAATCGTCGGCCGCAGCTCCCGCGAGGCCACGACGACAAATCCGACAACGATGATGAACCCGCCGATCAATGCGTCGGGCGGGATGTTGATTCCATAAGAAAGCAGGGGGCCTACCGCGAAGAGGGTAAAAAGTTGAAACACCAGGAGTACTGTCAGGCTCGGCTCCCGCACCCTTTCCTGCAATCTTTTGACCCTGTGACGCACTCTGCGTCCATTCGATGGGGCCGCACCCTCTTCAGGGCCGGATCGTTTTTTGAAGGAACCGATGTTTTTCATATGAACGGCCGATGCGCTATTCAGAAAAAAATAGCCGCACTTTAAGGGTATGAAAATGACGAATTTGTTATTTTTGAACCCGGACTGTCCGTAAACGCAAAACGCCGCCCGAGATGCCCCGGGCGGCGTTTTTTGTTGGGGCGGGCCCCAAAAAATCAGCGGCGCAGGTTCAGGCGGCCGATGAGGTCCTGGTAGCGCTTGACGCTCTTGCGCTTCAGGTAGTCCAGCAGCGAGCGGCGCTGGCCGACCAGCACGAGCAGGCCGCGGCGGGAGTGGAAGTCCTTCGCGTGGGTCTTCAGGTGCTCGGTGAGGTTGGAAATGCGCTCGGAGAGCAGGGCGACCTGCACTTCCGGGCTGCCGGTGTCATTGGCGGCGGTGGCGTATTCGGCGATGAGCGTGGTGCGGCGCTCGGGAGTAATCGACATCGGGATATCCCTTACAACTAGACGTTAAAACAAGCGTTCCGGCTTCAGCCACCCATCGGAGAGTCGGGCCAGAGCCGTCACGCGCCCCGCTGCCGTAATGCGCACCAGCCCCTCGTCGGGGTTGGCGGCGTCCGGAATCCGCCCCATCAGGTCCACCAGGCTGATCGCCTGGCCCTGGGAAAGGGCATGAAACTCTGCTGCGTTCAGGGCCAGGGCCGGGATGTCGTCCAGCGCGGTCGAGAGCGGCAGTATCGTTTCAGCAAGAGACGCGGGCGTATGCGCCGGATCGAGGAATTTGTCCAGCGGAACCGCCATTTTTTCCAGGAATGGGCCCACGCGCAGGCGGCGCAGCACCGCGATATGCCCCACAGTGCCGCAGGCGCGCGACACGTCCCGCGCCAAAGCGCGCATATACACCCCCTTGCCGGACTGCACCTCGAACTCCGCATGGTCGGCATCCGGCCGGCCGATCAGCTCGAAACGGTCCACCTGCGCCGGGCGGGGCGGCAACTCCGGCGGGGCGCCGGCGCGGGCGAGGTCGTAGGCGCGCTCGCCATCCACCTTCAGCGCCGAGAAGGCCGGCGGCACCTGCATGATGTTGCCGATAAACTGCGGCAGGGCGGCGCGGATCTCATCGTCCGTCGGGCGGGCATCCGAGGTGGCGACCACCGCGCCCTCGGCGTCGTCGGTATCCCGCGCCTCGCCGAAGCGGATGGTGAAGTGGTAGATCTTCGTGCTGTCCATCACGTAAGGCACGGTCTTGGTGGCAGCACCTAGCGCGATCGGCAGAATGCCCGTGGCCAGCGGATCCAGCGTGCCGCCATGGCCGGCCTTTTGCGCGTCCAACGCGCGCTTCACCTTGTTGAGCGCCTGCGTGCTGGTGATCCCTTGCGGTTTGTCGAGGATAATCCAGCCGTCGAGTTTGCGGCCTTTCTTCTGCCGAGCCATGCGTGTCCTAAGTCCTGAGTGAAGCGGCGCTGATAGGCCAAGCCGCGCCGCGGGAAAAGAAGGGAAGAGGAATATCTGCCCTGGGCAGCGAGCCATTAACGGCGAATCAACCTTTGTCTGCGCAGATCGGGCTGTCTGGAAAAACTCCGGCGATGTCCTCCAGCCCATGGATTCCCGCCAATGCCCGATGACAGCCACACCCTCACGATGCCCCTCCTTGCCCAGGCGCCAAGGGGAAGCCACGCCTTCGCCCTGCCACCCCTGCCGCGCGCCGCGCCGCCGCCAAGGGAGAAATTCATCGGCTTCGTCCGCGATGAGGCGAGTGCCGCGCTGCTGCAGGAATGCCTGGCCGGGCGCATCCCCGGCGGCAACCTGGTGCATGTCGCCGATTTCCAGGCCAGCCTGAGACTTCTGGGGGCGATGACCACGCCGGAGGTGGTGCTTGTGGACCTCTCCGGCGAGGACCAGCCGGTGAACGCCGTGCTGGAACTGGCCGAGGCGGTGCATGAGGGCACGGTGGTGCTGGCCATCGGCGAAATTCAAAACATCAGTTTCTACCGCACCGTGACCAAGGGCATGGGTATCCGCGAATATCTGTGCAAGCCGCTCTCAACGGAGGCGGTGCTGCGCGACCTCCTGCTTTTCGTCGCAGCACCGCCCGAGGTGCTGGGCCCGGCGCGCGGTGGGCGGCTGGTGGCGGTGGCCGGCGCGCGCGGCGGGGTGGGGACCACGACACTGACCACCAATCTCGCCTGGTACATCGCCACCGCGCTGCACCGCCACACCTCATTGCTGGACGGCATGCTGAACACCGGCACGGTGGGGCTGCATTTGGACCTGCCGCAGGCCAAGGGGCTGAGCGCGGTGCTGGAACATCCGGAGCGCGTGGACAAGCTGCTGATCGAGCGCTGCATGCTGGGCGCGGCCGACCGGCTGCACGTGCTGGCCGGGGTGGAACCGCTGGAGCAGGACGTTAAATACCACCATGAAAGCGCGCTGAAGTTTATCCGGACCATTCGCTCGCGCTTTAATTTCGCCGTGGCTGATGCCGGGGCGCGGCTGGAACCCTTTGCCCGGGACCTGCTGCTCAACGCGCAGCAGCGTGTCATCGTCATGGACCCGAGCATGATCTCCATCCGCAACCTGGAGCGGCTGACCAGCCTGCCGGGCGGCGGTTCCCCGCCGCTGCTGGTGCTCAACCGGGCAGGTGCCCTGGGCGGGCTGGCGCAGACCTACATGGAGCAGAACATGGGGCTGCGCTTTGACGCGGTGATCCCCGACCTGCCGCGGATCGTGCCGCGAACCACGCAGCTCGGCACCCTGGCGGCGGCCTTGCGCGGGCCGTTCCGGGCCGGAATCGTGGCGCTGGCCGCAGCGCTGGGGGCCTGCTTGCCATCGGAAAGGGCTTTATGACCCCGGATTAGGAATTGCCGCGAAAATCAGCTATAACCAGGGCTTGTTTCGACGAGTCTGGAGCCCTGCCGCGAATGTCCGAATCGACGCCGCCGATCCCTCAATCCCCCGCGCAAGATGACGCCTATGACGCCGCGTCGATCTCGCGTCCTCAAGGGGCTGGATGCCGTGCGCAAGCGCCCCGGCATGTATATCGGCGACACCGATGACGGCTCGGGCCTGCACCACATGGCGTTCGAGATCATCGACAACGCGGTGGACGAGGCCCAGGCCGGCTTCGCCGACCGGGTCGAGCTGATGCTGAACGGCGACGGCAGCGTGACCGTGCGCGACGATGGCCGCGGCATCCCCACCGACATCCACCCCGAGGAAGGCATCTCCGCCGCCGAGGTGGTGCTGACCCAGCTGCACGCGGGCGGCAAGTTCAACCAGAACTCCTACAAGGTCTCCGGCGGCCTGCACGGCGTCGGCGCGGCGGTGGTCAACGCGCTCTCCGAATGGATGGAAGTGCGCATCTGGCGCCACGGCGAGGAGCATTTCATCCGCTTCCAGCACGGCGACACCGAGGCGCCGCTGACGCTGGTCGGGCCCGACCGACCACGCCAACGGCACCGAGGTCACCTTCAAGCCCAGCCGCCGGCACCTTCACCCACACCGAGTTCGACTTCGCCCTGCTGGAGCGCCGGCTGCGCGAGCTGGCCTTCCTCAACTCCGGCCTGACCATCGTGCTGCGCGACGAGCGCCACGCGCCGGCGGCAGGAAGCCGTGTTGCACTACGAGGGCGGGCTGGTCGCCTTCGTCGAATGGCTCGACCGCGCCAAGACCGCGGTGTTCACCGCCGCCGATCAGCCTGCGCACGCCGGCCGAGCAGCGCGGGCATCCGGGTGGAGTTCGCGCTGTCGTGGAACGACAGCTTCCACGAGACGATGCTGTGCTTCACCAACAACATCCCGCAGCGCGACGGCGGCACGCATCTCGCCGGCTTCCGCCAGGCGCTGACCCGCGTGGTGACGCAAATACGCCGAGGGCATGGGCAAGAAGGACAGCTTGGCAACTCGTCGGCGAGGACATGCGCGAGGGCATGACCGCGGTGCTGTCGGTGAAGGTGCCGGACCCGAAATTCTCCTCGCAGACCAAGGACAAGCTGGTCTGCTCCGAGGTGCAGCCGGTGGTGCAGGCGGCGGTGGCCGATGCGCGTGTGCGCACTGGTTCGAGACGCACCCCAAGGAAGCCAAGGGCATCGTCCAGAAGGTGATGGACGCCGCCGCCGCGCGCGAGGCCGCCCGCAAGGCGCGCGAACTGACCCGGCGCAAGGGCGTGCTGGACATCTCCACGCTGCCCGGCAAGCTGGCCGATTGCCAGGAGCGCGACCCGGCGAAGTGCGAGATCTTCATCGTCGAGGGTGACAGCGCCGGCGGCTCCGCCAAGCAGGGGCGCGACCGCAAGTTCCAGGCGATCCTGCCGCTGAAGGGCAAGATCCTGAACGTCGAGCGCGCCCGCTTCGACCGCATGCTGGGCATCGCCAGGAAATCGGCACGCTGATCACCGCGCTGGGCACCGGCATCGGCCGCGGCGAGCCGGAGCAGGGCGGCTTCGACGTCGGCCAAGCTGCGCTACCACCGCATCGTCATCATGACCGACGCCGACGTGGACGGCTCGCATATCCGCACGCTGCTGCTGACCTTCTTCTTCCGCCAGATGCCGGAGCTGATCGAGCGGGGCCATCTGTACATCGCCCAGCCGCCGCTGTACCGCGCCAAGCGCGGCAACGACGAGCGCTACCTGAAGGACGACGACGCGCTGGAAGCCTTCCTGCTGGAGCGCGCCCTGGGCGAGGCGGCGCTGACCTCCGGCGACCTGACCCTGGCCGGCGACGAGCTGCGCGCCGAAACATCCTGGCTGGGCCAGGCCGTGCACCGGCTGAAGGCGCTCACCAACGTGCTGCCGCTGGATTATCTGGAGCAGATCGCCATCGCCGGCCTGTTCTCCCCTGCCGCCCTCGGCGACGCCGCCAAGGATGCGGCGCTGGTCGGGCGGCTGAACGCGCTCTCCCACCCCAGCCGAGCGCGGCTGGGTCGTCACCTCCGATGCCGCCGGCATCACCCTCGGCCGCACCGTGCGCGGCGTGGCCGAGCGCTACCATCTGGACGCCGCCACGCTGCGCACCGCCGAGGCGCGTTATCTGGCCGAGCGTGCCGGGCGGATTGAGGAGCTGTTCGGCGCCGGGGCGACACTGGCGATCGACGGCGCGCCGAAGCCCATCCACGGTCCCGCCGCGATGTGGGAGGCGCTGCTGGCCTATGGCCGCAAGGGGCTCACCATCAGCCGCTTCAAAGGGCTGGGCGAGATGAACCCGGAGGAGCTCTGGGCCACCACGCTGGACCCCTCCGCCCGCCGCCTGCTCCAGGTGAAGATCGCGGACGCCGAGGACACGGACCAGATCTTCACGACGCTGATGGGCGACATCGTCGAGCCCCGGCGCGATTTCATCGTCACCAATGCGCTCAAAGTGGCGAATCTCGACGCCTGAGAGGCTGTCTGTAAATTCTACTCTGGCGGCCGCCTGGGGGCGTTTTTCTGCGCTCCGGTGCTCGAGAAACACCCCCATGCGACTCACCAGAGCGAATTTCCAGACAGCCTTGGACGGCAATGATGCCGGGGCGGCATGAAAACCATGCCGACGCGGGCATTGGCGCCAAGGCGGGGCGTGCCTAGCTTTACCTCGAAAGCAGAGGTGAACCATGGCCGTCCAAGCATCGCGCTCCCTGTTCCGTAACGCCGCCTGGCTGCTCGGCGGCATCGCCGCGCTGTTCGCAGGCGGCTTCGCCCGGGCCGAGGTGCCGCCCCCGGCCTATGACCCACCCGAGGCCGTTGCCAGCGAGACCGCGATCCTTTCGGGCGGCTGCTTCTGGGGCATGCAGGGGGTGTATGAGCATGTGAAGGGCGTGGTGCGCGTGTATGCCGGTTACACAGGGGGCACGGCTGATACCGCCAATTACGAGACAGTCAGCACCGGCACCACCGGCCATGCCGAGTCCGTGCAGATCATCTTCGACCCGCGCGTGATTTCCTACGGCCGCATTCTGCAAATTTACTTCGCCGTCGCGGCTGACCCAACGGAGCTGAATTTCCAGGGGCCGGATACGGGCACGCAGTACCGGGGCGAGATCTGGTACGCCAGCCCGGCGCAGCAGCACGTGGCCACCGCCTATATCGCCCAGCTCACCGCCGCGCACAGTTTCCCGGCGCCGATCGTGACACGGGTGGACCCCGCCATGCCGTTCTACCGGGCCGAGTCGTATCACCAGGACTTCCTGGAGAACCACCCGGACTACCCGTATATCGTGGTCAACGACATCCCCAAGCTGCACGCCCTGGAGGCCGCCTTCCCGGCTGAGTATCGCGCCGCTGCCGTGCGGGCGGTCCCCCAGCCCTAAAGCTTCGCGGCCAGCTTGCGGAAGGAGCCGTCGTCGAAATCCCGCGGGATGATGTGGATGGGGCAGGAGACGAAGCGCTCCAGCGTGGCCGCGGTTTCCTCCGGCAGCACCGGCGATTCGGGGCTCTCGCTCAGCACCACGGCGGTGACGCGCACGCCATGCGCGGCGAGGAACGCCCCGGTGGTAATGGTATGGCTGATGCTGCCGAGATAAGTGCCCGCGACCAGGATGACCGGGGTCTTCAGCGTCACGATGAGGTCGATGATCAGGTGATTGTCGTCCAGCGGCACGGCAGCGCCCCCCGCCCCCTCGATCAGCAGCGTGCCGCGCGCGGCGGCCATGGCGGTCTGGCAGAAGGTGACCACGTCGTTGAACATGATATGCCGGCCCTCGCGCACCGCGGCCATGTCCGGCGAGAGCGGGGCGGCGAAGCGCCACGGGCACACGGTGGCGATGTTCAGCGGGGTGACCGGCCGGCCCATGGCCTCCAGCAGCACGGCCGGGTCGGTGTCGGCGGGATTGTCTGGGTCGTAGCCGGAGAGAATCGGCTTGATCGCTGCGAAATCCCGCTTCAGCTCGCGTCCGGCGCGGATCAGGCCGGCTGTAACATAGGTCTTGCCGACCCCGGTGCCGGTCCCGGTAATGAAATAGCTTGCCATGGTCTTCCTTTTGCCTCTCTTGAAGCATGGGATTAACCTGCCCTGCAATCGACGGATGGAGTAAGTTACGGTGCCTGATAGCCATATTGCCACAAAACCGCGCTGGACCCGCGCGGATGTTGCCGCCCTTCTGGCGCTGCCGTTCCCGGAGCTGCTCTTCCGCGCCATGAGCGTGCACCGCGAGCATTTCGACCCGACCCGAATCCAGATCTCGACCCTGCTCTCGATCAAGACCGGCGGCTGCCCGGAGGATTGCGGCTATTGCCCGCAGGCGGCGGAGTACGAGACCGGCACCAAGGCGAACAAGCTGATGGCGGTGGACGCGGTGCTGGACCGAGGCGCGCGCGGCCAAGGAGAAGGGGGCGGCGCGGTTCTGCATGGGTGCCGCCTGGCGCAGCCCGAAGGAGCAGGACCTGGATACGGTGTGCAGCATGATCTCGGGCGTGAAGGCGATGGGGCTGGAAACCTGCGTGACGCTGGGCATGCTCACCCGCGAGCAGAGCGGCAAGCTGAAGGGCGCCGGGCTGGATTACTACAACCACAACCTGGACACCTCGCCCGAGTATTATGACAAGGTGATCACCACCCGCACCTACCAGGACCGGCTGGACACGCTGGAGGCGGTGCGCGACGCGGGCATCAATATCTGCTGTGGCGGCATTGTCGGCATGGGCGAGGATGAGAGCGACCGCGCCGGGCTGATCGCCACGCTGGCCAGCCTGGATGTGCCGCCCGAATCCGTGCCCATCAACGCCCTGGTGGCGGTGGAAGGCACGCCGCTTGCCAAATCCGAGAAGATCGACCCGATCGACTTCGTGCGCGTGGTGGCGGCGGCGCGCATCACCATGCCGGGCAGCTATGTGCGGCTCTCCGCCGGGCGCGAGGCGATGAGCGACGAGGCCCAGGCGCTGTGCTTCCTGGCCGGGGCGAACTCGATCTTCCATGGCGAGAAGCTGCTGACGACCAGGAACGCCACGGTGAACCATGACGAGGCGCTGTTCGCCAAGCTGGGGATGCAGCCGGAGTCGTGACCTGGTTGACTGAGGGCTGGCGGCATGTCTGGCTGCCTTACGCCCAGATGCAGACCGCCCCGCTGCCGCTACCGGCGGTGCGGGCCGAGGGCAGCCGCATCCACCTGGAGGATGGGCGCGTGCTCATCGACGGCATCGCCTCCTGGTGGACGGCCTGCCACGGCTATAACCACCCGCATATCCGCGCGGCGGTGGCCGAGCAGCTCGAGCGCATGCCGCATGTGATGTTCGGCGGGCTGGGGCATGAGCCGGCCTATAGGCTGGCCACGCGCCTCGCGGCGCTGATGCCGGGCTCGCTGAACCGGGTGTTCTTCACCGATTCCGGCTCCGTGGCGGTGGAGGTGGCGATCAAGATCGCCGTGCAGTCGCGGTTAAACCGGGGCGAGCGCGGGCGGACGAAGATTCTCGCCTTCACCGGCGGCTACCATGGCGACACGCTGGGCACGATGGCGATCTGCGACCCCGAGGAGGGGATGCACGCCATGTTCTCCGGCCTGCTGCCGGAGCATCCGGTGGTGCCGCTGCCGCGCGACGAGGCCAGCATTGCCGGTTTCGAGTCCTTCCTGGAGCAGCATGCGTCCACCCTGGCGGCGATCATCGTCGAGCCGCTGGTGCAGGGGGCGGGTGGCATGGTGCTGCACGAGCCCGAGGTGCTGCGCCGCCTGCGCGCGGCGGCTGACCATTATGGCCTGACGCTGATCTTCGACGAAATCTTCACCGGCTTCGGCCGCACCGGCACGATGTTCGCCTATGAGCAGGCGGGGGTGGCGCCGGACATCGTTACCCTGTCCAAGGCGCTGACCGGCGGCACTTCGCCGCTCGCCGCCACCATCGCCACGGATGAGCTGTTCGAGGCGTTTCTCTCGGACAGCCCGATGACCGCGCTGATGCACGGCCCGACCTTCATGGCCAACCCGCTGGGCTGCGCCGCCGCCAATGCCTCGCTCGATCTGTTCGAGACCGAGCCGCGCCTTGAGCAGGCCGCCGCCATCTCTGCACAACTCAGGCGGGAGCTTGAGCCGTGCCGGGGGCTGCCGGGGGTGAAGGATGTGCGCGTGCTGGGGGCCATCGGCGTGGTCGAGCTGGAGCGGATCGAGAACCCAGCGGCGCTGCGTCAGGCGCTTGTGAAGCAAGGGGTTTGGATAAGGCCGTTCCGCAATATCCTCTATCTTACCCCGGCGTTCACCATCTGCGCCGGAGGAGCTTTCCACGCTCACCCGCGCCATAGGCACGGTGCTGGCGGCTTGACCAAAGCGCGCCGGGGCTGCAACCCTGGCGCGCAATGCCGCTTCCCGCACACGAGCTTCTCCGCCCAGATTCCCCGGTGAAACCCGCCTGGGGCGTGTTCGACACCGGCTGGTACCTGCACCACTACGCCGATGCGCGGGCGGTTTGCGCGGACAAGCCGCCCGAGGCGGCGCTGGATTATTACCTGCGCATCGGCGTGCGGCTCGGCCACAGCCCCAACCCGGTGTTCGACGAGCTCTACTACCTCACCCGCAACCCGGACATCGCCGAACTGGTGCGCGAGGGCGCCTATGCCTCGGGGTTCGACCATTACTGCCAGCACGGGCATCGCGGCGTCTCCCCGCACTGGCTGTTCGACGATGCGCTTTACGCGGATCTGTACGAGGACATGACGCTGGAGATCCTCGACGCCCATGGCTGTTACGGGCGCTACGACCATTATCTGCGTTCCGGCCAGCGCGAGCGGCGCATGGGGCATTTCCTGTTCGACGGGATGTTCTACCGCGAGCGAGCGATCGAGGCTGGGGCTCTGCCGGAAGAAATCGACGGGCCGGCGCCGTATGTGCATTTCCTGGCCACACTCGGCGGCGGGGATGAGCTGGCGCCGTCAGTCTATTTCGACCCGGCTTGGTATGTGGAGCATCACCCCGGCGCCAAGGCGGATATTCTGCGCGGGCGGTATAGCTGCGCCATCCAGCATTACCTCACCAACGACGCGCCGGAGGGGTTCGACCCCGTGCCGCACTTCTCCGAGCGCTTCTACCGGCGCCGCTACCCGGATATCGCGGCGGCCATCGAGGCCGGGTTGTACCGCAACGCCTACCAGCAATTCGTGCAATATGGCTGTTTCGAGCTGCGCCAGCCCAGCCCGGATATCGACCTCGCCTATTACCGCGACATGCATGAGCGCGTGCGCAACGATCTCAACGCCGGTGCGGTGCGCGATGCCTTCGCGCATCTGCGGCTGGTGGGCCTGCGCGAGAGCCTCGCCTACTGCCCGCCCGAGGCCCCGCCCGCGCTGGACGAGGCCGGCACGCGCGAGGCCTTCCTGAAAAAAGCCCGGGCGGATCTGGCGATTTTCGCGCGGCAGAGGCTGGATTTCAGCCATGGCGGGGCAGCCGGCGCTCAGCGTCATCGTGGTGGCGCATAACCGCTTCGAGCTGACGATGCGGGCGCTGGCCTCGCTGCGGCGGAATTTCGCGGGCGGCATCGAGCTGATCGTCGTGGACAACGCCTCCACCGACGATACGCGCCGCCTCGGCACCTATGTGCGCGGGGCGCTGGTTTTGCGGAACGAACAGAATCTCGGCTTCCTGCGCGCCGCGAATTTGGCGCTGGCGCATGTCACCGCCCCGGCGCTGCTGTACCTGAACAACGACATTGAGCTTGGCTTTGGCGCCGTGGCTGCGGCGCTGAAGCGCCTGGAGAGCGCCGGGGACATCGGCGCGGTGGGCGCGCAAGATCATCCGCAGCAACGGGCTGCTGCAGGAGGCGGGCTCGATCATCTGGAACGAGGGGACGACGGTCGGCTACCTGCGTGATGCCCCGCCGCTGGCGCCGGAGGCCAACTTCGTGCGCGATGTGGATTACTGCTCCGCCGTGTTCCTGCTCTGCCGCACCGCGCTGGTGAAGGCGCTTGGCGGGTTCGACGAGGATTTCGCCCCCGCCTATTACGAGGATGCGGATCTGTGCGTGCGGATGATCGGGGCGCGGCTACCGCGTGGTGTACGATCCGGCGGTGACGCTGGAGCATATGGAGTTCGGCAGCGCCGCCACCACCGAGGCGTCCATGGCGCTGATGCGGCGTGGCAAGCGCATCTTCAGGGCCAAGCACGCCGCGTTTCTGCAAGACCAGCACGCGCCGCAAAACCTCATCGCGGCGCGCAGCCGGAGCCAAAAGCCGCGCGTGCTGTTCATCGAGGATACCGTGCCGCTGCGCCGCCTCGGCTCGGGCTTCGTGCGCTCCAACGATATCGTGCACGCCATCGCGGCGGCGGGGTACGAGGTGCATGTGTTCCCCATCAACGGCGCGCCCTATGATTACATGAGCCTGTATGGCGAGCTGCCGGAAACAGCGGAGGTGCTGGCCGGGCGGGATTTTTGCACCCTGCCGGAATTCCTGGCCGAGCGGCGCGGGCGTGTACGACCTCATCTGGGTGGCGCGCACGCATAATCTGGCGCGGGTGCGTGCCGCTGCTGGAAACGGCGAAGGTGAAGGCGCCGATCATTCTGGACACCGAGGCGATCGCGAGCCGCGCGGGAGGCTGCTGCGGGGTGGGCTTGATTTCCCCCAGGCATTTGCGGCGGAATTCGCCAGCGCGGGGGCGGCGGCGATGGTGCTGGCGGTGAATGAGCGCGAGGCTGGGCTGCTGGCGGCCTCGGGGCTGGCGAATGTGGCGGTGCTGGGCACGGCGCGGCGGCCCAGCCCCACCCCGCGCGGCTTCGGCGAGCGCGAGGGGCTGCTCTTCGTCGGCGCCATGCACCAGGAGGACAGCCCGAACCTGGACGCGCTGCGCTGGTACGCCGAGGCGATTTATCCCGCCCTGGCCGAACTTGGCGAAGCCCCGGTGCTGCGCGCGGCGGGGCATGTGGCGCGTGGCGTGGTGCTGGATGGCTTGGCGGAGCATCCCGGCATTCGCTGGCATGGCGAGCTGGACGATCTTACCCAGCTCTACGATCAGGCCCGGCTGTTCATCGCCCCCACGCGTTTTGCCGCGGGCACGCCGTACAAAATCTACGAGGCCGCCGCGTTCGGCCTGCCTTGCGTCGCCACCAGCCTGCTGGCCACGCAACTCGGCTGGGGCGCGGAACTGCTCACCGCCGACGACGCGCGCGGCTTCGCGGCCCAGATCGCACGCCTGTACCGGGATGAAACACTATGGACCACGCTGCGGGACAACGCGCTCTCGCGGCTGGAGCGCGAGCATAGCCCGGAGGATTTTGCAGCACGGGTGGCGGACATCCTCGCGGCGGTTTAGAGCGCCTTTCAAAACCCTACGATGCACGGCCGTCTGGCGCCGCATTTCTGCGCTCCGGTGCTCACGTACTTCAACGTACGCTCCGCTCCGGTGCTCAAAAGACGGCGCCATCCAGCTCGGCCTAGCGGGTTTTCAAAGGCGCTCTTAGGCTTTCACCGGCGTTCGCCCGGGTTGCCGGTGGCGGTAGGCCAGCGCCTCGGCGATATGGGGCTTCTGCACTGCCTCGCTCGCCGCGAGGTCGGCGATGGTCCGCGCCACCCGCATGGCGCGGGTAAAGCCGCGCGCCGAGAGCCGCAGCTCGCGTTGCCGCGTGTTCGAGGAACTCCTTGGCCTCGGGGGAAAGCTCGATCAGCTCGCCACCGGCCTCGGCATTGCTGGCGGGGCCGTCCTCGCCATAGCGCGCGCGGCTTCTGGCCCGGGCGGCAGCGATGCGCGCGGCCACGATGGCGGTGGATTCGCCGGGCGGCGCCCAGGAGAGTTCCTTGGGCGAGAGCGGCGTGATCTCGATGACAATATCCATGCGGTCCAGCAGCGGGCCGGAGAGCTTGCCCTGGTAATCCTCGCCGCAGCGCGGGGCGCGGCCGCATTCGCGCGCGCCATCGCCGAGATAGCCGCAGCGGCACGGGTTCATCGCTGCCACAAGCTGGAACCGCGCCGGGTAGGTGATATGCGCGCTGGCGCGGGAGACGGTGGTGTGCCCCGCCTCCAGCGGCTGGCGCAGTGCCTCCAGCGTGGCGCGGGGGAATTCGGGCATCTCGTCCAGGAACAGCACGCCGCGATGGGCGAGCGAGACCTCGCCCGGCTTGGCCCGGTTGCCCCCGCCCGCGATGGCGGCCTGGCTGGCGGAATGGTGCGGCTCGCGGAAGGGCGGGCGGGTGATGAGCTGGCCATCACGCAGCATCCCGGCCACGGAATGCACCATGCTCACCTCCAGCGCCTCGCGCGGGGTGAGGTCCGGCAGCAGCCCCGGCAGGCGCGCCGCGAGCATGGATTTGCCGCCGCCGGGCGGGCCGATCATCAGCAGATTATGCCCGCCGGCTGCCGCCACCTCCAGCGCGCGCCGGGCGGTTTCCATGCCGCGCACATCGGCGAGGTCGAGCGTTTTGGCGCCGCCGCCAAGCTCACCCGGCGGGCGGGGCGGGCAGCAGCTGCGTGCCGCGGAAATGATTGATCAGGCTGAGCAGGTCCGGGGCCGCGAGCACGTTGATCTCCCCGGCCCAGCCAGCCTCCGCGCCTTGCGCCTCCGGGCAGATCAGCCCCCAGCCGCGCTGCAGCGGCGGCGATGGCGGCGGGCAGCACCCCGGCCACGGGGTTGATGCGGCCATCGAGCGAAAGCTCGCCCAGGGCCGCGAATTGCGCCAGCTCCTCGGCGGGCAGCACATCCATGGCGGCGAGCACGGCCAGCGCCACCGGAAGGTCGAAATGGCTGCCTTCCTTCAGCATGTCGGCGGGGGCGAGGTTGATCAGCACGCGCTTCGGCGGCAGCGCACAGCCCCATGGCGGTCAACGCCGCGCGCACGCGCTCCCGTGCCTCGCCCACGGCCTTGTCCGGCAGCCCGACCATGAGGAAGCCGGGCAGGCCGGCGCTGATCTGCACCTGCACCTCGACACGCTGTGCCTCGATGCCGGCGAAGGCGAAGCTGTTGACCGCGCGCGATTGCCATGACTTGCCCGTAAAAGTTACTGAGCAGTGTTGTGAACAACAATTTAAACTGGCATGGCCGTGCCGGCCTGCCTGCAGTTTTTGGTTCTCAGCCGCGCTTTACCGCAAACGGCCCGCTGGCTTGGCAGGTGGGCATCATCTCGATCCTGTTGATGTTCATGTGCTTCGGCAGGGAGACGATCCAGGATGCGGTCTTCGGCAATGTCATCCGGGTTCAGCGGCGTGATCCCGGCATAGACGGCGGCGGCCTTCGCCTCGTCGCCATGGAAGCGCACCTGGGAGAATTCCGAACCGCCGACCATGCCCGGCTCGATATCGGTGACGCGGATATTCCTGCCGACGAGATCGGCGCGCAGGTTGAGCGAGAACTGCCGCACGAAGGCCTTGGTGCCGCCATACACATGCCCGCCGGGATAGGGGTATTCGCCCGCCACGGAGCCGAGATTGAGGATGACGCCGTCATCGCGCTCGACCATGCCGGGCAGTATGGCGCGGGTCATGTGCACGAGGCCGGAGATGTTGGTGGCGATCATCGTGTCCCAGTCGGCGAGGTCGGCCTCCCAGGCGGGGGAGAGGCCGAGCGCCAGCCCGGCATTGTTCACCAGCACGTCGATGCGCCGCCAATCCTCGGGCAGGCTGTCCACGAACCCGGCGACGGCGTCGGCGTCGGTCACGTCCAGCTCCACGGGGAGCAGGTTCTCGCCCAGCTCGGCGGCCAGCTCTTGCCAGCCGCTCCACGCGCCGCCCGGTGGCGATGACGCGGTGGCCATCCTTGATAAAACGCCGCGCGAAGGCCGCGCCGAACCCGGCGGTGGCGCCGGTTACCAGAATTGTCTTCATGTTCACCCCAAATTCGCGCGTGTAAAATCAACGGCAATTGCTCCGCACCATGCCCGATGCGCACCCGGCTCGCACGCGGGGCCGCCTGGGCGATGATCTTGCCGCGCCGGATGACATAAAGCCGTTCGGCGGAAATGCGGATCGCCTCGAACGCATCCGCCGCCTGCAGAACCACCAGATTCGCATCGCAGCCGGGGGCGAGGCCGTAATCCTGCAAGCCCAGGATTTTCGCGGGTGTCTCGGTCACGGCGGCGAAGCAGGCGCTGATCTCCGCCACGCCGGTGAGCTGGCCGACATGCAGGCCCATGCTCGCCACCTCCAGCATGTCGTGGCTGCCGAAGCGAGTACCAGGGGTCCATCACGCAATCATGCCCGAAGGCCACCGGACGCCCGCCGCCATCAGCTCCTTCACCCGCGTCATGCCGCGGCGCTTGGGGTAGGTGTCGTGCCGGCCTTGCAGGGTGATGTTGATCAGCGGATTGGCGATGGCGCCCACCCCGGCCTCGGCGATCAGCGGGATCAGCTTGCTGACATAGTAATTATCCATGGAATGCATGGAGGTGAGGTGCGAGCCGGCGACGCGCCCCTGCATGCCCGTGCCGCACGGTCTCGGCCGCCAGGGTCTCGATATGGCGCGAGAGCGGGTCGTCGGTCTCGTCGCAATGCATGTCCACGCGCAGTGCCGCGCTCGGCGGCGATGCGCATCAGCGCCTTCACGCTCGCGGCGCCCTCTTCCATCGTGCGCTCGAAATGCGGGATGCCGCCGACCACGTCCACGCCCATGTCCAGCGCGCGCTGCAGATTGGCCGCGCGAATTCGGGTAGCGCAGATAACCCGTCCTGCGGGAAGGCGACGAGCTGGATGTCCAGGTAGGGCGCATCTCGTGCGCGCAGCCTCGGCGAGCGCCTCCACCGCCAGCAGCCGGTCGTCGCAGATATCGACATGGGAGCGGATGGCGAGCGTGCCGCGCGCGATCGACCAGAGGCAGAGCTTCTTCGCGCGTTCGTAGATCGCCTCCACGGTGAGATGCGGCTTCAGCTCGCCCCACAGCGCGATGCCCTCCAGCAGCGTGCCGGATTCGTTGAGGCGCGGCAGGCCCAGCGAGAGGGTGGAGTCCATGTGCACATGCGCGTCGGCGAAGGGCGGGGTGACCAGCCGCCCTGTGGCGTCGATGATCTCCCCGGCCTCGCCTTGCAGGTTCGGCTCCACGGCGGTGATCTTGCCGTCCTGGATGCCGATATCGATGTTGGCGCGGCCGTCCGGCAGGGTGGCCCCGCGGATGATCATGTCGAGCATAGTCTATCCCTCTCGTTGTCTCGCCGCGCAGCATGGCGTCAGCCCTGTTGCCGCGCAAGCCGCACATGGGTACACCTGAGCTATGCGCGCCCTTGCCCTTCTGGCTGTTTTCGCTCTTGCCGCCTGCTCCCTGCCGGGGCGGGAAACCCTGGCGCCGAAGCCGGTTGCGCCGGATACCGGCAGCATCGCCGCCGCGGATGCCTTCGCCGGGCGGATCCCGCTGGTGACCATCCAGCCCGGCACGCAGGATTTCGCCGCACCGCTGAAGAGTGCGGTGGACCAGGCGCTGGCGATCAAGCCGCAGGCCGCGTTCGAGGTCACGGCGCAGGTGCCGCAGGGCGCAGCGCCTGATGCCGATGCCGTGGCGCTGCAAAGCCTCTCCCCGCTGGCCGGCGCCGTGGCGCGGTCGATCACCGCCGACGGCGTGGCGGACGAGCGTGTCACCCTCGCGGCCCGCACCGGGGGGCAGGCGCCCTTCATCCTCGTTTACGTGAAGTAAGCCGCATGCTCCCGCCCTCTCTGCTGATGCCGCTGATGCGCCGGCTGGACCCGGAAACCGCGCATAACCTCTCCCTCACGGCGCTGCGCCTGGGCCTGGCGGGGGCGGACACCACGCCGGACGACCCGATTCTGGAGACGCGGGCTTTCGGCCGCACGCTGAAGAACCCCATCGGCCTCGCCGCCGGGTTCGACAAGAACGCCGCCGCCGTGAACGGGCTGGGCGCGGCTGGGCTTCGGCTTCGTCGAGGCCGGCACCGTCACGCCCCGCCCGCAGCCCGGCAACCCCAAGCCGCGCCTGTTCCGCCTGACCGAGGACAAGGCGGTGATCAACCGCATGGGCTTCAATAATGAGGGCCTGGACGTGTTCCTGGAGAACCTCGAGCGTGTGGACCGGCGCCGCGTGGTGCTGGGCGCCAATGTCGGCATCAACAAGGAAGGCGCTGACCCGGAGCGGGATTATCCAACGCTGGTGAGCGCGGTCTCCCCGCATGCCGACTACATCACCATCAACATCTCCTCGCCCAACACGCCGGGCCTGCGGGATCTGCAGTCCGAGCAGCGTTTGGCCGCCATCCTCTCCGGCATTTCCTCGCCCAAGCCGGTCTTCGTGAAGATCGCCCCGGACCTCTCCGAGGACGGGCTGGAGGCGGTGATCTCGGTGGCCGTGCAGCATGGCGTGACCGGGCTGATCATCTCCAACACCACCATCGCGCGTCCGGCCACGCTGAAAAGCCCGTTCAAGGGCGAGACGGGCGGGCTCTCCGGCGCGCCGCTCTTCGCGCCCTCCACCGCCATGCTGGCGCGGGCCTATAAGCTGGCGGGTGGTAGGCTGATGTTCATCGGTGCGGGCGGCATTTCCACGCCCGAGGACGCGCTGGCGAAAATCCTGGCGGGAGCCTCGCTGGTGCAGCTTTACACCGGCTTCGCCTATCAGGGCCCGGCCCTGTTGCCGAAGCTGAAGACCGGCCTTGCCGTGCTGCTGCGGACTCTGGGCTTTCGCCAATGTGGCGCAGGCTGTGGGGGCGGGGGCATGAGCGGGTTCGGCGAGCTGGCGCAGAAATACGACGGCTTCATCGTCGATCTCTGGGGCGTGGTGCATGACGGCGTCACCCCCTATCCCGGCGTGCTGGACTGCCTGGCGCGGCTGCGCGCGGCGGGCAAGCCCGTGGTGTTCCTCTCCAACGCGCCGCGCCGCCCCTCCGGCATCGCCGCCATGCTGGCCAATATGGGCGTGCTGCCGGAGCTGTATCATGGCATCATGTCCAGCGGCGAGGCGGTGCACCTGATGCTGCGCGACCGCACGGACGAGGCGGCAACGCTGGGCCGGCGGCTGTACCATCTCGGCCCGCCGCGTGACCGCGACGTGTTCGACACGCTGCCCTACGAGGAAGCAGGCGACCCGGCGGCGGCGGATTTCATCCTCAACACCGGGCCGGACGATGTTCTTGGCCCGCAGGACCCGGAGCTGTACCGGCCGGTGCTGGAAGCTGGGCTGAAGGCGGGCATCCCCATGGTCTGCGCCAATCCGGATTACGAGGTGGTGCGTGGCGGGCAGCGCATCATCTGCGCCGGGCTGCTGGCCGAGCTGTACAAGGCCGAGGGCGGGCGCGTGATCCAGCGCGGCAAGCCGGACCCGGCGATCTATACGCCCTACTTTGGCGATGTTGGGCACGGCGCGCGGGCGCACGCTGGCGGTGGGTGACTCGCTGCGCACCGATATCGCGGGCGCCACGGCGGCGGGGATCGATTCCTGCTGGGTGCTCTCGGGCATCCACGCTTTGCACCCGGAGAACGCGTCCGCCGAAGCGGCGGCGCACCAGCTCAGCCCAACGGCGATTTTGCCCGGGCTGATCTGGTAGGCGGCTACAGGGCCCAGCCCATGCTGGTGCGGCCGGTGCCGCGCATGGCGTGGTCACCGGCGACAAAGCAATATTTGCCCCGGCCGCCCTGGCCCATGAGGCGCATGCGGTCCAGCCCATGTGCGGCGATCTCGTGCTGCGCGGCGGGGATGTGCTTCTCCGCCCATTGCCGGATCGAATCGCGGTTCAGTGCGCCAATGCTCTGGTCCTTGTCCGTCTGCCCCACTCTCCGCCCCAGCACCTCGGCGATGGTATCCCGTATCGCCCGTGTCAGCGGTAGATTGAGAAACGCGAAGATGCCGTCCGTCATGTTTGCGGTGTCTTCCGAGCGGACACACATCGCCACGCCGCCGGCGGCATCGAGCGTCTGCTGCAGCCGCCAGTCCACCGCCGCCAGGGCATAGGCGCAATCCGCCACCACCGCTTCGGCGTCAGCCGCATCGGTGAAGGTGCCGAGGGTACGCAGATCGTCCACGGACCACGGGGCGAGGATGTTGGAGATGCAGAGTTCCGTCAGGTCCTGGCGGAGGACCAGGAACTGGCAGGCCGGGAACAACTCCTGCAGGAACCCGGTGATTGCGATACCGCCATAGCGGATTTCCTTCGTGCCCCAGCGCTGCTCGGGCGCGAGCCCGGTGCGGAAGGTGCGGATGATCCAGTCCCGCATGGCGGCGCGCAGACTGCCGGTGGAGACAGGCGTGCGCCAGGGGCTGAAATCGATGGAATTCTGGCGGCGGATGAATTCGCCCAGCCCACGCTCGTCCAACGGCGCCGTCAGCGGTCCGAAACGAGTGGATAGCTCGTCCATTTCGGCGAAGTTGTTGAAGAGGCCGCCATGCTCGCCCCAGATGACGAGGCCGGGATGGCAGTTGAGCACGCGCTCCAGCAAGGTTGACCCGGCCCGATGCGGGGAGAAGACAAAAACCGGATTATCGTTCATTGCGCCACTTCGAGCCCAAAACCCCAGACAACGACTGTCAGGTTACAGCCTATCCGGGGTCAAAGGTCAGTGCAACTTACCTGCTCGAATTTTTGTAATTCACCCGCAAAGGTTGAATTACACCAGCCGCGACTGCTGCACCGCCGCGGCGATGAACCCCTCGAACAGCGGATGCGGGTCGAACGGCTTGGACTTCAGCTCCGGGTGGTACTGCACGCCGACGAACCAGGGATGGTCCGGGTACTCGACGATCTCCGGCAGCACGCCATCGGGCGACATGCCGGAGAAGCGCAGCCCGGTGGCTTCCAGCTGCTCGCGGTAGTGCACGTTCACCTCGTAGCGGTGGCGGTGGCGCTCCTCGATCTGCGCCGCGCCGCCATACACCTCGCGCACCAGCGAATCCGCCGCCAGCACCGCCGGGTAGGCGCCGAGCGCGCATGGTGCCGCCCAGATCGCCGCCCTCGCGGCGGCGTTCGATCTCGTTGCCGCGCGCCCATTCGGTCAGCAGGCCGACCACCGGCGATCTCGCACGGGCCGAACTCGGTGGAGGAGGCGTCCGGCATGCCCGGCCAGGTTCCGCGCCGCCTCGATCACCGCCATCTGCATGCCGAAGCAGATGCCGAAGAACGGCACGCTTCTGCTCGCGGGCGAAGCGCACCGCCTCGATCTTGCCCGGCGTGCCGCGCTCGCCGAAGCCGCCGGGCACCAGGATGCCGTGCACGCCCTCCAGCTGCTCGCACCGTGTCCGGCTGCTCGAAGATCTCGCTGTCCACCCAGTCGAGCTGCACCTTCACCCGGTTGGCGATGCCGCCATGGGCCAGCGCCTCGGCCAGCGACTTATAGCTGTCCAGCAGGTTGGTGTACTTGCCGACCACGGCGATGCGCACCTCGCCCTCCGGCGTGCGCACGGTATCGACGATGCGCTGCCAGCGCGACAGGTCGGGCTCGACGCTCGAACGGCAGGCCGAAATGGCGCAGCACTTCGCGGTCCATGCCCTCCGCGTGGTAGCTGATCGGCACGGCGTAGATCGTGTCGACATCCAGCGCCGGGATCACCGCCTCGGTCCGCACGTTGCAGAACAGCGCGATCTTGCGCCGCTCGTTCTCGGGGATTGGCCGGTCGCAGCGGCACAGCAGCATCTGCGGCTGGATGCCGACATTCTGCAGCTCCTTCACCGAGTGCTGCGTCGGCTTGGTCTTCAGCTCGCCGGCGGAGGGGATGTAGGGCACCAGCGTCAGGTGCACGAACATCGCGCGCTCGGGCGCCAGCTCGTTGCCGAGCTGGCGGATGGCCTCCAGGAACGGCAGGCTCTCGATGTCGCCGACCGTGCCGCCGATCTCCACCAGCACGAAGTCGAAGCTCGGCGGTCTGCGCGCACGATCGGTTTCCTTGATCGCGTCGGTGATGTGCGGGATCACCTGCACCGTGGCGCCGAGATAGTCGCCGCGGCGCTCCTTGGCGATCACCTCGGAGTAGATGCGCCCGGTGGTGGCGTTGTCCGCCTTGGTCGGCGTGCACGCCGGTGAAGCGCTCGTAATGGCCGAGGTCGAGGTCGGTCTCGGCGCCGTCATCGGTGACGAACACCTCGCCGTGCTGGTACGGGCTCATGGTGCCCGGATCGACGTTCAGATAGGGGTCCAGCTTGCGCAGCCGCACGGAATAGCCGCGCGCCTGCAGCAGCGCGCCGAGGGCCGCCGAGGCGATGCCCTTGCCGAGGGAGGAGACCACGCCGCCGGTGATGAACACAAACCGCGTCATGGAATCCAACCTTACACGAGTCGTCGAGAAAACGGGAGAGGGGGAGCGCGCTTACTGCGCGCTGCCCGGAGCCGGGGCCGCCGGGGCGGGTGCGGGCAGCGCGTCAGCCGGGGTTTGCGGCAGCGAGCTGGGCAGCGGCGCGGGCGCCGGAACCGCCGGAGCGGCGGGGGCAGGCACGGCCGGGGCGCTCTGCGCCGGGACGTTGAGGATGGCGGCGTTGCTGTTGGCCGTGCTGCTCTTGTACAGCAGGCCAGCGCCAGGGAGAGCACGAAGAACAGCGTGCCCAGAATGGCGGTGGTGCGGGTGAGCAGGTTGGCGGTGCCGCGCCCGGACATGAAGCTGCCCATGCCCTGGGCGCCGCCGAGGCCCAGCCCGCCGCCCTCGCTGCGCTGGATCAGCACCACGCCGATCAGCGCGATGGTGACGAACACGTGCAGGACGAGCAGAACTTTGATCATTTACGGGCCTGGGTGAAAAAGGTTTCGCGGCTTCTAGAGCGCGCGGGCCGATTATTCAACCGCGCGCGCTGCGTGTGGCCGCTTCAGCCGCGCGGCGCGGCGGCGGCGATGGCCAGCAAGTCCTCGGCCTTCAGGCTGGCGCCGCCGACCAGCGCGCCGCCCACCTCCGGCAGGGCCAGCAGGCTGGCGGCATTGCCCGGGTTCACCGAGCCGCCATAAAGAATTTTCAGCGCCTTGCCGGGCTCGCCCAGCTGTTCCGCCAGCACGGCGCGGATGGCGGCGTGCATGGCGGCCACGTCCGCCTCGGTGGGCGTGCGGCCGGTGCCGATGGCCCAGACCGGCTCATAGGCGACGACGCCGGCAAAGCCCTCGGGCAGGCTGTGCATAAGCTGCTGGCGCACCACATGTTCGGCTTCGCCGGCGTCGCGCTGCGCCTCGGTCTCGCCGACGCAGACGATCGGGGTCAGCCCGGCGGCATCGCCGCCTCCGCCTTGCCGGCGACACGGGCATTGGTCTCGCCATGGGAATACCGGCGCTCGGAATGGCCGAGGATCACATAGCTGGCGCCGGCTTCGGCCAGCATCGGCGCGGAGACATCGCCGGTATACGCGCCCTCGGGGGCGGGGTGGCAATCCTGCCCGCCGATGGCGATGCCGGAGCCCGCCAGCGCCGCGGCGAAGCGGTCGATGAGGGTGAAGGGCGGGCAGATCAGCAGGTCGGTATGCCGGGCGGCGGCGCGGACCGCCTGGGCGTAGCCCTGCACATCCGCCAGGCGGCCATGCATCTTCCAGTTTCCAGCAATCAGTTGCCGCATGTCGTGAGTTCCCATGTTCAATCTTTCTGTTGCCGTGCGCATTCCGGCGCTCGTTGCATCCGTATATTTGCCGAGTTCCTGGGGTCTAGCTATAGAGGCGGCGGTTTTGGGTAAAGAGAGCCGATGCTGGTCTGGGTCCGTAAAATTATGAGCAACTGGGTGGCGCGGGGGCTTTTCGGCCTCCTTGTCGCCGTCTTCGTGCTTTGGGGCATCTCCAACGTGTTCACGCTGGCGGGGGGAGGCACCTCCATCGCGCATGTCGCCGGCAAGCCGGTGGACATCACGGCGGTGCAGGCGGCGTATCAGGCCGCGCTGAACCAGGCGGAGCAGTCCGGGCAGGGCCAGCCGGACCAGGCCATGCGCCAGCAGCTGGCTGGGCAGGCTTTGGCGCAGGTGCTGCGCAAGCAGGTGCTGCAGCAGGAGGCGCGGAACCTCGGCCTCGCCGTGCCGGACGCGGCGATCCGCCAGATGCTGGGCAATATCCCGCAATTCCAGACCAACGGGGTGTTCGACAAGGCGAAATTCGCCCAGGTGCTGCAGCAGAACAACAGCTCGCCGGACCAGTTCATCGCCGATGTGCGCGACGACCTGAGCAACCGCCAGCTGATCGGCCCGGTGCTGGCCGGGGTGGCGCCGCCGGACCTGATGCTGCGGCAGATCTTCGCCGCCGTGGCGGAGCAGCGCTTCGCCAGCATGGTGCAGATCCCCGTCGCCGGGCAGCCCGCCCCGGCGGCGCCCGCCGATGCCGCGCTGCAACGCTACTGGCGCAACCATCCGGACCAGTTCACCGCGCCCGAGTACCGCAAGATCAAGCTGGTGATCCTCTCCCCGGCGCTGCTGGCCCCGCAAGAGCAGGTGGCCCAGGCCGATGTGGACGCAGCCCTGGCCCGCGCCGCAGGTTCCGCGCCCAGCGTGCCGGCGCGCAGCGTGCAGGTGCTCTCGGTGGGCGACCTCGCCAGTTCCTCGCGCCTTGAGGCGGCGTGGAAGAAAGGCGCCAGCTGGGACAAGATCCAGGCCATGGCCAAGACCTTCGGCGCCAGCGCCATCGTGCTGAACAGCGCGACGCAGACGCAGATCCCCAACCCCGGCCTCGCCGCGGCGGTGTTTGCCGCGGCACCGGGCAAGGTGGTCGGGCCGGTCGCGGGCGATACGGGCATGTACGTGTTCAAGGTGACGCAAGCCGGGCAAAGCGGGCCGGATGAGGCGGCGCTGCGGGCGCAGGTCACCCAGCAATTGCAGTTGCAGAAGGCGCAGGCCGATGTCGCCCAGGATGTGGACGGGTTGCAGGACGCGCTCGCCGGGCAGACGCCGCTCGACCAGCTCCCGGGCAATCTCGGCCTGACCGCGCTGGAAGGCACGCTGGATGCCAATGGCAACGCGCCTGATGGCATCCCGGCCCCGATTCCGGGCGGGGATGATCTGAAGGCGGCGGTGGTGCAGGCGGTGTTCGCGGCGCATCAGGGCGACCCGGCGCAGCTCACCAACGGGCCGGATGGCAGCTATTTCGCCTTCACCGTCGACTCCGTGATCCCCCCGGCGCTGGCGCCCTTCGCGCAAATGCAGGGCCAAGGTGCTGGCGGCCTGGACCGCCGACCAGCAGACCCGCGAGGCCGAGCAGAAGGCCGCCGACCTGCTTTACGCCCTCAACCAGGGGCAGAAGCTGGACGCCCTGGCCGCCGCCAAGCACTACAGCGTGACCACCAGCCCCGCCATCACCCGCGACGGCCAGCCGCCGGCGGGCATCGATCCGCAGTTCGTCTCCGTGCTGTTCAGCCTGAAGCCGGGCCAGGCGACGATGCAGCAGACGGCGGCGGGCTTCACCGTGGCGACGCTGAGCCAGGTGGTCGGACCCCACGCCGGAGCAGGACCCCACTGATTACGCCGAGCTCACCCAGTCCATGACAAAACTCTTGCAGGAGGATATCGGTGGGAGCTTCCTTGACGGGCTGCAGCAGCGCGACAAGGTGGATGTGAACCAGAAGCTGCTCTCGCAGCTTTACCAGTAACGTTGGATAGAGAATGAACGCCGTTTCGCCAGACCGTTTCGAGACCTTTCGCGCCGCCTACGACCAGGGACGCGGCGCGCTGGTCTGGCGGCACGGCATCGCCGATCTGGACACGCCGGTCGCCGCCTTCCTGAAGCTGGCGCATGGCCAGCCCTATTCCTTCCTGCTGGAAAGCGTGGAGGGCGGCGCGGCGCGCGGGCGCTATTCCGTCATCGGCATGGAGCCGGACCTGGTCTGGCGCTGCGAGCATGGCGTCGCCGCGGTGAACCGCGACGCGCGGACCGCGCCGCACGCCTTCGTGCCGGTGGCGCGAGGCGCCGCTGGAGAGCCTGCGCGCGCTGATCGCCGAGACGCGGCTCGACGTGCCCGAGGGCCTGCCGCCGATGGCCGGCGGGCTGGTCGGCTATCTCGGCTACGACATGGTGCGGCTGATGGAGGAGCTGCCGGCGCTGAAGCCGCGACGTGCTCGGCGTCCCCGACGCCGTGCTGGTCCGCCCGGCGCTGTTCGCCATCTTCGACAACGTGAACGACGAGCTGACGCTGGCCGCGCCGGTCTATCCGCGCGAGGGCGTCTCCGCCGCCGAGGCATATGCTGCCGCCGAGACCCGGCTGAACGACGCTGGCCGCAGGCGCTGGAGCGCCCGCTGCCGCAGCCCACGCCGCCGGTCTGCTGGAGCCGCTGGAGCCGAGCTTCCAACATGGAGAAGGAGGAGTTCCTGGCGTCGTGGAGACGGCGAAGAACTACATCCGCGCGGGCGATGCGTTCCAGATCGTGCCCTCGCCAGCGCTTCTCGGCGCCGTTCGCGCTGCCGCCCTTCGCGCTGTACCGCGCGCTGCGGCGGATCAACCCGGCGCCGTTCCTGTTCTTCCTGGATTTCGGCGGTTTCTGCGCCGTCGGCTCCAGCCCGGAAATCCTGGTGCGGCTGCGCGACGGCACGGTGACGATCCGCCCGCTGGCCGGCACGCGCCGGCGCGGCGCGACATACGAGGAGGATCTGGCGCTGGAGGCCGAGCTGCTGGCCGACCCGAAGGAGCGGGCCGAGCACCTGATGCTGCTCGACCTCGGCCGCAACGATGTCGGCCGGGTGGCGGAGATCGGCTCCGTGCGCGTGGCCGAGAGCTTCGTCATCGAGCGGTTCAGCCATGTGATGCACATCTCCTCGAACGTGGAGGGCAAGCTGCGCGCGGATCTGGACGCGCTGGACGCGCTGGTCGCGGGCTTCCCGGCCGGCACGCTGTCCGGCGCGCCGAAGGTGCGGGCGATGGAGATCATCGAGGAGCTGGAGCCCTCGCGGCGCGGCATCTATGCCGGCTGCATCGGCTATTTCGCCGCCAACGGCACGATGGACACCTGCATCGGCCTGCGCACCGCGCTGGTGAAGGACGGCACGATGTACGTGCAGGCCGGCGTCGGCGTGGTCGCCGACTCCGATGCCGAGGCCGAATATGCCGAGAGTGTGCAGAAGGCGCGGGCGCTGTTCCGCGCCGCGGAGGAGGCGGTGCGCTATGTCGCCGCGCCGGAGTATCAAGCCATGATCCTGCTGATCGACAATTACGACAGCTTCACCTTCAACCTGGTGCAGTTCTTCGGCGATCTCGGCGCGGACTGCCTGGTGAAGCGCAATGACGCGCTGACGCCCGGAGGAGGCGCTGGCGCTGCAACCCCGAGGCGATCGTGCTCTCGCCCGGCCCGTGCACGCCCAACGAGGCGGGCATCTGCCTGGACATGGTGAAGCGGCCGCCGAGCGGCAAACTGCCGTTGTTCGGCGTCTGCCTGGGGCACCAGGCCATCGGCCAGGCCTTTGGCGGCGAGGTGGTCCGCGCCACCGAGCCGGTGCATGGCAAGACCAGCCCGATCTTCCACGACAACACCGACGTGTTCGCCGGGCTGCCGAACCCGTTCACGGCCACGCGCTATCACTCGCTGATCGTGCGCCGCGCGACCCTGCCGGAGTGCCTGGTGGCCACGGCCTGGACCGAGGATGGCACCATGATGGGCCTGCGCCATGCCACCCTGCCGATCTATGGCGTGCAGTTCCACCCGGAGAGCATCGCCACCTCCGGCGGGCACCAGATCCTGGGCAACTTCCTGCGGCTGGCGCGCGAGGCGCAGCCGGTAGCGGCATGACCGCCTCGCTGAAACCGGTGCTGGCGCGGCTGGGCAAGGGCGAGACGCTGAGTGCTGCCGAGGCGGAAGCGGCGTTCGGCATCGTCATGGACGGGCAGGCGACCCCGGCGCAGATCGGCGGCATGCTGATGGCGATGCGCGCGCGCGGCGAGACGGTGGCGGAGCTGACCGGCGCGGTGACGGCGATGCGCGCGCGGATGACGCGGATCGAGGCGCCGGAAGACGCCATCGATGTCTGCGGCACGGGCGGCGACGGCGCGGCCAGCCTGAACATCTCCACCGCCGTCACCTTCGTGCTGGCGGCCTGCGGCGTGCCGGTGGCCAAGCATGGCAACAAGGCGCTCTCCTCGCGCGCCGGCGGGGCGGATGTGCTGGCGGCGCTGGGCGTGAATATCGAGCCGCCGATGGAGCGGCTCTCCGCGATTCTGCGCGAGGCGGGCTGCGTGTTCCTGTTCGCGCCCCGGCACCATCCGGCGCTGCGCCATTCCGCCCCGGTGCGGGTGGAGCTGGGCACGCGCACGCTCTTCAACCTGATCGGCCCGATGGCCAACCCCGCCGGGGTGAAGCGCCAGCTGGTCGGGGTGTACGACCCCGCCTGGGTCCGGCCGGTGGCCGAGACCCTGCGCGGCCTGGGCAGCGACTCCGCCTGGGTGGTGCATGGCGGCGGGATGGATGAGCTGGTCCTCGCCGGCGAGAACCAAGTGGCCGCGCTCCGGAATGGGGAGGTCAGGGAGTTCACCGTGACGGCGGCGGATGCCGGGCTGGCGCCCGTGCCGCTGGAGGCGCTGAAGGGCGGCGACGCGGCCCAGAACGCGGCGGCGCTGCTGGCGGTGCTGCGCGGGGCGCGCAATGGCTATCGCGACACCATGCTGTTCAACGCCGCGGCGGCGCTGATCGTGGCGGAGCGGGTGGAGAGCCTGCCCGAGGGCGTGGCCCGGGCGGCGGCGGCGATCGATACCGGTGCTGCGGCGGATGTGCTGGAGCGGCTGAAGACGGTGTCTGTGCAATGAGTGGAACTGTGGCTGAAAATAGATGTGCTGGCGCGGATCTGCGCCGATAAGTTGGAAGAGATCGCCACCCGGCAGGCGGCCATGCCGCTGGACGAGGTGAAGCACGCGGCGCGCGAGGCGGGCAAGCCGCGCGGCTTCGGCCGGGCGCTGATGGACGCGGCCGCCGCCGGGCAGCCGGGGCTGATCGCCGAGATCAAGAAGGCCTCGCCCTCGGGCGGGCTGATCCGGCCGGATTTCGACCCCGCGGCGCTGGCCCTGGCCTATGCGGAAAACGGGGCGGCCTGCCTCTCGGTGCTGACCGACGAGAAATATTTCTCCGGCAGCACGGCGTATCTCGAGGCGGCGCGGGCGGCGGTGACGCTGCCGGTGCTGCGCAAGGATTTCATCCTCGACCCCTGGCAGATCTATGAGAGCCGGGCGATGGGGGCGGATTGCATCCTGCTGATCATGGCAGCACTTGAGGATGCCCAGGCGCGCGACCTGGAGGCGCTGGCCCGCGCGCTGGACATGGACGTGCTGGTGGAAGTGCATAACGAGGAGGAGCTGGAGCGCGCGCTCGGGCTGCAGACGCCGCTGCTCGGCATCAACAACCGCAACCTCAAGACCATGGTGACCTCGCTGGAAACCACGGAGACGCTCTCCCGCCTCTGCACGCCGGATCGGTTCCTGGTCTCGGAATCCGGCATCAAGACCCATGCCGATATCCAGCGTCTGCGGCAGGCCGGGGTGCAGGGCTTCCTGGTCGGCGAATCGCTGATGCGCCAGGAAGATGTCGGTGCCGCCGTGCGGCGGCTGCTCGGGGCGGAGTGACGCGGCTCACCCATATCGGGGAGACGGGCGAGGCCCGCATGGTCGATGTGTCGGCCAAGGCGGAGACAATACGCGAGGCCGTGGCCAAGGGCCGGGTGGCGATGCGGCCCGAGACGGTGGCGCTGATTGCCGCGGGCAACATGCAGAAGGGCGACGTGCTGGGCACGGCGCGTATCGCCGGGATCATGGCGGCCAAGCGCACCGCCGAGCTGATCCCGCTTTGCCATACCCTGCCGTTGGATGCCGTGAGCGTGGACCTGGCCCTCGAAGATGACGGGGTGGAGATCACCGCCACGGTGAAGACCACAGGCCGGACCGGCGCGGAGATGGAGGCGCTGACGGCGGTGAGCGTCGCGGCGCTGACGATCTACGACATGGCGAAGGCGGTGGATAAGGGCATGCGCATCGAGGCGGTGCGCCTGATACGCAAGACCGGCGGCAAATCGGGGGAGTTCATCCAGCCATGATCAGCGTGGAAGACGCGCGGAGCCGGATATTCGCGGGGCTGCGGCCGATGGGGGATGAGATTGTCGCCCTGGCGGACGGGCTGGGCCGGGTGTTGGCGGCGCCGGTTGTGGCGCGGCTGACGCAGCCGCCGGCGGATGTGTCGGCCATGGATGGCTACGCCCTGCGCGCCGCTGATGGCGCGGTTGGGGCGCGGCTGAAGCTGATCGGCGAGGCTCCGGCGGGGCGGCCCTTTGCCGGGCGCGTGGGGCCGGGCGAGGCGGTGCGGATCTTCACCGGCAGCTTCGTGCCGGAGGGCGCGGATACCATCCTGATCCAGGAAAACGCCGATGCGGCGGATGGCTTCGTCACGGTGCGGGAGAGCCCCGGGCAGGGCCAGCATATCCGCCGCGCCGGGCATGGATTTCGCGGCGGGCGATGTGCTGCTTCCCGCCGGGCGGCGGCTAGGGGCGCGGGAGATCGGGCTGGCGGCGGCGGGCAACCATGGCTGGCTGCGCGTGCATCGCCGCCCGCGCGTGGCGATGCTGGCCACGGGCGACGAGATCGCCCTGCCCGGCGAGGAGATCCGCCATGGCGGCATCGCCAACGCCAACACCCCGATGCTGGCCGCGTTCATCGCAGCACACGGCGGCGAGCCGGTGATGCTGCCCCCCGTGCCGGATGACGGCGCCGCCATTGCCTCCGCCGTGGATGCGGCGCGCGGCGCGGACATGCTGGTGACCACCGGCGGGGCGAGCGTGGGCGCGCACGACCTGGTGCTGGAGGGGCTCTCCACCGAGGGCTTCGCGCTGGATTTCTGGAAGATCGCGATGCGCCCAGGCAAGCCGCTGCTCTTTGGGCGGGTGGAAGCCATGCCGGTGCTGGGCCTGCCGGGCAATCCGGTCTCCGCCTTTGTCTGCGCCGTGCTGTTTCTCGGCCCGGCGCTGCGTGTGCTGGCAGGGGGCGAGGCGGCGGCGCCCCGGCTTGAGCCTGCGCGGCTAGGTGCTGCGCTGAAGCCGAACGACCTGCGCGAGGATTACCTGCGCGCCCGGCTGGAACGGGACGAGGCGGGCTGGGTGGCGGTGCCGCTGCCGGTGCAGGATTCGTCCATGCTGAGCGCGCTGGCGCAGGCCCAGGCGCTGATCCGCCGCCCGCCGTACCAGGAGGCGCTGGCAGCCGGGGGCGATGGTCGAGATCATCCGGCTGGATGACTGAAACGCTTGACGCGAAAACAAGAACCAAACTAGAACATTGTTGAGTTAGCGCTTTGTTCTAAAAGCGCCTTGGCCGGTTTGGAGAGACGCATGCTGACGACGAAGCAACATGAGCTGCTTGTGTTCATCGACAAGCATCTGCGTGAGACCGGGTGCAGCCCGAGCTTCGAGGAGATGAAGGAGGCGCTGGATCTGCGCTCCAAATCCGGCATCCACCGGCTGATCACGGCGCTGGAGGAGCGCGGCTTCCTGAGGCGGCACAAGCACCGGGCGCGGGCGCTGGAGGTGGTGCGGCTCCCGGCGGACCTGGCGCCGCCGGAACGCGAACTGCCGCGCTTCGCGCCGAACGTGATCCAGGGCAATTTCACCGGCAAGCTGCCGGGCGTGCGCGCGGCCAACGAGGCGGGGGCGATCAGCCTGCCGCTCTATGGCCGGATCGCCGCCGGCCTGCCGATCGAGGCGCTGCGCGATGAGGCCCAGGAGGTGGACGTGCCGGTGGCGCTGCTCGGCGCTGGCGACCATTTCGCCTTGCAGGTCGAGGGCGATTCGATGGTCGAGGCCGGGATTCTCGATGGCGACACCGTCATCATCCGCAAGGGCGAGATGGCCGAGAACGGCCAGATCATCGTCGCCCTGGTGGACGAGAGCGAGGTGACGCTGAAGCGGCTGCGCCGGCGGGGCAATTCCATCGCGCTGGAGCCGGCGAATATCCGCTACGAGACCAAGATCTACCCGGCCGAGCGGGTGCGCGTGCAGGGCAGGCTCGCCGCCCTGCTGCGCCGCTATTGAGGCTATTCCATAACTCTACTCTGGTGGCCATCTAGCCGCGCTTTACTGTGCTCCGGTGCTCACGTACTTCATGTACGCTCCGCTCCGGTGCTCGCAAAGCCCGCCTATCTGGCTCACCAGAGCGAGTTCTGAAACGGCCTCTAACGCACGCCTTTAGTTGCCTTGTTCTTGCGCCGGCGCTGCTGTTCGCTCGGCGGGCCGGCGTTTTCGCGCGGCGGTTTGGCATAGGGCTTGCCTGCGGGCTTCGGCCCTTGGGGGCGCGGCGTCCTGGGGCCGCCCGGGCTCGGCGGCGATGATGGCTCGATCGGCAGGTCCGACGGCGCGGCCTGGCTCGCCGCCGCGAAGAACGACTCCGCCGCCGTGGCGAGGATCTCGAACTTGGTCTCGCGGTCGAAGATGCGGATGGCGCCGATCTCGGCCTTGGTGATGCCGCCGCGACGGCAGAGCAAGGGGATCAGCCATTTCGGGTCTGCGTTGTTCTGGCGCCCGGTCGGCAGGCTGAACCACACGCCGTTGCCGCTGCCAGTGACCGCCCCGATGGGCCTGGCGGTGGCTGTGGCACGGGCCTGGCGGGCAGGCTCCCGCGGCAATATCGTCACTGTGGCTGGCTCGGGCAGATGCGCCTGGGCGAGGCGGATGAAGGCCGCGGCAATGGCCTCGGGGCTGAAGCGCTCCAGCAGGCCGAGGGCGGCGCGGTGCTGGTCCTGGCTCTCGTCCCGCGGTTGCGTCAGCAGCGGATGCTCCAGCAGGCGCCCGGCATCCAGCGCGCGGATTTCCTCCGGCGTGGGCGGGTTGTGCCAGGTGGCTTCGATATTGGCCGAGCCGAGCAGTATTTCGGCGCGGCGGCGCTTCACCGGGGAGACCAGCAGCACGCACACGCCCTTGCGTCCGGCGCGGCCGGTGCGCCCGGAGCGGTGCAGCAGGGTGGCCTTGTTGGTCGGCAGGTCGGCATGGATGACGAGGCCGAGATCCGGCAGGTCGAGGCCGCGCGCCGCGACATCGGTGGCGATGCAGACCTGGGCGCGGCCATCGCGCAGGGCGTTCAGCGCGGTATTGCGCTCGGCCTGCGACAGCTCGCCCGACAGCGCCACGGCGTTGAAGCCGCGCGCCAGCAGGCTGGCGTGCAGATGGCGCACGTTGTCGCGCGTGGCGCAGAACACGATGGCCCGCGATTCCTGGGCGCGCAGCAGGTTGACCAGCGCCGCCTCGGTCTCGTGCCCGGGGGCGACGATGGCGCGGTATTCGATATCGGCATGCGGCTCGGTGCGGGAGACCGTGTCGATGCGCAGGGCGTTGTGCTGGTAGGCGCGGGCGAGCGCCGCGATCTCCCGCGAGATGGTGGCGGAGAAGAGCAGGGTGCGGCGGCTCTCGGGTGCTGCGGAGAGGATGAAGTCCAGCTCGTCCCGGAAGCCGAGGTCGAGCATCTCGTCGGCCTCGTCCAGCACCACGGCTTCGAGTTCGGCCAGTTCGAGATTGCCGCGGTCGATATGGTCCTGCAGGCGCCCCGGGGTGCCGACGACGATATGGCAGCCGGCGGCGAGCTGCCGGGCCTCGCGCCGCGGGTCCATGCCGCCGACGCAGGCGACGATGCGCCCGCCGGCCTTCTCGTACAGCCAGGAAAGTTCGGCATGCACCTGCAGCGCCAGCTCGCGCGTGGGGGCGATGACGAGGACGAGCGGGTGCAGCGTGGCGGGCAGCGCCGTGTTGGCGCCGAGAATGGTGCTGGCCAGAGCGAGGCCGAAGGCGACGGTCTTGCCGGAGCCGGTCTGGGCGGAAACGAGAAGGTCGCGTTCCTCGGCCTCGGGCTGCAGTACGGCGAGCTGCACCGCGGTGGGGGAGGAATAGCCGCGCGCGGCGAGCGCTTCGGCCAGGGCCGGATTATCAATGGGGAAAGCCATAGGGGCTCTTAAGGCCCAGAGGGGCGCAGAGCAAGCGTGACGAGTTATGCCATTTGCGAAGATCTGCGAAAATCACGGCGATTTAAGCGATGATGCGGGGGGCTGGCCTCATTTCGGGATTGAAGGCCAGGCCCGCCTGCCCTATGCTACCTGCCGTCCGGCCTCGCTGGGCGACCTGAAAGATCACAGAGGACAGTTTTTATAGTGCGACCCCCGAAAAACGACCGCCAGCGCCAAAATCGCCGCCGCGGCTTTGATGACGACAATTTCTTTGGCAATGCGCCCCTTCCCCCGCCGTCTTTTTCCGGGTTTGGGTCCACATCCTCTGCCCCTGAGGCAAAGGCTACGGTGAAATGGTACAACTCCGAGAAGGGGTTCGGTTTCGTCGAGATGGCCGATGGCTCGGGTGATGTATTCCTGCACGCCAATTCGCTGCAGAACGCCGGTTTCCAGGCCGTGACGCCGGGCGCCATCCTGCAGGTGCGGGTTGGCCAGGGCCAGAAGGGCCGCCAGGTTGACCAGGTGATCTCGGTGAAGGAAGGCGACGCGCCGCCGCCGTCGCCGCGCAGCGGTGGTTTCGGTGGCGGTTTCGACCGTCCGCGCACCCCGCGCCCGCCCCGCCAGCAGGCGAGCGGCCCGGCCGTGGAGATGGGCGGCATCGTCAAGTGGTACAATGCCACCAAGGGCTTCGGCTTCATCAGCCCGCAGAACGGCGGCAAGGACGTGTTCGTGCACGCCACCGCTCTTGAGGCTGCTGGCCTCTCCCCGCTGCAGGAAGGCCAGGCCGTGAAGATGAGTGTGGTCCAGGGCGCCAAGGGTCCGGAAGTCTCTTCCATCAGCCTCGACTGATCGTTCAGACGATAACGTTTTGAGAAAAGCGGCCTTCGGGCCGCTTTTTTTATGCCGGTAGAGTGCTGGAGATGCGGGCCACCCCGGCGGCGGCGAGCCTCGCCCAGGCGGCGCCGAGCGAGCCGTTGAGGTCGATGGCGCGGCAGGCATCCTCGATGATCGTGGCGTTGAAGCCGAAGGCCCGCGCATCCTCGGCCGACCAGGCGACGCAGAAATCCGTGGCCAGGCCGCATAGGTAAAGGTCGGTGATGCCGAGCGAGCGCAGATAGCCGTCCAGCCCGGTCTTGCTGGCGCGGTCGGCCTCCAGGAAGGCGGAATAGCTGTCCACCAGCCGGTTGCCGCCCTTGCGCAGGATCATCCGGGCGTGCGGGATGTCGAGCGCCGGGTGCAGCGCCGCCCCTGGCGTGCCCATCACGCAATGGCTGGGCCAGAGCACCTGCGGGCCGTAGGGGAGTTCAATCATTTCAAACGGTTGCTTGCCTGGATGGCTGGCGGCGAAGGAGATATGGTCCGCCGGGTGCCAATCCTGGGTGAGGATTACGGTCTCGAACCGGGGGGCCAGGCGGTTGATGAGCGGGATGATCGCGTCGCCATCGGGCACGGCGAGGGCGCCGCCGGGGCAGAAATCGGGCTGGACGTCGATGACAAGCAGGGCGGCATGTTTCTGCATGGCGTGGCATTATAGAAGATTTAGACGGCAGGGATATAGACAGGGGAGGGGGGATGGAGTAAGGCTCCGCCCCTTACCGGAACGTGGGAGGTTTGGGCGTTGGTTCGCCCAGCCGGATGTACCGCGGTCCATTGGCGTGTGCCAAAGGATAAGGAGCCAGAGATGGCGAAGAAGATCGTCGGCTACATCAAGCTGCAAATTCCTGCAGGCAAGGCGAACCCGTCGCCGCCGGTCGGCCCGGCGCTCGGCCAGCGCGGCCTGAACATCATGCAGTTCGTCAAGGAATTCAACGCCGCGACGCAGAACATGGAGCCGGGCATGCCGGTGCCGGTGGTGATCACCGCCTTCGCCGACCGCACCTTCACCTTCATCACGAAGACCCCGCCGAACACCTACTTCCTGAAGAAGGCGGCGAAGATCGACAAGGGCACGACGACCGCCGGCAAGGGCGCGGCCGTCGGCAAGGTGACCATGGCGCAGCTGCGCGAGATCGCCGAGATCAAGATGAAGGACATGAACGCCAACGACGTCGAGGCGCGCGGTGCGCATGCTGGCTGGCTCCGCCCGTTCGATGGGCCTGACCGTGGTGGAGGGCTGAGCACATGGCACATGGACAAGCGTCTGAGCCGCTGCCCGCGCCAATGTCGACCACACCAAGTCCTACCCGCTGACCGAGGCGGTGACGCCTGGTCAAGGCCAACGCCAAGGCGAAGTTCGACGAGACGGTCGAGATCGTCGCTGAACCTCGGCATCGACCCGCGCCACGCCGACCAGATGGTGCGCGGCCTGATCTCCCTGCCGAACGGCACCGGCAAGACGGTGCGCGTCGGCGTGTTCGCCCGCGGCGCCGAAGGCCGAGGAGGCGCTGGCCGCCGGTGCCGACGTGGTGGGCGCCGAGGACCTGGCCGAGAAGGTGCAGGCCGGCGACATCCAGTTCGACCGCTGCATCGCCACCCCGGACATGATGGGCCTGGTCGGCCGGCTGGGTAAGATCCTCGGCCCGCGCGGCCTGATGCCGAACCCGCGGCTCGGCACCGTGACCATGGACGTGAAGGGCGCGGTGACCGCCGCCAAGGCCGGCCAGGTCGAGTTCCGCGCCGAGAAGGCTGGCATCATCCATGCCGGCATCGGCAAGGCGAGCTTCGACGACGAGAAGCTGGTGGAGAACGCCAAGGCGCTGGCCGACGCCGTGCAGAAGGCCAAGCCGACCGGCGCGAAGGGCACCTACCTGCAGAAGGTGGCGCTGTCCTCGACGATGGGGCCGGGCATCCGGGTGGATGTCGCCACCGTCGCCTAAGTTTTTCTAAGAGATACGTGGCGGCTTCGGCCGCCGCGGGCAGGGGTGCGGTAACGCGCCCCGACCTGTCCGAGACCGTATGTACCGCGAGGTTTGATGGGGGCTTCGGCCCCGCATGTCGGTAGAGAGGTGCCAAGGACTTTCGCGTAACGGCAGGGCTTTGGTGGTTCTAGCGTAAGGACAGGCGAACGATGTCCGGGATGGTCCCGGCATCTTGGGTAACCTGGCGGTATGTGGGGTTTGCCCCGCTTATCGCCGCAAGTTGGAGACGGATGTGGACCGCACAGAGAAGCGGGAATTCGTCGCTGAGCTGTCTTCGGTGTTCGCCGAGACGTCGATGGTCGTTGTCACCCGCAATACGGGGATGACGGTTGCCGAGGCCACGGATCTGCGCCGCAAGATGCGGGAGGCTGGCGCGAGCTTCAAGGTTGCGAAGAATCGTCTGGCCTTGCTTGCTCTGGATGGGACCCGGTTCGACGGCATTGCGCCCGCTGCTGAAGGGGCCCGACCGCGCTCGCCTGGTCGCATGACCCGGTGGCGGTGGCAAAGGCTGCTGTCGAGTTCGCCAAGACCAATGACAAGTTTGTGCTGCTCGGCGGCTGCCCTCGGGAGCCAGGTGCTCGACGCCGATGGGGTCAAGGCGCTGGCCGAGCTGCCGTCGCTGGACGCGCTGCGCGCCAAGATCCTGGGGATGATCAATGCCCCGGCGACCAAGGTTGCGGGCGTGCTGCAGGCGCCGGCCGGCCAGCTTGCCCGGGTCTTCGCGGCGTATGCCGATTCCCAGAAGAGCGAGGCGGCCTGATAACGCTTCAGACTGCTTGTCGCATGAAATTGGCAGGGCAGCGTGGTGCCGGCCTTGCATTGAACCAACCAAAGTCTACTTATACGAAAGATTGTACAAAATGGCTGATCTGAACGCGCTGGTTGAAGAGCTGTCCAAGCTGACCGTCCTGGAAGCCGCTGAGCTCTCCAAGCTGCTCGAAGAGAAGTGGGGCGTTTCCGCCGCCGCTCCGGTGGCCGTTGCCGCCGCTGCCGGCCCGGCCGCTGCCGCTGCCGCCCCGGTTGAAGAGCAGACCGAGTTCACCGTGATCCTGGCCAACGCTGGCGACAAGAAGATCAACGTGATCAAGGAAATCCGCACCATCACCGGCCTGGGCCTGAAGGAAGCCAAGGACCTGGTCGAGGGCGCGCCGAAGACCGTCAAGGAAAACGCGACCAAGGACGAGGCTGCCGCGATCAAGAAGACGCTGGAAGAGCAGGGCGCGACTGTCGAGGTCAAGTAATCTGCTCCCCGCCGTGGCTTGCATCGGCCGCGGCGCGCGTACGCCTAAAGGGCAGGCGATTACCTCTGGGTGATCGCCTGCCACCCGTTTTTGTACGACGACGCTGGAAACTATTTAGCGAGGGTGATGCGATGAACGCGATCAATGGTGGTTTGGGTAAAGGGATCTTTCACCAACCGCAAGCGCATTCGTAAGAGCTTCGGCCGCATCCCCGAAGTCGCGCCGATGCCAAACCTGATCGATGTGCAGCGCGCCAGCTACGATGCGTTCCTGCAGATGCACATGAAGCCCGATGCGCGCACGCATTCCGGGCTTCAGGAAGTTTTCAAATCGGTCTTCCCGATCGACGATTTCGCTGGCCGCGGCCGGCTTGAGTTCGTCTATTACGAGCTGGAAGAGCCGAAATACGACGTCGAGGAGTGCATCCAGCGCGGCATGACCTATGCCGCCCCGCTGAAGGTGATCCTGCGCCTGATCGTCTGGGACGTCGACGAGGACACCGGCGCCCGCTCGATCCGCGACATCAAGGAGCAGCCCGTCTACATGGGCGACATGCCGCTGATGACCGATAACGGCACCTTCGTGGTGAACGGCACCGAGCGCGTGATCGTCTCGCAGATGCACCGCAGCCCGGGCGTGTTCTTCGACCATGACCGCGGCAAGACGCATTCCTCCGGCAAGTACCTGTTCACCGCGCGCGTGATCCCGTATCGCGGCTCCTGGCTGGATTTCGAGTTCGACGCCAAGGACCTCGTGTATGTGCGCATCGACCGCAAGCGCAAGCTGCCGGTGACCACGCTGCTCTACGCGCTGCCGAGCCTGGCCACCGAGAAGCTGATCGAGGCCCGCGCCGCCAAGGGCGAGAGCTGTCGAGATCAGCGAGATCAAGGGCATGGACCCCGAGGAGATCCTCAACGCCTTCTACGGCCAGGTGGTGTACACCGTCAACAAGGGCCAGTGGGCGCGCCCGTTCGAGGCCGAGGCGTTCCGCAACCTCAAGCTGATCGAGGATCTGGTCGATGCCGAGACCGGCGAGGTCGTGGCCAAGGCCGAGGAGAAGCTGACCGCCCGCGCGGTGCGCAAGATCGCCGAGAAGACCAAGAACGTGCTGGTGGCGCGCGGCGACCTGCTCGGCCGCTTCGTGGCCGAGGACCTGTACGACCCCGAGACCGGCGAGATCTTCGCCGAGGCCGGCGAGGAGCTGACCGAGCAGAAGCTGGCCCAGCTGGAGGAGCAAGGGCATCGACTCCCTGCCGACGCTGGCGATCGACCAGGCGAACGGCCCGTGGATCCGCAACACCCTGGCCGCCGACAAGAACAACAACCGCGACGATGCGCTGATCGACATCTACCGCGTCATGCGCCCCGGCGAGCCGCCGACCAGCGAGACCGCCGAGGCGCTGTTCAAGGGCCTGTTCTTCGACGCCGACCGCTACGACCTCTCCGCCGTGGGCCGCGTGAAGATGAACATGCGCCTGGGCGTGGACGTGCCGGACACCGTGCGCGTGCTGCGCAAGGACGACATCCTGCGCACCATCAAGATCATGTGCGAGCTGAAGGACGGCCGCGGCGCGATCGACGACATCGACAATCTCGGCAACCGCCGCGTGCGTTCGGTCGGCGAGCTGATGGAGAACCAGTACCGCGTCGGCCTGCTGCGCATGGAGCGCGCGATCCGCGAGCGCATGGGCTCGGTCGATATCGACAGCGTGATGCCGCACGACCTGATCAACGCCAAGCCGGCGGCGGCCGCGGTGCGCGAGTTCTTCGGCTCCGTCGCAGCTCAGCCAGTTCATGGACCAGACCAACCCGCTCTCGGAAGTGACGCATAAGCGCCGCCTCTCCGCCCTCGGGCCGGGCGGTCTGACCCGCGAGCGCGCCGGCTTCGAGGTGCGCGACGTGCACCCGACCCATTACGGCCGCATCTGCCCGATTGAGACGCCGGAAGGCCCGAACATCGGTCTGATCAACTCGCTCGCCACCTACGCCAAGGTGAACAAGTACGGCTTCATCGAGACCCCGTACCAGCTGGTGAAGGACGGCGTGGTGCAGCCCTCGTGGAAGTACCTCTCCGCCATGGAGGAAGAGCGCCTGACGGTGGCGCAGGCCGACGCGCAAGAAGGATGAGGGCGGCAAGTTCACCGACGACCTCGTCTCCGTGCGCCGCAGCGGCGACTTCCTTCTGGTCAAGCCCGAGGAAGTCACCGCCATCGACGTGTCGCCGAAGCAGCTGGTTTCGGTCGCCGCGGCGCTCATCCCCTTCCTTGAGAACGACGACGCCAACCGCGCGCTGATGGGCTCGAACATGCAGCGTCAGGCGGTGCCGCTGATCCAGTCCGACGCGCCGATTGTCGGCACCGGCATGGAAGCCGCCGTGGCGCGCGACTCGGGCGCCACCATCGTCGCCAAGCGCGCCGGCATCATCGACCAGATCGACGGCGCGCGCATCGTGGTGCGCGCGACCGCCGAGGACGGCACGACCAAGGGCGTCGATATCTACCGCCTGCGCAAGTACATGCGCTCCAACCAGAGCACCTGCATCAACCAGCGTCCGCTGGTGAAGGTGGGCGACCGCGTGTCCGCCGGCGACATCATCGCCGACGGCCCGTCCACCGAGCTGGGCGAGCTGGCGCTGGGCCGCAACGCGCTGTGCGCCTTCATGCCCTGGAACGGCTACAACTTCGAAGACTCCATCCTGATCTCCGAGCGTATCGCCCGCGATGACGTGTTCACCTCGATCCATATCGAGGAATTCGAGGTGATGGCGCGCGACACCAAGCTCGGCCAGGAGGAAATCACCCGCGACATCCCGAACGTCGGCGAGGAAGCGCTGCGCAACCTCGACGAGGCCGGCATCGTGTATATCGGCGCCGAGGTGAACCCGGGCGACATTCTGGTCGGCAAGGTGACGCCGAAGGGCGAAAGCCCGATGACGCCGGAAGAGAAGCTGCTGCGCGCCATCTTCGGCGAGAAGGCCTCCGACGTGCGCGACACCTCGCTGAAGCTGCCGCCCGGGCACGGTCGGCACGATCGTCGATGTGCGCGTGTTCAACCGCCGCGGCGTCGACAAGGACGAGCGCGCGCTGGCGATCGAGCGCGCCGAGATCGAGCGTCTGGCCAAGGACCGCGACGACGAGAAGGGCATCCAGGAGCGCTCCTTCCTCAACCGGCTGCGCGAGACGCTGCTGGGCGCAGGTCGCCGGCTCGGGCTTCAAGGGCATCAAGGCCGGCACGGAGATCACCGAAGCAGTGCTGGCCGAGCATCCGCGCGGCGCCTGGCGCAACATCGTGCGTGCAGGACGACGCCGTGATGGCGGATATCGAGACGCTGAAGCGCGAGTTCGATGCCGCCGTGAAGCGCCTGCAGGAGCGGTTCGAGAGCAAGGTCGAGAAGCTGCAGCGCGGCGACGAGCTGCTCGCCCGGCGTGATGAAGATGGTCAAGGTGTTCGTGGCGGTGAAGCGCAAGCTGCAGCCGGGCGACAAGATGGCCGGCCGTCACGGCAACAAGGGTGTGGTCTCGCGCGTGGTGCCGGTGGAGGACATGCCGTTCCTCGAGGACGGCACCTCGGTCGACCTCGTGCTGAACCCGCTGGGCGTGCCCTCGCGCATGAACGTGGGGCAGATCCTCGAGGTGCATCTGGGCTGGGCCTGCGCCAATCTTGGCAAGCAGATCGGCGAGCTGGTTGAAGAATACCGCCGCACCGGCGAGGCGCGAGATGGAACTGCTGGCGCGGCTGAAGGACGCCTATGGCGACGAGATCTATCGACGAGCAGATCGCCGACCTGGACGACGCGGCGCTGATCGAGCTGTGCGGCAACATCAAGAAGGGCGTGCCGATCGCGACGCCGGTGTTCGATGGCGCGCGCATCTCGGATATCGAGGAGATGCTGGCCAAGGCCGGGCTGGATATTTCCGGCCAGGTGACCCTGATCGACGGCCGCACCGGCGAGCCGTTCGAGCGCAAGGTGACCGTGGGCTACATGTACATGCTCAAGCTGCACCATCTGGTCGACGACAAGATCCACGCCCGTTCGATCGGGCCGTACTCGCTCGTCACCCAGCAGCCGCTGGGCGGCAAGGCGCAGTTCGGTGGCCAGCGCTTCGGCGAAATGGAAGTGTGGGCGCTGGAAGCCTATGGCGCCGCCTACACGCTGCAGGAAATGCTGACGGTGAAGTCCGACGACGTGTCCGGCCGCACCAAGGTCTACGAGGCGATCGTGCGCGAGCAGGACAATTTCGAGGCCGGCATCCCCGAAAGCTTCAACGTGCTGGTGAAGGAACTGAAATCCCTCGGCCTGAACGTCGATCTGGAACAGGACGGCCACCTAAACTTCATCTTGCCCGGGCGGGGGCATGGCCTCCTGCCTGGCTTTGCAAGGATGACGCAGTATGAATGACTTGATGAAGATTCTCGGCCAGACGGGCCAGGCCACGTCTTTCGACCAGATCAAGATCCAGATCGCCTCGCCGGAGCAGATCCGCAGCTGGTCTTATGGCGAGATCAAGAAGCCGGAGACGATCAACTACCGCACCTTCAAGCCGGAGCGCGACGGCCTGTTCTGCGCCCGCATCTTCGGGCCGATCAAGGACTACGAGTGCCTGTGCGGCAAGTACAAGCGCATGAAGTTCCGCGGCATCATCTGCGAGAAGTGCGGCGTGGAAGTGACGCTGGCCAAGGTGCGCCGCGAGCGCATGGGCCATATCGAGCTGGCCTCGCCGGTCGCGCATATCTGGTTCCTGAAGTCGCTGCCGAGCCGCATCGGACTGATGGTCGACCTGACGCTCAAAGAACTCGAGAAGGTCCTGTACTTCGAGAGCTACGTCGTGCTCGAGCCGGGCACCGACCGACCTCAAGCTGCACCAGCTCATCTCCGAAGACGAGCTGTTCGACAAGCAGGACGAGTTCGGCGAGGACGCGTTCCGCGCCGGCATCGGCGCCGAGGCGATCAAGAACATCCTGACCAGCATCGACCTCGCCGAGGACCGCGCCAAGCATGCGCGCCGAGCTGAAGGAGACCAACAGCGAGGCCAAGCGCAAGAAGCTGGTCAAGCGCCTGAAGCTGATCGAGGCCTTCCTCGACTCCGGCACGCATCCGGAGTGGATGATCCTGGACGTGATGCCGGTGATCCCGCCCGAGCTGCGCCCGCTGGTGCCGCTGGATGGCGGGCGCTTCGCCACCTCCGACCTGAACGACCTGTACCGCCGCGTCATCAACCGCAACAACCGCCTGAAGCGGCTGATCGAGCTGCGCGCGCCCGACATCATCGTGCGCAACGAGAAGCGCATGCTGCAGGAGGCGGTGGACGCGCTGTTCGATAACGGCCGCCGCGGCCGCGCCATCACCGGCACCAACAAGCGCCCGCTGAAGTCGCTCTCCGACATGCTGAAGGGCAAGCAGGGCCGCTTCCGCCAGAACCTGCTCGGCAAGCGCGTCGACTACTCGGGCCGTTCGGTCATCGTGGTGGGCCCGGAGCTGAAGCTGCACCAGTGCGGCCTGCCGAAGAAGATGGCGCTGGAGCTGTTCAAGCCCTTCATCTACGCCAAGCTGGAGAAATACGGCCTGGCCACCACCATCAAGGCGGCCAAGCGCATGGTGGAGAAGGAGCGTCCCGAGGTTTGGGACATCCTCGAAGAGGTGATCCGCGAGCATCCGGTGATGCTGAACCGCGCGCCGACCCTGCACCGCCTGGGCATCCAGGCCTTCGAGCCGGTGCTGATCGAGGGCAAGGCGATCCAGCTGCACCCGCTGGTCTGCACCGCCTTCAACGCGGACTTCGACGGCGACCAGATGGCGGTGCACGTGCCGCTCTCCATCGAGGCGCAGCTGGAAGGCCGCGTGCTGATGATGTCCACCAACAACATCCTCTCGCCCGGCGAACGGCAAGCCGATCATCGTGCCGAGCCAGGATATCGTGCTGGGCCTGTACTACCTCTCGCTGGAGACGCCGGAATTCCTGGCGACCAAGGACGAGGAGGCGACGGCCTTCGGCACGGTCGGCGAGATCGAGTTCGCCCTCTCCGCCAATGCCATCAAGCTGCACGACAAGATCCGCGCGCGCGTGAAGACGATCGACCACGACGGCAACGTCAAGACCGCCATCGTGGTGACCACGCCGGGCCGCATGCTGATCGGCCAGCTCCTGCCGCTGAACCCGAACGTGCCGTTCGCCGTGGTCAACAAGCATGCTGACCAAGAAGAACGTCTCAGGACGTGATCGACCTGGTCTACCGCCATTGCGGCCAGAAGGAGTGCGTGATCTTCTGCGACCGGATGATGGGCCTCGGCTTCCGCCACGCGGCGAAGGCCGGCATCTCCTTCGGCAAGGACGACCTGCTCATCCCCGGCTCCAAGGCCGAGCTGATCGGCAAGACCCAGGCCGAGGTGCAGCGAGTTCGAGCAGCAGTACCAGGACGGTCTGATCACCGCCGGCGAGCGCTACAACAAGGTGGTCGACGCCTGGTCGCGCTGCACGGACCTCGTGGCCACGGCGATGATGAAGGAGATCTCCAAGCAGGAGATCGGCCGGCCGACCAACTCGGTGTGGATGATGAGCCACTCCGGTGCGCGTGGTTCGGCGGCGCAGATGTCGCCAGCTGGCCGGCATGCGCGGCCTGATGGCCAAGCCGTCCGGCGAGATCATCGAGCAGCCGATCATCGCGAACTTCAAGGAAGGCCTCTCGGTTCTCGACTACTTCAACTCCACCCACGGCGCCCGCAAGGGTCTGGCCGACACGGCGTTGAAGACCGCGAACTCCGGCTACCTGACCCGCCGACTGGTCGACGTGGCGCAGGACTGCATCATCGTCGAGGATGATTGCGGCACCGAGCGCGGCCTGACCGTGAGCGCGGTGATCGATGGCGGTGAGATCGTCTCCAGCCTCGCCGAGCGCGTGCTGGGCCGTACCACGGCGGAGGATGTCGTCGATCCGGTCACCGGCGAGGTGATCGTGCCGGCGAACACGCTGATCGAGGAGCCGCAGGCCGAGCGCATCGAGAAGTCCGGCGTCGAGTTCGGTGAAGATCCGCTCCGTGCTGACCTGCGACACCAAGATCGCCGTCTGCGGCAAGTGCTACGGGCGCGACCTTGCGCGCGGCACGCCGGTGAACGTCGGCGAGGCGGTGGGCGTGATCGCGGCGCAGTCGATCGGCGAGCCGGGCACGCAGCTGACCATGCGTACCTTCCACATCGGCGGTGCGGCGCAGCGTGGCGCCGAGCAGTCCAACGTGGAAGCCAGCCATGACGGCGTGGTTGCCATCCGCAACCGCAACGTGGTGACCAACTCCCAGGGCGTGCCCGTGGTGATGAGCCGCAACTGCGAAATCATCATCACCGACGCCGCCAAGCGCGAGCGCGCCCGCTTCCGCGTGCCGTATGGCGCGCGCCTGCTGGTGGACGAGGGTGCGGATGTCGCCCGCGGCCAGAAGCTGGCGGAGTGGGATCCGTACACCCTGCCGATCATCACCGAGCGTGCCGGTATCGTCGAATACGCCGACCTGATCGAGGGCATCACCCTGGTCGAGCGTACCGACGAAGTGACCGGCCTGACCTCCAAGGTGGTGGTGGACTACAAGCAGTCCGCCCGCGGCGCCGATCTGCGCCCGCGCCTGCTGCTGAAGGACGCGAAGGGCGAGATCCTGCGCCTGGCCAACGGCACCGAGGCCCGCTACTTCCTGGCGCCGGACTCCATCCTCTCGGTGGAAGCGGGTGCTACGGTGGCGGATGGCGACGTGCTGGCGCGCATCCCGCGCGAGGGCTCGAAGACCCGCGACATCACCGGCGGTCTGCCGCGCGTGGCGGAGCTGTTCGAGGCGCGCCGGCCGAAGGATCACGCGATCATCGCCGAGATCGACGGCCGCGTGGAATTCGGCAAGGACTACAAGGCGAAGCGCCGCGTCATCGTGAAGAACGACGAGACCGGCGAGGAGACCGAGTACCTGGTTCCGAAGGGCAAGCACGTCTCCGTGCAGGAGGGCGACTATGTCCGCAAGGGCGACCCGCTGGTGGACGGCCCGCGCGTGCCGCACGACATCCTGCGCGTGCTGGGTGTGGAGGCGCTGTCCGACTACCTCGTGAACGAAATCCAGGACGTGTACCGTCTGCAGGGCGTGAAGATCAACGACAAGCATATTGAAGTGATCGTCCGCCAGATGCTGCAGAAGGTGGAGATCGTGGAGCCGGGCGATACGACCTTCCTGATCGGCGAGCTGGTGGACCGCGTGGAGTTCGACCAGGAGAACGGCAAGCTGGCGGAAGACGAGCGCAAGGCTGTGGGCCTGCCGGTGCTTCAGGGCATCACCAAGGCCAGCCTGCAGACGCAGAGCTTCATCTCTGCCGCCTCCTTCCAGGAGACCACTCGCGTGCTGACCGAGGCCGCCACCGCCGGCAAGATCGACGCGCTGACGGGCCTGAAGGAGAACGTGATCGTCGGCCGCCTGATCCCGGCCGGTACCGGCGCGGTGATGAACCGGCTGCGGGCCATCGCCGCCGGGCGGGACCGCCAGGCGCTGGGTGCAGGCCGCCCCGCGATTACCAAGCCGGAAATCGCCGCGGAGTAAGATTCTCCTTATGTTTAGACGAGTTCGGAACGGCGCCCTTCAAGGGCGCCGTTTTGATTCGGGCAGGCATCCGTTTGATTCCGGAGATCTGCCATGAGGATTCTGCCAATCTGCAATTTTCTGCTGTCCTGAAGCGGCGGAAACGCTTGACTTGCGGGTGGGTGGGTCCTAAGGAAGGCGCTCTCGCGGTTCCAGAATTCTCTGGCGCGGGTCGTCTATACAATCTGGCGCGTGCGGCGCCGTGCAGGGAAAATTCCTGTACCTAGGCCGCGTGCTGGAGGGACATTCCGTAAGGTGGGGTACCGCCTTGTGGAGGCTTTTTTGTATGGATGACTCGGAGCCGAGGCGAAGGTGCCACCGGGATACACACGAAGCAGGATGAGATATGCCGACCATCAACCAGCTGATCGCCAAGGGGCGGGAGCCGCGCCGAAGCCGGAACAAGGTGCCGGCGCTGCAGGGCTGCCCGCAGAAGCGCGGCGTCTGCACGCGCGTCTACACGACCACGCCGAAGAAGCCGAACTCGGCGCTCGCAAGGTCGCCAAGGTGCGGCTGACCAACGGCTACGAGGTGGTGAGCTACATCCCGGGCGAAGGGCACAACCTGCAGGAGCACTCGGTGGTGCTGATCCGCGGCGGCCGCGTGAAGGACCTGCCCGGCGTGCGCTATCATATTCTGCGCGGCGTGCTGGATACCCAGGGCATCGCCAAGCGCCGCCAGCGCCGTTCGCTGTATGGCGCGAAGCGGCCGAAGTAAGGAGAGATTGAGATGAGCCGTCGCCGCCGCGCGATCAAGCGCGAAATTCTGCCGGACGCCAAGTTCGGCGACGTCGTGATCAGCCGTTTCATGAATGCGCTGATGTACGACGGCAAGAAATCGGTCGCCGAGGGCATCGTCTACGGTGCGCTCGACGTGCTGAAGCGGCGCGGCGGGGCGCAGGCCGACCCGGTGCGCATGTTCCACGAGGCGCTGGACAACGTGAAGCCGGCGGTCGAGGTGCGCTCCCGCCGCGTTGGCGGCGCCACCTATCAGGTGCCGGTTGAAGTTCGCACCGAGCGCCGCCAGGCGCTGGCGATCCGCTGGATCATCGACGCCGCGCGCAAGCGCGGGCGAGCACACGATGGAAGACCGGCTGTCGAACGAGCTGCTGGACGCGGTGAACAACCGCGGCTCGGCGGTGAAGAAGCGCGAAGACACCCACCGGATGGCCGAGGCCAACAAGGCCTTCAGCCACTACCGCTGGTAATCTGACTGAACGTTACTGTTTTAGCCTGCACACGGAGACAGTTACAATGGCCAAGGCGAAATTCGAGCGCACCAAGCCGCACTGCAACATCGGCACGATCGGCCATGTCGACCATGGCAAGACGTCGCTGACCGCCGCCATCACCAAGGTGCTGGCGAAGACCGGCGGCGCGACCTTCACCGCCTACGACCAGATCGACAAGGCGCCGGAAGAGCGCGCCCGCGGCATCACCATCTCCACCGCGCACGTGGAGTACGAGACCGCGAACCGCCACTACGCGCACGTCGACTGCCCCGGCCACGCCGACTACGTGAAGAACATGATCACCGGCGCCGCGCAGATGGACGGCGCCATCCTGGTGGTGTCCGCCGCCGACGGCCCGATGCCGCAGACCCGCGAGCACATCCTGCTCGCCCGCCAGGTCGGCGTGCCGGCGCTGGTCGTGTATCCTGAACAAGATGGACATGGTGGACGATCCCGAGCTGGTCGAGCTGGTCGAGATGGAAGTGCGCGAGCTGCTGTCCTCCTACGAGTTCCCCGGCGACGACATCCCGATCATCAAGGGCTCCGCGCTGTGCGCGCTGGAAGACACGCAGCCGGAGATCGGCGAGCAGGCCATCCTGGAGCTGATGGAAGCGGTTGACGCCTACATCCCGCAGCCGGAGCGCGCCGATCGACCGGCCGTTCCTGATGCCGGTCGAAGACGTGTTCTCGATCTCCGGCCGCGGCACCGTGGCGACCGGCCGCGTCGAGCGCGGCATCATCAAGGTCGGCGAGGAAGTCGAGATCGTCGGCATGCGTCCGACCGTCAGAAGACCGTCGTGACCGGCGTGGAAATGTTCCGCAAGCTGCTCGATCAGGGCGAGGCCGGCGACAACATCGGCGCGCTGCTGCGCGGCACCAAGCGCGAGGACATCGAGCGCGGCCAGGTGCTGGCCAAGCCCGGGCTCGATCACGCCGCACACCAAGTTCAAGGCCGAGGCCTACATCCTGACCAAGGAAGAAGGCGGCCGTCACACGCCGTTCTTCACCAACTACCGCCCGCAGTTCTACTTCCGCACCACCGACGTGACCGGCGTGGTGCAGCTGCCGGAAGGCACCGAGATGGTGATGCCGGGCGACAACGTGACGATGGACGTCGAGCTGATCGCGCCGATCGCCATGGACGAAGGTCTGCGCTTCGCCATCCGCGAAGGCGGCCGGACCGTCGGCGCCGGCGTCGTCGCCAAGATCGACGAAGTAAGTTACCGGCGCCCCGTATCTTTGAGAAGGAGCTTGAGTTAAGATGGACAACCAGAATATCCGCATCCGCCTGAAGGCGTATGATCACCGCGTGCTGGACAACAGCACGAAGGAGATCGTCAACACGGCCAAGCGCACGGGCGCCCGGGTGCGCGGACCGATCCCGCTGCCGACGCATATCGAGCGGTTCACCGTGAACCGCTCGCCGCACGTCGACAAGAAGAGCCGCGAGCAGTTCGAGATCCGGACCCATCGCCGGCTGCTGGATATCGTCGAGCCGACGCCGCAGACGGTGGACGCGCTGATGAAGCTCGACCTCGCCGCCGGCGTCGACGTCGAGATCAAGATCTGAGCTTAGGCGATGGTATTATGCGCACCGGATTGCTGGCAAAGAAGCTGGGGATGACCCGGCTATTCAAGGACGACGGCACGCATGTGCCGGTCACCGTGCTGCATCTCGACGAGCTGCAGGTTGTGGCGGCGCGCACCGAGGAGAAGGACGGCTACACCGCGGTGCAGCTCGGCTGGGGCAAGGCCAAGGTGAAGAACGTGTCGCAAGCCGAACAAGGGCCACTTCGCCAAGGCGAAGGTCGAGCCGAAGGCGAAGCTGGTGGAATTCCGCGTGGCCGCCGATGCGCTGCTGGAGCCAGGTGCGACGCTGTCGGCGGCGCATTTCGCGGTCGGCCAGAATGTCGATGTGTGCGGCACCACCAAGGGCAAGGGCTTTGCCGGCGGCATGAAGCGCTGGAACTTCTCCGGCCTGGAAGCCAGCCACGGCGTGTCGATCAGCCATCGTCGCCTGGGCTCGACCGGCAACCGGCAGGATCCCGGCAAGACCTTCAAGAACAAGAAGATGGCCGGCCATCTCGGCGCAGGAGCGCGTGACCACGCTGAACCTGCGAAGTCGCGGCGGTGGATGCGGAGAAGTGGCCTTGTCTGATGATCAAGGGCGCGGTGCCCGGTGCCAAGGGCGGCTATGTGCTGGTGCGCGACGCGGTGAAGACGCGCGCGGCCGGCGGATGCCGCCTATCCCGGCGGCGCTTGAAGCGGCTGAGGCGAGCTGAGGCACGGATGCAGATCGATATCACCACGCTCGACAAGGCCGCGCCGGCAGCGCCGAGCTGCCGGACGAGATCTTCGCCGCTGAGCCGCGCGCCGACATCATGGCGCGCGTGGTGCACTGGCAGCTGGCCAAGCGCCGCGCCGGCACGCACAAGATGAAGGGCATGGGCGAGGTTTCAGGGCACCACCAAGAAGCCGTACAGGCAGAAGGGCACCGGCAACGCCCGTCAGGGCAGCCTGCGCGCGCCGCAGTTCCGCACCGGTGGCGTGGTGCATGGTCCGGTCGTGCGCGACCACGGCTACTCGCCTGAACAAGAAGGTGCGCCGCCTGGGCCTGATCTCCGCGCTGTCGCAGAAGGCAGGCCGAGGGCAAGCTGGTGGTGCTGGACGCCGTCGGCGGCGCTCGACGAAGACCAAGGACGCTGGCGACGAAGCTGAAGACGCTTGGCTGGAAGTCGGCGCTGATCGTCGATGCGCGCGGTGGATGACGAGCTTCCTGCGCGCCAGCCGCAACATGCACGGCCTCGATGTGCTGCCGACGATCGGCGCGAATGTCTACGACATCCTGCAGCATGACGTGCTGGCGATCACCACGGCCGGCGTCGAGGGCCTGAAGGAGCGCCTGGCATGAGCGAGACGAGACGTGAAGCGCAAGCCGTTGCTCTCGCGCGAGGCGATGTACGAAGATCATCCGCGCCCCGCTGATCACCGAGAAGGCGACGCTGCTCTCCGAGAAGAACCAGTTCGTGTTCCGCGTCGCGATGCGACGCGACCAAGCCGGAGATCAAGGCTGCGGTCGAAGGCCTGTTCGGCGTCAAGGTGACCGGCGGTGAACACGCTGGTGCAGAAGGGCAAGACCAAGCGGTTCAAGGGCCGCCCGGGCATGCGCTCCGACGTGAAGAAGGCGTTCGTGACGCTGGCCGCGGGCCAGACGATCGATTTCACCACCGGTCTGGCGTGAGGCGCGGAGAAATGGCACTGAAACATTTCAATCCGGTCACGGCGAGCCTGCGCGGCACGGTGCTGATCGACCGCAGCGAGCTGTGGAAGGGCAAGCCGGTCAAGGGCCTGACCGAGGGCAAGTCCTCCACCGGCGGGCGCAACAACCACGGCCGCATCACCAGCCGCTTCCGCGGCGGCGGACACAAGCAGTCGTACCGCATCGTCGACTTCAAGCGCCGCAAGTTCGATGTGCCGGCGACGGTGGAGCGGCTGGAATACGACCCGAACCGCACCGCGTTCATCGCGCTGATCAAGTACGCCGGACGGCGAGCTGGCCTACATCCTGGCGCCGCAGCGGCTGAAGGCCGGCGACACGGTGATCTCCGGCGCGCGCGTCGACATCAAGCCGGGCAACGCGATGCCGCTGGCGGCGATTCCGGTCGGCACGATCATCCACAACATCGAGATGAAGGCCGGCGCCGGCGGCAAGATCGCGCGCTCGGCCGGCACCTATCGCGCAGCTGGTCGGCAAGGACGCCGGGCTACGCGCAGATCAAGCTGATGTCGGGCGAGCTGCGCATGGTGCGCGGCCGAGTGCATGGCGACGATCGGCGCGGTGTCCAACCCCGACAACATGAACCAGAAGATCGGCAAGGCCGGCCGCATCGCGCTGGCTCGGGCCGCAGGCCGCATAACCGCGGCGTGGTGATGAACCCGGTCGATCATCCGCATGGGCGGTGGCGAAGGCCGCACCTCCGGCGGCCGTCATCCGGTGTACGCCGTGGGGCAAGCCGACCAAGGGCTACAAGACGCGCACCAACAAGCGCACGGATCAGCTGATCATCCGCCGCCGCGAACAAGGGGAAGGGCTAACGATGGCACGTTCCGTCTGGAAAGGTCCGTTCGTCGACGGCTATCTGCTGGACAAGGCCGAGGCGTCGCGCGCCTCGGGCCGCAACGAGATCATCAAGATCTGGTCGCGCCGCTCGACGATCCTGCCGCAGTTCGTCGGCCTGACGTTCGGCGTCTACAACGGCCACAAGTTCCTGCCGGTGCAGGTGAACGAGAACATGGTCGGCCACAAGTTCGGCGAGTTCTCGCCGACGCGCACCTTCACCGGGCCACTGCGGCCGACAAGAAAGCGAAGCGGGGCTAAGATGAGCAAGCCGAAAGCCGAGCGCGGCCTGGCCGACAACGAGGCGCAGGCGATCGTGCGCAACCTCCGTGTCAGCCCGCGCAAGCTGAACCTGGTCGCCGGCGCTGATCCGCAACCTGCCGGCGCAGCAGGCGGTGGCGACGCTGACCTTCTGCAAGCGCCGCATCGCCAAGCAGGTGAAGAAGGCGCTGGAGAGCGCGATCGCCAATGCCGAGAACAACCATCAGCTCGACGTGGACCGGCTGGTGGTGACGCGCGCCGAGGTGGGCCGCTCGATCGTCATGCGCCGCTTCCATGCGCGTGGCCGTGGCCGTTCCGCGCGCGTCGAGAAGTGGTTCAGCCATCTGAAGATCGTCGTTGGCGCGAACGCGACGCAGGACAGGCCGGGACCGCCAGGCGCAGGGAGGCCGCGTAATATGGGTCACAAGATCAATCCGATCGGCCTGCGGCTCGGCATCAACCGCACCTGGGACAGCCGCTGGTTCGCCGGCAACGACTACGCCAAGCTGCTGCATGAGGACCTGAAGCTGCGCAGCCATCTGCGCAGCAAGCTGCACGGCGCCGGCGTGTCCCGCGTGGTGATCGAGCGCCCGGCGAAGAAGCCGCGCGTGACCATCTATGCCGCGCGGCCGGGCGTGGTGATCGGCAAGAAGGGCCAGGACATCGAGGTGCTGAAGCAAGGACCTGTCGGCAAGATGGCGAAGGCCGAGGTGGCGCTGAACATCGTCGAGATCCGCAAGCCGGAGATCGACGCGCAGCTGGTGGCCGAGAACATCGCCCAGCAGCTGGAGCGCCGCGTGGCGTTCCGCCGGGCGATGAAGCGCGCGGTGCAGTCGGCGATGCGTCTGGGCGCGCAGGGCATCCGGATCAACTGCGGCGGCCGGCTGGGCGGCGCGGAGATCGCCCGTGTCGAGTGGTATCGCGAAGGCCGCGTGCCGCTGCACACGCTGCGCGCCGACATCGATTACGGCGTGGCCACGGCGAAGACCACCTACGGCACCTGCGGCGTGAAGGTCTGGGTGTTCAAGGGCGAGATCCTGGCGCACGACCCGATGGCGCAGGACCGGCGCGCGGCCGAACAGGCGCCGCAGCGCTAAGGAATTTGTAAGCCATGCTGTCTCCAAAGCGCACCAAGTACCGCAAGGCGCACAAGGGCCGCATCCACGGCAACGCCAAGGGCGGCACGCGCTGAACTTCGGCACCTTCGGCCTGAAGGCGCTGGAGCCGGAGCGGATCACCGCGCGCCAGATCGAGGCGGCGCGGCGCGCCATCACGCGCGCGATGAAGCGCGCCGGCCGCGTGTGGATCCGCATCTTCCCGGACGTGCCGGTGTCGCACCAAGCCGGCCGAAGTGCGCATGGGCTCCGGCAAGGGCAGCGCCGGAATTCTGGGTGGCCCGCGTGGCCCCCGGCCGCATCATGTTCGAGATCGACGGCGTGCCGCAGACGCTGGCGCGCGAGGCGCTGACCCTGGGCGCGGCCAAGCTGCCGATCCGCACCAAGTTCGTCACCCGGATCGGGGAGGCATAAGAGATGACCGCTGACAAGTCGATCGACATCCGGGCGAAGACCCCGGACGAGCTGACGACGCCTGCTGCTCGATCTGCGCAAGGAGCAGTTCAACCTGCGCTTCCAGCGCGCCACCGGCCAGCAGGAAGACACCAGCCGCGTGCGCGCAGGTGCGGCGCGAGATCGCGCGGGTGAAGACGATTCATGGCGGAGCAGCAACGCGTTCCGCTGCGAAGGCGTTAAGGAGAGGCGCGCATGCCGAAGCGCGTCCTGACCGGGCGGGTGACGAGCGACAAGATGGACAAGACCGTCACGGTCCTTGTCGATCGTCGCGTCATGCACCCGCTGTACAAGAAGTTCATCCGCCGCTCGAAGAAATACGCGGCGCATGACGAGGCCAATCTGTGCAAGTCGGCGACGTGGTGCGCATCGAGGAATGCCGCGCCGATCAGCAAGCGCAAGACCTGGCTGGTGATCGAGCGCAACGGCGCCGCCGTCGCCGACCAGCAGGCTGGCTGAGGGAGCTGACGAGCATGATCATCGTAGAATCCAACCTCGACGTCGCCGACAACTCCGGCGCGCGCCGCGTGCAGTGCATCAAGGTGCTGGGCGGCTCGAAGCGCAAGACCGCCTCGGTCGGCGATGTCATCGTCGTCTCCGATCAAGGAGGCGATCCCGCGCGGCAAGGTGAAGAAGGGCGACGTGCACCAGGCGGTGATCGTGCGCACGGCGTTCCCGGTGCGCCGCGCCGACGGCAGCGCCATCCGCTTCGACCGCAACGCCGCGGTGCTGATCAACAAGCAGCATGGAGCCGATCGGCACGCGCATCTTCGGCCCGGTGGTGCGCGAGCTGCGCGCGCAAGAAGTTCATGAAGATCATCTCGCTTGCGCCGGAGGTGCTGTGACATGGCCGCGCGCATTCGCAAGGGCGACACGGTGGTGGTGATCTCCGGCGCCGACAAGGGCCGCCGCGGCGAAGTGCTGCGCGTGATCCGCCGAAGGGACCGCGCCGTGGTGCAGGGCGTGGCCGTGGCGACGCACCACACCAAGCCGACGCGCATGGGCGAGCCGGGCGGCATCATCGAGCGCGAGGCGGCGATCCATCTGTCGAACCTGATGCTGATCGATCCCGAAGACGGACAAGCCGACCAAGGTCGGCTTCCGCGTGCTGGACGACGGCCGCAAGGTGCGCGTCGCCAAGGCGACCGGCGAAGTGATCGAGAGCTGAGGCAGCGCATGAGCGGATCAAGAAATCAGGCGGCAAGGCGGCGCCAAGACGGCGCCGAAATCGCCGGCGGACGCGGCAACAGGTGCGCCGCCCGGCAGAAGGAGCGCCGCGCGGCGCGCATGCAGGAGACGGCGGCGTCGCCGAGCCGAGGCCTCGCCGGCGAGATGCCGCGCTGCAGAAGCGCTACCGCGACGAGGTGCGGCCAAGCTGACGGCAGAGTTCGGCTACAAGAACCCGATGCAGGTGCCGAAGCTGGAGAAGATCGTCATCAACATGGGCGTCGGCGAAGCGACCGGCGACCAGAAGAAGCTGGACGCCGCGGTGGCCGAGCTGACGCTGATCGCCGGCCAGAAGCCGGTGAAGACGCTGGCGAAGAAGGCGATCGCCGGCTTCAAGATCCGCAAGGGCCTGCCGATCGGCTGCAAGGTCACGCTGCGCAAGGCGCGCATGTACGAGTTCCTGGACCGGCTGGTCACCATCGCGCTGCCGCGCGTGCGCGACTTCCGCGGCATCCCGGGCAAGGGCTTCGACGGACGCGGCAACTTCGCCATGGGCCTCAAGGAACAGATCATTTTCCCGGAGATCAACTACGACCGGGTCGATGCGGTCCGCGGCATGGACATCCATGTTCGTCACCACGCGCGAAGACCGATGCCGAAGCGAAGGCGCTGCTGAAGGCTTTCGATCTGCCGTTCGCCAACTGAGCGGCATTTGCGAAAAATTTTGTCTCGGAAAACGGCCGGTAGAGACCGGCAGGTTCCGGAGGGTATAAGACAGGATGGCCAAGACTTCGCAGGTCAACCGCAACGGCATGCGTGAGCGCATGGCGAAGCGCGACAAGGCGCAAGCGCGCGGCGCTGAAGGCGATCGTCATGGACCGCACGCTGCCGGTGGAGGACCGCTTCAACGCCACGCTGAAGCTCGCGCAACTGCCGCGCAACGGCGCGGCGGTGCGGGTGCGGCTGCGCTGCGAGCTCACCGGCCGCTCGCGCGGCAACTACCGCAAGTTCAAGCTGTGCCGCATCGCGCTGCGCGATCTGGCCAGCTCGGGGCAGATCCCCGGCATGGTCAAGGCGAGCTGGTAAGGAAGGGAACGGATCAATGTCGATGTCCGATCCCCTGGGCGATATGCTCACCCGCATCCGCAACGCGCAGCGCGCGCGCCACACGATCCTGCATGGCGCCGGCCTCGCAAGCTGCGCGCCAACGTGCTGGACGTGCTGAAGCGCGAGGGCTTCATCCGCGGCTTCGCCGCCGAGGAACTGCGCCCCGGCGTTGCGCAGCTGCGCATCGAGCTGAAGTACAACGAGGGCGAGCCGGTCATCAAGGAGATCAGCCGCGTGTCTCCAAGTCCGGGCCGCCGCGTCTATTCGAAGATCAAGGAGCTGCCGCGGGTCTATGCCGGCCTGGGCGTCTCCATCCTGTCCACGCCGCGCGGCGTGATGAGCGATGCCGAGGCCCGCGCTGCCAATGTCGGCGGCGAAGTCCTCTGCCGCGTGTTCTGAGGGAGGGACCTGATATGTCGCGCGTTGGCAAATATCCGGTCGAGATCCCCGCTGGCGTGCAGGTCGCGATCGCCGGCGGCATCGCTGACCGCCAAGGGCAAGCTCGGCGAGCTGAAGCTGCCGCTGACCGACCAGGTCGAGGCCAAGGTCGAGGGCAACAAGGTCACCGTCGAGCCGCAAGACCAAGGACGCCCAGGCGCGCATGATGTGGGGCACCACGCGCGCGCTGATCGCCAACATGGTGAAGGGCGTGTCCACCGGCTACGCGAAGTCGATGGAGATCACCGGCACCGGCTACCGCGCCGCGGTGCAGGGCAAGAACCTGGAGATCAACCTCGGGCTTCTCGCATCGACGTGGTCTATCCGATCCCGACGGGATCAAGATCACCTGCGAGCGGCCGACCGCGATCAAGGTGGAAGGCGTGGACAAGCGCCTGGTCGGTCAGGTTGCGCCGAGATCCGCGCGCTTCCGTCCGCCGGAGCCGTACAAGGGCAAGGGCGTGCGTTACACCGACGAGACGATCCGCCGGAAGGAAGGCAAGAAGAAATAATGCGCGCAATCAGGATCTGCAGGCGCGCCGCCGGCGCGCAGCGCCTGCGCTTTCAGCTGCGCCAGAAGTCGCGGCGGGCGGCCGCGGCTGTCGGTGTTCCGCTCCGGCAAGCACATCTATGCCCAGGTGATCGACGACGCGCAGGGCCGCACGCTGGCGGCCGCGTCGTCGCTCGACAAGGACGCTGCGCGAGGCGCTGAAGACCGGCGCCGACAAGGCCGCCGCCGCCGCGGTCGGCAAGCTGGTGGCCGAGCGCGCGCTGGCGGCCGGCGTGACGCAGGTGGTGTTCGACCGCGGCTCTTATCTGTATCACGGCCGCGTCAAAGCGCTGGCCGATGCCGCCCGCGAAGGCGGGCTGGCCTTCTAAGGAGACGATTGCAGATGGCACGTGAACCACGAGAAGGCGGCGGCGGCGGCGGGAATCGCGAGCGCGAGCGCGACCGCGAGGCCGATGACGGCTCATCGACAAGCTGGTCACGATCAACCGCGTCGCCAAGGTGGTGAAGGGCGGCCGCCGCTTTGCGTTCGCCGCGCTGGTGGTGGTCGGCGACCAGAAGGGCCGCGTCGGCTACGGCGCCGGCAAGGCGCGCGAGGTGCCGGAGGCGATCCGCAAGGCGACCGAGCGCGCCAAGCGCGGCATGATCCGCGTGCCGATGAAGGAAGGCCGCACGCTGCACCACGACGTGCGAGGGCCGCTTCGGCGCCGGCAAGGTGGTCCTGCGCTCGGCCGCCGGCCGGCACCGGCATCATCGCCGGCGGCCCGCTGCGCGCGGTGTTCGAGACGCTGGGCATCGGCGACGTGGTGGCCAAGTCGCTCGGCAGCCGCAACCCGCACAACATGGTCAAGGCGACGTTCGCCGCGCTGGAGCTGTGCGCCAGCCCGCGCTCGGTGGCCAACCGCCGCGGCAAGAAGGTGGCGATCTGTTCGGCCGCGGCGCGAAGCGACAGCCGCCGTGGCAGCGCCGAGCGATGACTGAATGCCGAAGGTGCGCGTCACCCAGATCGCGTCCGGCTCGGGCGCAAGCCGGGCCAGAAGGAGACGCTGATCGGCCTCGGGCTGAACAAGATCAGCGGCACGCGCGAGCTGGAGGACTACGCCGGCGGTGCGCGGCATGATCCGCAAGGTCGCCCACCTGGTGAAGGTGGAGGAGCTGGCGTGAGCCGGCGTGCAAGGATATTCGTCATGAAACTCAATGAACTGCGCGACAATCCCGGCGCGCGGCTGAAGTCCAAGCGGCTTGGCCGCGGCATCGGCTCGGGCAAGGGCAAGACCTCGGGCAAGGGCGTGAAGGGCCAGAAGGCGCGCGAGGGCGTGGCGCTGAACGGCTTCGAGGGCGGCCAGCTGCCGATCTACCGCCGGCTGCCGAAGCGCGGCTTCACGCAACCGTTCCGCAAGGAATACGCGCCGGTGAACCTCGGCACGCTGGAAGCGGCGATCGAGGCCGGCAAGCTGGACGCCGTCGCAGCCGATCACCGAGGCTACGCTGGCCGCGGCCGGCCTGGTGCGCCAGAACAAGGTGGACGGCGTGCGGCTGCTGGCCAGCGGCGAGATCAGCCGGCGGTCACCATCACCGTCTCCGGCGCCTCCGCGGCGGCCATGGCGGCGGTGGAGCAGGCCGGCGGCACGGTGACCACCACTGGTTGCCAAGGCGGACAGCCGAAGCTGGCGTAAGCCTCTTGCCTCGCGCCGGAGAAATTCCGGCAAATAGCGCTGTAAAACGGCGCTTGCCTGTCGCGCTAAGCACCGGCAAGCGCCGTTTTCGTTGTTGAATAATAAGGATTGAGCACATGGCATCCGCCGCCGAACAGCTCGCGGCAAACCTCAACCTCGGCGCCTTTCGCAAGGCGACCGAGCTCAAGCAAGCGCATCTGGTTCACCCTCGGCGCGCTGATCGTCTATCCGCTTCGGCACCTATATCCCGGTCCCCGGCGTCGACGCCGTCGGTGATGGCGCGAGATGCTGATGACGCAGCACGGCGGCGGCATCCTGGGCATGTTCGACATGTTCACCGGCGGCGCGCTGCGGCCGCATGACCGTGTTCGCGCTGAACATCATGCCCTACATCAGCGCCAGCATCATCATCCAGCTGATGACCGCCGCCATCCCGACGCTGGAGGCGCTGAAGAAGGAAGGCGAGCACGGGCCGGCAGAAGCTCAACCAGTACACCCGCTATCTGACCGTGCTCATCGCCATGTTCCAGTCCTACGGCATCGCCGTCGGGCTGGAGAGCATGCACGGCAGCTTCGGCGCCGGCGGTGATCGACCCCGGCTTGTTCTTCCGTTCTCCTGCGTGATCACGCTGGTCGGCGGCACGATGTTCCTGATGTGGCTGGGCGAGCAGATCACCGCGCGCGGCATCGGCAACGGCACCAGCCTGATCATCATGGCCGGCATCGTCGCCAACCTGCCGAGTGCGCCTCGCCAATCTGCTGGAGCTGGGCCGCACCGGCGCGCTGTCGCCGTTCTTCATCCTCGTCTTCTTCGTGCTGGCGGTGCTGGTCATCGCCTTCATCGTGTTCATGGAGCGCGCGCAGCGCCGCATCCTCGTCCAGTATCCCAAGCGCCAGGTCGGCAGCCGCATGTTCGGCGGCGATTGCAACGCACATGCCGCTGAAGATCAACACCTCGGGCGTGATCCCGCCGATCTTCGCCAGCTCCATCCTGCTGATCCCGGCCACCATCGCCGGCTTCTCCGCAGGCGGTCCGGGCTGGCTGCAGTCCATCGCGCATTCAGCTCTGCGCACGGCCAGCCGCTCTACATGGCTCCTGTACGCCGCGCATGATCATCTTCTTCTCCTATTTCTACACGGCGGTGGTGTTCAACCCGGAGGAGACGGCGGACAACCTGAAGAAGATACGGCGGCTTCATCCCCGGCATCCGCCCCGGCAGCGCACACGGCCGAGTATTTCGACATGGTGCTGACCCGCCTGACCACGGTCGGCGCCCTCTATCTGGTCGCGGTCTGCCTGCTGCCGGAATTCGCTGATCAGCGATTACGGCCTGCCGTTCTATTTCGGCGGCACCTCGATCCTGATCGTGGTGTCGGTGACCATGGACACGGTGACGCAGATCCAGTCGCATCTGCTGGCGCACCAGTATGAAGGGCTGATCCGCAAGGGTCGTGGTAAAAACGGAAGTAAGGGAGAGCAATGTGGAATTAATCCTTCTCGGCCCGCCTGGCGCCGGCAAGGGCACGCAGGCCAAGCGGCTGGAGAACCGCTACGGCATCGCGCAGATCTCCACCGGCGACATGCTGCGCGCCGAGGTGGCGGCCGGCAGCCCGATCGGGCGGGAGGCCAAGGCGGTGATGGAGGCCGGCAAGCTGGTCTCCGACGACATCCTCGATCCGCATGCTCGGCGAGCGCATCGAGCAGCCGGACTGCGCCAAGGGCTTCATCCTGGACGGCTTCCCGCGCACCGTGCCGCAGGCCCAGGCGCTGGACCAGCTGCTGCACGAACAGGCGGTGAAGCTGGACGCGGTGATCGAGCTGAAGGTGGACGAGGCGGCCCTGGTCGAGCGCATCGCCGGCCGCTTCACCTGCGCCAAGTGCGGCGCCGGCTACCACGACAAGTTCAAGCCGCCGAAGGCCGACGGCGTGTGCGACGTCTGCGGCAGCACCGAGTTCACCCGCCGCGCCGACGACAACCGCGAGACGGTGCATGCCCGCCTGGAGGCCTATCAACGCCAGACCGCGCCGATCCTGCCGTACTACGAGGCGCAGGGGCGGCTGTTCACGCGTGGACGGCATGGCCGAGATCGACGAGGTGGAGCGCCAGATCGAGGCGGTTTTGCGCGAAGTTGGCGTGCCTGCCCCGGCGGTTTGACATCAACTCTTGACAAGCCTCACGAAAAATTGATCAGTCGTCGTTGACTCTAAGTTCGCGGGCGCTATAACCCGCTTTCGCGGCGCTCCCGGGTGGGGCGCCGCTACTTGTTATGACCTCAGGAGAGACCAGCGTGGCACGTATTGCCGGCGTGAACATCCCGACCAACAAGCGTGTGTCGATCGGCCTTCGCTACATCTACGGCATCGGCCCGACCAAGGCCGCACGAGATCTGCACGGCAGCTGGCCATCCCCGACGAGCGCCGGGTGAACCAGCTCTCCGATGACGAGGTGCTCCGCATCCGCGAGCTGATCGACCGCGAATATCCGCGTCGAGGGCGACCTGCGCCGCGAAGTGGCGATGAACATCAAGCGCCTGATGGACCTGGGCTGCTACCGCGGCCTGCGTCATCGCAAGGGCCTGCCGGTGCGCGGCCAGCGCACCCACACCAACGCCCGCACCCGCAAGGGCAAGGCGGTGGCGATCGCCGGCAAGAAGAAAGTCACCAAGTAGCTCCGACTTCTCCGCGCATACCGCCGTCAGCAGCAACAGGATTACCGATCATGGCGAAGCCCGCCGCTTCGCCGCCCCCGCAAGAAGGAGCGCAAGAACATCATCGCCGGCGTCGCCCACGTCGCTCGCGACGTTCAACAACACCGTGATCACCATCACCGACGCGCAGGGCAACGCCATTGCCTGGTCGTCCGCCGGCAGCCAGGGCTTCAAGGGCAGCCGCAAGTCCACCCCCTATGCCGCGCAGGTCGCCGCCGAGGATGCCGGCCGCAAGGCGCGCGAGCACGGCATGGAGACGCTGGAGATCGAGGTGAGCGGCCCGGGTTCGGGACGCGAGAGCGCGCTGCGCGCGCTGCAGGCCGTCGGCTTCGCAGATCTCCGCGATCCGCGACATGACGCCGATCCCGCATAACGGCTGCCGGCCGCGCAAGCGCCGGCGCGTCTAATTACGGGTTCGGGTTTTTCTGTTAGGCCGGGGTGTGGTTTTGCCGCCCAGGCCGGAGGGGTGAATGTTGAAAGACTCTAACATTGTCTCTGCAGCGCAACTGGCAGTCGCTGATCAAGCCGGAGAAGCTCGACGTCGAGCCGGGTGCCGATCCGTCGCGCATCGCCACCATCATCGCCGAGCCGCTGGAGCGCGGCTTCGGCATGACGCTCGGCAACGCGATCCGCCGCATCCTGCTGTCGTCGCTGCAGGGCGCCGCGGTGACCGCGGTGCAGATCGACGGCGTGCTGCACGAGTTCAGCACCATCCCCGGCGTGCGCGAGGACGTCACCGACATCGTGCTGAACATCAAGCAGCTCGCGCTGCGCATGCACGGCGAGGGGCCGAAGCGCATGACGCTGACCGCGACCGGCCCGGGCGAGGTGCAAGGCCGGGCAGATCCAGGCCGGGCACGACATCGACATCATGAACCCCGAGCTGGTGATCTGCACGCTGGACGACGGCGTGAAGCTCGGCATGGAGTTCACCGTCAACTCCGGGCAAGGGCTACGAGCCGGCCTCCGCCAACCGGCCGGAGGATGCGCCGATCGGGCTGATCCCGGTCGATTCCATCTACTCCCCGGTGCGCCGCGTGTCCTACAAGGTCGAGCCGACCCGCGTCGGCCAGGTGACCGACTACGACAAGCTGCTGCTGACAGTGGAAACCAACGGCGCGGTGACGCCGGAGGACGCCGTGGCGCTGGCCGCGCGCATCCTGCAGGACCAGCTGCAGCTGTTCATCAACTTCGAGGAGCCGCAGCAGCTCCGCCCCGAGGAGCCGCGAATCGAGCTGCCGTTCAACCGCAACCTGCTGCGCAAGGTGGACGAGCTGGAGCTGTCGGTGCGCTCGCGCCAACTGCCTGAAGAACGACAACATCGTCTATATCGGCGACCTGGTGCAGAAGACCGAGCAGGAAATGCTGCGCACGCCGAACTTCGGCCGCAAGTCGCTGAACGAGATCAAGGAAGTGCTGACCGTCATGGGGCTCTCGCTTGGCATGACCGTGCCGGATTGGCCGCCGGAGAATATCGAGGACCTGGCCAAGCGGCTGGACGAGCCGTTCTGAAGTATTAACAGGAACACTTCATCATGCGTCACGGTGTCAGCGGCCGGAAGCTCGGCGTCACCTCCACCCATCGCGCTGCCATGTTCCGCAACATGGCCGTCGCGCTGCTCAAGCATGAGCAGATCACCACCACGCTGCCGAAGGCGAAGGAGCTGCGCCCGGTGGCGGAGAAGCTGATCACGCTCGGCAAGCGCGGCGGGCTGCATGCCAAGCGGCGGCAGGCCTATCGCGCAGCTGCGCGACGACGACGATCGTGGCGAAGCTCTTCGGCACCGCTGGCCGAGCGCTACAAGGCGCGCGCCGGCGGCTATACGCCGCGTGCTGAAGGCCGGCATGCGCTATGGCGACGCCGCCGACATGGCGGTGATCGAGCTGGTGGATCGCGATGTCGCCGCCAAGGGGCAGGATACCGGGCCGAAGCCGGAAGTCGCCGCCGAGGCTGAGGGCGAAGAGTAAGAGCTTCGCCCTAACCGGCAAAGCAAAAGGGCAAACCCCGGCGGGTTTGCCCTTTTTTGTTGGCTGAGCCTGTCTACGTTCAGGCTCAGGGGCTGATGCGCCTTGTCGAGCAGGCGGGAGAAGAAGCCCTTCTTTTTCGGCGGCTTCGGCGCGGCCTGCTTGGCCTCGTCCTCGGCCTTCCTGGCCTTGGTCTTCATCCATTCATCCAGCGACATGCCGGCCTTGGCCGCGCGCTGCTGCTCGTAGGCGAGTTGTCCCTTGCTGAGGGTCTTCGTATAGTCGGTCATGTTGGTCTCCAGTTTGGGCCTGCCTTGCAGGTCCGGGACAAAAATTCAAGCGCCGTTGCGCCGGCGCAGCAGGGCGGCTTCCAGCCAGCCCAATGCGGCGTAGATGACAATGCCGGACAGGCCCAGCAGCACCAGCGCCGCGAACATGCGCGGGATTTCCAGCCGGTAGCTGGCCTCGATGATGCGATACGCCAGCCCGGAGGCGAAGCCGCCCGAGCCCGCGACGAATTCCGCGACCACGGCGCCGACCAGCGCCAGCGTGCCGGAGATGCGCAGCCCCGTGAGGAAGCTGGGCAGCGCCGAGGGCAGGCTGAGCAGGGTCAGCGTCTGCCACCGGGTCGCGCCGTTCAGCCGGAACAGATCCTGCAAATCCGCCGGGGTGGAGGACAGCCCCGCCGCGGTGTTGGACAGGATCGGGAAGAAGGCGACGATGATGGCGCAGACCACCAGCGCCAGGAAGGGCTGGTTGACCCAGATGATGATGAACGGCGCGAGGGCGACGATCGGCGTGACCTGCAAAATCACCGCCCAGGGCTGGATGGCGGCGCGGAACAACCGGCTGGCCGCCATGGCCACGGCCAGCGCCACGCCGATGGCGGTAGCCGCCGCCAGTGCCGCGAAGGTGACGCTGAGCGTGGAGAGCAGCGCCTGGTTCAGCACCGCATGGTCGTCGATATAGGCCCGCACGATGGCGATGGGGCCCGGCAGCACGTAGGGCGGCACCCCCAGCGTCCAGACCAGCCCCTGCCACAGCCCGAGTGCGATGAACCCGAAAGCGAAGGGGGCGATGCGCTCGATCGCTCTTATTCATGGACGGGCATCACGCGCTGGAAGGTGTCGGTGATCTCGGCGACGAGGTCCGTATAGGCGGCGCTGGTGCGGCGGTGCTCGCCCTCGGGGATGGCGGTGCGGATATCCGCGGCGATGCGCCCCGGGCCGCGGCGAGAGCACCAGGATGCGGCTGGCGAGGTACGCGGCCTCGTAGATGGAATGCGTGACGAACACGATGGTCTTGCCGCTGCGCCGCCACAGCGCGTGCAGATCGTCCTGCAGCCGGTGGCGGGTGAATTCGTCCAGTGCGGCGAAGGGCTCGTCCATCAGCAGCAGCATCGGGTCCGAGACCAAAGCGCGGGCGATGGAGACGCGCATCCTCATGCCGCCCGAGAGCGCCCGGGGCTTGGCATTGGCGAAATCCGCGAGCCCCACCTGGGCCAGGACGGACTGCGACCAGCGCGGCTGCGTCTCGGCCCGCTTGCAGCCCGCGCAGGCGCAGCGGCAGGTACACGTTCTCCTCGGCGCTGGCCCAGGGCAGCAGCGTCGCGTCCTGGAACACGAAGCCGATATCACCGGGGCCGGGGCGATGCTCCCACTCGATGCTGCCGGCGCTCGGTGCCTCCAGCCCCGCCAGCAGGCGCAGCAGGGTGGATTTGCCGCAGCCCGAAGGGCCGAGCAGGGCCACGAACTCGCCCGGCTCGATCTCGGCGGTGATGTTGTCCAGCGCGACGGTGGCGTTCGGAAAGGTCTTCGAGACCGAACGGAGGGAAAACATTACTTCTGCACGCCGAACCCGTGATCGACGAATTGCAGCGTATAGCCCGCCTTGTAGTTCATGGATTTGTCGTACAGCCCGGCTGCCACCATCTGGTTGAAGAAGCTGGCCCAGCGCGCATCCGTCATGGCGTAGATGCCAAGCGTCTTGGTGTCGCCCGAGTCGACGATGCCGCGCTGCTTGAGCTGGTCATAGCCGAAATGCAGCAGCCCGTCGGTCATGTCCGGGTTGGCGGCCTTGATGGCGGCGAAGGCCGGGCTCGGGTCGCCGTAGAGGTAGGAGTACCAGCCCTCGGTGGAGGCCTCGATGAAGCGCCGGACCAGATCCGGGTTGGTTTGCACCAGCGTCTCGCTGGTGGCGATCAGGCTGGCATAGCCGTTGAACCCGGAATCGGGCAGGGCCATCACCACCGGCCATTGCCCGGTCTGCTCATGCACCAGATATGGCTCGCTGGTGACATAGGCCTCCTGGATGTCGTCCGTGTTGGTGAAGAACGGCGCCAGGCTGAAGCTGTAGGGGCGCAGCTGGTCGTCGGTGTAGCCGTATTTCGCTTTCAGGATAGAGCCACCAGCTGGCGCGCGTGTCGACGCTGACAGCGATGGGCTTGCCCTTGAGGTCGGCGAAGCTGTCATTGCCCCGGCCGGGATGGGCGATCAGCGCGTCAGGGTCCTTCTGGAACCCGGCGGCGATGGCGACGAAGGGGATGTTCTCCTGCGCGAAGTTGAGCGCCAGGAAGGCGTTGGAGGTGATGTCGAAGGTCAGCCGCCCGGCGATGAGCAGCTGCGCGTTGTTCACCTGCGGCCCGCCCTGCACGATCGAGACATCCAGCCCGTATTTCTTGTAGATGCCCGTGGCGAGCGCCTGGTAGTAGCCGCCATATTCGGGCTCGGCCACCCAGTCGAGCCCGAAGCTCACCTTGTCGGCGGCCTGTGCGGCGGGGGCGAGGCAGAGGCAGGCGGCGAGCAGGCTGGCGAGGCGGATCGGTCGGAACATTGCGGAGTCTCCTGTACGCAGATGAATCCGGATCGCGCGGCTGGTCAAGGAGATCGCACGCGGGTAACCCGTAAACGAACGTTTCAGGGATTAGCATGGGCGAGCCGAGGATCAAGGCGGGAATTTGGGTCTCCGCGGCGCTGCGGATGGGCATGCTGGAGGGCAAGCCCGGCCTGGTGGTGCGCAAGGGCGACCCGGATGCCGGCGGCGTGCTGGTGGTGCTGCATGGGCGCACCGGCAACATCGTGCTGACCCAGTTCCGCGAGAGGGATGGCGATCTGGCCTGGATGCGCGGCACCGGGCCCGAGCCGGTGAGCGAGGAGGCCACCGACGCCTATGTGAGGAAGCAGGTTTCCTACGACCCCGACCTCTGGGTGATCGAGTTCGACGCGGCGGATTACTTGCCGCCGTTCGAGGGGAAGATTGTTTAGAGCGTCTTGCGCATCGCTGCGGCGAGGGCCGGGTTCTCCGCCTCCGCCCCGGCGATCACGCCGTCCCGGTCCGCCATGGATTTGTTCTGGCTGAGCTTGGCCACGCCCTGCAGCCTGGTGATGTGCAGCACGATGCCGACGATGCCATTGAGCTGCGCGGCGATGTAGTCGGCCGGGGCATCGCTCACCGCCCAGGGGGTGGCGCGGGGAGCCTCGAAGCGGTCGGTGAGCTTGGAGACGATGTCCAGCAGCGCCGCAGGGTCCTCGATAATCTCCAGCCGCCCGGTGGCGTGCACCGCCTGATAGTTCCAGGTCGGCACCACCTTTCCGGTCTCCGCCCTGGTCGCGTACCAGCTCGGGCTCACGTAACCATCGACCGCGGTGAAGATGGCCAGCGACTCGGCATGCGGGTCGAACTCCCGCCAATGCTGGTTCGCCCGCGCCATGTGGCCCACCAGCCGGTCCGGCGCTTCCAGCGACAGCGGCAGATGCGTGGCCGCCAGGCCCGAGGCGGTGGGCGAGATCAGCACTGGCAGCGAGGCCGCGCGCATGATGGCGTGCAGCTCCTCGGGGCGGGTTTCGGCGAAGGCGGGCGGGACATACATGGATGCGGCTCCTGTTACGCGGACGCCCGCAGGCGGCGCATGTAAAGCGCGAACAAGGCGGTGGCGGTGGCGCCGGGCGCGCCATTGCCGATGGGCGCGCCATCCAGCCGGACCACCGGCTTCACGAAGGAGGTGGCGCTGGTGAGGAAGATCTCCCGCGCCTCGCGCAGTTCCGCCAGCGAGAATTCCCGTTCCTCGAACCCCAGCCCCTGGCGCTGCAACTCCTCGATGAGCGCGGCACGGGTGCAGCCGGGCAGGATATGCGCATCGAGCGGGCGGGTGAGCAGCGTGCCGTCACGGGTGACGATCCAGACCGTGCTGGCCGCGCCCTCGGTCACGTTGCCATTGGCGTCAAACAGAATCGCCTCGTACGCGCCCGCGCGCTTGGCCGCGCTGCGGGCGAGCACGTTGGGCAGCAGGTTGGTGGATTTGATGTCGCACCTCGCCCAGCGCGCATCCGGCAGGGTGATGGCCTCGGCTGTCCACGCGGCGATGTCCTCCGGCGGTTCCGGGCGGCGGCGGGCGGTGATGACGAGGCTGGGGCGCGGCGCGGGCGAGGGGATGGGGTGGTCGCGCCTTGCCACGCCGCGGGTGACTTGCAGGTAAACCAGCCCGGTCTGGATGCGGTTGAGCCGCAGCACCTGGAGCACGACCGCGTGCAGGGCGGCTGGGGACATCGGGCTGGGAAGCTCGATCTCGCTTAGGCTGCGCGCCAGGCGTTGCAGATGCAGTTCGGCATCCACCAGCGCGCCGCGATGCACGTAGAGAACCTCGTAGATCCCGTCGCCGAACTGGTAGCCGCGGTCTTCCACATTCACGCTCGCCTGGTGCAGCGGCAGATACCGGCCGTTCACATAGGCGATGGCGGCCATGCGGGTCTCCTTACCTTAAGCGGCCTTTCCGGCTGCCTCGAGCGCGTGGGCAAACTGGTCCGGCGGCAGATAGGCGGCGAGAACCTCCTCCGGCGAGCCGTCGGCCTTCACCATGCCGTTCTCCATCCAGATGAGCCGGTTGCACCATTCCAGGATGATAGTGGGGCTGTGTGAGGAGAGGACAAGGATTTCCGCGCCGCGCACCATGGTTTCCAGCCGGTGGCGGGCCTTGTCGAGGAAGCTGGCATCGCCCGCCAATATCCACTCGTCCATCAGCAATATCTGCGGGAGGATGGCCGTGGCCATGGCGAAACCGAGCCGCACGACCATGCCGGAGCTGTAGGTGCGCACGGGCAGGGAGAGGAACTGGTCCAGCCCGGCGAAGGCGGCGACATCTTCCTGCAGCTGGCGGATCTGCGCCTCGGAATAGCCGTTGAACAAAGCGCGCAGGCGGATGTTCTCGTTGCCGGTGAGGTCCGGGTTCATGCCCTGGCCGGGGTCCAGCAGGGCGGTCACAGCGCCGTCAATGGTGATGCTGCCCGCGACCGGTTCGTAGATTCCCGCCATGGTGCGCAGCAGCGTGGTCTTGCCAGCACCGTTGGAGCCGATGAAGCCCAGCCGGTCACCCGAGTTGAGCGTGAAGGAGACGCCGCGCAGCGCCTCCACGGTGAGGCGGTGGCGGCTGTCCTCGCCGAGGCGCCCGGAGGCGGCGGCGAACACGGTCTTCTTCAGGCTGCGGCTTTCCGTATGGTACAGCGGGAAGGACACAGAGACATTGTCAACGATCAGCTGGGCCATGGCTTACAACCAGTAGGGCAGGCGCGGGCGGGCGCGCACGAAGATGAGGCCCGTGATGAGGAACAGGCCCAGCGAATAGAGGACGGCGAGATGCCAGGCGCCGGGATCGAAAGGCTGGCCGAGCAGCGGAGCGCGCATGATCTCCAGCAGGGCGTAGAACGGGTTGAGATCGACAAAGGCGCGGGCCAGGCCGCGATGCGCCAGCATCGCCGGGCTCCACATGATCGGCGTGACGTAGAAGGCGATCTGCATGACGCTGGCGATGATGGGTGGAATGTCGCGGAAACGCGCGCCGAACAGCCCCAGCAGCAGGCTGGCGGCGAAGGCATCGGCCAGCCAGAGCAGGAAGCCGGGCAGCAACGTGAAGCAGTCCAGCCCCGGGCGGGTGCCCAGCAGCGCAAACACCACGGCGACGACGACAATATTATGCCCCAGCACCAGCATGTTGCGCATCACCACCCGCGCCGCATGCACGGAATGGGGCATGCGTATGGAGCGGATCATCGCATCCGCCTGGGTGAAGCAGGTCGTGGCCTCCGAGGCGACGGTGCTGATGAAATTCCACAGCACCAGCGAGATGGTGAGGAACGGCAGATAGGCGCGGACATCCTGGTGGAACAGCCGGGCGTAGAGAAAACCAATGGCCCCGACCATGATGGCGGTGGACAGGGTAAGCCAGAGCGGCCCAAGCAGGGAGCCGCGATAGCGCAGCCGGATGTCGAACAGGCTGAGCGTCCACACCAGCGGCCAGAGCCTGGCCGTATCCGCCAGGTCCACCGCCGCCAGGCGCAGGCGCTCGCGCCAGCTATGCGACGCGGCGATGACGAGACGCGCGGCCGGGGCCGCAATGGGTGGCGGCGAGCCGGGTCCGGCAGTGTCCTGTCCAGGCGCGATCATGAGCATGAGGAGGCGATAGCGGAATGAGCGGGCGGCATCAACCATGCGCCGCCTCGGGCATCAGATGGGGTTGATGGAGACGCCGTCCGGCGTCTTGGTAACCGTCACCGTCTGCCCGGCGGAGAACGGGGGATCCACCGGCTCGGCCACGGATTTCACCGCGCCGTCCTGCATCTTGATGACAACCTCCGTGCCTGGCCCGGCATTGGCCGGCATCGGCTGGCCCAGGATGGACATGATCTGGCCAAGTGCTGCGCCTGATTGGCCCGGATCGGCGTGGCGCACGGCGACGACGGTGCCTGTCGGCACGCGCGTCGCCGCGGCGGTGCCAACCGAGGCTCGCGGGGCGGAGGGGGCGCAGGCGCTTAAGCCCCCGAGCACCAGCAGCAGCGCCGGACCGGCCGTGAACGGAAGAATTTTGCAAATGCGCCGCATGGGGCAGGGCTAGCACGATCGGCCCGGTTCCGGTAGCGGCGGACGTCAAGATTTTGTTGCCGAAACTTGTGTTTCCGGCTAAGGGCTTATGGTGCCTTGTTTAAGCCATCATTGAGCATGATGCTATAAAAGGCGTGAATTGCTGGAGGCTTCCGATCGTGGTCAATGGCTCCCAAGTGCGGCCGGGGCGTTTGCGTACGTTCCGGGCTGGCTTCAAGGTCAAGCTCTCGCTGGGCTGCGCAGGGCTAGCCCTGCTCACCGCCTGCGCCGGCGGGCCGCGCGTGTCGGAAAACGCCGATTACTACCTCTCCCACGCCCAGCACGACTACAACCCGCCCGGACCGCCCAGCGACCCGTGGGGCCCGTATATCCAGCAGGCCGCGGCGCGGTTCGACGTGCCGGAGATGTGGATCCGCCAGGTGATGCGCGTGGAGTCCGGCGGACATGAATATATCGACGGCCAGCTGGTGGTGTCCGCCGCCGGGGCCATGGGGCTGATGCAGCTCGAGCCCGAGACCTACCAGGAGATGGCCTCGCAATACGGGCTCGGTCAGGACCCGTTCAACCCGTACGACAATATTATGGCTGGAACCGCCTATATCCATGCCATGTACCAAGTCTATGGCTCGCCCGGCTTCCTGGCGGCGTATAATGCCGGGCCGGGGCGGCTCAGCTCCTACATGAATTACAGCCGGCCTTTGCCGGACGAGACCAAGAACTACGTGGCGATGATCGCGCCGCATATCCAGGGCTACTATCCGGTCCACCGGTCCGAGGCTGACCAGCTGGCTCTGAACACCCAGCCGATGACCGAGGCGCCGGGGCTGCTGCCGCCGGGCTTCGTGCCGAACGCCTCTTACGGGCTGCCTGCGGACAATTCGGGTGACAATGCCGGGGCACAGGTGCAGGTGGCGTCCATCGCCCCGGTTGAGACGCCGTCCGTCGCGCCGGTGCAGACTGCGTCCATCGCGCCGGTCGAGGCCGCTCCCGTGCCGCCGCCGCCCGCGCCACCGCGCCCGGCCGAGCCCGCCTATCAGAGCACGCTCACGGCTTCGACCGTGGCCATGTCCCTGCCGCCGCCACCTCCGGCGCCCTCGCGCATCCAGTCGCGGCCCGATTTCTCGCTCGTCCCGCCCGCGATGGCCGATACGCCGCCGCGCACCATGCAGGCTTCATTCAGCCCGGCGCCGGGCCGGGCGCATTGGGCCATCCAGGTCGGCGCTTATTCCAACCCATCCAATGCCCGCGCCGCACTCGGCATCGCCGAGCTGTCAGCTGTGTCCCAGCTGGTGAACGGCCAGGCGATGGTGCAGTCCATCCGCAGGGGCGGCAAGACCACCTACCGCGCCCGCGTGGTCGGGTTACCGCATGAGGATGCGGTGAACGCCTGCAACCGCCTCTCCGGCGGGCCGACGGGCTGTGAGGTGATTTCCCCGGACGAATCGTAGAGGCTGTTCAGAACTCTACCCTGGCGGCCATCTAGACGCGGTTTTCTGCGCTCCGGTGCTCACGTACTTTAAGTACGCTCCGCTCCGGTGCTCGCAAACCACGCCTATCTGGCTCACCAGAGCGAATTCTGAAACAGCCTCTTAAAATTCTAAGAGTTTTTGGGTGCCGCCTTTTTACAAAAAGGCAGCATTTTCTCTTTTTCTTAAACGGCGCCGTTGGCGAGCAGCGTGGCGCGGACAGCCTCTTCCTCGACCTGATTGCTGGTGAACGCCTGGCCGATGCCGCGTGTCAGCACGAAGGTCAGCTTGCCCTCGCGCATCTTCTTGTCCTGCTTCATGTGCGCCAGCAACTGCCCGGCATTCAGCCCGGCAATGCGCGGCGGCAGCCCGGCGCGGGCGATATGCGCGGCGATTCGGCTGGCATCCTCCTGCGGGCAAAGGCCGAGCTGGGCGGAGAGATGCGTGGCGAGCACCAGCCCGGTGGCCACGGCCTCGCCATGCAGCAGGCTGCCGTCGAAATGGCATTCCGCCTCCAGCGCGTGGGCGAAGGTGTGGCCGAGGTTCAGCAGGGCGCGGCCGTTATTCGGCTTGGTCTCGCGCTCGTCATCGCCCACCACCTGGGCCTTGAAGCGCACGGCATGCTCGATGGCCTGGGCCAGGAGTTCATCGTCCCCGCCCACGATCCCCTCGGCATGGGCCTCGCACCAATCATAGAAGGCGGCATCCGCGATCATCCCGGCCTTGACGATTTCGGCATAGCCCGCGCGCAGCTCGCGCACCGGCAGGGTCTTCAGCGCGCCGGTATCGGCCAGCACCAGCAAAGGCTGGTGGAAGGCGCCGATCAGGTTCTTGCCTTGCGGCGCGTTGATGCCGGTCTTGCCGCCGACGCTGGAATCCACCTGGGAGAGCAGCGTGGTCGGGATCTGGATGAAGGGCAGGCCGCGCAGCGTGGCCGCGGCGGTGAACCCGGCGAGATCGCCCACCACGCCGCCGCCCAGCGCGACGATGGTGGTGTGTCGGTCCACCTTCTGGTCCAGCAGGGCGGTGACCAGGCGCTGCCAGGTCTCGATGCTCTTCGACCCCTCGCCCGGCGGCACGGTGAGGGTGGTGTAGCTCACGCCAACCTCGGTCAGCGCCGCCTGCAGCGTGGGCAGATGCAGCGCCGCCACATTGCTGTCGGTAATGATGACGCAGCGCGGCTGCGGCAGCACCGGGGCGATATGCGCGCCCGCGCGCTTGATCAGGTCCGGGCCGATCAGCACGTCGTAGCTGCGCTCGGAAAGCTGCACGCGCACCCGCCGCGGCGGGGTGTAGGCGTTGATCGCGGCGATCACGTTATCGGTCGTCACTTGCGGGGGAACCTCCGAGCCATCGATGATGATATCGGCCCGGGCATAGACCGGGCTGCGCTGCTCCGAAAGCCGGGCCAGGATTTCCGCCGGGTTGCCGGAATTGAGCAGCGGCCGGTGCGTGCGCCCCTGCACGCGGGAGAGTAGCACGGGCAGCGGGCAGCGCAGCCAGATGGAGATGGCGCGCTGCGCGGATAAGCGCGCGTGTCTCCGGGTCCATGAAGGCGCCACCGCCCGGGGCGAGCACGATGCGCCCGCCGGCGAGCAGGCGCTCGATCACCCGCTTTTCCCCGGCGCGGAAATGTGCCTCGCCATGGGTCTTGAAGATTTCGGCGATGCTCATGCCAGCGGCGCGCTCGATTTCGTGGTCGGCATCGAAGAAGGGCAGGCCAAGCTGGGCGGCGACACGCTTGCCGATGGCGGTTTTGCCGGCGCCCATAAGGCCGACCAGCACGATGCTGCGCTCCTGCACGGGGAGGTCTAGACGGTTGAATGACATTGCCTGAAACGCTTATCACATTGGACGCATGACGATAGATGGCCAAGCCGAGGCGTTTCTGGAAATGCTCGCCGCCGAGCGCGGCGCGGCGGCGAACACGCTCGCGGCCTATGCGGCGGACCTTGAAGATTTTTTGGGGTTTTTGCGCGCGCGCGGGGTGAGCGCCATGGCGGCGGATGCCAGCCATGTGGCCGCCTATGTGCGGGGGCTCTTTGATGCCGGGCTGGCGGCGCGGACGCAGGCGCGGCGGCTTTCTTCCCTGCGGCAGTTCTTCCTGTTTCTGCTGCGCGAGGGGCGGCGCACGGACAACCCGATGGCGGATTTCGCCTCGCCCCGCCTGTCCAAGGCGCTGCCGAAATATCTGAGCGAGGGCGAGGTGACGGCGCTGTTCGCCGCGGCGCGGGAGCTGCCCGGCCTGCCGGGGCTGAAGGCGGTGGCGGGGCTGGAGATCCTCTACGCCACCGGGCTGCGCGTTTCGGAGCTTCTGGCCCTGCCGGCCCCGGCGCTCTCCACCGATGCGCAGATGCTGCTGATCAAAGGCAAGGGCGGCAAGGAGCGCATAGTGCCGCTCTCGGATCCGGCGAAGCAGGCGGCGGCGGAGCTGCGCGCGGCGATGGCGGAGAAAAAACCCGCCCCGCGCTATCTGTTCCCCGGCCGCGACCCGCGCGAACCGATGACCCGCCAGGGCTTCGCGTTGTTGCTGAAGCAGGTGGCGATACAGGCCGGGCTCGACCCGGATCGGCTTTCGCCCCACGTGCTGCGGCATTCCTTCGCCTCGCATCTGCTGGCGCATGGGGCGGATTTGCGAAGTTTACAAAAACTGCTCGGCCATGCGGACATCGCCACCACCGAGATCTACACCCATGTGCTGGCGGAACGGCTGCAGAAGCTGGTGAACGCGCTGCACCCGTTAGCCAAATAAGCCAACAAATTGTTGCAGCAGGGTGCCGCGATGGCGCGTCTCGTTGCGGCTGATATAGCGCCGCATCGCCTCGGGCATTCGCCTTGGGGCGGAGATTTCCGCGCCGAAGGCCTGTTCCACGCCGCGCCAGACCTGGGGTGCGCAGCTGCTCAGCCGCCCGCGCAGCAGATACGCCCCGATGCGCGGCGCCAGCGCCAGCCAGGAGGCGCCCCATTTGCGCGCGATGATGAGCCGGTTGCGGACGAAATACGCCATGCGCTCGCCGCTCCACTGCACGCGGGCTTCGGGCGAGACTTTGTGGAGCACGGCCAGTGAGCCGTCATAGGCGATGCGCCAGCCGAGCGCGATGGCGGCGAGGCAGAAATCGTACTCCTCCCAGGTGAAGAACAGACTTGGGTCGTAGCCGCCCGCGGCGTTCCAGGCGGCGCGGCGGATGGCATGTCCGGCGCCGACAAAGGTGGTGGTATCGAACCGCCCCCTGAAGCGCGGCAGCAGCGCCTTGGGGTAGCCCCAGGCGCCAAGGTCCGGCTGGGTGCCGTCGGCGGTGAGGATGGCGAAGCCGAGCGCGCCGAGATCCGGCTCGCGCCGGAATCTGCTGCAGCGCCCGCGGCCACCACCCAGTCATCCGTGAACACCGCGTCGTTATCCAGCGCGGTGATGATGGTGCCATGGCCGAGCGAGGCCGCGAGGTTGCGCCCGCCCGCCACGCCGAGATTCTTCCCGGCGCTGTACAGGGCAAAGCGCGGATGGCTGGCAAAGGCGCGGGTAATGCCGGTGATGGTCTCGGGCGTGGAGCCCTGGTCCAGCACGGTGACGTGGAATTCCCCGCCGCGCTGGCGCAGGGCGGAGGCGATGGCCTCCAGCGTGTCCGCCAGGCGGTTCAGGCAGAGGATGATGATGTCCGCATCATACCCACCCAAGGGAGGGAGTGAGCCTGCGAGACGTTTCTCAGTAGGCATTCTTCTTCGAGAGCACGGCGGGCAGGGTGCGGAGCAGAATGCCGAGGTCGAGCCAGAGCGACCAGTTCTGGATGTATTCGAGGTCGCTGCCCAGGCGCTGCTCCAGCGCCGCGATGGCCGGGGTGGCGCCCCGCTGGCCGCGGATCTGCGCCAGCCCGGTCATGCCCGGCTTTACCCGGTGGCGCAGCCGGTACAGGCGCAAAGCGGCCTCGAAGCTCAACCCCTCCACCTGCGTTTCCGGCGCGTGCGGCCGGGGGCCGACCAGGGACATGTCGCCGCGCACGACATTGATGAGCTGCGGCAACTCGTCGAGCGAGAGACGGCGCAGGATGCGGCCGATGCGGGTCACACGCTTGTCCGTCCTCCGGGCCTGGGCGAAGGGGCGGTCCGGCTCATGTGTCATGGTGCGGAACTTGAGCATGGTGATGCGCCGCCCCTGCGCGCCGATGCGCGTCTGACGGAACAGAATGGGCCCCTCGCTGCTCAGCCGTACCGCCACGGCCAGAACCAGCAGCAGCGGTGTTGCCAGGGTGAGCAGTATTGTTGCGCCAAGAATGTCGAACAGCCGCTTGGCCGGGTTGGCCGAGGTGATCAGCTCCCCGGTGGCGATGGGCATGAGCTGGCACGCGCCGGAGCGGGATTTCAGCACCTCCGGCAGATTGGCCGCGAGGTCGAAGGCCATCCAGATCCGCGCCGGGAAGGCGAGCAGCTCGGCCAGCAGCTCCTGGTGCAGCTTGGCGCTGAAGCTCTCCAGCTCGGGGTGGTGGATGAACACCACGTCCTGGATGTCCCGCTCATGGATGAGCTGCAGCAGGGACTCGAAATCCGGCAGCTCGGGCCAGCGGTGCCAGTTGCCCAGCTCGTGCAGCTGGGAGAGGTAGAGCACCCCCGCCACGTTGCGGGAGATGCACTTCTCGGCCAAGGCGCGGGGCAGGTCGCGCGGGCAATGGTCGTAGCAGACGATCAGGGTGCCGCGCCCGGCCTGCGCCGGGTCATCTGCCGCGAGGTGGGCGGTGAGCAGGGAGCGTGTGCCGATGAGCAGCAGCGGGGTCACGGCGACGTCCGCCGCCGTCCAGGCCCGGGTGAGGATATGCGGATGGCCCAGCAGCAGCGCCAAAGCGAGCATGGCGAGGCTGGTGGCGAGGAAGCTGTTGACGGCGATGCCGGCGGGCTGCCTCGCCCGCTCCTGGTAGCCGCCATGCGAGGCGGTGAGCAGCACGGTGAACAACGCGAGCAATCCATAAAACCACAGATTGCGGCCCAGGTTCTCGCTGCTTTGCATGAGCATGCTGCCGGTCAGTGGCAGCGCCAGCACGCAGAGGAGATCGGAGAGCACCAGCCATTGCTGGCGGGAGAGCGGCGCGCAGGGGAGTGAAAAGGCGAATTCAGCGCGGGTTTGGCCTTGTATCAGGGCCGCCGAGGCATGAAGCTCCGCCATGCAGATTGCTCTCTAAGGTTGTTGTATAGTTAACAAAACGTTACCTTCGGTTGTATTAACGAAATACGAAACGCTTGGAAAGAAAATAATTAAAGACCAACCCGGCCAACGTCCCGGCGACGATTGCAATCACAGGTTGTTGATGGGCGAGGGCGAAGCGGGCCACAAGGGCGAAGAACACGCCACGGTTGAAGACGAAGCCGATGGCGTTGGCGGCGATGAACCTGGCCCATTGCACATGCGCGGCGTCATGCTCGTGGTGGCGGAAGGTCCAGAACCGGTTGGCGGCCCAGTTGGCCGTGGCGGCGATGAAAAAGCCGCACGTGCCCGCGATGTAGAGATTGGTATGGCCGCGCAGCAGATAGACGGTGCCGGTATCCCAGCAGAAGCCCAGCGCGCCGACGATGCCGAAGCGGATGAAGCTCTCCGGCAGCCCCAGCCGTGCGAGTAGCACGACCAGGGCATCGAGCCCGGAGAGCAAAGTGAGCTGGTTAGCCCGCAAAGGGGTCCTGCATCAGGATCGTGTCGTCGCGCTCCGGGCTGGTGGAGAGCAGCGTGACCGGCGCTTCCACCAGTTCCTCGATGCGCCGGACGTATTTGATCGCCTGCGCCGGCAGGTCGGCCCAGGAGCGGGCGCCGCGGGTGGAGCCGCTCCAGCCTTCCATCATCTCGTATTCGGGCTCGGCCGCGGCCTGTGCCGCCATGCCGGCCGGCAGGTGCCGTATAGGTCTTGCCGTTGATGCGTGTAGCCGACGCAGATCTTCAGCTCCGGCAGCCCGTCCAGCACGTCGAGCTTGGTCAGCGCCAGGCCCTGGATGCCGCCGACCTTCACCGCCTGGCGCACCAGCGCCGCGTCGAACCAGCCGCAGCGGCGCCGGCGGCCGGTGACGGTGCCGAATTCGTGCCCGCGCTCGCCGAGCAGCTGGCCGGTTGCGTCGTGTCAGCTCGGTCGGGAACGGGCCGGAGCCGACGCGGGTGCAGTACGCCTTGGCGATGCCGAGCACGAAGCCCGACCGCATCCGGCCCCATGCCGCTGCCGGACGCCGGCGGTGGCGGCCACGGTGTTGGAGGAGGTGACGAACGGATAGGTGCCGTGGTCGACGTCCAGCATCACCGCCTGCGCGCCCTCGAACAGGATGCGCTGGCCCGGCGCGGCGCGCCTCGTCCAGCCGCTCCCACACCGGCTCGGCGAAGGGCAGGAGCTTCGGCGCCAGCTCCAGCAGGCTGGCCAGCACGTCCTCCTTCTTGAAGGTCGGCGCACCCAGGCCCGGCCAGCAGGGTGTTGTGGTGCAGCAGCAGTTCGTCGAGCTTGGCGGCGAGCGTCTCCGGCTCGGCCAGGTCGCACACGCGGATCGCGCGGCGCGCCACCTTGTCCTCATAGGCCGGGCCGATGCCGCGCCCGGTGGTGCCGATCTTGCGCTCGCCGCGCGCCGCCTCGCGGGCGCGGTCGAGCGCCGCGTGCAGCGGCAGGATCAGCGGGGCGTTGTCGGCGATGCGCAGGGTTTCCGGCGTGACGGCCAGGCCCTGGGCGCGAACCGCGCTCGATCTCGGCCAGCAGCGCCTCGGGGTCGACCACCACGCCGTTGCCGATGATGCCGAGCTTGCCGCGCACCAGGCCGGAGGGCAGCAGCGACAGCTTGTAGGTCTCGTTGCCGACCACCAGCGTATGGCCGGCGTTGTGGCCGCCCTGGAAGCGCACCACGATATCGGCGCGGCTGGCGAGCCAGTCCACGACCTTGCCCTTGCCCTCGTCGCCCCATTGGGCGCCGATCACGGCGACATTGGCCATGTATTAGTTCCTTAAGCGAGCGGGACGATCTGGCCGTCCGAGAAGACATGGGTGCAGCCCAGGCGGCGCGCTTCGGCGCGCGGGTCCGGGTGCGGGGCCAGGCCGGCGATGGTGGCGAAATCCTGGGCCCGTGCGGCGGCGGCATCGGCGGCCGGCGGTGCCGAAGGGCAGATACAGGCGCGGCCGCAGCTTCGGCGCGGCGGGGCGAGCGCGGAGGATGGCGTCGGGGTACAGTGTCAGGCCGGTGGCGGGCTCGGCGTCGCCGCAGAGATAGCGCCCGCCGCGGCCAAGCTCCTCGTGCTCGCCGGCGGCGAAGACGGTCATGCAGACGCCGGTCTCGTAGCGGAAGCCGCGGAACTCCACCGGATCGACGGTGAGCCGCAGCGTCGGCGCGCGGGCGCGGATGCGCGGCAACGGTCTCGGCCAGGCGGGCGGCCAGCGCGCGCGGCGGCGGCGGGCAGCGGCCACGGCCAGCAGCACGGCGAGGGCGCGGTCGGCCGGGCCGGCGGCCAGCAGCAGTTCGGTCAGCAGTGGCGCCAGCGGCGCCGCCATGGCGCGGCGACCGCGGCGGCGTCCTTGCGGTCCAGCGCGCGGGCCAGAGCGCGCGCGGTCGGCGCCGGCGATGCCGGCCTCGTCCAGCAGATCCGGCACCAGCCGGGGCAGGGTCAGGTCGAAGCTGAGCTGCGCTCAGCCCGACGGCGGCCAGCGCCTCGGCGGCGACCAGCACGATCTCGGCATCGGCGTCGGCGGCTGTCGTGGCCGATCAGCTCGATCCCGGCCTGGGCGATCTGCCGGTCCGGCGCAAGCTGCGTGCCGCGCACGCGCAGGCACTGGCCGGCATAGGACAGGCGCAGCGGGCGGGGCGCAGGCGGCAAGCCGGTGGTGGCGATGCGCGCGACCTGCGGCGTGGTGTCGGCGCGCAGGCCCATCATGCGCTGGCTGTCGCGGGTCCATCAGCCGGAAGGTCTGCTCGGCCACGGCGGCGCCGGAGCCGGCGAGCAGGCTGTCCTCGAACTCCAGCAGCGGCGGCTTGACGCGCTGGTAACCGTGCGCGGCGAACACATCCATGATCGCTTCGACCGAGCGGGCCTCGGTCTCGGCCTCGGGCGGCAGCAGGTCGCGCAGGCCGGCGGGCAGGAGAGCGGGATGGGAGAGCGGCGTGTCGTTCATGGAAACCGGTTATGGTGGCGTGGCGCTATAGCATCGCCATGCGGCAGGTCCAATTGTCTGGCGCGGATTAGTAAAGTAAACGGGCGTTAATACAATCTTGGCGAGCTAAAAAGCTGGTGCTTTTCAACAGCAGGCTGTTCATTCTGGTGTTTCTGCCGGTGGTGCTTGCCGGGTTTCTGGCGGCGGGGCGGCTGGGGCGCCGGGCGGCGATGGTCTGGCTGCTGGCGGCGAGCCTCTTCTTCTACGCCTGGTGGAAGCCGGTTTTTCTGCTCCTGCTGCTGGTCTCCATCGCAGTGAATTTCGCCGTGGGCCGATTGATCCTGCGTCATGGCGGGCGGGTCTGGCTGGTGGCGGGGCTGGTGTTCAATTTGGGCCTGCTCGGCTTCTTCAAATATGCCGGGCTGTTCGGGCTGGGCGGGGTGTTCCTGCCGCTGGGCATCAGCTTCTTCACGTTCCAGCAAGTAAAGCCTATTACACAAATACGGTATCATAATACCGCTTTCTAAAGATGTTCCTGCCAGGAATGCCAACTCCTTCTCAATTCGGTGCCATGTCCGAATCGAGAAGCATTCTCAATTAATCGCCATGTAGCTAAAAATGCATTTATTTTGCGCATTTTGTCAAAAATATTGAAATTTAACTAAATAAAAAGATAAATAGAAATGAGGGGTGATTAGACCACTCAATTTATAGATGAGATTATAGCGATGGTAGATATTACAGATACAGATGATGTGATTATGACACGTCAACAAGCGGCGGATTTTTTAAAGATATCAGTTTCCTTGCTCGAAGCCTGGGCATTTCGCGGTACAGGTCCGCAATTCTACAAGATTGGCTCTCGCTCCACGCGATACGCCAAGAAAGATTTAATGGCTTGGCTGGCGAATTACAAAGCAACAAAGCACAAAAAATAATAAAAGGATGACTGCATCTACAATCATCCTCCTAAAAACTCACTTGCAACCACTGCAATACTATTTAGCCCTGATTGATTGATGCAGTCCATATTAATGGATTGATAAAAATGACTTCAAAAAAAAGAACGGCTCAAGCCGCAAAAGACTTTAGAGACGGTTGCAAGGTAAACGGTTATAACTACCTACCGCTTGAAAATGCGGTAGAAGGCGTCAAGGCTTCAGGAAAAAAACCCTGGAGACCATACGGTAAATGGGAAGTAAATTCCAAAGTATTGGATAGCAATCATACCAATACAGGCATTCCATTGGCTGGTGGGTTCGTCGCCATTGATGCTGATTTAAGAGAAGATGATTTTGCCACCAGCAACTTGTTGATGGAAGCCATAAAAGAATATGGTGGAACATTTCTTGTGAGGAGAACACGCAAGGATTCGGCAAGGTTTACTGTGCTGTTTCGTTTCCCAACAGGCATTGCAAAACAACATGTTGCAAGACACGAAATAATTGATGGCAAAAAAACAAAAATCCATGAAGTAGAAGTATTAAGCGATGGACAATATTTTGTTGCCGATGGCTGGCATTCGTCTGGTGAAGAATTAGAATGGGATGATGGTATTAGCCCCGCTAATTTACCAATAGCAGATTTGCCATTCATTTCAGAAGAAACAATGAAAGAACTGCTGATTAAAATAATCGATATTCTCAATGCTACGGATTGGACTATTCATGGTCATCCAAATGCCAGTGGAAGTAAAACAACATCGCAAAAAGCAACAGCAACAGCAACAACAAACAAGCAGACTACTCCTGGCGATTACAACCAAACCGATCAAAACAACATACCATTCACAATGGTCGATTTGGCTGATTACATTGACAACCATCCTGGCGCGGTAGGGATGGATTATGATGAATGGCTCCTTTACATGAGTGCTATCTACAATATCTCATGCATAGAGAATGCATTAGTAGATGGTAAAATGCTTGCAAATGAGTGGAGTAGTAAAAACAATAATCCGAAACATGACCAAGTATTTTTTAATGACAAATGGATTGCATTTGGTAGGGGTGGGGCAACCCACCACGATGCGGGATGGCTGATTAACCAAGCAAAAAAGGAAAAAATGTTTTGGGTATCACCATCATTGAAAGCAAAACTGGCAACGGAAAAAGCGAGTACCAATGTAGTATTTCCTGCCGGTTTCATCATGAATGCAAATGGGTTGTATTATGAAGAAGCGGATGGCGAAGCTACAAGTAAACCTACTTTTATTGCATCCCGCTTTGAGGTCGTCGGGGAAACAACAAATACACGCGGCGGCGAGACAGGTATCCTAATCAAGTTCATGCATCGTGATATTGTGTGTCATGAGGTCATTGGTAAAGATGAGTTGCATGACACACGCAATGATTTTGTTAAGAGATTAGCAAGTAAAGGTTTGACTATAGCGCCGGGAAAATACAACAGCTTAAAGCTTTTCTTCAATTACGTTAAAGCACCCTGGCTTGTGCATACAAATAAGGCGGGTTGGCATAAAACATCGTTTTTGTTGAATGACGGCAGCGAGTTCAACGCGCCGGGGATGGCTGCGCCCGTTATCATGAACCCAGCCAATATAGCCCCTTTGAGCGGGCTGTACGCCTCTTGTGGCAGCCTTGCGGGCTGGCAGACGGATGTAGCAGCCCTTGCCGCTGGCAACCCTGCTATAGCCGTCCAGATGTGCGCCACCTTTGCAGGTCCGTTGTTGGAGATGATGAACGTCTCGGGCGGCGGGCTGCATTTTTATGGGAATAGTCGGGCTGGAAAAAGCACCGCCCTGAAGGTTGCGGGCAGTGTGTTCGGCAAGCCGGATTCATCTGGTCAAATCAGGTCATGGCGCACAACAGACAATGCGCTCGAAGCCATTGCGGAAAGAACGAACGATCAAACCTTGCTATTGGATGAAATTTCTCAGGTTGATAGCTCAAAAACCGTAGGTCAATCGGTCTACATGCTTGGAAATGGAGCAGGGAAAGGGCGGGCAAACCAATCAGGTGATGCCAGAGAAATTAGAACCTTCCGGGTTTTGTTTTTATCAAATGGAGAGCGCACATTGTCTAACCTGATGGATGCCGAAAATGCCGCTAAAATAAAGAACGAGGGCATAGACGTGAGAATGACAGATGTACCTATGTCCGCATTAAGCCAGCATTTTAACCTACATGGGTTTGCTAGTGTAAAAGAGTTGATGAACGCATTTCCTGCCAGATTAAATGCACATCATGGCTGGGCTGGGAAAGAGTTCTTAAAGCAACTTGTCGAAATGAGAAGTGCAGATGAAGCAGCACTAAAAGATTGCATCTGTTATTACATGGATGAATTCACACAACAGGCTTTGCAGCCCGATAGTAACCCGCAAGTGGGGACCATATGCGAGAGATTTGCTCTTGTGGCGGCGGCTGGCGAGTTAGCTATTGAAATGTCTATATTGCCTTGGGCACGTGGTGAAGCCATCGCCATGGCGTTGATCTGCTACAATGCCGCTATTTCCGTGAGAGCCGCAGGTATAGGCGGGGGAGAGGAATTTAAAGCCATTGAATTGATTAGAGAATTTGTCCAAGTTCATGAAGCCAAATTCCAGGACGTATGCAATAGTACGCCGCCGCCCGTGTCATATGGCTGGAAAGATAGTGATAATGGATTGTTCTATTTCAATTCCACTGGTTTTAGGGTTGCATGTGGTGGGATGGATAGCACCTTTGTTGCATCTGTATTGCATGAGCGTGGTTTTTTAGAAAAAGCCAATGGCTACCATTTTTCAAAGCCGGTTAAGAAAGGGGTAGTTAAAGGTAGATTTTATGTGGTTTCAAACAAGCTTGTCATTGCCGACAAGCTTGAGCCGGAATCGGAAGAACCAAAAATGCAATCCGCATCCTTGGATGTATTGAACCAAATTGACAAACCGGAAACAACAGAACCGAAAAATAGAATGGCTGTACCAGCAAAATCAAGGGTTGGCGAGTTGATGCAGAAAATCATGGAAAGACAGAATGCCGGTAGGTAACCACATGCCTGCATGGTAACCACTTGGTAGCCACATGGTAACACACCATGTGGTTACCTTATTGTTGCAGCAATTTACCGCATCTTTCGCAAATTTTTGAAAAAGTAACCACATGCCGGGAAGTAGGCATACAAACTCAGAAACGGCGGTGTGAGCCTGGGGGTATGGAGCGCATTTTTGTTGTGTTTTATAACAAAAAATCCCGTTTATATATATTTCTTTGTATGTGGTTACCTTGTGTTTTTTTTTGCAAAAGTTGCAGTAAAATACTGCAACAATCAGGTAACTACATATGTGGTTGCCGCGTGGTTACCGTGTTACTCTCATGTGGTTACCGCCTTTTTGGTGGGGTATGACCGCAGCCCCGTAGTTATCAGCATTGCCTTTTTTATTGTGTCACATTTTTTTTCATTACTGCCGGAATCGTACACAACGTATCCCTCCGGTAGCGGCCACCTTCTGGGGTTTCGGTATTTGGGTGAGGATCCTGGCATCGTAACTTGTTGGGGTGGAAAGTGTCCACAACCGAGATAATGGACACAAGTTTGCGGGCGAAGCGCCGGCATAAAATGTGGCCTGAAGCGCTGAAGCGGGAGATTGTGGCGGCATGCCTGGTGCCGGGAGCGTCGGTGTCGGTGGTTGCGCGGCAATATGACGTGAACACCAACATGGTTTTCACCTGGCGCAAGCTCTATGGCGGGATGCCAGACGTGGTGCCGCCGCAGCTTGTGCCGGTGGTTGTGACGCCGGACCCGCCGGTAGCGGCTCCGCCGGCGCCGTCGGCAGAGCCGCCTTCAACTGACCTGATAGAGATTGAGCTGCCGCGCGGCTACCGCGTGCGGATCGGGAGCAACATCAAGGCCTCGGCGCTGCGCCTTGTATTGGACGCGTTGGAGCGGCGATGATCGCCTTTCCATCGAGCGTGCGCGTATGGTTGGCGGTCGGGCGGACCGATATGCGGCGCGGCATGACTGGCCTCGCGTTGCAGGTTCAGCAATCGCTCGGCCGGGACCCGCACGCGGGGGACCTCTACGTGTTCAGGGGGGCGCGCGGGGACCTGATAAAAATCCTCTGGCATGATGGCGTCGGCATGTCGCTCTATGCCAAACGGCTGGAGAAGGCGCGCTTCACCTGGCCATCGCCAAGTGACGGCGTGTTGGCGATTTCCGCCGCGCAGCTGGGCTATATGCTCGACGGAATCGATTGGCGAAATCCACGCCACACCTGGCGCCCCGCGAGTGCCGGATAATGTCACGCACCGCGATTTTTTAGGAGTCAGCGGGCGCGATTTGTGATTCTATCGCGGGCATGGACGCCGATCTTGGAGCCCTGCCGGACGATATCGATGCGCTGAAAGCGGCGCTCATGATCGAGCGCGCCAAGATGCGGGAGGTGGCCGCCGAACGTGACGTGCGGGCGGCGGAACTCGCGGTGGCGCGCGCCAAGGCGTCGGAAGATTTGGCCTTGATCGCCCATCAAAAGCTGCGGATCGCGAAGCTGGAGCGTCAAATCTATGGCCCCCGGTCGGAGCGGTCGTCTTTGCTCATCGAGCAGATGGCGCTGCAGTTCGAAGAAGCGGAGGCAAGCGCCACCGAGGATGAACTGGCCGCGGAACTCGCCGTCGCCAACGTCACTTCGGTCGCGGGGTTTACCCGCCAGCGTCCCGAGCGAAACACCTTTCCCGAACATCTCCCCCGCGAGCGTGTCGTCGTCGATCCGCCGGCGGCTTGCGATTGCTGCGGCGGCAAGCGGCTTCGCAAGATGGGCGAGGATGTCACGAAGACTTTGGAATCAATCCCCCGCCAATGGAAGGTGATTGAGACCGTGCGGGAGAAGTTCACCTGCCGGGATTGCGAGAAGATCAGCCAGGCACCGGCCCCCTTCCACGTGATCGCCAGAGGGTGGGCGGGGCCGAGCCTTCTGGCGATGATCCTGTTCGAGAAATTCGGGCAGCACCAGCCGCTCAACCGCCAGGCGGAGCGCTACGCGCGGGAGGGCGTGCCGATCAGCCTCTCGACCATGGCCGATGCCGTGGGGGCGGCGTGCGCAGCGCTGGCCCCGTTGAGCAGGCGTCTTGAATCCCATGCCCTGGCCGCAGAGCGCCTGCATGGCGACGACACCACCGTGCCAGTTCTGGCCAAGGGCAAGACCGACACTGGCCGATGTTGGGTCTATGTGCGCGATGACCGGCCCTTCGGGGGCGCGGCACCGCCGGCAGCGATGTTTTATTACTCTCGCGATCGCAAAGGAGAGCATCCGCAGCGCCATCTGTTTGGATATAGCGGGATCTTCCAGGCCGACGCCTTTGATGGATATCGCCAGCTCTATGCTCCCGGCCGAAGTCCCGGACGCATCGTTGAGGCGGGATGCTGGGTTCATGCCAGGCGTCCGTTCTTCGCCATGGCAGATCTCGATGAGAACGCACGGCGAAAGGCCGCGGGCAAAAAGGAAATCCCCCTCTCGCCCATTGCGATTGAGATCGTGCGCCGCATCGACGCGCTGTTCGAGATCGAGCGGCCCATCAACGGCAAAATGCCCGACGAACGCAGGGCTGTCCGCCAGTCGCTGAGCAAGCCGCTGGTCGACGAGCTGCTGCTCTACATGCGCGAGCAGCGCGCCAAGCTCAGCCGCGGCCATGACCTTGCCAAGGCCATTGATTATATCCTCAAGCGTCGGGACGCCTTCACCCTGTTCCTGGATGACGGCCGCGTCTGCCTCTCGAACAATGCCGCCGAGCGGGCGTTGCGCGGCATTGCTTTGGGCAGAAAATCATGGATGTTCTGTGGCTCAGACCGCGGCGGGCAGCGTGCTGCAGCCATGTACAGTCTTATCGTCACGGCCAAAATGAACGGCGTCGACCCTCAGGCTTGGTTGGCGGACGTCCTGGCGCGGATTGCTGCCCACCCCGCGCATCGCCTTGATGAGCTATTACCCTGGAATTGGACGCCGGCGGCATCCGCGGTTGCCGACGTCGCGGCCTGACCATGGCGCCGGTCAATAAGGTCCACCACGTCTATACCATCGCCCGCGTCGCCGAGATGCTCGGCGAAGACGAGGACTGGTTGGGTGACGTTGCCAATGAGATGGACCAGGAGGATGGCCTCATCTGGGTCTATGGACCAGGCGACGAAGGGGGCATGGCGTTCACCGATTTTGGGATCGAGACGCTCGCCGGTCTAATCGAAATCTATAAGGCCGATCCTCACCTACTCAAGCGATCAACCGATCCGCTATAGCCCTGCGGCCCACGCCGGATGATTACTACACAACGATAGATGCCGTTGTATGGATTGACCCCGCATATAGCTACAACGGCATACCCCGTTGCCACCCATTGCCTTTGCATCTCTTCAAGCGCTGGATCGTTCGTTCTTTATGTGGGCAGTCCCGGATATTTTTTTTTCACATTAACCAATGCAATCATTGGTCGTGCAATACCTTGTGATGACAAAAAAGTTTGAGGCACTGTAATCATTCGCGTTGTGGTGGCATGTATTCGTTGGACTTGATGCGGGTTTAGCTATTACGGGCTACCACATTCTTTCACACATTCCGAATTCGTTTTCGTTTGGTACGCATGAGGCAAAAGCGCTATCTGACAATGCATCTGGCAAGATCACGGTTGTGATACCTCTGAGGGATTCGACAAAGGGGGCACATTTGCGCTGACACGCTTACCTTCTGCGATCTCTTGTTCGACTGCGGCGAAATGTGTTTCTACCACTGTTTGGTCCCAGAACTCGCCCTCATAGTCTAACTCGCCGTGGGGTAGCGCCTTCATAAGCTCTTGAAAACGTCCTTTTGAAGGCTGCTTGTTAGCCCGCTGTATAAGCTCACTGCGAGTTTCCCACGCCAGAAGGTCTGCCGCTTGAAGCGCAAAATACTTTTTCGAATCCGAAAATGCTATCGAAGCAATACGGCGTGACGCTCGGGGATCACCTTTTAGAATATGCTCAAATAAGGTTAAACGTGGTTTTGCGAACTCCATGTCGCGGTCAAACACAATTACCACGTCATCTCTTTCGTCAGCCTCTTCCAGACGATCAACAATTCGACGTATGACACGCTGAAAGCAAAACTCCTGACCACTCCCAAATGCTCGCCGCCGTTTGGAAGAAAGAGCACGCCAAGCCGCGCTATCAATTGCCACGCCAAACCCGATCAATCTCGCCTGTTTAATCACCTCAATAAATTCTAGGATCACTTCATTACGCTTTTGTCCATTCCACCCTTTGGCTCGTGCAAAACTCACAAACTCCTTCATGTGCAAGTAGGGAAGTCCGTGCCGAAGCAAAAGATGCTGCCACTTTGTATTAAACTCAAACCAATAGCTGTTGTGCGCAAGATAGCCCGCTAGACAGGGAAATGCCGTATCACATTCCTTTCCGCTATCGTCAAAAAAGCACTCAATCACAATAATCAGCCCCTTTGTTGTTGCAAATACCGTGCGACAGACGTTATCAAAAATGCCATAATTATATATCCAGATAGCGCTTCGCAGGCGGCTACAATTCGCGCTGACGCATTAGCAGGAACAAAATCACCATATCCAATAGTCGTAAGTGTTATTACTGAAAAATAAATGGACGTAGGACCATCATGTAAATTTGTTGGCACGCATTTTGGCAAGGCGTCAAAGCATATCTGACCGTGTAGACCGAACTCATAATATAATATCGAATAAGCAATGAGTGTTGTAGGTATGATCGTAAGATTTTGGACGATTTCAAAAAATGAAACGGTCTTTTTCGTTAAAAAAGAAGCTGATTGAATTACTGGAACAATGGCGGTGCACAATATCATATAGAATGCAAGTTGCAGACTCCTGTCATTGTCAACCACAAATTTGTTTAGATAAAGTTGGGAACCTACGAGCACGGTTAAAGCAAGTGTAAAGAATATAGTTGGCAAAACAACTATATTAGTTCCCTTCAATTCTTTCATTGCGAATTTAAAAAACTGCCAACGACTCATATTTTGCCCCTCATTAAAAAGAGACAGCGGAAAGAAAAAAGATCTAACCCTGCTAATCATGGCTGCGCTATTGATTCGCATTTAAGCAACCTTTTTGGGAAAATTTGACATGCCAAAATACCTTATGTCAGTCCATTTTTCATATAGCGACAAATCTAAACGACATTGATGACATTATATTCTATCTGTCAATTGTGCAGCTAAATCCTATTAAAAACCACTTATTAGATGCCGCTTTGGCTGTAACGGCATACCCTCATTGCCTTTTTACGTGACACTTTTTATCCTCCATTTTGCACGCATAAAAATTTAACTGGACAGCGTTAAGCGTGATGCAAAGGCAATGAGAGGCAACGCCGTATGACCCTGCGCGATGGACGCGCAATACGTGTTGCGACATGAATCAATTCAGAAACAGCCGCTTGGATGAATATCGCTGTTGTTTGCCTCCGGGGCGAAGAACAAAAAATGGCTGATATATCATATGGCTAGAGGCGTCGGACGCGGACTTGATAAGCTGCCGCTAGATCAATATCACCCCATTTTATAGGGTTAGTCAACTATCGGACGGGTAAAACTGCTAATTGACGGGTGAGCTGAGCAGTGGTTGTTTCCGATAACATTCGACGCCTTGGTGGAGCAGGAAGCGCTATGAAACGCAGTCTATTGAGTTCTGTGGCAATCGTTGGGCTGATTGCGGTGAGTGGCTGCTTAAATGTTGCTAGAGCAGGAGAATTCGAAGATGGCTTAGCTGCATCGAAAATTGGCGACTACACGACGGCAGCGCAGGATTGGAAAATTGCGGCTGATCAAGGTTCGGCTGAAGCTGAGGGGAACCTTGCCTACCTTTATATGCATGAACAAGGCACACCACAAGATTATATAGAGGCTGCAAGGCTATCAGAACAATCTGCGCAGCAAGGTTGTGCTCTAGGAGAGGCGGTTCTGGCTGCTCTTTACGATGACGGTAATGGAGTCACTAAAAATTACGCGGAAGCTGCACGCCTTGCAAAATTGTCAGCGGATCAAGGAGATGGGTACGGTGAGGCAGTCTTAGGCACGCTTTACAAAGACGGGCACGGAGTCGAGGCTAGTTCTTCTGAAGCTCTTCATTATTATCAACTCTCCGCGAATCAAGGGAATCCCGTTGGTGAGTACAACCTGGGAATAGACGTTGATTGGCAAGGCGCAGGAGGTGAACCTGAGAATAGTACTGCGGCATCGTTAATTCGGCGATCTGCAAATCAGGGGTATCTCGCGGCAATAAAATATTTAACTACCGCACAAGATGGTTCGCCCGCAAATATTTACGAAGATGATTCCTATGAAAATAATCCGCTTCTATTCTCGCGATAAAGACGAAAAGTAAAAATAGTGGTTATGAATTGGTGATGTTTTAGCGAGGGGTCTCGGAAATGTGGCGCAACGTGACGACCAAGATAAAGAGCCTATTGATTTTAGCGGCAATGTCATCACTTTCGGCATGTGCTAGCCCAGACCCAGTAGCGTTGCGAGAGCTAGTTCAACAGGATGCGGTAGTACAACAAAATGTTGAGGCAGCTCATGCTGTTCAACGTTGTAATGATCTATACCCGCAGTCAGAGAGAAATAGTGAAAATGCGATCCCATTTTCTGAGTGCATGATCAACGCCGCGAATCAATATTATCACGTTGATAACTTCATCATGCTAGTGCAATACAAGCGTAGAGAATTAGCGGAGCAACTCCATGATGGAGAGATAACTCTGTCAGATTACAATTTCCAAATGAGTGAATATGCAGCACAAATAGAACAACAAATAGAAAATAGGGCAGCGCAAAATGCGATTATTGCCGCCCAAGAGCAACAATCTCGGGTAGCAGATTGCTTGGCGGCACGACAAGCCGCAGCCAGTCAAGATAACAGTGGAATTAATAGCACTAATGGTGTTGTAGCGGTTGGCTCGCTCTTCAACGCATGGAATGCGGCTTCGAATGTAAATCAAGTATGCGCAGGTCTAACTCAATAGCGTAAAATGTGGAAGTCTCCATTTCTTGGCTTGACGATTGGTCGAAGGATTTTTGCAGATTTACCTTGTCGGTCTTTCAAAGACCCACGCCGCCACCTGCCTTCAAATCGAAACTAAAGGTTCTCTTAAATAAGATGGATGTCGATATGAACAACAACACTCATGATAGCGTCGTTTTGGTCTTAAATAGAGTTCTGCTGCAAGATAATTTTAGTGCGATTAGTTATAAATCAAATGGAGACATTATCACTTTATACAATAACGATAGTTATATAGGTAAAATTACGGTATCAAATGGAAATGTTAAATTTAAAGATCAAGAAATAGTAATGGCGCGATATGACCGTCAACTAACAGAATCAGATATCAGGTTGTATATCAATTTGATGGAACTTCCTAAGCAGAGTAAAATTTAGACGGTCCTGCCGTTTAATTTGATGCTCAGCGAAATGCATAGTGATGAAAAAGACGCAGCAAAGAGCGGGCAATCGCTGTGGAGGATGATCAGCAGCGCAGACCATGTTGATTTGCTGCGTCAGCGGCATTCGAGCAGGCTGGCGACCTATCTGGTTTGGAAGGCTGAGCGAGATCAAGTGAACGCACTTAGGAACCAATTGGTCTCATTTGATATCAACCGATCAAAGTCTGAAGCAAAAAGAAAGCTCGCTGAATTTCTTGTTCAGGCTGATGCCTTTAATCAGCAAATTATCTCTAAAGACCTGCCGCAAGATGAGTTCCAGAATTGGAAGGAAGAATTCGGCAAATGGTTTCAAACCGTTGGTGAATGGACACAATCCAACTTAGGCGATACTGCTGCCGTGAGACTTGCTGATCTACAATATCAGCGAACGTCAATCGGCAAATTCATCAATCAAGAGCATTTTCACATGGTTAACCTCGTCTACAAGATTAAGCTCAATATCGAAGAGCTAATCAGAAACGACGCTTGGAATGATTTTAGCCGCGTCCAATATTCGAATAAGGAAAACGGCTGAGATCACGGCGCGTTATCCTTGGTTGGAGCCTTTTGGGCTACGTTTTTCACCCCTTGCCTGCATATATTCTTCTTCTGCCATCAATCTGTTTATTAAGACCTTATAGCCACGTTCTTTGTCGTATGTGTATCTGTCATCAAAAAGCAGGTCAGAACATTCATAGTCTCTGTCTGTTGTTACGGTAATCATGAAGAAAAAGCCGCCGCCTTTATACATAACGGCAATCATGTTGTGGATGGGATCGAAGGATATGAAATCAATTAGACCATTAAGGGCTTGTGCGACTTTGGCGCGGGATAGATACAGATCATATCCACCCTCTTGGTAAATGCGTGCATATAGCTCGCGTATTTGTCCAATATGATTTAATTGCGTATCTCCACGCCGTTGCATTTCCTCTTGCTTAAGAGATGCAATCTCAATATCAATTTGTTCTATTTCTTGCTCTAATTCCTGTATTTTCACGGCTGATTGCTTTGTCGCCATGTCTGCAAAGGCAGCGAGTAGGTTGTCAATATGCCTCTGTTTTCCAGCCTTTGTGTCCAAAAGCGAGGCTATTTTTGAGCTATTTTCGCTTGTATTTTTATTGAACAAATCAGGTTGCATGGAGCCGAAACGCACAAGCGCGGCAAGGATTATCTTTTCCAATCCGTCATAGCGGTATGTAGTCCTGTGAGAGCAATTGCCGCCGCGCATTTGCACATTACAAGTCAGGTATCGACGTACAGGATTACCAATTGCGCGAAAGGTCATCTTGCCGCCGCATTCCTGGCAGCGGCACGAACCCGAAAACAGATTGGCAAACACGCCTTTCCGTCCCGCTCTCTTGCTTTGCCTTGACGCATTGGCTGCTTCAAACGTGGCTATATCAATAATAGCAGGATATATCTTAACTGCATCGCCAGTGGGTACGCGTTTCTTTTTGCCGTCCACTACCTGCAATGTATGTGGCTGGTAATATCCTAAGACACTGCGATTATGCGTCAGCGCTTTGATGTAGCTTTGTTGCCATATGCTGGCTTTTTCTTGCACATTTATCCCTTGCTCGGATTTGGTGAAAACCTGGATTTTATCAGCATTCAAGCCGCGTGCAATTTTTACACACCCAAAACCTGCATTTGTTTCAGCAAAAATTCTTTGAACAATAGCGGCTCTGTCTGGAATAACCTCATATTTGCCATTGGCAACACGCAGCCAGCCAGGGCAATGCATCGATACGACTTTGCCGAGTTCTAACTGATTGCGTTTATTCTGCCACGCAGCACCCACGCGCATTGATAATCGCTTGCTGTATTGCCGGGCACCATCTATTTTATCCGTTAATGTGCGGAAGTCGCCATTATCGACAGAATGCCAAGTATACACGCGGTCGTCTTCGAGCGTGTGTATCTCGAACTCCAGCCCGCAAAAGATCGTTAATCATGCCGATGGCAACCGATGGATGCTCACGGGACAACCTATCTATTGCCTCCACTATCAGCCAGCTACCAGCCTCTACCTGTCCGGCTTCTACAGCCGTCAAGAAGCCGCCTAGGGCACCATAGCGCTTGTGCGCTCCGGAATAAGCAGACAAGCCCTTGTCGGATAACGACAGAGATGCATCAAGAACAACGCCACGTTTTGCCGCGTACCTCTCAGCGGACTCAATCTGCCGCCTTTCACTATCACCCCCGGCTTGTTTGGCGGTTGAAAAGCGCAAATAGCTGTAAGCATTTGTCATAACAAGGTTTTCCTGTTCTGGATGGCAATTTAACCTGTAATGTAATAGGTGTCACCTTCCAGCAGGTGATGTATCTGGTGGACACCTCGCGCGGCGGGCTCGGGCGGGTGGCGTTGCTCGACTATGCCTGCTTCATCGCGTTTTTCCCGCATCTGATTTCGGGGCCGATCGTCCGGCCCTCGCACATATTGCCCCAGTTCGCGGCGTTGCGGCCCTGGGCGGGGCTCAAGGACCGGCTGGTGCTGGGGGCGGAGTTGTTCATGCTCGGCCTCGCCAAGAAGCTGGTGCTGGCCGATGGGCTGGCACGCTTCGCCGAGCCGGGCTTCGCCGCCGCGGCGCGGCATGACCCGCTGAGCCTGATCGAGGCCTGGGTGGCGCTGCTGGCCTATGGGCTGCAGATCTATTTCGACTTCTCCGGCTATTCCGATATGGCGATCGGCCTCGCGCGGATGTTCGGCATCGAGTTCCCGGTGAATTTCAACAGCCCCTACAAGGCGAAGAACATCAGCGCGTTCTGGCGGCGCTGGAACATCACGCTGAGCGGGTTTTTGCGGGACTATCTGTATATCCCGTTCGGTGGCAACCGGCATGGCGAGGGCAGGCGCATCCGCAACCTCATGATCACTATGCTGCTCGGCGGGTTGTGGCACGGGGCGGCGTGGCGGTTCCTGCTCTGGGGCGGGCTGCACGGGGTGTATCTGGTGCTGCATGGCTGGGCGGAGCGGGTAGGCTTGCGTATCCCCGCGCGGCTGGGCTGGGCGCTGACGCTTCTGGCCGTGCTGCTGGCCTGGGTGCCGTTCCGCGCCGATGGTTTTGGCGCGGCGATGGATTTTTATCGCGGCCTGTTCGGCGGCAATGGCATCGCTCTGCCTGGAATTTGCGTGCAGCTCGTGCCGGGGCTGGCGCATTTCGTGCGGGTGGTGCCGGTGCTTCCATTTCTGGGCGATGCCCGCACGCTGAGCCTGCCGCAGGCGATGCTGTTCCTGGCGCTGGGCTGGTGGATCGCGCTGTGCCTGCCGAACACGCAGGAGATGACACGCACCCGCCGCCACATGGCGCTTGTCGCAAGCACGGCCTTCAGCCTGCAGGCGCTCTTCTTCGCCCCGGCCGCCGTGCCGTTCCTGTATTTCCAGTTCTAGCATGAAGCGGCTGGTCCTCGCCTGCCTCGCCTCGGTGGCGCTGTACGTGGCGGTGTTCGCCGCGCTGGCGGACCGGCCGTTATCGCTCGGCGTGCTGCGGCTGGAGTTGGTGCAAAAGACAGCTTCGCTTGCCGCCATGCCGTCGCCGCGTTTGGTGATCCTCGCGGGCTCCAACGGGCCGTATTCGCATTCCTGCGCGGTGCTGGGGGCGATGCTGAACATGCCGTGCGAGAATGCGGGCATCGCCGTGGGCATCGGGCTGGACGATGTGTTCGCCCGTTACGCGCCGCTGCTGCGCCCGGGCGATGTGGTGTACATGCCGATGGAGCTGCAGCAATACTCGATGAGTGCCAGCGAATATCGCGCGGCGGTGGATGGCGCGTTTCTGCTCCGGCATGACCCTGACGTGTTGCGAGAGCTGCCGCCGGGGCGGGTGCTGGGTGCGGTTTTCTGCTGCCAGCTGGCTGATCTGCTAGAAGCGGCGGCGGAGATGCCGATCTGCGGCGCTGCACGCGGTGAACGCGCAGGCGCTGCTGCGCAGGGAGTATAATGCGCAGGGCGACAGGATTGATAACGATCTGGCCGGGCAGGATGCGGCGCTGCTGGCGGCATTGCCGCGCCCTTTGCCAACGGCGGAGGACATCAGCGCGGGTTATGGAAGCGCGCTGATCGGCGGCTTCGTCGCGGCGCAGGTGCGGCGGGGTGTGGTGGTCATTGGCGGGCTGCCGGTGGATGACCGGGAAGAGGCGCTACCCACGGCGCTTCTGGCCGCGATCCGCGCCGTGTACACGCAAAATGGCGGGGCGTTTCTGGCGCCGCCGAATGAAAGCCATTACCCGGCGCGGGATTTCTTCAACAGCGAGGATCATCTGGCCAAACCTTGCCAGTATCTGCACTCCATCGCCCTGGCGGCGCCGCTGGGGGAGATGCTGCACCGGCCTGTCAGCCCGCCGCCGCCAGAGGCGACGGCGCTGGCTGAGACTTGTCCCTAGCCTATTTGAGGGGCGCCCAGGGCCGAGGCGCGGTGCCAGGCGGCGGATTCGTCTTCGTCGAACAGCTCGGCCAGCTTGCGCATCATCGTGCCGCCCAGCTCCTCGGCATCCACGATGGTGACGGCGCGGCGGTAATAGCGCGTGACATCATGCCCGATGCCGATGGCGATCAGCTCGACCAGCTTGCGGCTTTCGATGTCGCGGATCACGTCGCGCAGATGCCGTTCCAGGTAGTTCCCGGCATTCACCGAGAGGGTGGAATCATCCACCGGCGCGCCGTCCGAGATGACCATGAGGATGCGGCGGTATTCGGGCCGGGCGAGCAGGCGCCGGTAAGCCCAGAGCAGGGCCTCGCCGTCGATGTTCTCCTTCAGCAGCCCTTCGCGCAGCATCAGGCCGAGATTTTTGCGCGCCCGGCGCATCGGCATGTCGGCGGCCTTGTAGACGATGTGCCGCAGGTCGTTCAGCCGCCCGGGCTGCGGCGGCTTGCCCGCCGCCACCCATTGCTCGCGGCTCTGCCCGCCCTTCCAGGCGCGGGTGGTGAAGCCGAGGATCTCCACCTTCACGCCGCAGCGCTCCAGCGTGCGGGCCAGGATGTCCCCGCACATGGCGGCCACGGTGATGGGCCGGCCGCGCATGGAGCCGGAATTGTCGATCAGCAGGGTGACGACCGTGTCGCGGAATTCGGTCTCCAGCTCACGTTTGTAGGTGAGCGCCAGAAGCGGGTCGACGACGATGCGCGCGAGGCGGGCGGCATCCAGCATGCCTTCTTCCAGGTCGAACTCCCAGGCGCGGGTCTGCTGTGCCAGCAGGCGGCGCTGCAGCCGGTTGGCGAGCTTGGCCACCAGGGCGTGCAGATGCTGGAGCTGCTGGTCGAGCTGCTGGCGCAGCCGGGTCAGTTCGTCCGGGTCGCACAGCTCCTCGGCCGCGATTTCTTCGTCGAACGCGGTGGTGAAGGCGCGGTAGGTGCTGGCATCGCCGGTATCGGCGGGCGGGCGGCGGCTCTGCGGGCCGGAGGGCGCCTCGCCCGCATCGGCCGTCGCGTCCTCGGGCTCGCCTTCCTCTTCGGTGGCGTCCTCCCCGGCCTCGCCCTCAGCCATCTCGGGCTGGGCGGCGAGCATCGGGTTTTCCTGCTCCTGGCGCTGGCCTTCGCTTTCCGGGTTGTTGTCCTGCTGCGTGGTCTGCTCGCCCTGGTCCTGGCTCTGCTCCTCGCTCTCCTCGTCGCCCGGGCCGGGTTCCGCCTCGGCGAGGTCCACCGCCGCCAGCAGCTTGCGCGCGGCGCTGATGTAGTCCGCCTGGTCGGCGCGGGCCGAGGCGAGATCGTCGAGTGCTGCTTCCGCCGCCGGGCTCAGCGTGTGCCGCCACAGATCCACGATCTGCCGCGCCGAATCCGGCACCGAGGCCGGGTCCATGCGGTCCCGCGCCAGCAGGGCGACGGCGCTGGCCAGCGGCAGCTGGTCGCGCGCGGTCATCTTGTCGAGCCCGTTGGCGACGCATTCCTCACCCAGCTTGTGGCGCAGATTCGCCGCCACGCCCGCCATGTGCTCGGCGCCGTAGACTTCCACCCGCGCCTGCTCCAGCGCGTCGAACGCCTCTTTCGCCTCGCGCGCGGCGGGGGAGCGGGCATTGTGCAGTGAATTGTCGTGGTGGCGCAGGCGCAGGGCCATGGAGTCAGCCGCGGCGCGCAGCTTGGCCATCTCGGCGGCGGGCAGGGCGCGCGAGGGCGAGGGCAGGCGCGCGCGCTTGTTGTTGCTGGCGAGCCCGGCCGGGCCGGGCTGGTAGGCCACCTCCAGCTCCTGCGCATGCGCCATGGCGCGCAGCGTGCTGGCGGTTGCCCGCTTGAACTCCTCGGCCTTGCCCTGGTCCTGCTTGCCGGTCATTTCGCGTCAGGCCGGCTGGCGCAGGCCGGTCGGGATCTCTTCGTTGAAGCAGCGCTGGTAGTACTCGGCCACCGTCTGGCGCTCGGCCTCGTCGCACTTGTTGAGGAAGGTGAGGCGGAAGGCGAAGCCGACATCGCCGAAGATGCGCGTGTTCTCGGCCCAGGTGATGACCGTGCGCGGCGACATGACGGTGGAGATGTCCCCCGCGATGAACCCGGCGCGGGAGAGGTCCGCCAGCGCCACCATGCGCTCGATGCGCTGCTTCGTCGCCGCGTCGGCGGCGGAGACGCCCATCTTGGCCATGACGATGGCGACTTCCTGCGCGTGCGGCAGGTAGTTCAGCGTGGCGACGATGTTCCAGCGGTCCATCTGGCCTTGGTTGATCTGCTGCGTGCCGTGGTACAGGCCGGTGGTGTCGCCCAGGCCGACGGTGTTGGCCGTGGCGAACAGGCGGAAGGCCGGGTGCGGGCGGATGACGCGGTTCTGGTCGAGCAAGGTGAGCTTGCCCTCCACCTCCAGCACGCGCTGGATCACGAACATCACGTCCGGGCGGCCGGCGTCGTATTCGTCGAACACCAGGGCGCAGGCGTGCTGCAGCGCCCAGGGCAGGATGCCTTCGCGGAACTCGGTCACCTGCTTGCCGTCCTTCAGCACGATCGCGTCCTTGCCGATGAGGTCGATGCGGCTGATGTGGCTGTCCAGGTTGACGCGGATGCACGGCCAGTTGAGGCGCGCCGCCACCTGCTCCACATGCGTGGACTTGCCGGTGCCGTGATAGCCCTGGATCATGACGCGGCGGTTGAAGGCGAAGCCGGCGAGGATGGCGAGCGTGGTCTCGCGGTCGAACTGGTAGGCCGGGTCGATCTCGGGCACGTGCTCGGTGCGCAGCGAGAAGGCGGGGACTTCGAGATCCGTGTCGATGCCGAATACCTTGCGGGCCTTCACCTTGATGTCGGGCAGGTTGATCGCCGAGGTGGGAGGGACCCGGGGTTCAGACGTCGCGGCGATATCGTTCATGTATTCGGTCCTTAAGGGTGCTCGCACATGTTAGCTTTGCCACCTTACGCGGCGGCGCTCAATCCGGCGCGGCGGCCAGCTTGCCGCGCAGCGTGGCGTAAGCGAGGTTGATGTTCTTCAGCCGCTCCTCGGCCTGCTTGCTGCCCTGGTTGGCATCCGGGTGGTGCTGCTTGGCCAGGGTTTTGTACTTGGCCTTCACGGTTTCAAGCGTCACCGGCCAGACGAGGCCGAAAATTTCCAGCGCGTCACGCAGCTCGGCGGGAATGTTCGGGCGCGGGGCTTGATGCGGGCGCTCGGCCCCGAAGGCGAAATTGCGCAGCTCGGCTTCCAGCGCCTCCTGCTGGCGGCTGGCCGCGCCGTTCTGGCCGAGCGGCCAGCTTGGGCGCTGCCAGGAGGAGTCGGCGCGCAGCTCGGCCTCGATCTCGCCGGGGGACATGCCTTTGTAGTAGTCCCAGGAGGCGTTGTAGGCGCGCACATGCTCCAGGCAGAACCAGTGGAATTCGCGCAGATTGCCGCGGGATTTGGGGGCGCGGTAGTCGCCGTTCAGGGCGCAGCCGGGGCTGTCGCAGCCCTGGCCTGGGGCCGCCGGATCGGGCGCAAAGGCGCGCGGCTTGCGGTTCGTCGAGATCATGGCCTTAATGTGCGCCCTCGCGCGCAATTGGCAACATGTGATGCGCGCAGAGATGCGATGAAAGGATGCGGATGATGAGCACACGGGCGGAGAGAATTGAGCAGACGCTGCGGGCGGCGTTCGCGCCTGCCGTGCTGGACGTGGTGGATGAGAGCGGCCGGCACGCCCGCCATGCCGGGCGGCAAGGACTGCCCGCCGGGGAGACGCATTACGCCGTGACCATGGTGGCGGAGAGCCTGCGGGAGTTGTCGCGGCTGGAGCGCTCACGCGCGGTGCATGAGGCGCTGGATGCGGAGTTCAAATCCGGGCTGCATGCGCTCTCGCTCACGCTGAGCGCGCCGGCGTCTGTTTGAAAACTCTACTCTGGCGGCCGTTTGGCGCGGTTTTTCTGCGCTCCGGTGCTCAAAAAACCACGCCAACCAACTCACCAAAGCGAGTTTTGAAACAGAACTCTCTCATGTTCGCCGTTTCAAGCTGCAGGCGTGAAAAATTTTTGCTTCCTATTGCGAGCTTTTTTAGTACGGCCGCCACTGGGAAGGGCAGGAAGCACGATCATGAAACGACGGTTGATCATGCTCTGATACGCGGGTTGGTTACCGCCGGACCTGTGATGCGTCGCGGAGCTTCCTCTGTCTAAGATCCAGCGTCGGATAAGATCCGGCTGATAGAGTCTACGAGGGTTCCCCTGGCCGTGATCGTGCCTCCGGCCTTGCCCAGCTTTGGATATATAGTTGCGGCGGAGAGCTCCTTTTTGGCGAGATATTCGATGTCAATGAGAAGGTGTCAGGCTGCTGCCGGTTGCACTTGATTGGCGATCGCCCAAACAAACCCCGCCAGTTCCCGCGCGATCGCGGTGGTTATCACCGTGGTCAACTTTCCGGCCCGGGCAAACTTGCGGTACCGGCGGCACAGTCGTTCCTGCGCTTTCCATGCAATGTCGCGGACCGGCTTGGTGAGCTTTTCCTGACGGATCAGCTGTGCGCGGCCGATCCGGGCCGGGAACCGGTAACTCCAGGCGGCCTCGATCAGCATCCGCCGCGCCGCCTCATTGCCAGCCTTTGTGATACCGCCTTGGCGACGCTTGCCACCGCTGGAGTTCTCGGACGGAACCAAGCCAAGATATGCCATGAGCTGGCTTGGCTTGGTGAAGCGGGTGATGTCGCCCAGTTCAGCAACCAGTGTTGCCGCCGCCACCATGGCCACGCCGCGCAATGCCTGGAGCGCCTGCACGACTGGTGCAAGAGACCAAGCCGGCAGCGCCGCCTCGATATGCGCCTCCAGACGATCGCGTCGGGCGGTCGCCGCATCCACCGCTTCGAGGCAATCCTCGAGCACGATGTAATGTACCGGGTTCTTAAACTTCAGCCCCGCCAGCCAACGCCGGTGTAGAAGCGTCCATGCCTTCTGGCCGTAGTGGCAGCCCTGGCGCAGCAGGAACCCCGACAATTGTTGGCGCGCCTTCACGCAATGTGCGCACCGCCGCGAGACGCGCCCGAACCAGGTCACGAATCGCCTCGTGCGCTTCATCGGGAACCCATACCGCGGTTAACTCACCGGCCCGGTGCAGCTTGGCGAGATTGGCCGCATCGCGCCGATCAGTCTTAACGCGGTCGCCGGGCTTTTTAGGGATTAACGATGGCGCCACCACGGAGCATTCGTGCCCGGCCGCTGTAATCTGCCGTTGGATACCGTAGCCGCACGGCCCCGCCTCATAGCAAAACCGCAGTTCATGACCGGTGCTGGCTAACTTGGCGATCAGCTTCTTTAAGGCAGCCGGCGTATTTGCGATCGTTCCGTAATCACGCACCTCCTTCCGCAGCCCCGCTTCGGCGACCGCTATGGAGATCGTATCTTTGTGCACATCAAGGCCAATGTAAGTGATAAGCTTCTCCATGACTCGTCTCCTATGCATGAGGCTCGGCGCCGGCCAATCCAGCGCAACCCTCGAAATCCTGCATATTGTGAGACGGGTCACCCTCCTATCTCAGGCGAACATCTGGTCTAAGTTGGAGCCTTACTGGCGGCCGTAGGTGTCCTCGAACCGGACGATATCGTCCTCGCCGAGATAGGCGCCGGACTGCACCTCGATCACCGTGAGCGGAATTTTGCCCGGGTTTTCCAGCCGGTGCATGCAGCCCAGCGGCAGGTAGACGCTCTCGTTCTCGCGCAGCAGGCGCACCTCGTCATCGCAGGTGACGGCGGCGGAGCCTGCCACCACCACCCAGTGCTCGGCGCGGTGGAAATGCTTCTGCAGTGAGAGCTTTCGTCCCGGCCAGACGACGATGCGCTTCACCTGGAAGCGGTCGCCCTGGATCAGGCTCTCGTAGAAGCCCCAGGGGCGGTAGGTGCGGTTATGGCTGTCGGCCTCGGGGCGTTTCTGCGCCTTCAGCCGGTCCACGATCTTCTTCACGTTCTGCGCCTGGTCCTTGGCGGCGACGAGCACGGCATCCTGCGTCGTCACCACGATCAGGTCGCGCACGCCGAGCACGGCGGTCAGCGTGCCGTCGCTGCGGACATAGCAGTTCGCGACATCCTCGAGCACCACGTCGCCCAGCGCGACGTTGCCCGGGCGTCCTTGGGCCCGATCTCGGCCAGCGCCGTCCAGGAGCCGACATCCGACCAGCCGATGGCGGCGGGGACGACCACGGCCTTGTCCGTTTTTTCCGCCACGGCGTAGTCGATGGAGATGTCCGGCGCCTGCGGCGAATTCGGCGGTGCCGAGGCGGATGAAGTCGAGGTCGGTGCTGCGGGCGGCCATGGCGGCGCGGGTGGCGGTGAGCACCTCCGGCGCCAGGCGTTCCAGCTCGGCCAGCAGCGTGTCGGCGCGGAACACGAACATGCCGGAGTTCCACAGATTCCCGCCGGTGGCGATCAGCGCCTTGGCCGTTTCGAGCGTCCGGTTTCTCGACGAAACGTTCGACCCGGAACGCGCCGGGCATGCCGGGCAGCGCCTCGCCGCGGGCGATGTAGCCATAGCCGGTTTCCGGCGCGGTGGGCTCCATGCCGAAGGTGACGACATTGCCGGCGCGGGCGGCGGGCAGGGCGGCACGGATCGCTTCGCGCAGGGCCTCCCGGTCGGTGATTGAGGCATCCGCCGCCATGATCCAGAGCACGGCATCGGGCGCGGTCTCGGCGGCGAGCAGCGCGGCCGCGGCGATGGCCGGGGCGCTGTTGCGGCCCACGGGTTCCAGCAGGATGCGCGCGCTGGCGATCCCGGCCTCGCGCAGCTGCTCGGCCACCACGAAGCGGTGGTCCTGGTTGGCAACGACGATGGGCGGGCTGAACTCGGCCGAGGCGGCGCGCAGGGCGGTTTCCGCCAGCATCGAGTGCTCGGCGATCAGCGGCCAGAACTGCTTGGGGAAGCTTTTGCGGGAAACCGGCCAGAGCCTTGTGCCCGAGCCGCCGGAGAGGATGACGGGAATGATCTTGTCTGCCGGCGCTTCGCTGTTCATGATCTCATCCGTGATGCCTGACCGTAATTAATCGCGGGGCTTTGCGGATGTCCAGCGCCGGGGCAGAGTTGGGCGCATGACCAACTCCAGCCCCTTCGTCCGCCTGGGCGACCTGACCGCGCCGGCCTTCGCCAGCGCCCTTGCGCGCGACCCGGTGATCCTGCTGCCGCTGGGCAGCCATGAGGACCATGGTCCGCACCAGCCGATGGGCGATTACCTGCTGGCGGATCTCATCGCCGAGCGCATCGCGCGGCGGGCGCATGAGCTGGGCGCGCCCGCTTTCGTGGCGCCGAGCCTGCCTTATGGCGTGGCGGATTATTTCGGCTCCAGCCCCGGCGGGCTGGCGCTCTCGGCGGAGAGCTTCCGAAGCGTGCTGGACGATCTGCTGCACGGGCTGCTGCGGCACGGGCTCACCCGCATCGTCATCCTCAACGCCCATGGCGGCAATGTGCCGGTGATCCACCAGGCGACGCTGGCGCTGCGGCGCGAGACCGGGGTGGTGATCCCGTCTTTCTATCTGTGGAAGGTGGCGCGGCAGCTGATGGAGGCGCGCATCCCCGGCGGGCAGGCGCGGTTCGGCCATGGCGCGGAGCCGCTGCTCTCGTTAAACTTGGCGCTGCGCGGCGCGTGCGTGGCGGCGCAGGGCGAACCCGCCCGCGCCCCGGGCAGCGTGTTCGGCCTGCCGGTGAGCGGCTTCGGCACGGTCAGCTTCGAGGGGCTGCAGATCGAGGTACCGGTGGAGTTCGACGCCGTGCCGCGCGACGCGATTGAAGCCGCCTGGGCGGAGGGCAGCGCGGAATTGGGGGCGGAGGTGGCTGAGGCGCTGGTGCAGGCTGGGGCGAGGTTCGTCGCCCAGGTGCACGCTAGTCCCGGCACAGTTCCAGGAAGCGCCGGCTGACGGCGACATCCGCCACGATGTGCCGCCGCCGGGCGAGGGCTTCCTTGTCCTGGCCCCAGTTTGCTTCCTGCCATAGCTCGTCGGTGAACGCGGTGTCGGAGGCGGTCTGCGCGTCCAGCGCGCCTTCCGCCACGGCGAGGCCGAGCACCAGGCTGCCCAGTACCGGAACGACGACGCCGAGCGCGGCGAGGCCGTATTCGGTATAGGCATCCAGCGCGGCGCTGAACTGCGCGGCGGCCTCGGCGGGCTGGTCGATGGGCAGCACCCCGGCGGTGATGAACAGCTCCACGCCATAGCGCTCACGCGCCCAGTCCAGCCATTTGTCCCATTGGCCGTTTTCCTGCGCCACCAGCGGGGCGGGGCCGTCGGCGCGGTAGCAGAGCAGGTCGTTCAGCCCATAGGCGGTGAGCTGGCGGATGATCTCCGCGCGGTGCAGGGCCACGCGGTCCTGCGCGGTGCTGGCCAGCTGCGTCAGGGGCAGGTCGTCGGGCGAGAATTCCGCGGGGGCGGCGCCCCATTCCTCGGCGATGGCCTCGGCCAGGGTGGGGAAGGGCACGGAAAGCCCCCTGCCGCCAGGGAGCTTCAGCGGCTTGCTGTCGAGCAGGACGGTGAAATGCTCACCGTCGGTGATGGTGGTCGTGGTGGTCCAGAAGCGTTTCATTGGCCAAGCAGGGCGTTGAGGTTCTTGGGGGAGCCGGGCTGTTGCGGAGCGCTGGACTCGGGCGAGGGGAAGCTGCCCGGCGGTGGCGCGGCGGGGCCGGGCTGGCCGAACCGGGCGAGGTTCAGCGCGGCCGGACAGATATCGCCGCCCGGGGCAGGGGTGGCGTGGGCGGCGGCGAGCGTGGGCTGGGCAAACCCGCCGCTGACCGTGACCTGGGTGGTGGCGGCCTGCCCGCGCAGCTGGGGTTGCAGAGTCAGGCCGAGCGTGGCCTTGCCGAAATCCATCGTGCCGCCGCCTTGCAGCTTCAGGCGGAGGCTGTCCAGGGCCAGGGCGCTCACCGTGCCGGTGCCATTGGCGGCGTCCAGCCGCAGCGCGGCGCAGCGCACCGGCGCCGGGCCGGGGGCGGTGAGTTGCGGGTCCGTCAGCCCGGCGGTTTTCAGCACGGCGCCGAGCAGGCGGTTCAGCACGCCGCCATCGATGACGCCATTCACCGCCGCAGCGCCGAAACTGCCATTCAGCCCGCTGGCGATGGCCTGCGGGGTGTCGCCCGTGCTGGCGGCCTTGAGCTGCACCTGCGCGGTGCCTTCGGCGGTGTCCGGCAGGCCGAAGGCGTGCAGCAGCGGCGGGAGGGCGAGCGCCGGGGCGGTAACTTGCAGGGTTTCGGTTGCCGGGTCCTTCGAGGCGTCGAGGCTGGCGCTGGCGGTGACCGCCCCGCCCGGCAGCTCGCCGGTGAACGGGTTGAGGCTGAGCACGCCGTTTGTGATTGTGGCGTGGCCTTGCAGCGCGGTGAAGGTGAGCTGGTGCCAGATGAGAGAATCCGCGGCGAGCTGGATGTCCGCATCGCCCAGATGCAGCAGCCCCAGCGGCAGCGGCGCGTTGGGCAGGGTTGGCGCGGCCGGGGCTGGCGTGGGGGTGGTTGCGGCGGCGGGCTGCGGTTGCGGCAGGGCGGCGGTGAGCGCGTCGAGATCGGCGTTGCTGAATTTCAGCGAGAGTTGCAGGCTGGGCTTGGCGCCGAAGAACAGGCTGGCATCGCCGCCGAACTGCGCGTGATCCATGGTCACGGCCAAGCTGTCCAGCCCTATCGCGTTGCGCAGCCCCTGGCCGCCGGGGTCGATCAGCGTGGTCTGGATGGTGATGTTCTTCCATGCCGGCAGCGTTGTGCCAGCGGCGGTGGAAAGGGCCGAGAGGTCCGGCACGGTGGCGGTGATGGCCAGGGCCGCGCCGGAGAGCGTGGTGGGGGTGGCGATGGCGCCGGTGATGGCGGCCTGGGCGGGGCCAAGCCGCAGCGAGAGCCCGACCGGGAAGCTTGCCGGAGCGGCCGTGCCAGCGGGCAGCAGGGACGGGTTAAGCAGCGCATCCGGTGCGCCGACATAGCCCTTGGCGCTGAACGCATCCTGGCCGAGCTCGCCGCTGGCCTGCAGCGTCACCGGCTGGTTAAGCGCGCTCATCTCTATATCCAGCCCCTGGAGCGTGAGCCCTGGGCGCAGGGAGGAGAGGTCGGACGGGCCGGCGGTGAGCGAGGCGTTGTTGATGGCAGGCGCGACCGCGTTGCGGTCAACGATCTCGGCGCCGAGATGCAGCTGGTGCAGCGCCGGCAGGGTGCCGGGGGCCAGGGCTTCCAGCGCCGGGATGTCCACGTTCAGGGTCAGGTCGTAGCCCGCGCCGGTGCGCGGCTGGGCCACCGCGCCGGTCAGCCGGCCCGTGGCCCCCGCGCTGGTGAGGCTGAGGTCCACCGGCCAGGGCGCGGTGCCGGAAAGCTGCGCGATGGGCCCGACCACGCCGGTGAGATCCACCTTCTGCGTGCCGATCCTGGCGCCGCCCGCCAGATGCAGCGGGGCGGACAGCGAGTCCGCCGTGCCGGTCACGCGGGGCAGGCCGAAGCCATAGATCTGGCCATTGGCGGGGATGATGGTGACGTGGCCGTCGCGGATTTCCACCGCCTTCAGGGCAAGCTTGTAGCCATGGAAACGGTGCGTCCCGGTGGCGTGGCCGGGGGCGGCGGAGAACACCCAGTTGCTGGCGCCGGAGGGGAGGTGTTGCAGCGTGATCTGCGGGCGCTCCAGCACCAGGCGCAGAACGTCCAGATGGTGAGTGAGCAGGGGCAGCAGGGCGATCTGCGCATCGGCCCGGTCCAGGGTGACGAAATCCCCGGCGAAGCCGCCCGGCGGGTTGCCCAGGGTGACGTTGCTGACCGTCAGCGTCGGGTTGAAGGAGAGATGCAACCGCACCGGCCCGCCCAAGGTGAGCTGGCGCCCGGTGGCGCGCTCCACCGCCGCGGCGAGCGCCGAGGCGTAGGCGTTGGGGTTGAAGCGGGCCATCGCGACCAGCCCCGCCGCCACGGGCACGGCCACGAGCAGGGCGGCCCCTGCCGCGATCCAAAGCCAGGTGCCAGGCTTCCGGCCTTGCCGGCTGGTGGGGGGTGTTTCCTCGGTTCGCATGCTCATTAAGGAGCCAATTAGTCGCTTTTTTCCCGAGATACGAGGGGCCTCCTTGTTAAGTCTTGAAACTCGCGCTAGACGGCGCGGCTTGGAGTAAGGCTAAAGCGGGCGTGGTGAAACTGGTAGACACGCCAGATTTAGGTTCTGGTGGCGCAAGTCATGGGGGTTCAAGTCCCTCCGCCCGCACCAACAGAGTTGCGTAGTTGTTGTTTTATTGAGGATTTTGTCGTTCATGCAGGTTACCGAGACGCTCTCCGAGGGCTTGAAGCGCGGCTTTACCGTCGTGGTTCCCGAACCCGAACTTGCCGCCAAGCGTGAGAAGCGTTTGGCCGAGCTTGCCAAGACCATGCAGCTGCCGGGCTTCCGCCCGGGCAAGGTGCCGATGTCCATGGTGCGCAAGCGCTATGGCGACGCCGTGGCCGCGGAAGTGCTGGAGCAGACCGTGAACGACGCTTCCGGCAAGCTGATCGACGAGCGCGGCCTGCGCCCGGCGATGCAGCCGAAGCTCGAGATCACCAAGCCGGGTCAGGAATCCGACCTGGAATTCACCATGGAGATGGAAGTGCTGCCCGAGGTGGCGGTGCCGGACGTGTCCGACATCACCCTGAGCAAGCCGGTGGCCGCCGTCGCCGAGGAGAAGGTGGACGAGGCGCTGAAGCGCATCGCCGAGCAGCGCCAGAGCTTCAAGACGGTCGAGGAGACCCGCCCGGCCGTCGCCGGCGAGCGCCTGACCGTGGACTTCATCGGCCGCATCGGCGGCGAGGCCTTCCAGGGCGGCACCGCCAGCGATGTCGACGTGACCATCGCCGGCGAGGGCTTCATCCCCGGCTTCTCCGAGCAGATGGAGGGCATGTCCGCTGGTGAGACCAAGACCATCACCGTGACCTTCCCCGAGGAGTACGGCGCCGAGGATCTGGCCGGCAAGACGGCCGAGTTCGAGATCACCGCCAAGTCCCTCGCCGTGGCCGAGGTTCCGGCCATCGACGACGAGCTGGCCAAGGCCGTTGGCCTGGAGTCGGTTGCCGATCTGCGCGCCAAGGTCTCGGAGCAGATCAGCCGCGAGTACGAGCAGATGGCCCGCATGAAGCTGAAGCGCGCTTTGCTGGACGCGCTGGTCGAGAAGGCCCAGTTCGCCGCGCCGGAATCCCTGGTGGAGGCCGAGTTCGCCGAGATCTGGCGCCAGGTTGAGGCCGAGACGGCCGCCGGCAATGCCGACCCCGAGGACGCCGCCAAGGACGAGGACACGCTGAAGGCCGAGTACCACGCGATCGCCGACCGGCGCGTGCGCCTGGGACTGCTGGTCGCCGAGATCGGCCGCGCCAACAACGTCACCGTCGCCGACCAGGAGCTGCAGCGCGCCATGTTCAACGAGGCGATGCGCTACGGCCCGCAGGCGATGCAGGTTGTGGAGTTCTTCCGCAAGAACCCGCAGCAGTTGGAACGCTTCCGCGGCCCGATCTTCGAGGACAAGGTGGTGGACTTGCTGCTCGGCCAGGTGAAGCAGGACGAGGTCACCGTGACCCCGGAAGAGCTCGCCGCCGACTCGGAAGCTTAATCCGGCACTAGACGTGCGCGTGCGATCCACTAACTTGGATACATGACGCCCGTTCCGCTCACGCCGCGGCCACGCATGGCCCGGTGTGATGCCGGGGCGGGCGGTTTTTTTCAAAACAAGGAAATGAGTGATGCGGGATCGGGATCCAGTCGAGTTTTACAGCAGCAACCTGGTGCCGATGGTGGTGGAGCAGACGGCGCGCGGCGAGCGGTCTTACGACATCTATTCGCGCCTGCTGAAGGAGCGGATCATTTTTCTGACGGGTCAGGTTTATGACGAGGTCAGCGCGCTGATCTGCGCGCAGCTGCTGTTCCTGGAGAGCGAGAACCCGAACCGGGAAATCTCGTTCTACATCAACAGCCCCGGCGGCGTGGTCTCCTCCGGCCTCGCGATTTACGACACCATGCAGTACATCCGCTCGCCGGTCAGCACGGTGTGCATCGGCCAGGCGGCCTCCATGGGCAGCCTGCTGCTGTGCGCCGGCGAGAAGGGCAAGCGCTTCGCCCTGCCGAATGCCCGCGTGATGGTGCACCAGCCTTCCGGCGGCGCCCAGGGCCAGGCGACCGACATCGAGATCCAGGCGCGCGAGATCCTCAACCTGCGCAAGCGGTTGAATTTGATCTACGTGGAGCACACCGGCCAGCCGCTCGAGGCGATCGAGGCCAAGCTGGAGCGCGACACCTATATGTCCGCCCAGGAGGCCAAGGATTTCGGCCTGGTGGACGATGTGGTGAAGAGCCAGCCACGCCCGGCCGAAGCCGCCGTCCCGGCGGCCGGGGCGGAGCCGTCGCCGGCCATCTGAGCCTGGAGGCAGTGAAAACGAGGACGGGTCCGGAGCCTCCTCCGGACTCGTTTTTTTACGGTTTTTTTACGCCTCGCCAACGGTGCGGTGCAGCATGAAGCCCTGGTTTTCATGCAATTATTTGAAATAGTTATGGTTTTTTTGACTACCCCCGCCGCGCTTGTGTGTAAATGCACAGGGGGCTAGTCTTTCGACTTAATTGCGCGCTGTGGAGTGATTTAATGAGCAGCAAATCGGCCGACACGAAGAATACGCTTTACTGTTCCTTCTGTGGGAAGTCGCAGCATGAGGTGCGGAAGCTTATTGCCGGGCCGACCGTCTTCATCTGCGACGAATGCGTCGAGCTGTGCATGGATATCATCCGCGAGGAGCATAAGACGCATCTCGTGAAGTCGCGCGATGGCGTGCCCACGCCGCGCGAGATCTGCAAGGTGCTGGATGATTACGTGATCGGCCAGAGCCACGCCAAGAAGGTGCTGAGCGTGGCCGTGCACAACCATTACAAGCGGCTCTCGCACGCCACCAAGAACAACGACATCGAGATCGCGAAGTCCAACATCATGCTGATCGGGCCGACCGGCTCGGGCAAGACGTTGCTGGCGCAGACCCTGGCGCGAATCCTGGACGTGCCGTTCACCATGGCCGACGCCACCACGCTGACCGAGGCCGGCTACGTGGGCGAGGATGTGGAGAACATCATCCTCAAGCTGCTGCAGGCGGCGGATTACAACGTCGAGCGGGCCCAGCGCGGCATCGTCTATATCGACGAGGTCGACAAGATCAGCCGCAAGTCCGACAACCCGTCGATCACCCGCGACGTTTCCGGCGAGGGCGTGCAGCAGGCGCTGCTGAAGATCATGGAAGGCACCGTGGCCTCCGTGCCGCCGCAGGGCGGGCGCAAGCATCCGCAGCAGGAATTCCTGCAGGTGGACACCACCAACATCCTGTTCATCTGCGGCGGCGCCTTCGCGGGGCTGGAGAAGATCATCGCCCAGCGCGGCAAGGGCTCGGGCATCGGCTTCGGCGCCGAGGTGCGCGCCCAGGATGAGCGCAAGACCGGGCAGCTCCTGCGCGAGCTGGAGCCCGAGGATCTGCTGAAATTCGGCCTGATCCCCGAGTTCATCGGCCGTCTGCCTGTGGTCGCCACGCTTGATGACCTCGACGAGTCAGTGCTCATCGAGATCCTGACCAAGCCGAAGAACGCGCTGGTGAAGCAATATGCCCGGCTGTTCGAGATGGAGGGGGTCAAGCTGACCTTCACCGACGAGGCGCTGAAAGTGGTGGCCGGCCGGGCGATCAAGCGCAAGACCGGCGCGCGCGGCCTGCGTTCGATCATGGAGGCGATCCTGCTGACGACCATGTTCGACCTGCCTGGGCTGGATGGCGTGTCCGAGGTGGTGATCAATGGCGAAGTGGCCGAAGGCCGGGCCGAACCGCTCTATACGTACAGTGAAAAGCGCGCCGAAAGCGCCTCCTGACCAGGGTTTCCACGACGCGGCCCTTGCGGGCCGCCCCTGGATTGCCGATATTCGGAGCGTGGCCGCATGCGGCACGCATGGCTGCGCCTGGGCAGGGCAGACCATGAGACCTAGGGGATTTGGTAATGTCTGATGTAACAAAAACTGATTTGCCGATGGAATCGCTGGCGGTGCTGCCGCTGCGCGACATCGTGGTCTTCCCGCACATGATCGTGCCGCTTTTCGTCGGGCGAGAGAAATCCGTGCGCGCGCTGGAAAGCGTGATGAAGGACGACAAGCAGATCCTGCTCGTGGCGCAGAAGAACGCGGCGCAGGACGATCCATCGGCCGAGGACATCTACAGCGTGGGGACTGTCTCCACCATTCTGCAGCTGCTGAAACTGCCTGATGGCACCGTGAAGGTTCTGGTCGAGGGCATCAAGCGCGCCCGCATCACCGGCTTCAAGGAGACCGAGGATTATTTCGAGGTCATAGCCGAGCCCGTCGAAGAACGCGGCGACGACAGCAAGGAAGTGGAAGCGCTGAGCCGCACCGTGGTGGCGCAGTTCGAGCAGTACATCAAGCTGAACAAGAAGATCGCGCCGGAGGTGCTGGTCTCGGTCAACCAGATCGAATCGCCCTCCAAGCTTGCCGATACGGTGGCGAGCAATCTCGGCCTGAAGATTTCCGAGCGGCAGGAGCTGCTGGAGATGGACAGCACGGCCGAGCGGCTGGAGCGGGTGTTCAGCCACATGGAAGCCGAGATCGGCGTGCTGCAGGTCGAGAAGAAGATCCGCAACCGCGTGAAGCGGCAGATGGAGAAGACCCAGCGCGAATACTATCTGAACGAGCAGCTGAAGGCGATTCAGAAAGAGCTGGGCGAAGGCGAGGAAGGCAAGGACGAAGTCGCCGAGCTGGAGGCCAAGATCAAGGCGACCAAGCTCTCCAAGGAAGCGAACGAGAAGGCGATGGCGGAGCTGAAGAAGCTGCGCAGCATGAGCCCGATGAGCGCGGAAGCCACGGTGGTGCGCAACTATCTGGAGTGGGTCGTCGGGATCCCCTGGAAGAAGCGCAGCAAGATCAAGAACGACGTGATCGAGGCCGAGAAGATTCTCGACACCGATCACTATGGCTTGGAAAAGATCAAGGAACGCATTGTCGAATATCTGGCGGTGCAGGCGCGCAGCCCGAAGGTGAAGGGGCCGATTCTCTGCCTCGTCGGCCCGCCGGGCGTGGGCAAAACCTCGCTGGGCAAGTCGATCGCCAAGGCCACGGGCCGCCAGTTCGTGCGCATGTCGCTTGGCGGCGTGCGGGACGAAGCGGAGATCCGCGGGCACCGGCGCACCTATATCGGCTCCATGCCGGGCAAGATCATCCAGGGCATGAAGAAGGCGAAGACCTCGAATCCGCTGTTCCTGCTTGACGAGATCGACAAGCTCGGCGCCGACTGGCGCGGCGATCCGGCCTCGGCGCTGCTCGAGGTTCTGGACCCGGAACAGAACGCCACCTTCGCCGATCACTACCTTGAGGTCGACTACGATCTTTCCGATGTGATGTTCGTGACGACGGCGAACTCCCTGCACATGCCGCAGCCGCTGCTCGACCGCATGGAGATCATCCGCATCCCCGGCTACACCGAGGATGAAAAGGTTGAGATCGCGAAGCGTCATCTTCTGCCCAAGCAGTCGGAAGCGCATGGGCTGAAGAAAGACGAATGGTCGGTCTCCGACGAGGCGCTGCACGAGCTGGTGCGCACCTACACGCGCGAGGCCGGCGTGCGTAACCTGGAGCGCGAGATCGCGACCCTGGCGCGCAAGGCGGTGAAGGAGATTGTCACCAACAAGACGAAGAAGGTGACAATCACCGGGCAAAACCTGGAGAAATTCTCCGGCGTGCCGAAATTCCGGTTCGGCGAGACCGAGTCGGAGGACATGGTGGGCGTTGTCACTGGTCTGGCCTGGACCGAGGTGGGTGGCGATATCCTGACCATCGAGAGCGTGCTGCTGCCCGGCAAGGGCACGATCAAGCAGACCGGCAAGCTTGGCGATGTGATGCAGGAGAGCGTGCAGGCGGCGTATTCCTATATCCGCTCGCGCGCGGTGCAGTTCGGCATCAAGCCGCCTTATTTCGACAAGCACGACATCCACGTGCATGTGCCCGAAGGTGCGACTCCGAAGGACGGACCCTCCGCCGGCATCGCCATGGCGACCACGATTGTAAGCGCCATCACGGGGATTCCGATTCGCCGCGATATCGCCATGACCGGCGAGATCACGCTGCGTGGGCGCGTGCTGCCCATTGGCGGGCTAAAGGAAAAGCTCCTGGCTGCATTGCGCGCAGGGCTGACCACCGTCATCATCCCGAAGGACAACGAGAAGGATCTCGTTGAAATTCCTGACAACGTGACCAAGGGACTGAAGATTGTTCCTGTCTCTCACGTCGATGAAGTCATCGCGCTGGCGCTGGTGCGCAAGCCCGAGCCGATCGAGTGGGAGGACACGCCGGCGGAAATCAAGCCGGCAACCGAGGGAACGGTGGCGTCCGGACTGCCGCATTAAAAATTGGCAGTGTTTGACGCGAGAGTCCGAACGTGGCTATCAACGCGCGCCGAATCTTCTTTGGCGCGCCCGCCAATTTGCGGACATTTGTACTGAATTTTCACAACTGGGAGCTTTAGCCCGTGAATAAGAATGACCTGATTGCCGCCGTGGCGGATGAGACTGATCTGTCCAAGGCCAAGGCCGCCGAGGTTGTCGACGCTGTCTTCGGGGCGATCGAGAAGTCCTTGAAGCAGAAGGAAGAAGTTCGCCTGGTTGGGTTTGGCACGTTCGCCACCACCGAGCGTGAGGCTTCCAAGGGCCGTAACCCCCGCACTGGCGAGGAAATCGATATCCCGGCGTCCACCTCTGTCCGCTTCAAGCCGGGCAAGACGCTGAAAGACTCGGTCAACTAAGCAGCAATGGGCGTGGACGGGAATTTTCCGTCCACTTTTCGGGCGGTTAGCTCAGCGGTAGAGCGTCTCGTTTACACCGAGAGGGCCGGCGGTTCAAATCCGTCACCGCCCATTCCCAGCCAAGCTAATTTTGTAGTGCAGCCTTTCTCTAAATAAACTCTTCATTGCCTGTCATGCGCTTGACGTTGAGCGATTAGAATATTACACGGCCCACACACTGATTTGCGGGTGTAGCTCAGTTGGTTAGAGCGCCGGCCTGTCACGCCGGAGGTCGCGGGTTCGAGCCCCGTCACTCGCGCCAGTTGTCATTCATAGCCTCAGCAAGGGGCGTCAGCTTCATCGTAGCGTAGTCTTGACCTTGACGTGTCGCGGTGCGACACGGCGGATGACCAACTGTGAGCTAGGCGCCATTCCTGTCCGGCGCGAGCAAGGAGATGAGCAGGTGCAGATAGCCCTTTCGCAATATTTCCCCATCCTTGTTTTCGTGGCCATCGCCGCCCTGCTCGGGCTGGCCTTCGTCTTCGGATCGCTCTTCGCGGCGCGGCAGAAGCCCTACGCCGAAAAACTCTCCGCCTATGAATGTGGTTTCGACGCCTTTGGCGATGCGCGCCGGCGTTTTGATGTTCGCTTCTACCTGGTGGCGATTCTCTTTATCATCTTCGACGTTGAAGTTGCCTTTCTGTTTCCCTGGGCTGTCAGCCTGGCGCGGATCGGGGCTGTCGGATTTTTCTCGATGCTCGGCTTTCTCGGAGTCTTAACTGTCGGCTTCGTGTACGAGTGGAATAAAGGCGCGTTGGATTGGGAGTAGCCGCATGAGCATGGTGAAGGACGCCACGCAGATTGCCTGGAACCGCGAGCATCTGCCCCCTGGCTCTGACCAGGATGCGGTGATCAAGGGGATTACCGGCGAGATCGCGGGTAAGGGGTTCGTCATCGCCAACCTGGACAAGGTGGTGAACTGGGCGCGTACCGGCAGCTTGTGGCCGATGACCTTCGGCTTGGCCTGTTGCGCGGTGGAGATGATCCACGCCTACATGCCCCGCTACGACCTCGACCGGTTCGGCATCATCCCGCGCGCCTCGCCCCGCCAGAGCGACGTGATGATCGTCGCCGGCACGCTGACCAACAAGATGGCCCCGGCTCTGCGCAAGGTCTATGACCAGATGCCGGAGCCGCGCTGGGTTATCTCCATGGGCAGCTGCGCCAATGGCGGCGGCTATTACCATTACTCCTACTCCGTGGTCCGCGGCTGCGACCGGATCGTGCCGGTTGACGTGTACGTGCCCGGCTGCCCGCCCACCGCCGAGGCGCTGGTTTACGGGATCATGCAGTTGCAAAAGAAAATCCGCCGGACAGGGACGATTCTCCGTGGCTGATGAAACCAACCAGGCTGTGCCTCCGGCCGATACCGAACTCGACATCATTGCGGCCCTTCCCGGCGTGCTGAGCGCGCGCCGCGATTGTGGGGAACTGGTCGCCGTCGTCGCCCGCGACTCGGCGGTTGCCCTGTTCACAACGCTGCGTGACGCACATGGCTTTGCCCAGGTCATGGATGTCTGCGGTGTTGACTACCCCGAGCGTCCGGCGCGCTTCGATGTCGTTTACAACCTGCTCTCCGTGACCCGGAACGCTCGGCTGCGCGTGATCGTGCAGACCGACGAGGCGACTCCGGTCGAATTCGGTCTCCGGGATCTGGCCGTCTGCCGGCTGGTGGGAGCGCGAGACCTGGGATCTGTTCGGCATCCGCTTCAACGGTCTCGCCGACCACCGCCGCATCCTCACCGATTACGGTTTCGAGGGGCATCCCCTACGTAAGGATTTTCCGCTGACCGGGTATGTCGAAGTGCACTACGACACCGAGCGGAAGTCGGTTGTATATGACAAGGTGAAGTTGACGCAGGAATTCCGTAATTTCGATTTCCTCTCGCCGTGGGAGGGTATGACAACGCTGCCCGGCGACGAGAAGGCGCGTGGAGATCGCTGATGAGTGAAGCTGCCATCCCGGCCAAGAAGACCGTCGAGTTCGACAGCCACACCATCAACTTTGGCCCGCAGCACCCCTCCGCGCATGGTGTGCTCCGCCTCATTCTGGAAATGGATGGCGAGGTCATCGAGCGCGCCGATCCGCATATCGGGCTGCTGCATCGCGGCACCGAAAAGCTGATCGAATATAAGAGCTACCTGCAGGCGCTGCCGTATTTCGACCGCCTGGATTACGTCTCCCCGATGGCCTGCGAACACGCCTTCGCCCTGGCCACGGAAAAGCTGCTGGGCATCGAGGCGCCCGAGCGCGCGCAGTGGATTCGCGTGATGTTCGCCGAGCTGACGCGCGTGCTGAACCACCTGCTCGCCGTCGCGCATTTCGCGCTGGACTGCGGCGCCATCACCCCCGGCCTCTGGGGCTATGAAGAGCGCGAGGAGCTGCTGACCTTCTACGAGGCGGCATCCGGCGCGCGCTTCCATGCCAATTATTTCCGCCCCGGCGGCGTGGCCAAGGACCTGCCGGAAGGGCTGGCTGAAGAGATCGCCGCCTGGGCCGAGCGGTTTCCGAAATTCATTGACGATCTCGAGAACCTGCTCACGGGCAACCGCATCTGGAAGCAGCGCGTCGTCGATATCGGCGTGATCTCGGCCGAGGATGCGCTGGCCTGGGGCTTCTCCGGCCCGTCTTTGCGCGGCTCCGGTATTGCGTGGGATCTGCGCCGCGCCCAGCCTTACGACAAATATGCCGAAGTCGAGTTCGACGTGGCTATCGGCAAGAACGGCGATTGCTATGACCGCTACCTCGTCCGCATGGCCGAGATGCGCGAGAGCGTGAAGATCGTGAAGCAGTGCCTGGCGAAGATGCAGCCGGGCCCGATCAAGATTCAGGACCGCAAATTCGCGCCGCCCAAGCGCGCCGAGATGAAGCGGTCGATGGAAGCGCTGATCCATCACTTCAAGCTTTATACCGAGGGCTATCACGTTCCCGCCGGCGCGACCTACACGGCGGTGGAAGCCCCGAAGGGCGAGTTCGGCGTGTATCTCGTGTCGGACGGCACCAACCGCCCGTATCGCTGCAAGATCCGCCCGACCGGGTTCGCGCATCTGCAGGCGGCCGAGAAACTGACAAAGGGCCACATGCTGGCTGACATGGTGGCGATCCTCGGGTCGCTGGATATTGTGTTTGGTGAGATCGACCGGTGAATACGCAGCCCGAGCCTAAGACTTTCGCGTTTGACGAGATCGCCGAACCGCTGGTGGCGGCGGCGATCGCCAAGTACCCGGAAGGGCGGCAGATGAGTGCGGTGAAGACGCTGCTCGACATCGCCCAGCGCCAGGTTGGCCGTACCACCGGCTCCGCCTGGCTGCCGCAGGCGGCGCTGGATGCCGTGGCCAAGCGCCTGGGCGCCGCGCCGATGCGCATCTACGAGGTCGCGACTTTCTACACGATGTTCAACCTCAAGCCGGTGGGTAAGTACCATCTGCAGGTGTGCACCACCACGCCGTGCTGGCTGCGTGGCTCGGATGACATCGTGTCCGCCTGCAAGAAGGCGAGCGGCATCGCCCATTTCGGCGAGAGCAGCGAGGATGGGGTGTTCACCCTGACCGAGGCTGAATGCCTCGGCGCCTGCGTGAATGCGCCGATCCTGCAGGTCAACGACGATTATTACGAGGACATGGACGCGGCGCGCACCGAGGCGCTGATCGGGGACCTCAAGGCCGGCAAGCCGCAGCCGCCGGCGGGTTCGCTGGGCGGGCGCGCATCCTCGGCCCCGGCCTCCGGCCAGACCACGCTTCTGCCCGCCTCTGGTTCCGGGGAGTAACCATGCTCAAGGATTCCGATCGCATCTATCAGAACCTCTACGGCCAGCAGGACTGGCGCCTTGCGGGCGCGCGCGCCCGTGGCGACTGGGACGGCACGGCCGAGATCATCGCCCGCGGCCGCGATGCGCTGGTCGAGGAGATGAAGGCCTCCGGCATGCGCGGGCGTGGCGGCGCTGGCTTCCCCACCGGCATGAAGTGGTCCTTCATGCCCAAGCAGAGCGATGGCCGCCCGAGCTACCTCGTCATCAACGCCGACGAGTCCGAGCCCGGCACCTGCAAGGACCGCGACATCATCCGCAATGAGCCGCACAAGCTCATCGAGGGTGCGCTGATCGCCGCCTTCGCCATGGGCGCCCATACGGCGTTCATCTATATCCGCGGCGAGTATTACAACGAAGCGCAGCGTCTCCAGGCCGCCATCGACGAAGCCTATGAAGCAGGGCTTCTGGGCAAGAATGCGGCGAATAGCGGGTGGGATTTTGACCTCGTGCTGCAGCGCGGCGCCGGTGCGTATATTTGCGGCGAAGAATCCGCCATGCTGGAGAGCCTCGAAGGCAAGAAGGGCATGCCGCGCATGAAGCCGCCCTTCCCGGCGGCGATGGGCCTGTATGGCTGCCCGACGACGGTGAACAATGTCGAGACCATCGCCGGCGCGCCCACCATCATGCGCCGAGGTGCTGCCTGGTTCTCCGGGCTGGGCCGGCCGAAGAACGCGGGCACGAAGATCTTCTGCATCTCCGGCCATGTGAACAATCCGTGCAATGTCGAGGAAGAGCTCGGCGTGCCGCTGAAGGACCTGATCGAGAAGCATGCCGGCGGCGTGCGCGGCGGCTGGGACAATCTCCAGGCCATCATTCCGGGCGGCGCCTCCATGCCGATCCTGAACAAGGCGATGGCCGACGTGCAGCTCATGGATTTCGACAGCCTCGCGGCGGTGAAATCCGGCATGGGCTCGGGCGCCATCATCGTCATGGACAAGTCCGTGGACGTGGTGAAGGCGATCTGGCGCCTGTCCAAGTTCTTCAAGCATGAGAGCTGCGGCCAGTGCACGCCGTGCCGCGAGGGCACCGGCTGGATGATGCGCCAGATGGACCGCATCGTGCAGAACAAGGCGACCATGGCCGACATCGCCCTGCTGGAGCAGGTGACGAACCAGGTGGCCGGCCACACGATCTGCGCCTTCGGCGAGGCCTCCTCCTGGCCGATCCAGGGCATGATGCGCGCCTTCCGCCCCACGGTCGAGGCACGGGCAACCGATTATCAGCCGCCGCAGAACGTGGCGCAGGCGGCGGAGTAAGCCATGGTAAAACTCACCATTGACGGTATCGAAGTCGAGGTTCCCGCCGGTTCGACCGTGATCCAGGCGGCGGACGCCGCGGGCATCGAGATCCCCCGCTTCTGCTACCATGAGCGTCTCTCCATCGCCGGCAATTGCCGCATGTGCCTGGTGGAGATCGAGAAGATGCCGCCGAAGCCGCAGGCCTCCTGCGGCATGCCGGTGGCCGAGGGCATGGTGGTGCACACCGATACCGAGATGGTCCGCAAGGGCCGCCGCGGTGTCATGGAATTCCTGCTCATCAACCACCCGCTGGACTGCCCGATCTGCGACCAGGGCGGCGAGTGCGACCTGCAGGACGAAGCCGTAAGCTACGGGCGCGATTATTCGCGCTATGACGAGCAGAAGCGCGCCGTGTCCAAGCCCGACTGGGGCCCGCTGGTGAAGACCACGATGACCCGCTGCATCCATTGCACGCGCTGCGTCCGCTTCACCACCGAGGTTGCCGGTGTGGCCGAGCTGGGCGCCACGTTCCGTGGCGAGAACACGCAGGTCGGCACCTATGTCGAGAAGGCGCTGAGCTCCGAGCTTTCCGGCAACATCATCGATCTCTGCCCGGTCGGTGCGCTGACCTCCAAGCCCTATGCCTTCACCGCGCGCCCCTGGGAGCTGCGCAAGACCGACAGCGTGGACGTGCTGGACGCGCTGGGCGCGAATATCCGCGTCGATGCCCGCGGGGCGGAGGTGCTGCGCATCCTGCCGCGCATGAATGACGACGTGAACGAGGAGTGGCTGGGCGACAAGTCCCGCTTCGCCGTGGATGGCCTGAAGCGCCGCCGCCTGGATCGCCCCTGGCTGCGCGAGAACGGCAAGCTGCGCGCCGCGAGCTGGGAAGAGGCGTTCGCCGCCATCGCCAACCGCGTGAAGGGCACGGCGCCGGAGAAGATCGGCGCCATCGCGGGCGATCTGTGCGACGCCGAGAGCATGCTGGCGCTGAAGGAATTCTTCACCGCGCTGCGCTCGCCGAACCTCGATTGCCGCCAGGATGGCGCCGTGTTCGACGCCTCCCGCCGCGCTTTCTACCTGTTCAACACCACCATCGCCGGTATCGAGGAAGCCGATGCGCTGCTGATCATCGGCAGCAATCCGCGCCACGAGGCCCCGGTGCTCAACGCCCGCATCCGCAAGCGCTGGCTGGCTGGCGGCTTCACCGCCGGGCTGGTGGGCGAGGCGGGCGAGCTGACCTATCCGGCCCAGCGCATTGGCGCCGGGCCGGAGGCGCTGAAGGCCCTGGCCGACGGCACGCACCCCTTCGCCGAGGTGCTGAAATCCGCCAAGAAGCCGATGATCATCCTGGGCGCTGCCGCGCTGGCCCGCCCCGATGGCGCGGCGCTGCACGCGGCGGCCTGGAAGCTGGCGGTGCAGTACAACATGCTCACCGCCGAGTGGCACGGCTTCAACGTGCTGCACCATGCGGCTTCCCGCGTCGGCGGGCTGGATCTCGGCTTCCTGCCCGGCCCGGGCGGCAAGTCCACCAAGGCCATGCTGAATGGCGGCGTGGACGTGCTCTGGCTGCTTGGCGCCGATGAGCTGGACACCAAGGCGATCGGCAAGGATACCTTCGTGATCTACCAGGGCCATCACGGCGATGCCGGGGCGGCCCGCGCGGATGTGATCCTGCCGGGTGCGGCCTATACCGAGAAGGACGGCACCTACGTGAACACCGAGGGCAGGGTGCAGCAGGGCTTCGCCGCCGTGCTGCCGCCGGGCGATGCGCGCGAGGATTGGCGCATCATCCGCGCCATCAGCGCCTATATCGGCCATGCCTTGCCGTATGACACGCTGGAGCAGCTCCGCGCGCACCTGAAGGCGAGCTATCCGGTGTTCGGCCAGGGCTTCCACCGCCTTGCCGGTAACGATGCCACCGCCCCCGCGGGCGATGCGGCAGCGGTTGCGGCGGCGCCTTTCACCCCGGTCTTCGCCAATTACTACCAGACCGATGTCATCAGCCGCGCCAGCCCGACCATGGCGGCCTGCGTCGCGGCGCATTACCCCGCTCATGCGGAGGCGGCCGAATGAGCGCGTTTTTCCAAACCAATCTGGGAATTATCATCCTCACCCTGCTGGAGTTGCTGGCACTGATCGTGCCGGTGCTGATCGGCGTGGCGTATCTCACCTGGTTCGAGCGCAAGGTGATGGGCGCGATCCAGCTCCGCAAGGGGCCGAATGTCGTCGGCCCGTTCGGCCTGGCGCAGCCTTTCGCTGACGCGATCAAGATGCTGATGAAGGAGACGATCACGCCCGCCGGCGCCGACAAGCTGCTGTTCACGCTGGCGCCGATGATCACCTTCGGCCTTGCCATCATCGCCTGGGCGGTGATCCCGGTGAACAACCACTGGGCGATCGCCGATATCAATGTCGGCGGTCTCTATCTCTTCGCGGTGTCCTCGCTCGGTGTGTACGGCATCATCATCGCCGGCTGGGCGTCGAACTCCAAATACGCCTTCCTCGGCGCGCTGCGCTCGGCGGCGCAGATGGTGTCCTACGAAGTCTCGATGGGCTTCGTCATCGTCACCGTGCTGATCTGCGCGGGCAGCCTGAACCTGAACAATATCGTGCTGGCGCAGCGCCATCTCTGGTTCGCCATCCCGCTGTTCCCGCTCTTCGTCATCTTCTTCATCTCGGGCCTCGCCGAAACCAACCGCGCGCCGTTCGACCTCGCGGAAGGTGAATTGGAGATCGTGGCCGGGTTCTTCGTGGAATACAGCGCCATGTCCTTCGCGCTGTTCTTCCTCGGCGAATACGCGAACATGATCCTCATCAGCGCGATGACCACCACGCTCTTCCTGGGCGGCTGGCTCTCGCCGATCCCGTTCCTGCCCTCGGGCGTGCTGTGGTTCCTGCTCAAGATCCTGATCTGCCTGTTCGTCTTCGTCTGGGTGCGCGCCACGCTGCCGCGCCTGCGCTACGACCAGCTGATGGCCCTGGGCTGGAAGGTGTTTTTGCCGATCACGCTCGTCTACCTCGTCGCGGTGGCCGGGTGTGATGGAATATTTCGGTTGGCTGCCCAATGCTTGAGGGAGCAGAATAATGAACCGTCTCGGCCGAATGGCGTGGAGCCTTGTGCTCTGGGAGATCCTCTGCGGTCTTGCCCTGACTTTGCGGTATATTTTTAAGCCCAAGGCGACTCTCAACTATCCGTTCGAGAAGAACCGGATCAGCCCGCGCTTCAAGGGTGAACACGCGCTGCGCCGTTACCCGAACGGCGAGGAACGCTGCATCGCCTGCAAGCTGTGCGAGGCCGTGTGCCCCGCGCAGGCGATCACCATCGAGGCGGAACCGCGCGAGGATGGCTCGCGCCGCACCACGCGCTACGACATCGACATGACCAAGTGCATCTATTGCGGCCTGTGCGAGGAAGCCTGCCCGGTGGATGCCATCGTCGAGGGGCCGAACTTCGAGTTCGCCACCGAGACGCGCGAGGAGCTGCTCTATGACAAGGCGAAGCTGCTGGATAATGGCGACCGCTGGGAAGCCGAAATCGCCAAGCGCCTCGAACTCGACGCCCCTTACCGGTAGAACCCGCCATGATCGTAAACCTCGCGTTTTACCTGTTCTCCTTCATCCTGCTGGCTTCGGCGGTGATGGTGGTGACCGCCCGCAACCCCGTGCATGCGGTGCTGTTCCTGATCCTGGCCTTCGTCAACGCCGCGGTGCTGTTCCTGCTGGCGGGCGCGGAGTTCCTGGCCTTCATCCTGGCCATTGTCTATGTCGGCGCCGTCGCGGTGCTGTTCCTCTTCGTGGTGATGATGCTGGATGTGGACTTCGCCGCGCTGAAGGAAGGCTTCCAGCGTTACGCGCCGGTCGGCGCGCTGGTCGCGCTGGTCCTGTTCGGCGAGCTGTTCCTCGTGGATTCGGGCTGGAACACGCTCACCGGCGCGGCGGCGGCGCGGATGTACCCGACGCCGGATAACCTGACCAACACGGCGGCTCTGGGCAGCCTGATCTACACAAGCTACCTGCCGCTGTTCCAGCTCTCGGCCATGGTGCTGCTGGTGGCGATGATCGGCGCGATCGTGCTCACGCACCGCGACCGCAAGCGCTCACTGCACCAGAAGCTCAGCGTGCAGCACGCCCGCACGCCGGAAGATACGCTGGTGATGGTGCATGCCGAGCTTGGCGCTGGCGCCGCCATGCCCGCCGAAAGAGAAGGAGACGCTCTGACATGCCGGTGCCCTTGTCGCATTATCTCGTGGTTGCCGGGCTGCTGCTGGTTATCGGCGTGTTCGGTATCTTCATGAACCGCAAGAACATCATCGTCATCATGATGTCGATCGAGCTGGTCCTGCTTGCGGCCAACATCAATTTCGTGGCCTTCTCCGGCGCGCTCCACGACATGGTGGGCCAGGTCTTCACCATGTTCGTGCTCACGGTCGCCGCGGCGGAATCCGCCATCGGCCTCGCCATTCTCGTCATCTACTTCCGGAATCGCGGCTCGATTGAGGTCGAGGACGTGACCATGATGAGGGGTTGATATGTACACGCTGATCGCCGTTTTCGCCCCGCTCGTCGGCTCGCTCATCGCGGGTGTGGCGCGTCCCTTCATCGGCCGGCACGCCGCCATCGGCGGCAGCATCGCCTTCATGCTGGTCTGCGCCGTGGCTGGCGTGCTCGCCCAGCTGGGCGGGGTGCAGGCGCCGCTGCATCTGGCCACCTGGATCTCTGTCGGCGGCTTCACGCCGGACTGGACCCTGCGCCAGGACGAGCTGAGCCTCGCCATGGTGACGATGGTCAGCGTGGTGTCCATGCTGATCCATGTCTACAGCATCGGCTACATGGCGCATGACAAAACCGCGCCGCGCTTCTTCGCCTATATGTCGCTGTTCACCTTCGCCATGCTGATGCTGGTGACGGCGAATAACCTGCTGCAGCTGTTCTTCGGCTGGGAGGGTGTCGGCCTCGTCTCCTACCTGCTGATCAACTACTGGTATGACCGCCCGGCCGCCAACGCCGCCGCCATCAAGGCTTTCATCGTCAACCGCATCGGCGACCTCGCCTTCGCCGTCGGCATCGCGCTCATCTACGTCGTGTTCGGCACCATCTCGTTCGACGGCATCTTCGCCGCCGTGGCCGCGCATGCGGGCAACAGCTACACGCTGTTCGGCACGGCCTTCCCGGTTCTCGAAGTGATCGCCACCCTGCTGTTCATCGGCGCGATGGGCAAGTCGGCCCAGCTGCTGCTGCACACCTGGCTGCCGGACGCGATGGAAGGCCCGACGCCGATCTCCGCGCTCATCCATGCCGCCACCATGGTTGCGGCCGGTGTGTTCATGATCGTGCGCATGTCGCCGCTGATGGACGCCGCCCCGGGCACGCTGGAGCTCATCACCGTCGTCGGCGCCAGCACGGCGTTCTTCGCCGGCACCGTGGGCTGCGTGCAGAACGACATCAAGCGCATCATCGCCTATTCCACCTGCTCGCAGCTCGGCTACATGTTCCTGGCCGTCGGCGTGGGGGCCTATCCGGTGGCGATGTTCCACCTGATCGACCACGCCTTCTTCAAGGCGCTGCTGTTCCTGGCGGCGGGTTCCGTGATCCATGCGATGTCCGACGAGCAGGATATCCGCCTGATGGGTGGCATTGCCCGCAAGCTGCCGGTCACTTGGCTGATGATGCTCATCGGTTCGCTGGCGCTGGCCGGTATTCCGCCTTTCGCCGGCTACTACTCGAAGGACGCGGTCCTCGCCGCCGCCTTCGCCGCCCATACGCCGATCTCGATGTATGGCTGGTATCTGGGCGTGTTCACCGCGGGTCTCACCGCCTTCTACATCGCCCGCCTGTTCCTGCTCACTTTCCACGGCACGATCCCGCGCGCCCAAGCATGTGCAGGAGCATGTGCATGAAAGCCCGCTGGTGATGCTGGTGCCGCTGATCGGCCTGTCGGTTGGCGCGGTGGGCGCTGGCTACCTGCTGAAGAACGACTTCATCGGCGGCAATTACATCCACTTCTGGGGTTCGAGCATCGATGTCACGGCGAACTCCCCGATGGGCGCGCTGGAAAGCCTCCCCGCCTGGGCCGCCGCGGCGCCGCTCGCCATTGGCATCGCCGGTTTCGCGGTCGCCTTCGTCTTCTACGTGCTGGCTCCCGCCATCCCTGGCGCGCTGTCGCAGCAGTTCGGCGGGCTGTACCGCTTCCTGCTGAACAAGTGGTACTTCGACGAGCTGTATGACTGGCTCTTCGTCCGCCCGGCGCTGCGCCTGGCCAAGCTCGCCTGGCGTTTCGGCGACGAACAGGTGATCGACGGCGTGCCGAACGGCCTCGCCGCACTCACCACCGATGCCTCGACGCAGACGGTCAAACTGCAAACCGGTTCGATCGCGCTGTACGCCTTTGTCATGCTGATTGGCCTGCTCGGCTTCCTCAGCCTCTTTCTCTGGGTCCGGTAAACCATGAACGTGGCAGGTTTTCCCATCCTTTCGCTCATCACCTACCTGCCCCTGCTGGGCGTGGCGTATCTCGCCACCCTGCGGGGCGAGGAGGTGGCGGTCGCAAGGCAAGCGCGGCACGCGGCACTCGGCATCTCGCTGCTGGTGCTGGCGCTCGGCGTCTATCTCTGGACGCAGTTCAACCCGGCCGAGGCGGGCTACCAGTTCGTCGAGACCGCGAGCTGGCTCCCCGGGCTCGATATCCAGTACCGCATGGGCGTGGACGGCATCAGCCTGTTCCTCATCCTGCTGACGCTGGTGCTCACCCCCATCGCCATCCTGTCCAGCGCTTCCATCACCAAGCGGGCCCGGTCCTTCTTCGCGGCAATGCTGCTGCTGGAGACCATGACCACCGGCATGTTCGCGGCCACGGATTTCCTGCTGTTCTACATCTTCTTCGAGGCCGTGCTGCTGCCGATGTATCTCATCATCGGCGTCTGGGGCGGTGCGAAGCGCATCTACGCGGCGGTGAAGTTCTTCCTCTTTACCCTGGCCGGTTCGCTGTTCATGCTGCTGGCCCTGGTCTGGCTGTGGCACCATGCCGGCACCACGGACATCGCCACGCTGATCAGGACGCCGATTTCGGCGCAGGCGCAGATGTGGCTGTTCGCCGCTTTCCTCGCCTCCTTCGGCGTGAAGGCCGCGGTGTGGCCGCTGCATACCTGGCTGCCCGATGCCTATGGCGAGGCGCCGACCCCGGGCACCATCATGCTCGCGGCCGTGCTCTCCAAGATGGGCGCCTATGGCTTCCTGCGCTTCGCGGTGCCGATGCTGCCTGCCGCAAGTGCCGCCGCCGAGCCGCTGATGTTCACGCTGGGCGTGGTCGCGGTCATCTACATCTCCTTCGTCGCCCTGGCGCAGACGGATATGAAGCGCCTGATCGCCTACTCCTCGGTGGCGCATATGGGCGTCATCATCATCGGCATCTTCACCTTCACGGTGGAGGGGATCGAGGGCGCGCTGTTCCAGATGCTCTCGCACGGCATCGTCATCGCCGGCCTGTTCGTCTGCACCGGCGTGATCCTGGCCCGCGGCGAGGGGCTGGCCCTCTCGCGCCTCGGCGGTCTGGCCGCGCGGATGCCGGCCTATGCCGCGCTGCTGATGCTGTTCTCGCTGGCCAATATGGGCCTGCCGGGCACTTCCGGCTTCATCGGCGAGATCCTGGTCATCGTCGGCGCCATGAAGGTGAATTTCTGGGTCTCGCTGCTGGGTGGCGCCGGGCATGGTGCTGGGTTGCGCCTACATGCTGGTGATGGTCCGCGCCGTGCTGTTCGACAAGTTCACCCACCCCGAACTGGCGCAGATCTCCGACCTGAAGCCGCGTGAATACGCCATGCTGCTGCCGCTGGCGGCGCTGGTGCTGTGGCTGGGCATCTACCCGACCAGCTTCACGCATATGTTCGACGCCTCGGTGGCCTCGCTCGTGCAGGCGCACACCGCTGCGCTTTCCTCCCACTCGGCCTTGGCCATGGTGACGCAGAAATGACCTCTTTGCTCCCCGTTCTTCCCGCCCTGCTTCTCGGCGTCGGCGGCATGGCGCTGCTGCTCATCGGCGTGCTGGCCAAGCGCGAGCCCACCGGTTTCACCACAGCGGGCGCCATCGTCCTGGTGGCACTGGCGGCCTGGGCTTCCTGCGCCGCGCCGGATGGCCTGCTCTTCGGCGGGCTGCTGAAGACCAGCCTGTTCACCCGCTTTGCCGATGGCGTCGTCTATCTCGCGGCGGCGGCGGCGCTGGTGCTCTCGCTCGATTATAACCGCAAGGAAGGCATCGCCCGCTTCGAGTACCCGATCCTGGTGCTGTTCGCGGTGCTCGGCATGATCGTGATGATCTCCGCCAACGACCTAATGACGCTCTATGTCGGGTTCGAGCTGCAATCCCTGGCGCTCTACATCACCGCGGCGCTGGCGCGTGACTCGGTGCGCTCCACCGAGGCCGGTCTGAAGTACTTCGTCCTCGGCGCGCTCGCTTCCGGCCTGCTGGTCTACGGCATCTCGCTGGTTTACGGCTTCGCCGGGACGACGAATTTCGCCTCTCTGGCCGGGCTGCTGTCTTCCGGCGCCGGGTATGGCACCGTCATCGGCCTGGTGTTCGTCATGGTCGGGCTGGCGTTCAAGATCTCCGCAGCGCCGTTCCATATGTGGACGCCGGACGTGTACGAGGGCGCGCCGACCTCCGTGACCGCGCTGTTCGGCACCGCGCCGAAAGCCGCCGCCATGGCGCTGTTCCTCTCGGTGATGACCGGTCCGTTCGGGCATCTGCTGCCGCAATGGCAGGCGATCGTCGAAATCCTCGCCATCATCTCCATGGCGGTGGGCGGCCTCGCCGCCATCTCGCAAAGCAACATCAAGCGCCTGATGGCCTATTCCTCCATCGGCCATATGGGCTACGCGCTCATGGGCCTCGCCGCGGGCACCGAGGCTGGCATCCAGGCCACGCTGGTCTACCTTGCCATCTATGTCGTGATGTCCTTCGGCGCCTTCGCCTGCATCATCGCCATGCGCCGCCGTGGCCAAGCGGTCGAGACCATCGCCGACCTCGCCGGGCTGGCATCGCAGCGCCCGGGCTTCGCCTTCGCGCTGGCGGTGTTCATGTGGGCCATGGCCGGCATTCCGCCGCTCTCCGGCTTCTTCGGCAAGCTGTACGTGTTCGCCGCGGCCTTCAACGCCGGGCTCACCACGCTCGCCATCATCGGTATCATCACCAGCGTGATCAGCGCCTTCTATTATCTGCGCGTCATCAAGGTGATGTATTTCGATGCCGGCGCGCCGGAATTCGACGCCGCGCCGAAGAGCGTGAACTTCATCATGGCGCTGGGCGCTGCCGCCACTGCGCTGTTCGTCTTCCTCCCGGCGCCGCTGCTCAGCGCCGCCGATGCCGCGGCAAAGGCCCTGATGGGTTGACCGCCTGGCGGCTTGAGGTTTTCGACGAACTCGGCTCCACATCCGACCTCTGCACCGCGCGGGCCCGCGCGGGCGAGGCGGCGGGGCTGGCGGTACTGGCGCTGAAGCAGACAGCCGGGCGCGGCTCGCGCGGCCGCTCCTGGCAGGCGCCGGAAGGCAACCTCAATCTCTCCGTTCTGCTCCGCCCGACGCGGCCCTTGGCCGAGGCGGGCATGTTCGCCCTGCTTGCCGGCTTGGCCGTGGCCGAGGCGCTGGAACAATTCTTCGCCCCGCCCACCCGCCTGAAATGGCCCAATGACGTGCTCATCGGTGATGCCAAGCTCGCCGGGGTGCTGATCGACGCCGCTCCGGCGGAAAACCGGCTGGACTGGCTGGTGATCGGCATCGGCGTGAACCTCCGCGCCGCGCCCGAAATCGCGGGGCGGCGCACCACATCGCTCGCCGCGCATGGCGTGAGCCTTTCCGCGCAGCAAATGGCGGAGGCCGTTTTGGCCCGCCTCGGCGCCTGGCAGGAGGCTCCTGCCGCCGACATCCGCGCCGCTTGGCTGCAACGCGCCCACCCGGTTGGCACGGCGATGCGCATCCAGGCCGGCGGGCAGGTGCTGGAAGGCACGTTCGCGGGGCTCTCCCCCGCCGGTGAATTGCTGTTGCGCAACAAAGATCGTATCGACACCATCAACACAGGCGAAGTCCTGCTCGGGCAGGCCTAGAAGGGGCGGAAGACATGCTTCTGGTGATCGATGCGGGCAACACCAATATCGTGTTCGCCGTGCATGACGGGTTGGAATGGCGCGGCACTTGGCGTCTGGCGACCTCGGCGCAGCGCACCTCCGATGAATACGGCGTGTGGCTGGAGGCCCTGCTTACCCGCATCGGCGTCAAGCCGAGCGAAATCGACCGGGCGGTGCTCGGCACCGTGGTGCCGGCGGCGCTGTACCATCTGCGCCGGCTGTGCCGCGAGTGGTTCGCCGTGGAGCCGCTGGTGGCGCGCTCCTCGCTCGACTGGGGTTTCGAGATCAGGACCGACAACCCCGCGGGCGTCGGCGCCGACCGCCTGCTCAACGCCCTGGCCGCGCATCATTACTATCGCGGCCCGCTGGTGGTGGTGGATTTCGGCACGGCCACGACCTTCGACGTCGTGGACAAGGACGGCGCCTATCGCGGCGGCGCCATCTCGCCCGGCATCAACCTTTCCATCGAGGCCCTGCACCAAGCGGCGGCGCGGCTGCCGCGCATCGGCATCGGCCGCCCGCATTCGGTCATCGGGCGCGATACCGTGCCCGCCATGCAGTCGGGCATCTATTGGGGCTATGTCGGGCTCATCGAAGGGCTGCTCGCGCGCATCGAGACCGAGTTCGGCGAGAAGCTGAAAGCCATCGCCACCGGCGGGCTGGCGCCGCTCTTCGCCGAGGGCACGGCCAAGTTCATGGCCATCGCCCCGGATCTCACCCTCGACGGGCTGCGCCTGCTCTCGGAACGCAACCCAGCCCCGGCTTTGCCGCGCGACCGCACGCGGTTTATGGACAGCGACTAATCATACGAATTCAGGAGTTGAGTATCTGATGGCAAAATCCGCCCGCAAGCCCCAGCCTCCAAGCGGGGGCGACGCGGAAGGCGCTTTCATCTTCGTGCCACTTGGCGGCACGGGTGAAATCGGCATGAATTTCAATCTCTATGGCTGCGACGGCGCCTGGCTGGCGGTGGATTGCGGCATGGGGTTCACCGGACCCGAGACGCCCGAGGCCGAAATCCTGCTGCCTGACCCCGCCTTCATCGCGGAACAGCGCGAGGCGCTGCTCGGCCTGGTGGTGACGCACGCGCATGAGGACCATATCGGCGGCATCGCCCGGCTCTGGCCGCTTCTGCGCTGCCCGGTCTATGCCACGCCGTTCGCCGCCGCCGTGCTCAAGCGCAAGCTGGCCGAGGCCGGTATCGGCCGCGAGCTGAAGCTGAATGTGGTGCCCTGCGGCGGACACATGCGCCTGGGGCCGTTCGAGCTGCGCTATTACGGCTTCACCCACTCAACGCCGGAGGCGCAGGCGCTGGCGATCACCACCAGCTACGGCACGGTGCTGCACACGGGCGACTGGAAGCTGGACCCGGCCCCGGTGGTCGGCGCGGTCACCGACGAGGCAGCGCTACGCGCGCTGGGCGATGCCGGCGTGCTGGCGATGGTCTCCGATTCCACCAACGCCACGGTGGAGGGGCATTCCGGCTCCGAGCTGGACGTGAAGAACAGCCTGGAAGCGTTGATCATGGACCTGCCGGGGCGGGTCGCCGTCACCTGCTTCGCCAGCAATATCGCGCGCCTCTCCAGCATCATCTCCGCGGGCGAGGCGGCGGGGCGGCATGTCGCCCTGGTCGGGCGCAGCCTCACCACCTACATCGCCGCGGCGCAGGAGGCTGGCTATCTGAAGAATGTGCCGGATCTCCTCCCCGAAGAGATGATCGGCTCGATCCCGGACGAGAACCTGCTGCTGCTGACCACCGGCAGCCAGGGCGAGCCGCGCTCGGCGCTGGCGCGCATCGCACACGACTCGCACCGCCATGCCGTGCTGGGCGAGGGCGATACGGTGATCTTCTCCTCCCGCGTCATTCCCGGCAACGAGCTGGCGGTACGCAAGGTGCGCGACGCGCTGGCCCGGCGCGGGGTGAATATCATCACCGATAACGAAGAGTTCACCCATGTCTCCGGCCATCCGGCGCAGGACGAGCTGAAGCGGCTCTACGCGCTGGTCCGCCCGCAATACATCATCCCCACCCATGGCGAGTGGCGGCATCTCTCCACCCAGGCGGCCTTAGCCCAGCATGCGGGCATTCCCACCGTGCTGGTGGAGAATGGCGATGTGCTGCAATTCGCCCCCGGCCTGCCGCGCGTGGTGGATTCCGTGCCGACCGGGCGGCTGGTGGTCGATGGCGACCGGATCCTGCCGCTGAAGGGCAGCGTCCTCGCCGCGCGCCGGCGCATGCTGTTCAACGGCGTCGTCATGGGCAGCTTCGCTGTCGATGCCCAAGGGCGCGTGGTTGGCGCGCCGCGCATTTCCGGCCCCGGCCTGCTGGACGAGGCGGATGGCAAGACCCGCCTGGCCTATGAGGCGGAGTTCCTTGAGGAGCTGAACGACCTGCCCAAGGGGCTGCGCAGTGATGAGGTCGCCTTTACCGATGCCGCCCGCGCGGCGCTGCGCCGGATCACCGGCAAGCGCCTGGGCAAGCGCCCGCTGGTGGAGGTGCATATTCTGCATTTGGATAATATTTGAGCAAAAAATGAAATAGCGCGCATTGATGGCGTAAAATTTAGCCGATTATTGCATGATAGGCTAAAATTTATGCGAAAGTTCTTGATTTTTTGCTGGACGCCGAGGCTTTGTGCAGTGCAGTGTATACCTCAGGGATGAGGTTTGGTTCTTCATCCTGCCGTGTGACTGGCGTTTCCTCCCTGAACTTGGCCCGCCGCCCTAATGGGGCTGGCGGGCTTCTTTCTATTTGGTTAGGACGAAAGCGCCGATGACCGCGAAGCAGGAAATTACCGATCTGACGATCTGCCGTGCCGCCTTCGCGGGCTGGGTGTTCATTTACCATATCGACCTGTACCTGAATTTCTCGGCTTGGCTCGGCCCGCTCGCCGGTCTCATCCGCCGTGGCTATCTCGGTGTGGACGGGTTTTTCATCCTCTCCGGCCTGATCCTGGCGCGGGTGCACCCGGAACTGGCCAACCAGGACCGGCGCCACCCTTCACCGAACTTCGTGCCGGCGCCCGCCGCGAGCATGCTGGTGTTCTGGGGCAAGCGGCTGGCCCGGCTGTATCCGGTGCATCTGGCGACCATCGCCATTCTGGCCGGGCTGGTGCTGTCCGGCTTGGCGCTGGGCTGGGCGCCGCGCGATCCGGGGCGGTTCGGCCTCGCCTCCCTGCTGCAGAACCTGCTGCTGGTGCAGGGCTGGGGCGGTGCGGGGCAGGGCGCGTGGAACTATCCGTCCTGGTCGATCAGCACCGAATGGGCGGGCTATCTGCTCTTCCCCCTGTTGTGGTGCGCGCTCACCTATTGCCCTGCCATCGTCGCGGTGCAGGCGGCCGTCGCCGGGTTCACCGTGATGGGGCTGATCTTCGTCGCGCACCATTACAGCTTCAACCTCACCTATGCCTTCGGGCTGTTCCGGTTCTTGCCCGAGTTCATCGCTGGCGCTGCCACGGCGCGCTTTGTTTATCTTTGTGCCGATGAAGCCTGGCTGCGCCGGCTGTGCCTGTATGGCGGTGCCGTCTTCACCCTGGCCGGGGCGGCGCTGGGGCTCGATCTTGTCACCCTGGTGGGCATCTGGGCGGTGCTGTTCGCCTTCCTCATGCAGGCCGACACCGGCTGGGCGCCCATGCTCGGCAACCGCAAGTTGCTGCGCCGGCTGGGCCTGCTCTCCTACTCGTTCTACATGAGCTTCTCGATCCCCGAACTGGTGCTCTGCCAGTTCTTCCGCCGCGCCGGGTGGACTCCCGCCTCTCATGCGGTGCTTTTCGCCGCAGGCATGGTCGCGGGCACTTTTGTCCTGGCGATTCTGCTTTATACCGCCGTTGAAACCCCCTGCCGCCGCGCCGCCGACCGCTGGCTCACGGCCAGGGTGCCCGCCTTGCAACCAGCCCACTCCTAGTCCGAAGGTCCCTTATGCGTCTGTCCCGCAGCCTGATCCCCACCCTCAAGGAAACCCCCGCCGAGGCGCAGATCGCCTCGCACCGCCTGATGCTGCGCGCGGGCATGATCCGGCAGATGGCCTCGGGCATCTATGCCTGGCTGCCCACCGGCTACCGCGTGCTGTCCAAGATCGCGCAGATCGTGCGCGAGGAGCAGGATGCCGCCGGGGCGCAGGAAGTGCTGATGCCGACGATCCAGAGCGCGGATCTGTGGCGTGAATCCGGCCGCTACGATGCCTATGGCAAGGAGATGCTGCGCATCACCGACCGCCATGACCGCGAGCTGCTCTACGGCCCGACCAACGAGGAGATGATCACCGCCATCGTGCGGGATTGCATCAAGAGCTACCGCGACCTGCCGCAGATGCCCTACCACATCCAGTGGAAATTCCGCGACGAGGTGCGCCCCCGCTTCGGCGTGCTGCGCGGCCGCGAGTTCCTGATGAAGGACGCGTACAGCTTCGACCTGGACTATGAAGGCGCGGTGCATGCCTACCGCACCATGATGCTTGCCTATATGCGCACCTTCCAGCGCATCGGCATCACCGCCATCCCCATGCGCGCTGATACCGGGCAGATCGGCGGCGATCTCTCCCATGAATTCCACGTGCTGGCCCCCACGGGCGAGTCCGGCGTGTTCTACGATGCCGCGTTCGAGGCCGGTGACGCGATGAGCGCCACGGACGTGAACGCCTTCTACGAGCAGATGACGACGATCTACGCCGCCACGGACGAGAAGCACGACGTCACGGCCTGGGACAAAATCCCGCAGGAGCGCCGCCGCGAGGGAAGGGGCATCGAGGTCGGGCAGATCTTCTATTTCGGCACCAAGTATTCCGAGGCGATGAACTTCGCCGTCACCGGCCCCGATGGGCAGAAATTCTTTCCCGAGATGGGCTCTTACGGCATCGGCGTGTCGCGTCTCGTCGGCGCCATCATCGAGGCGCGGCACGACGAGGCCGGGATCATCTGGCCGGATGCCATTGCCCCGTTCAAGGCCGCCATCCTCAATCTGCGCCAGGGCGATGCGGGCACCGACGCGCTGTGCGAGAAGCTCTACGCCGCCCTGGGCGCGGATGCGCTGTACGACGACCGCGAGGAGCGCGCCGGGCATAAATTCGCCGAGGCTGATCTGATGGGCCATCCGTGGCAGATGATCGTCGGCCCGCGTGGTGCTGCCGCCGGCATGGTGGAGCTGAAGCGCCGCGCCACCGGCGAGCGCTTCGAGCTGCCGGTGGAAGAGGCTCTCGCCAAGGTGCGCGGCTGATGTTCAACGCCTTTGAGCGGAAGATCGCGGCGCGCTATTTGCGCGCCCGGCGCGGTGAGCGCTTCGTCTCCATCATCGCCATCTTCTCGCTCATCGGCATCGCGCTCGGCGTGGCCACGCTGATCATCGTGATGAGTGTGATGAACGGCTTCCGCCAGGAGCTGCTCTCGCAGATCCTCGGCCTGAACGGCGATATCGGCGTGTATGGCGCGACCACGGCGCTCACCGATTACGACGCCATGAGTCGCGCAAGATCCGCGGCATCACCGGCGTCACCGGCGCGTTCCCCATCGTGCAGGGCGAGGTGCTGATGTCCGGCCCGCAGGGCGGGGCGACGGGCGGCGTTGCCCGCGGCATCACGCCGGACGGGCTGGAGCAGCTGCCCACCGTCTCCAGCCATGTCGTCGCGGGCAGCCTTGCCGACCTCACGGGGGACGACACCATCGCCATCGGCGGCAGCCTTGCCAGCCAGTTCGGCCTGTCCGTCGGCTCGCAGCTCACGCTGATCCTGCCGCAGGGCAAGGCCACGGTCATCGGCACCATCCCCTCCATCCAGTCCTTCCGGGTGGTGGCGATCTTCCAGACCGGCATGCAGCAATACGATTCGAGCTTCGTGTTCCTGCCGCTGGGTGCTGCGCAGACCCTGTTCCAGCAGCCCAGCGCGGCGACGCAGATCCAGGTCTTCGTCGCCGACCCGGACCATGACGACGCGATCAAGCAGGCGATCGCCGATGCCTTCCCGGACCGCGCGCTCAACGTGCAGGACTGGCGCCAGAACAACGACTCCTTCCTCGCCGCTGTCACGGTGGAGGGGAACGTCATGTTCCTGATCCTGACGCTGATCATCCTGGTCGCGGCGTTCAACGTCATCTCGTCGCTGATCATGATGGTGAAGGACAAGGCCAAGGACATCGCCATTTTGCGCACCATGGGGGCCAGCTCCGGCGCGGTGATGCGCATCTTCCTGATGTGCGGCGCCTCGGTCGGCGTGCTCGGCACGCTCATCGGCTTCGGGCTCGGCGTTACCTTCTGCGCCTATATCGACCAGATCCGCCAATTCGTGCAGAGCATGCTGGGCGTGAAGCTGTTCGACCCCACCATCTATTACCTGGAAGCCCTGCCGGCGAAGCTGGACTGGCACCAGGTGACGGAGGTGCTGGTCATGTCCCTCATCCTCTCCTTGCTCGCCACCATCTATCCCAGCTGGCGGGCTTCGCATATCGACCCGGTGGAGACACTGCGCAGTGAGTGACGTTCTGCTCCGGCTGGAAGCGATCCAGCGCACCTACAGGACCGGCGCCGAGGCGCTCACCGTGCTCGACGGCGCGGATCTTTCCGTGCGCCGGGGCGAGATCGTCGCCCTGGTCGCGCCCTCGGGCTCGGGTAAATCCACCCTGCTGCACCTCGCCGGGCTGCTCGAAATGCCCGATGGCGGGCGGGTGCTCATCGACGGCACGGATGCGGGGGCGCTGTCCGACGATGCGCGCACCGCCATCCGCCTGCGCAAGATCGGCTTCGTCTACCAGTTCCACCATCTGCTGGCGGAGTTCACGGCGCTGGAGAACATCTCCATCCCGCAGATGATCGCCGGGGTGCCGCAGGCGGAAGCCAACAGGCGCTCGCGGGAATTGCTGGAGAAATTCGGCCTCGCCGCGCGCGCCGAGCATCCGCCGGGCAAGCTCTCGGGCGGCGAGAAGCAGCGCGTGGCCATCGCCCGCGCGCTGGCCAACCGCCCCTCGCTGCTGCTAGCGGACGAGCCAACGGGCAATCTCGATGTCGCCACCGCCAACATCGTGTTCGAGGAACTGCTCCATGTGGTGCGCTCGGAGAATGTCGCGGCGCTGATCGCCACGCATAACCCGGATCTTGCCGCGCGCATGGACCGGCAGGTGGTCTTGCGCGACGGCCGGCTGGTTTAAGCCTCGACGAATTTATCCGGCACATGGAACCCGGCATGGCGTAGCGCCACCACAGCGCCGGGGTGGAACGTGATGCCCGCGTCGGTGATGCTGCTCACCGATGACGGGTTCAGGGGGGTGTCGATCACGGCAGCGAGCGTTGCCACGTGGTCCAGCGCCGCCTGAGTGATCGCCTGCGCCAGATCCTTGGACAGGCTGGCGGCGCCGATGGCGATGTTCATCGTGCCGACGCTGCCGATTCCCATGTGCTGGTCCGGGAACAGCCCGGCCTTCAGCACCATCGGGCTCATGCCTGGCACCACGCGTGCAACCTGCGCCGCCTCCGGCCCGGAAAAGCCGATCAGCGAGAGGCTATGCGTCATCGCCACTTGGGCGATGGCGGGCAAAGGCGGCGCGCCGATGAAGGCGCAGGCCGCGATCTGCCCGGACAGCATGTCGTGGATCTGCTTGATATAGCCGCCGGTCGCCATGGCCTTGGGGTGCACGCCGATGCTGGCGAGGATATCCGGCATGGTGGTGGCGGCGCTGCTGCCCGCGGGGCCGACGCCGATCACCTGCCCGGACAGCGCGTCGAGCGAAGTGATCCCCGTCGCCTCCGGTGAGACGATCTGCAGCACCGAGGGGAACATCGGGAACAGCGCGCGGAAAGTCTGGAATTTTACCCCGGCCGTCCAGTTCCCGGTGCCGAAGCGGGCCTGGCGGGCCACGGCCACGGTGGTGAGCCCCAGCTCGGCCACGCCTTCCTCGATCAGCAATATGTTCGCGGACGAACCGCCCGTGGCGCGATAGGCGATGCTTATGCCGGTCTGCGCGGCGGCGAGTTGCCCCCAGGCCGGGCCGTAGAGCGCGAAATCCCCGCCCGCAGAGCCGGTGCCCATCAGCAGCGCGGCGGGAGTGTCGGCATCCGCCAAGGCGGGCATCGCCGGCAGCGCAAGGCCGAGACGCAGCAAGTTCCGGCGTGACAGGCTCACTTCGTTTCTCCGACCTGGAGGCAGGAGATCACCGCATCCGTGTGGCTCATGTCAAGGCGCGGCAGCGCTCCAGCGCGGCGATCAGGGCCAGGCGCACGCCCGGTTCCAGCGCGGAATGCCCGGCATCTGGCACGATGGTGAGCCGCGCCATGGGCCAGCTCGCCGCCAGTTCGAAGGCCGATTGCGCCGGGCAGATCATGTCGTAGCGGCCCTGCACGATCTCGGCCGGGATGCCTTGCAGACGGTGCATATGCGCGAGCAGCCCGCCTTCCGGCAGGAACAGCCCGTTGTCGAAGTAATGCGCCTCGATCCGTGCCAAGCCGATGGCCGTGCGGTCCTGCGCGTAGGCGGAGACGGCGTCGAAGCTCGGCAGCAGGGTCGAGCACGAGCCTTCGTAGATGCTCCAGGCCCGCGCTGCCGGGCCGTGCACGGCGGGGTCCGGGTTGGTCAGGCGCCTGAAGTAGCTGGCCAGCAGGTCGTGGCGCTCATCCTCCGGCAGGAAATTGGCGAAGGCGGCGTGCGCGTCGGGGAAAACGCGCTGCAGCCCGTAGAGGAACCAGTCCACCTCGATGGGCCGCCCCAGGAAAATACCGCGCAACACCGCGCCGGTCACGCGCTCCGGGTGCGCCTGGGCGTAGGCGAGGGCGAGGGTGGAGCCCCAGGAGCCGCCGAACAGCAGCATGCGCTTGATGCCGAGGAATTCGCGCAGCCTCTCGATATCGGCGATCAGATGCGGCGTGGTGTTCGCGGTCAGCCCGGCCAGCGGGAGCGAGCGTCCGGCGCCGCGCTGGTCGAAGATGATGATGCGCCAGAAATTGGGGTCGAAGAAGCGCCGGTGCACCGCCCCGGCTCCGGCCCCCGGGCCGCCATGCAGGAACAATACCGGCATGCCCTGCGGGTTGCCGGATTGCTCCCAATACATCGTATGGCCGTTATCGAGCGGCAGATACCCGGTCTCGAATGGGGCGATGTCCGGGAACAGATCGCCGCGCGGCATGGCTTAGCCGGTAACAGCCGCGCGCAGCGTGGCGGCGGTGCGCTTTGCTTGCTCGTCAGTGAGGTCGGGGTGGATGGGCAGCGCCAGAATGCGCGCGCCGAGCGATTCCGCGACCGGCAGGGCCGCGCCGTCATGGCAGGCGGCATAGGCGGGCTGCTGGTGCAGCGCGCGCGGATAGTACACGGCATTGCCGATGCTGGCGGCCTGCAGCGCGGCGCGGGCGGCATCGCGCTGGGCGGCATCGGGCAGCAGCACGGAATAGACCGCCCAGGCGCTCTGCGCGCTGTCGGGCACGCGCGCGGGTGTTTCCACCACCCCGGCGAGTCGCGCGTCGTAAATCCGCGCGATCTCCTCGCGCCGGGCGATCTCGCCCTCGAACACCTCCAGCTTGGCCAGCAGCACCGCGGCCTGCATCGTGTCCAGCCGCCCGTTCATGCCGGTGCGCAGCACCTCGTAGCGGGTCGTGCCCTCGCCATGCGTGCGCAGGCTGCGGTACAGCGCCGCGCGCTCGTCGCGATTCGGTGAACAGCGCGCCGCCATCGCCATAGGCGCCGAGCGGCTTGGAGGGGAAGAAGCTGGTGGCCGTGGCATCCGCCGCCTTGCCCAGCCGGTCGCCATCCTGCGCGGCGCCGAAGCTCTGCGCGCAGTCATCCAGGGTGAACAGCCCTTCCGCCGCGGCGATGGCGCGCAGCGCCGGCCCAGTCGGCGGGCTGGCCGAACAGATCCACGCCGATGACGCGCGCGGCAGCGCAGTTCGCCGCGCTGCTTCACCTGGGCGATGCGGGCTTTCAGGCTGTCGAGGTCGATCTGGAAGGTGCGCGGATCGACATCCACGAACACCGGCGTGGCGCCGAGCAGCAGCGGCACCTCGGCGGTGGCGGTGTAGGTGAAGGCGGGCAGGAACACCGCGTCGCCGCGGCCGATGCCCTCGGCCATCAGCGCGATCTGCAGCGCGTCGGTGCCGGAGCTGACGGCGACGCAGTGCTTGGCGCCGCAGAACGCGGCGAGCTTCGCCTCCAGCTCGGCCACCTCCGGCCCCAGGATGAACTGGCAATGCGCCAGCACCGCGTCCAGCCGCTGGCGCAGCTCGGGGCCGATGCGCGCCTGCTGGGCCTTGAGGTCGAGGAAGGGAACTGGCGGGAAGTTAACTGCGTCCATGATCGCCGTGTTTACTCCGCGGCGGCGGAAACGGCGAGACCGGGCGGCGGTAAAAATTCGGGCACCAGTGGGTTCACCATGGCCAAGGCGGCGGCCTCATCCCCCGCGGCGGCGGCGATTTCCATCCGGTCCAGCACATTCGATCGCCGGAGGTCGGCGGTGCGCGGGGTGGCCATCAGCAGCCCAGCATGGCCGGTCGGCACCGGCGGCTCGTTGCCGTGGAACAGCTCCTCGTACAGTTTTTCGCCGGGGCGCAGGCCGGTGAAGCGGATCTCGACGTCCGCGTCCGGGCGCAGCCCGGCCAGGCGGATCATCTGCCGCGCCAGATCGACGATCTTCACCGGCTCGCCCATGTCCAGCACGAAGATCCCGCCCTCGGGGACGGCGCTCCGCGCCGCTGCCGGAGACGCAGGCCTGCAGCACCAGCCCCACCGCCTCGCGCACGGTCATGAAGTAGCGGCGCATGTCGGGGTGGGTCACGGTCAGCGGCCCGCCGTGGGCCAGCTGCCGCTGGAACAGCGGCACCACCGAGCCGGTGGAGCCCAGCACGTTGCCGAACCGCACGGTGACGCAGCGCATCCCATGCCCGGCGTGGCGGGCCGCCACGTCCAGCGCCTGGCAGTACATCTCCGCCAGCGCTTGGAGGCGCCCATCACCGAGCCGGGGTTCACCGCCTTGTCGGTGGAGATCAGCACCATCGCCCGGCGCCGCCGGCTACGCGCGGCGTCCGCCACGATGCGCGTGCCGGCGCGTTGGTCAGCAGCCCCTCCAGCGGGTTGGCCTCCACCATCGGCACGTGCTTCAGCGCCGCGGCGTGGAACACCAGCTCGGGGCGGAATTCGTCCATCAGCGCCTGGATGCGCGCCTCGTCGCGCACGTCGGCGATCACGGCGCGGCGCGGCACGCTGCGGGTGCAGTCTCGGCGAGTTCGAGGTCGATCTGCCACAGCGCGTATTCGCCGTTGTCCAGCAGCAGCAGCTCGGAGGGCCCGAGCGCCGCCACCTGGCGCGCCAGTTCGCAGCCGATGGTGCCGCCGGCGCCGGTGACGATCACCCGCCGCCCTGCGATCAGCCGCGCCATGCCGTCGCGGTCGAGCGGCACCTGCGGGCGGTTCAGCAGATCCTCGATGGCGATCGGCCGCAGCTCGACCTGCTGCTCCGCCGGGGCCAAGTGAGTCAGGCATGGCGCCCGCAGCACCCGCGCGCCATGCCGCGCCGCAATGGCGAGCAGATTCTGTAAATCCGTGCCGGCGAGATTCGGCGCGGTGATGATCAGCACGTCAGGCTTGGACGCAAGCCGGGTCAGCGCGGCGTCGGCCGAGGTGATGGAGCCCAGAATATCCATCCCGTGCACCCGCCGCCCGACATGTTTTTCCGACAGCGCAAGCAGCCCGGTGAACCGGTAGGGCTGGGCCGGGCTGTGGGCATACGCGGCGAGGAACAACTCGGTGCTGTCACCACTGCCGACGAGGATCGCGCTCTGTGCCGCCTCGCGCCCGGCTGTGGGCTCGCGCAGCAGCCGGTAACAGAATTTGGGCGCGGTGAGGAATAGGGCCAGGACCAGCACCAGGATGGCCGGGAAGGCGGGCGAGGGCAGGGCCTGCCCGGTGCCGACCATTAGCAGCACCAGCATGGTGGCGGTGACGATGGCGGCGGCGGTCAGCATGGCGAGGTCGCGGAAGGAGACGAAGCGCCAATGCAGGCGCGCCAGACCGAAGGGAATGCCGATGAGCCAGATCGCCGCCGCGCCGGCGAGCGGAAAGAAATGCGGCCAAGCCCAGGGGGCCTGCGGGTTGGCCAGCCAGAAACTCAGGGTCACGGCAAGCGCCGCCAGCCCCCCGTCGAGCGCGATATTCACCGCCATGCGGCGGGGCAGAGGCGAACGGGGCCAGCTCATGTTACTGCTTATAGCGTCCTGGCCGTGACGGAATCCACCCTTCGTTGTTCAGGCGGATTAGGCGAGCGAAAACATGCCCTCGACCTCGACAGCGGCATCGAGCGGCAGGGAAGGGACGCCGATGGTGGAGCGCGCATGCCGGCCGGCATCGCCGAACACGGCCACGGCGAGGTCGGAGGCGCCGTTCATCACCACCGCATGCTGGATGAACTCCGGCGTGGCGGCGATGAAGCCGCCGAGGCGGATCACCTTCTTGATGCTGGCGAGTCCGCCGGGCAGGGCGGCGTTGAGCTGCGCCAGCACGTTGATCAGGCACAGCCGCGCGGCGTGCTGGCCTTCCTCCAGGGAAACCCCGGCGCCAAGCTTGCCGGTCACGGCCACCTTGCCGTCCACGGCGGGCAGCTGGCCGCTCACGACGACCAGATTTCCGGTGATGCTCACGGGCACATAGGTGGCCACGGGCGGCATCGGGGTGGGCAGGGTGATGCCGAGATCGGCCAGGCGTTTGAGTGCGGTCATGTTCAGCTCACAAGTTTGAGGGCCTTGCGCCGTTCGCGCGGGGCGGGGGCGGGCAGATCGAGCGGCAGAAGCGGCGCGCGCTCGGCCGCACCTTCGCCCACCGTGTCGGCGGACTTCAAGGGTGGCTGGGGCGAGGTTGGTGCTGCCGAGATAATTCACCGCCAGATTGCGGAACACGTAGTCCAGCATCGAGGTGGCGGCGGGCACGGCGGGATCGCCCTCGACCGCGCCGGCGGGGCCGAAGCGGGTGAAGGTGAAGGCCTCGACATAGTCCTCCAGCCCCACGCCATGCTGCAGGCCGAGGCTGACGGCGATGGCGAAGGCGTCCATCAGCCCGCGGAAGGCCGAGCCCTCCTTGTGCAGGGCGACGAAGATCTCGCCAATCCTGCCGTTCTCGTACTCGCCGGTGGAGAGGAACAGCTTGTGGCCGCCGACGCTGACCTTCTGCGTGTAGCCGCTGCGGCGCGCGGGCAGGGCCTGGCGCGCGCTCGGCTGGCGGGCCGGCATGGGCTCCGCCGGGCGGGCGGGCATGGCGGCCACCAACGGGGCCAGCGCGTCGTGCATGGCCAGATGCGCGCCCGCGCGCGGGGCGGGGAACAGCACCTCGCCGGAAAGCTGCCTGGCGAGCGCCGTGGCGGGGTTGAGCCCCTGGGCCGCCAGCTTCTCCTGCGCCCACAGGGTGAGGCTGCCTTCGGCATTCACTGGGGAGAGGGCCGGGGCGAAATTGCAAACTCTCGGCGCCGAGCAGCGCTTCCACCGCCGGGTCGGCGGTAAATCCCAGCAGCGCCTCGTGCCGCGTGGCCAGGGCTTTGGCGGCGTCTTCCTGCGCGGCGGCGGTGGCGGCGAGCAGCCCCGGCAGGGCGCAACGCTCGGGCAGCTTCGGCGTGGCGATGGGGTAGCCCGGCGCGGCGCCATGCGCGCGCAGCGCGGCGGAGGCGATTTGCGCCTGCGCGCCGATGAAGGCTGTCAGCGTCACCGCCGTGTCGCGCGCCGCCTGGGTGCCGTAATCCAGCCCGAGGCGGGTGAGGAACAGGTTGAGATCGGTAAAGCCGATGGCGAGGCGGTGCGCTCCGGGTGCTGCCAGTGTGAGCGCCGTGACGGCGAGCCGGGTATCGGCGGCGAGGGCGCCTGCGTCGAACGCGCCTTCGGCAAGGTAGGCGGCGATGTTGAAGACGAAGCCGGGCGCGGTGCCGGGGCGGTTGCGCCAGATATCGGCGCTCGGGCTGCCGCGCCGCGCCGCCAGAAGCTCATGCAGCGCCGTGCCGGTCTCCGGGGAGAGGCCCGCCGCCGTGCCGCGCGCCGCGATTGGCGCAACCCAGCCTTGTGCCATTTCGGCAATGTCGATGCGCCGCGCCCCAGGCAGGATGGCCGCGAGCGCATCCGCCGCCGCCTGGCCCCAGGCCGCCGGCAGCTTCACGGTCACTTGCGGCGAGTCAGGGTCCGCCGCGGCCGCGAACACGGCCTGCTTGATTCCATGCCAGGGTTTTTCCGCTTTGATCTGTGCCATGCCCAGACATTATGCCGAGCCGGGCCGCAATTAAAGTGCATATTGTGGTCAAAAGCGGTGGCGACCACAAAATCCTGTGGATAGCTTTCTTGCGTCTGATGCAATGGACCATGTGAGCTGCTGCAATGGACCAAGCGCGCGGCATCTCCTATATCAAAGAGTCATGAGCACATCCAGCGCCGACGCTCCCGTCACCAAAGGTCGTTCCCTCGCTCTGTGCGGATTGTTCCGCAATCCGGGGCTGTATTTCCTGACCCTGTTCCGCGGCAAATTTGTCGGGCGGGACGCGCAGGGCAACCAGTATTTCGAGCGTCCGGCCAGGCTCGGCCGCACCCGCCGCTGGGTGGTGTATGCCGGCCCGGCCGATGCCTCCAGCGTGGCGCCGGAATGGCATGCCTGGCTGCATTACCTCACCGATGCGCCGCTCTCCCAGCCGGCCCGCCCGTGGCAGCGCCCGCACCGGCCGAACCCGACCGGCACGCCGGCGAGCTATCGCCCCTCCGGGCATGATTATATGGGCGGGAAGACCCCCAAGGCCTCCGCGGATTACGAATCCTGGGTGCCGGACCAAGCTTGATGAGCCGCAGACTTCCTGAACTTCTGACGGGGTTCGCAATCATTGTCGTCGCGGCCGTGTTCCTGGTGTATGCGCTGCTCGGCGCGGGCCAGGTGAGCACGAGCGGCTATTCGCTCACGGCCCGGTTTGGCAGCATCGGCGGCCTGACCGTCGGATCGGACGTGAAGATCGGCGGTGTCATCGTCGGCCATGTCGCCGAGGAGACGCTGGACCCGGTGACCTACGCCGCCATCATTAGCCTGAATATCAATAACGGCATCAAGATCCCCGACGACAGCAGCGCCTCCGTCACCTCCGACGGTCTGCTCGGCAATGACTACGTCGCGGTGTCGCCCGGTGGCTCGAACACCATGCTCGCCCCTGGTGCTGCCTTCCCGGTGACGCAGTCGGCCATCAATGTGCAGGATCTGCTGGGCAAGTTCATCTTCTCGATGGGCGGTGCGCAGAGCAAATCCTCCTCCGGTTCCTCTTCCGGCACGACGCAGCCTGGCAGCCTGCCTGGTCTGTCTCCGGGCCAGGCCAAGTAAAAGCCATGCGCGTTTCTGCCTTAGCGGTGGCGCTGCTGTTGGGTTCGGGCGTGGCCTGGGCCCAGAACGACCAGAGCGTCATCGTCATCCCGCCCGCGCCGCCGATCGTCTCCACGCCGCAGGCGCCGGCCCCGGCACCCGCGCCCCAGGCCCCGGCCGCGGCCGCACAGGTGCAGTCGCAAACCCTGCCGGCCGTGCCGCCTGTGCAAACCCAGGGGACGCAGACGCAGCCTGCATCCAGCCCGGCGCCCGCGGCCAATACGCAGCCGGCCCCGCCGGATGTCGCGCCGACGCCGCCGAATGACTGGGTCCCCGGCCATGCCGCGGTGCTCGGCGTGCTCAATGAGGTCGATGGCAGCACCTCCCAGCTCTCGGTTCCTGTCGGCGGACAACCCGTCAAGGCGGGTGACGTGCTGGTAAGCGTGCAGGCCTGCGCCATCCGCCCGCCCCAGGACCTGCCGGACGCCGCCGTGTTCCTGACCGTGCAGCCCGCCGATGACAGTTCCGCCGCGCCGCTCTATCGTGGCTGGATGCTGCGCTCCGCCCCCGGCGCCACCGTGGTGGGCAATGCCGCGGAAACCTTCAGGGTCATCAGTTGCAGCTGAGTTGCGGCCGTGCGGGTTGTGCCGAAAACACAACAGCTTCATAAAGTTGTTGCTGCCCGCTGATCGCCCCTGTTGAACCTTGGCCGTAACCGCTAAGTAGCACTTGGTTCATCCGTCATTCACTTGGAGTTTCTCCATGAAATTGCGCCTCGCTCTCGCCGCCGCGACCTGCCTCGCCCTGCCGCTCGCCGCCCATGCGCAGCCGGTTTCCGGCCCGTATGTGAACCTGGAGGCCGGCACATCTTTCCAGATGCCCGTGAAGTATAACGAATCCCTGGGCGGCACGTCCGGCAAGATGCTCTACCGCGAGTCCTATGCGGGCGACGCCGCGGTGGGCTACGGCTTCAGCAATGGCTGGCGCGTGCAGCTGGAGATGAACGATCTGCACTCCACCATCGCTGAGAATAACAATAGCCTGTCCGGCCATACCGACGCGAGGGGCACCCACAGCACGTTCGGGCCGATGGTCAACGCGCTGTACGACTTCAATGCCAGCCTGCCGGTATTCCCCTATATCGGCGCGGGCATGGGGTATCAGTGGACGCACGCGTCTTCCCGCACCACCCCCTCCTATGGCGGCACCAAGGGCGCCCCTGCGTATGACATCATCGCCGGCCTGTCCTACCCGGTTGCCGCTGTACCCGGCCTCTCGCTGACGGCGGAATACCGCTATGAGAAGCTGTTCAGCGACACCAAGTACGTTGAGACCGTTGCTGGCGAGCCATCCTCGGGCACCATCAAGTTCCGCAACCAGTCCAGCCACAGCGTGTTCCTGGGCGTGCGCTACCAGCTGTTCAACGCCCCGGCGGCGGCGCCCGTTCCGGTGGCGGAGGCTGCCCCGGTTGCGGCTCCGGCTCCGGCCCCGGCCAAGACCTATCTGGTGTTCTTCGACTGGGACAAGGCGAACCTGAACCCGCGCGCGACGCAGATTATCGACCAGGCGGCGTCCGACTCCAAGACCCAGAACGTCACCACGCTGGACGTCTCCGGCTATACCGACACCTCGGGCACCCCACAGTACAACATGGGCCTGTCCGAGCGCCGTGCGAAGGCTGTCGCCGCGCAGCTGGTTCAGGATGGCGTCCCGGCTTCCGAGATCGAGATCCACGGCTTCGGTGCGACCCACCTGCTGGTGCCGACCGGCCCGGGCGTGCGCGAGCCGCAGAACCGCCGCGTCGAGATCGTGATGCACTAAAAGCTTCGGCGTCATCGCCAGAGCCAGCCCCGGCGGGAAACCGCCGGGGCTTTTTTATGCCTTTGTACCTTGCGGCAAATTGGCAACACTCCGGAACAAATTGTTTGTTGCGTAACGATATAGCTTGGTGGAAATGACCTCGGAATATTAGATTAACAACAATAATTTAATTAAGAGGAGACTTGATATGAAGTTCCGCCTTGCTCTGGTTACCGCCACTTGCCTTGCGCTGCCGCTCGCGGCCCACGCCCAACCTGTCACCGGCCCGTACACCAGCCTTGGCGCTGGCGTTAACATTCTCACGCCGACGAATTTCAACACTCATTCCGCGTCTACCCCCGGCGGGAAACTTCTGTCCCGTCCATCTATGGCCGTTGCAGGCGGTATTGGTTACGGGTTCGGGAATGGTTTCCGCGTGCAGCTCGGCTTCAACATGCTGCGGAACACATTCCATAAGGCCGATCTCGACAATGGCTCGCAGTACCGAGTGTATGGCGCCCAGCGGACATACGGCCCGATGGTCTACGGTCTGTACGATATGGATGTCGGTTGGCCCGTGTTCCCCTATGTCGGTGCCGGCATCGGTTACCAGTACACTAAGTTGAACCGAGATGTTCGTTATACCACTGCCAATGGTGGTCTAGTCCAGGCCGGGGGCACCAAGGGCAGCTTCGCCTGGGGTATCATCGCCGGCCTCTCCTATCCGCTGCCTTGGGTTGAGGGCCTCTCTGCTACCGCCGAGTACCGCTTCACGATGCTGACCGCGAGCCGTAACTACAACGGTTTCGTAGGCGGAGCCGGCGGCGGCTCGGCCTCGGGGTATGTGAAGCTTGGCCAGGAGTCGAATCACACCTTCCTGCTGGGCCTGCGCTACCAGTGGTTCACCGCGCCGCCGCCGGCTCCGGCGCCCGCCCCGGCCCCGATGGCGGCCCCGGCTCCGGCCCCGGCCAAGACCTACTTGGTGTTCTTCGACTGGGATAAGTACAACCTGACCCCGCGCGCGACGCAGATCATCGCGCAGTCGGCGTCCGATTCCAAGACGCAGAACGTCACCACGCTGAATGTCTCCGGTTATACCGACACCTCGGGCACCCCGCAGTACAACCAGGGTCTGTCCGAGCGCCGCGCGAAGGCGGTTTCCGCCGAACTGGTCAAGGACGGCGTTCCGGCCTCCGAGATCGAGATCCATGCCTATGGCGAGACGCATCTGCTGGTGCCGACCGGCCCGGGCGTGCGCGAGCCGCAGAACCGCCGCGTCGAGATCGTGATGCAGTAATCGCTTCGGCCTTCGTGCCGAAGCCAGCCCCGGCGGGAAACCGCCGGGGTTTTTTTTTGTCCTACTGCCGGGTGAGGAGCAGAGGTTGTTTTAGAGCTCGCCAGAGTAGAGCTGTGAAACAACCTCTTACGGGTAGAGGCCGCGCTCCGCCCGCGCCGTGAGAATGCGTCCGCAGGCAACAACGAACGCGCCTGTGCGCAGGCTGATCTTGTGCCGCTCCGCCGTGTCCCAGATATAGGCCAGCGCGCCGGTGATGATCTTGTCCAGGCGCTGGTTGACCTCCTCCTCGGTCCAGAAGAACGACGAGAAATCCTGCACCCACTCGAAATAGGAGACGATGACGCCGCCGGCGTTGCAGATCACGTCCGGCAGTACGACGATGCCGCGCTCGGCCAGTATGTCGTCAGCCACCGGTACGGTGGGGCCGTTGGCGGCCTCCAGCACCAGCTTCGCAGTCAGCCGGGCGGCGCGGGCCTCGGTGATCTGCCCCTCCAGCGCGGCGGGAATCAGCACATCCGTCTGCACGCTCCAGAAATCTTCCGCGCCGATCGCCTCGCCGCCGGTGAACCCGGCCACGGTGCCGAATTGCTGCACATGCGCGGTAAGCGCATTCACATCGAGCCCGCCCGGATTATAGATCGTGCCGCCGTGGTCCTGCACGGCGACGATCTTGGCGCCGGAGCGGGCGAACAGCTCGGCCGCCGGGGCGCCGACATTGCCGAAGCCCTGGATCGAGACGCGCGCGCCTTCCAGCGGGATCTTCAGCCTGCGCATGGCCTCGCGCCCGGTGACGAACACGCCATGCCCGGTTGCCTGCATGCGCCCGAGCGAGCCGCCGAGATTAAGCGGCTTGCCGGTAACCACGCCGGTCGTGGTGGCGCCGACATTCATGGAGTAGGTGTCCATCATCCACGCCATGATCTGCGGGTTGGTGTTTACATCCGGCGCCGGAATATCCCGCTGCGGACCGATGATGACGCCGATCTCGCTGGTATAGCGGCGGGTGACGCGCTCCAGTTCCTTGTGCGAGAGCATCTTGGGGTCGACACGGATGCCGCCCTTGGCGCCGCCATAAGGCAGGTTCACCGCCGCGTTCTTCACCGTCATCCAGGCGGCCAGCGCCATCACCTCTTCCAGCGTGACATCGGGGTGGTAGCGCACCCCACCCTTGCCCGGCCCGCGGGAGAGGCTGTGCTGCACGCGGAAGCCCTCGAAATGCGCGATGTCGCCGTTATCCATTTCGATCGGCACGTCCACGATCAGCATCCGCTTGGGGCGGCGCAGTGTTTCCGCCCAGCGTGCCAGCTCGCCCATATAGGGCACCACGCGGTCCACCTGCGCCAGGTACGTGCCCCAGGGGCTCGTCGGCGAAGGATGAACGTAGGAGAGGTTGGTAGATGGGGTATGGGGGCGGCTGCCGTCAGCCATGGCGAGTACTCCGTTGATATTTTGCGTCGCCCGGTTTCTGTGTCCGGGATGAAAAACCCGGGGCGTTGGCCGCCCCGGGGTCGTTTGTGTCAGGTTCAGGCTTGCAGGATGGCCTGGTCCAGAATGTCCAGGGCCTCGGCGAAGACCTCGTCCTGGATCGTCAGCGGGTACAGGAAGCGGATGATGTTGCCGTACGCGCCGCAGGTGAGCAGGATCAGCCCGTGCTCCTGCGCGTAGGTCTGCACCGCCTTTGCCATCTCCGCCGCGGGCTTGCCGTCCTTGATGAACTCGACGGCGACCATGCTGCCCGGGCCGCGCACATCGGCGATGGCCGGAACCTTGGCGCGCAGCCCGTTCAGGCGGGCCTTCAGCGTGTCGCCCAGCTGGTTGGAGCGGGCGATGAGGTTCTCTTCGTCGATGATTTTCAGCACTTCCAGCGCCGCGGCCACGGCCAGCGGGTTGCCGGCATAGGTGCCGCCCAGGCCCCCCGGGGCCGGCGCGTCCATGATGTTCGCGCGGCCGGTGACACCGGCGATCGGCAGGCCCGCGCCGATGGACTTGGCGAAGGTGAACAGGTCGAACTCGACGCCCTCATAATGCTCGGAGGCGAAGAACTTGCCGGTGCGGGCGGCGCCGGCCTGGACCTCGTCGGCGATCAGCAGGATGCCGTGCTCATCGGCCAGCTTGCGCAGGGCCTGCACGAAGGCGGCGGGGGCCTGGTAGAACCCGCCCTCGCCCTGCACGGGCTCGAGAATGAAGGCGGCGACGCGCTTGGGGTCGATGTCGCACTTGAACAGGCGCTGAATGCCGGCCATCGCGTCCTCAACCGAGATGCCATGCAGCTCGTTGGGGAAGGGCGCGTGGAAAACGTCGCCCGGCATCGGGCCGAAGTTCAGCTTGTACGGGGCGACCTTGCCGGTGAGCGCCATGCCGAGGAAGGTGCGGCCATGGAAGGCGGCGTCGAAGGCGATGACGCCGGAGCGGCCGGTGGCGGCGCGGGCGATCTTCACCGCGTTCTCCACGGCTTCGGCGCCGGTGGTCACGAACAGCGTCTTCTTGGGGAAGTTGCCGGGGGCGCGGGCGGCGATCTTCTCGGCCAACTCGACATAACCGGAATAGGGCACCACCTGGTAGCAGGTATGGGTGAACTTGGCGGCCTGGGCCTGCACGGCGGCCACGATGCGCGGGTTGGCATGGCCGAGGTTCAGCACGCCGATGCCACCGGCGAAGTCGATGTAGCGGTTGCCCTCAATGTCCCAGATTTCGGCGTTCTGTGCGCGGGCGGCATAGAAGCTCTCCAGCACGCCAACGCCGCGCGGCGTGGCGGCCTGGCGGCGGGCTTCCCAGGCGGCGTTGGTGCCGGCGGTCTGGGCGGGGGGGAAATCGGCATTCGGCATCGGAACACTCCTTGGACTAAGGGATTGGGGTGTAGGCATGAGGGCGCACCCCTGCATGATATTATCACACTAGTCCGATGTGGCTCTGGCGGAAGGTCCAGTTTGCGCTATTTTAAGGAGCCACTAGGGTCTGATCGGCCATCATTGAATTGCATGAGCGGTTCAATGATGGTCGTGAATCAGCCCCCATCAATATTTCAGGGGGCGATTCACCATCTGATGTGAAGCGTCGCCGCTTCACATCAGATGGATCGCACCCTTTGACCACGATCGCCCTTTCCGACTGGCTCCTGGCCCGCATCAACCGCGAGGATGGGCCGCCGCTGCACCGGCAACTGCACGAGGCGTTGCTCGCCGCGGTGCTGGAGGGCGAGCTGCCCGCCGGGCGCAAGCTGCCCTCCAGCCGGTTGCTGGCGCGCGAGTTGGGCGTGGCGCGCAATACGGTGATCGACGTGTACGAGACCCTGGCGGCCCAAGGCTGCCTGGAGACGCGCCATGGCAGCGGCACCTATGTGGCCGATCTTTCCGTCGAGCGCATCGCGCCGCCCGGCCCGGCGGCGGCGCCCGAGGCCGAGCGCGCCGCCCCCCGGCTCTCCGCGCGTGGCGCGGCGGTGGTGGAGGGCGCGCGGGTCTTCCCCCGGCAATGGGGTGCGTTCATGCCCGGCGTGCCGGATGTCACGGAATTCCCCACCCGCGTCTGGGCCCGGCTGCACAACCGGCACTGGAACCGCGCAGCACCCGAGCGGCTCAGCTACGCCCCGGCCGGTGGGCTGCCTGCCTTGCGCACGGTCCTCGCCGAGCATTTGCGCACCGCGCGCGGCGTGCGCTGCGAGCCCTCGCAGATCGTCATCACCACCGGCATCCACCAATCCATCGACGTCACCGCCCGGCTGCTGACCGACACAGGCGACACGGTCTGGCTGGAGGACCCGTGCTATTGGGGGCTGCGGCACAGCTTGCAGTCGCTGGGGTTGAAGCTGCTCCCGGTGCCGGTTGATGCCGAGGGGGTGAACTTATCCGGCGTTTCCGGTCCACCGCCGCGCTTCATTGTCGCCACGCCGTCGCACCAATACCCGATGGGCATGGTGATGAGCCTGCCGCGCCGCCAGGCGCTGCTCGATTATGCCCGCGCGCATGGCAGCTGGATCATCGAGGACGATTACGACAGCGAGTTCCGCTACGGCACGCGGCCGATCACCAGCCTGCAGGGGCTCGATCGGGATCAGCTGGTGATCTACGTGGGCAGTTTGAGCAAGACGCTGTTTCCGGGCATGCGGCTGGGCTACATCGTCGCCCCGCCCAGCCTGGCCGCGGCCTTTGCCGAGGGCGTGGCGGAGCTGTACCGCGAGGGGCAGCTCCAGCAGCAGGCGATGCTGGCGGATTTCATCGCCGAGGGGCATTTCGCCGCGCATATAAGGCGCATGCGCGGGCTCTATAGCCGCCGTCGCCAGGCGCTGCTGGAGGCGATCCGCGCCGAATTCGGCGAGACCCTGCCGGTGATGGGCGATAATGCCGGGCTGCACCTGATCCTGGATCTGCCCGGCCTCGATGACCGGGGCATCGCGCAGGCGGCGGTGGAGGCGGGGATCGCGACCCGGCCGCTGAGCGGCTATTACCACAGCCCCGGCGCCGGGCAGAGCGGGCTGCTGCTGGGCTATGCCTGCGTGAAGGAGGAGGCGATCGCCCCGGCCTTCGCCTCGTTGGCGGGGGTGCTTCGGCGGTTCGGGGCGTAGCCCGTTTTGATCCGCTCTATTAATATTTTAATCAAAGCCGGCGCGTCCGTTGCAATATCAGCGTCACATGCCGCAATGTCCGCCGCGTGCGGCGGCGCTAAGTCTGCCGCTTCCGCATTGACGTTTATTTTCTTTAACCGGAAGATGCCGGCCGCGTGCCGCGAGAGCGGCTGCGCCTGTGGGAGTTTTGGTTCATGAGCAAGACGCGCCGGCCCGTGATCGGGCTGATTACCGATATGCGTGACCTGGGCGGCATGCCGTTCCAGGTGCTGGGGGACAAATACGCCCAGGCCGTATCGGAATTCGCGCAGGCCCTGCCGCTCGCCATTCTCAGCGAGCGCGGCGGCAGCCATATCGGCGAGCTGGTGGAGACTTTCGACGGGTTTCTCTTCACCGGCAGCCCCTCCAATATCCGCCCCTGGCGCTACGGCCAGGCGGGCGAGGGCGTCGGCCCGTTCGACGATGCGCGCGACGAGCTTGCCCTGAAGCTGATCCGCGCTGCCCTGGCGGAACAAGTGCCTTGCCTTTGCATCTGCCGTGGCCTGCAGGAGCTGAACGTGGCGCATGGCGGCACGCTGCATGTCGAACTCCCCGAGGCGGAAGCGCATCACTCGCCCGAAGACGCGCCCTATGAGGAACGTTACGCCCCGCTGCACGAGGTGCATCTGCGCCCCGGCTCGCCGCTGAAAGAGGTTTTCGGCGCGGAGCATTTTGCCGTGAACTCGCTGCACTACCAGGCGCTGGCGAAGATCGGCGAGGGGCTTTCCGTCCACGGCACCGCGCCGGACGGCATCCCCGAAATCGTGGCGGTGGAGGGCCAGCCCTTCGCCGTGGGGGTGCAGTGGCACCCTGAATACCGCCCGGATCTGCATAAGCAGAACCGCGCCTTGTTCCACAGCTTTGGCGAGGCGGCGCGCCGCCGCCGCGCGGCCCGCATTGTATAGTCCAGGAGAAACAAATGTCGCATAATCTGCAATTCTATATCGATGGCGAGTGGGTTGACCCGGTCTCGCCCCGCACGCTGGATGTCATCAACCCCGCCACCGAGCAGCCGTTCACCCAGATCGCCATCGGCACAGCGGCGGATGTGGACCGCGCCGTTTCCGCCGCGCGCCGCGCCTTCGAGAGCTTCAGCCAGACCAGCCGCGAGGAGCGCATCGCCCTGCTCAAGCGCATCCAGGACGTCTACGCCAAGCGCTATGACGACATGGCCGACGCCATCCGCCTGGAGATGGGCGCACCGGTGACGCTGGCGCGCGAATCCCAGGCCGCGATCGGTGCCGGGCATATTGGCCAGATCATCAAGGTGCTGGAGGATTTCGAGTTCGACGAGATGCAGGGCAACACGCTCATCACGCGCGAGGCGTTCGGCGTGGTCGGCATGATCACCCCGTGGAACTGGCCGATGAACCAGATCACCTGCAAGGTCTGCCCGGCGATCGCCGCGGGCTGCACCATGGTGCTGAAGCCCTCCGAGATCGCCCCGATCGATGCCGTGGTGTTCGCCGAGATCATGCACGAGGCCGGCGTGCCGAAGGGCGTGTTCAACATGGTGCAGGGGCTGGGCGCCGATGTGGGTGCTGCGATCTCGTCGCACCCGGATATCGACATGATCTCCTTCACCGGCTCCACCCGCGCCGGGGTTCTCATCTCCAAGGCCGCGTCCGAGACGGTGAAGAAGGTGCATCTGGAGCTCGGCGGCAAGTCCCCGAACATCCTGCTCGATGATGCGGATATCGCGGCTTCCGTGGCCTCCGGCATCGTCGATGTGATGCAGAACACCGGCCAGTCCTGCAACGCGCCGACGCGCATGTTCGTGCCGCGCCAGTTCCGCGACGTGGCTGTTTCCGCCGCCAAGGCTGCCGCCGAGGGCATTGTGGTCGGTAACCCCGAGAGCCCGGACACCTACATGGGGCCGGTGATCAGCGAGTTGCAGTTCAACAAGATCCAGGCGCTGATCCAGGCTGGCATTGACGAGGGCGCGACGCTGGTTGCCGGCGGCACCGGTCGTCCGCCCGGGCTGAACGCCGGCTACTACGTGCGCCCCACCGTGTTCGCGGACGTGACGCCGGATATGCGCATCTCCCGCGAGGAGATTTTTGGACCGGTGCTCTCGATGCTGTTCTACGACACCGAGGAAGACGCGGTGCGCATGGCCAACGACACGGTGTACGGCCTCGCCGCCTACATCCAGTCCGGCAGCCATGAGCGGGCGCAGAAGCTCTCCCGCCGCCTGCGCGCGGGCAATGTCTATATCAACAACCCCAAGGGCGACCTCAACGCGCCGTTCGGCGGCTACAAGCAGTCCGGCAACGGGCGCGAATGGGGCGTGTGGGGGTTGGAGGAGTTCCTCGAGATCAAGGGCGTGGTCGGCTACGAGAAATAAGGCTCTGACCTGAAGTCCTAGAATTTTTTTTGGTGCAGCCTTTTTTACAAAAAAGGCTGCATTTTTCTTCTGTGCCGTTTTCGCAAAATTTACAAAAAACGGCGCCCCAATAACTCTCTTACTCCGCGGCCATGGTGTGGCCGGGGTCCACCATTTTGACGGCGCGGTGGAAGTCCACCGAGAGCAGGCGCGAGACGCCGCGTTCCTGCATGGTCACGCCGTAGAGCCGGTCCATGCGCGCCATGGTCAGCGGATGGTGGGTCACGACCAGGAAGCGCGTGCCGGTCTCGCGCACCATGTCCTCCAGCAGGTTGCAGAAACGCTCCACATTGGCGTCGTCGAGCGGCGCGTCCACCTCGTCCAGCACGCAGATCGGCGCCGGGTTGCATCGGAACACGGCGAAGATCAGCGACAGCGCGGTCAGCGCCTGCTCGCCGCCCGACAGCAGCGAGAGGGTGGCGAGCTTCTTGCCCGGCGGCTGGGCGTAGATTTCCAGCCCGGCTTCCAGCGGATCGTCGGACCCGACCAGCGCCAGATGCGCCCGGCCGCCGCCGAACATGCGCGAGAACAGCGCCTGGAAATGCTGTGTCCACCTCGTTGAACACGGCGGACAGGCGCTCGCGCCCCTCGCGGTTGAGGTGGCCGATCGAGCCGCGCAGCTTGGCGATGGCGGTGGTGATCTCGTCGCGCTCGCGGTCGATGGTGGCGATGGCTTCTTCCGCCTCGCCCGCCTCGATCTCGGCGCGCAGGTTCACCGGGCCCATTTCCTCGCGCTCGCGGATCAGCCGCTCCCAGCGCTTGCGGGCCTTGTCCTCGGCCTCGGGGCCGAGATCCGCCGGCGGTTCCGGCAGGGTCGGGTTGGCGCCGAGGCGTTCCAGGATGCGCTCGGCCACCGTGCCCCAGGCATGGTTGGCGGCGGTGATGTTGCCTTCCTCCCGCGCCCTGCGCCTCGCGCGCGGCGGAGAGGGCGGATTCCGCGGCGCGGGCGGCGCGGGCGGCGGCATCGGCGGCGGTTTGCGCGGCGGCGAGCGCGGCGGCGGCGCGCTTGTGCTCGCCCTCGGCGGCGGTGAGGCTTTCCAGCGCCTCGCGCCGTGCGCTTGGCGGCTTCCTCCGGTGCTGCGGCAAGGGCGGCGATGCCAGCCTGGGCTTCATCGAGCCGCGCGGCGAGGTCGGTGAGCCGGTCCTTGGCGTCGCGCCCGCGCTCGGTCCAGTCGGCCATCTCGCGGTCCAGCGTGGTCAGGCGCAGATTGCGCTGGGCGTCGGCGGCTTTCAGCGCTGCGAATTTGGTGCGGGCGGCGGATTCCGCCTGGCGCGCCTGGGCCATGGCGGCGCGGGCCTTGTCCACGGCGGCGCGGGCGGCGGCCACATCCGGCAGACCGGCGGCATTTTCCTGCGCGGCTTGCAGCGCGGCGGCGGCCTCGGCGGCTTCCGTCGCGGTCTGGTCGCGCTGGGCCTGGGCGGCGGCGGCGCGCTGGACGCCGCGTTCATGCTCGGCGGTCAGGCGGATCGCCTCGCTGCGCGCCTTGTCGAACCGCATCTCGGCCTGGCGGCGGGCTTCGCGCGCGGCGGTCTCGGCGGCGCGGCGGGCCTCGCGCACTTTCGCCTCATTGGCGCGGGCCTCGCGCTCGGCGGTCTCGGCGGCCATGCGCAGCTCGCGCGCGGCGTTGGCGGCATCGCGGGTGGCGTTGCGTTCGCGCTCCAGCTCGGCCAGCCGGTTGCGCTGCTTCAGCCGGACAGCGGCTTCCGTCGCCGTGCCCGCGCGCACGGTATAGCCGTCCCAGCGCCACACCCCGCCCTCGCGCGAGACCAGGATCTGCCCGGGCGTCAGGTTGCCCTGGTGCAGTTCGCCATCCGCGCCCTCGGGCAGCAGCAGATATGTGGCTGAGCGCGCGCTTCAGCGCCGCCGGCCCCTGCACCAGCTGGGCGAAGCTGTGCAGCGGCACCACCGGCAGGTCGAGATCCGGCAGCTCGCGCCAGTGGCGCGGCGGCGTGCGGTGTCGGCGGAGGCGGAAAGCTCCTCGCCCAGCGCGGCGCCCAGCGCGGCCTCCAGCCCCGGCGGCACGGTGAGCTGGTCGAGCATCGGCGCGCTCTCGCCGCCCGATTTCAGCGCCAGCAGGGCGGCCAGCGCGTCGTATTCGGTGGCGATCTTGGTTGCCGCGGCCTCGGCGCTGGCGGTCTTGGCGCGGGCGGCGGCCAGCGCCGCTTCCGCCTCGGTCGCGCGCCTTGGCCGCGTCTTCCTCGGCCTGCACGCGCGCGGCCTCGGCGGCGCTCACCGCCTCGCGCGCGGCGACAAGTGCTGCCTCGGCGGCAACACGCTCGGCCTCGGCGGCTTCCACCCGCTCCGCCGGGATCAGCGTGGCGGCGATCTTCTGGTACTCGGCCTCGGCCTCGGCGGCGCGCTGGGCGAGGCGGCGGGCACGGCCCTCGGCCTCGCTCAAGGCGCGGCGGGCGGCTTCGGCCTCGGCGGCGATGCGCGCGGCGTCCTCGGTGGCGCGGTTGGCCTCGGCCTCGGCGGCGCGCAGCGGCTTCCAGCGCCGCATCCTCGGCGCGTCCGGCTTCCTCCAGCTCGGCCGGGGCAGAGACGGTCTCAGCCGCCAGCCGCCGCTGTTCCTCTTCCAGCCGCGTCGTCGCGGCCTGGGCATCGGCCACCAGCTTGGCGGCATGGGCATGGTCGCGGGTCGAGCGCGTCCAGCCGGCGTCTTGGCCTCGGTCAGCGCGGCGCGGGCGCGGGTCTCGGCCTCGCCCATCTGCTCGGCGGCGATGCGCGCGCGCTCCAGCGCGGTGCGGGCCTCGGCCTCGGCATCGCGCAGCGGCGGGCAGGGCGGCTTCGGCCTCGGCGGCGCGGGTCTCGGCAGCCCGCGGCTTCGGCGGCGGCGGCGGCCACCTGCGCTTCGGCGGCGGCGCAAGGCGGCCTCGGCCTTCTGCCCGCGCCAGCACGGCCAGCGCGCGCTGGATGGCGAGCAGCTCGGCCTCGGCCTGGCGGATCGCGCCGGAGATGTTGCGGTAGCGGCTGGCCTGGCGCGCCTGCCGCTTCAGCTCGGTCAAGCTGGGCCTCGAGCTGCCCCTTCAGGTCCTCGGCGCGCAGCAGGTTCGGCTCGGCGGCGCGCAGCTTCAGCTCCGCCTCGTGCCGGCGGGCATGCAGCCCGGTGATGCCGGCGGCCTCCTCCAGCAGCGCCGCGGCGCTCATCCGGCCGGGCGCTCGACCAGCGCGCCGACGCGCCCCTGGCTGACCATGGCCGAGGCGCGCGCGCCGGAGGCGAGGTCGGCGAACAGGGTCTGCACGTCGCGCGCCCGCACCTCCTTGCCGTTGACGCGGTAGGCGCTGCCTGCGCCGCGCTCGATCTTGCGCGGATGATCTCCAGTTCCGGCGCCTCGTGGAACGGCGGCGGGGCCAGCCCCTGCGGTCTCCTCCAGCGTCAGCGTCACCTCGGCGAGGTTGCGCGACGGGCGCGCCGGCGGTGCCGGCGAAGATCACGTCCTCCATCTCGCCGCCGCGCAGGGTGCGGGCATTGGCCTCGCCCATCGCCCAGCGCAGCGCCTCGACGACGTTGGACTTGCCGCAGCCGTTCGGCCCGACGATGCCGGTCAGCCCGGGCAGGATCTCCACCGTCGTGGGTTCGGCGAAGCTCTTGAACCCGGCGATGCGCAGGCGGGCGAAACGGGCGGGCATGGCGGGTTAACCCTTGGCAGCCTTGGCCACGGCGGCGGCGAAGTCGTCGTATTCCATCGCGCCGGGGTAGGTCTTGCCGTTGATGATGAAGGTGGGGGTGGCGCTGATGTTGTACATCTTCTCCGCCATCTGCTGCCCGTTCAGGATGAACTGGGCCAGCTTGTCGTCGTTCCAGGCGGTATCGAAGGTCGCCTGGTCCATGCCGGCCAGCGCCGCGTATTTGAAGATCGAGGCGTGGTAATCCTCGTTCGGCTGGAAGGCCCAGTCATCCTGGCTGGCGAACAGCGCCTCGATGAACGGGTAATACTGCGCCTCCGGCAGATAGCGCGCCACCTGCGCCGCCTTCAGCGCCACCTGGTCGAGCGGGAAGTCGTGATAGATGATCTGCAGCTTGCCGGTGTCCACCAGGTTCGGCTTCACCTTGGGCATCGTCACCGTGGCGAAATGGGCGCAATGGGTGCAGGTAAGGGAGAAATACTCATGCGCCGTGACCGGCGCCTTGGGCGAGCCGATGGAGCGCTGCGAGAAGGGCGTGGAGGCGGGAGTGGCAGGCTGGCTGGCCGAGGACGCCAGGGCCGGCGAGGCCAGAACCGATGTGCCCACTAGGGCTAGTGCTGAACGGCGCGTAATCTGCATGTTTTCTCCTATATATAGTGTAGTCAGGTTTTGCAGGCGGAGTCTAACGGGGATTCCGAGTTATCCACGGCTTTTTAGGCCCCGGTAGAGCCGGGCCAGGGCTTCGCCCAGCGGGCCGTCCGGCAGGTCAGGCGGCAAAGGCAGGTTCCGGGGGAGCTGGCGCGGGGGCGGCGGGGGTGTTGGCAGGCGCGGCGATTGCTGCACGAAGCGCAGACGCTCGACGGTGGCGTGCCCCAGCGCCAGGTTCAGCCGGGCGATGATCTGCGACTCGAGCATTTGCAGCTCCATCGCCGTGGGGCCGGTGCAACCCAAAGTGAGCGTGCCGCCCGCGAATTTAACCGGCAGGGCACGGCCAGCCAGCTCCGGCCCGGCGAGTTGCGGCCAGTCCGCCAGCAGTTGCGCGGCGGCGGGGGCGCGGCGGCGGAAGATGGGGCGGGTGATGGGCGCGACGAGTGCCGCAATACCGCGCGGCGAGAAGTTGCGCGGTGGCTCCGCCACCGGCACAACTGGTGTCTGTGCGATCCGCTTCTTCTTCTCCCCCGGCACGGCAACTCCTCTCCTGGTACGCGCAACACCGCCGCCATCTGCCCTGGCGCGCCGCCCCGGGCGAGGCGGCAGACCCTTACCATGTCTGGCTCTCCGAGATCATGCTGCAACAGACCGTTGTGGTCACGGTGCGCCCCTATTACGCTAAATTTCTGGCGGCGTATCCGCGCGTGGAGGATTTGGCAGCGGCCAGCGTGGATGAGGTGTGCGGGCACTGGGCCGGGCTCGGCTATTACGCGCGGGCGCGCAATTTGCATAAATGCGCGCAAGGCGTAGCGGCGCTGGGGGGCTTCCCGCGCAGCATAGAGGGGCTGCGCGCCTTGCCCGGAATCGGCCCCTACACGGCCAATGCCATTGGCGCCATCGCCTTCGGCCTGCCGGTGCTGCCGGTGGATGGCAATGTGGAGCGCGTCGCAGCGCGGATCTTCGCCATCGCCACGCCATTGCCCGCGGGCAAGCCGGAGATCGCCGCGGCGGCGCAGGCCTTCATCGCCGACAAGGCCGCCCAGGCAGCACCAGGGGATTTCGCTCAGGCGCTGTTCGACCTGGGAGCCACCATCTGCACGCCGAAAAGCCCGGATTGCCCGCGCTGCCCCTGGCGGGCGCATTGCCGCGCGCATGAAGCGGGCATTGCCGCGAGCCTGCCCGCAAGGGCGAAAAAGCCCGAGCGCCCGCGCCGGACAGGCACGGCTTATGTGCTGCTTGATGCCGATAACAACGTGCTGCTGCTGCGCCGCCCGCCCTCGGGGCTGCTTGGCGGCATGCTGGCCCTGCCCGAGTCGCCCCCGGTGAAGGCCGCTTGGCGCGATGCCGGGGCGGTAGAGCATGTGTTCACCCATTTCACCCTGACGCTCAGCGTGCAGGCTGTGCGGCGCGCCTGTCTGCCGCAAGGGGCGCTCTCCGCCCCCGCCGCCACGGCGCAATTGCCAAGTGTGATGCGCAAGGCGCTTGACGCCGGGTGCCGCGCGCTCAACCTTGGAGGCAATGATAAGTGATCCGCATGATGGCATCATGGCCATCGACACACATGTAGACATCCCCTGGCCGCCCGGCCCTTCGGCTTTCGAGGACGGCCCGCGCTGCGTGGACCTGCCGAAGATGCGCAAGGGCCGCGTGGCCGCCACCTGCTTCGTGGCCTTTGTGCCGCAGGGGCGGCGGGATGCCGAGGGGCATGCAGCCGCCACCGCCCGTGCCCGCGCCATGCTGGACGATATCGCCGCGATGGCCCCGGCGGATGGTTCGGGCGGCATGCTCGCCACCACGGCGGACGCGATCGAGGCCGCCTTCGCCGCTGGAAAGCCGGGCATCATCCCGGTCATCGAGAACGGCTATGCCGTTGGCATGGAACTCGCCAATCTCGACGATTTCGCCGCGCGCGGGGTGCGCTACATCACGCTTACCCATAACGGCCATAACGCGATCGCCGACGCGGCCATCCCGCTTCCCAACCTCGACGATCCGCCGGCGCTCTATGGCGGGCTCTCGGATTTCGGGCAGTCCGTGGTGGACCGGATGAATGAATTGGGCATCTTGGTGGACATCTCCCATACCGCCAAGACCACGATGCTGCAGGCCCTTGAGCGCTCGCGCGTGCCGGTCTTCGCCTCGCATTCCTGCGTGCGCGCGCTCTGCGACCACAAGCGCAACCTGGATGACGAGCAGCTCGACGCGCTGGGCGCCACGGGCGGGCTGATCCAGATCACCATCGTCTCGTCCTTCCTGCGGTCCAAGGCGCGCACCGGCGATGTGTCGGTGGCCGACATCGCCAACCATGTGGACTACGTGGTGAAGCGAATCGGCATCGACCATGTCGGCATTGGCACGGATTTCGACGGCGGCGGCGAGGTGCGGGACTTCCGCAACGCCGCGCAGGCACCGGTGCTCACTGCGGAGCTGGCAAGGCGGGGCTATGGCCGGGAAGAGCTGAAAAAGATCTGGGGCGGCAATTTCCTGCGCCTGCTGCGCCAGGCCGAAGCGTTCGCCGCCCGCTAGTTTTGCTTGGCCTTTCGCCGGTTAACGAGGCTCTCGACCATCACGCTGGTAACCGCGGCGGCGACATCGGCCAGCGGGCTGGGCTTGCGCCGTCGTCGCAGGAGCAGGCTGCCGCCAAGGCTGATAACGAGGGCGAAAACCAGCATCGACCCGCCCGTGATGGCGGCCGCGGCGGCATCGCCGAAATGCTGGGCGAGCCAGATGCAGAACCCGGCCACAAGGAAACCCAACCCCGCGAGGACGAGGCAGAGCGACACGGTGGCGAGGGCGCACCAAAGGGCGGCATGCTTGGCCATCCGGCCGGCGCAGCGGGCTAAGGACATGCTTAGTGGCGGCGCAGCAGGCGCGCGGCGAGCAGCCCGATGCCGAAGGCGATGGCGACGCTGGTGATCGGCCGGGCGCTGACCTCATGCTCCAGCCTGCACATGGCGTCCTTGCCCGAGTCCTTAAGCTTGCCCGCCAGATCTTCCAGATCCTCCTCCAGCGAGTTCGACGCGCGAGGACAGCCCCGTGCTATCCAGATAGGCGGTGATGCGGTCCAGCGCGGCGTGGGCGTTGTCGCTCAGCCGATCACGGATCCCGGCCATTTCGGCCCGGATATGCTCGAATTCCTGTTTCAAGTACTCGATATCGATGCGGTGTTCCGGCTTGCTCTGCGGCTCGCTCATGCTCCAGTCTCCTGCGACAAGATTGGCGTATACCGGCACTATAAGCATTTCGGTGCCGTTACGCTATCATTGCACATCTCGTGGGGTGGTCTTGCATGCAAAATTGGATGAATCTGTGCGGCGTTACGGCGGTGCTGGCGGGCGGTATCCTCGCCGCCCCAGCGGCGCGGGCGCAGGCCGGGCCTTTTCCTGGCGCGCCGAACTCGCTTGCGCCGCTGGTCTCGGCGGTGGCGCCGAGCGTGGTCGGCATCGCGGTCACCGAGGCTTCAGGCCAAGCCGCCAAGGCCCCGGCCACCTCTGGGGGCGCGCATCAGCCGCAGCTTACCGAGGCGGCCGGTTCGGGCTTCATCATCAGCCCGGACGGGATGATCGTCACCAACGACCATGTCATCGCCGGGGCGGAGCACATTACCGTGACGCTGGATGACGGCATGCGCTACACCGCCCGGCTGGTCGGCGCGGACGACCTGACCGATATTGCGATCATTAAAATATCTTCATCCTCGCCGCTGCACCCGGCCCGCTGGGGGAATTCCGCCAAGGTGCGGGTGGGGGATTGGGTGCTGGCCGCGGGCAACCCCTTCGCGCTGGGGAATTCCTTCACCCTGGGCATCGTCTCCGCCGAGGGGCGGAATGTGGGCGACGGCCCGTTCGACGCATTTCCTGCAGCTCGACGCGCCGATCAATCCGGGCAATTCCGGCGGTCCGTCCTTCAACATGGAGGGCGAGGTGATCGGCATCAATTCAGCAATTGTCTCGCCTTCCGGCGGCTCGGTCGGGGTCGGCTTCGCCATCCCGAGCAACAGCGCGGCCCCGATCGTGGCGACGCTGATCGCCCATGGCGCGGTGGCGCGCGGCTGGCTCGGCGTTTCGGTGGCGGATGCGCCGACGGCGGCGCGCTGATCAGCGCCATTGAGCCGGGCGGTCCGGCAGATAATGCGGGACTGACGCCGGGAGATGTGGTAACCTCAGTTAACAATGAAGTCATTTCAGATTCTTCGGGGCTGACGCGCGCCATTGCCTCCATGCCACCGGGCAGTAAGGTAATGCTTGGGGTGAACAGTAATGGTCACGTTTCGCATTTGCAGGTCGTGGTTGGCCGCCGGCCGGCCCAGCTAGGGGAATAAAGAAAAATGCGCATCCTGGTGGTGGAAGACGACAAGGACGTGGCCGGCTTCGTCGTCCGCGGCCTGCGGGAGGCCGGCCACGTCGTGGAACATGCCGATAACGGCCGCGACGGGCTGTTCCTGGCGGCGAGCGAGAATTTCGACGCGATCATCCTCGACCGCATGCTGCCCGGCGGCATCGACGGGCTGCGCTTGCTGGAAACGTTGCGGGCGCAGAAGAACACCATGCCGGTGCTGTTCCTGTCGGCGCTGGCCGAGGTCGATGACCGGGTGCGCGGGCTGAAGGCCGGCGGCGACGACTACCTGACCAAGCCGTTCGCCTTCGCCGAGCTGCTGGCGCGGGTCGAGGCGCTGGCCCGCCGCGGCAAGGGCGACGGCCCGGCGACCAAGCTGGTGGTCGGCGATCTGGAGCTGGACCTGCTGTCGCGCCAGGTGCAAGCCGCGCCGGCGCAGAAGATCGACCTGCAGCCGCGCGAGTTCCGCCTGCTGGAATATCTGATGCGCCATGCCGGCCAGGTGGTGACCCGCACCATGCTGCTGGAAGGCGTGTGGGACTATCATTTCGACCCGCAGACCAACGTGATCGACGTGCATGTCTCCCGGCTGCGGCAGAAGGTCGACAAGCCGTTCCCGACCGCCGCTGATCCATACCGTGCGCAACGCCGGCTACATGCTGCGCGCCGAGGAGGCGTAGCGCCCGAACGCCACATGGATGTGACCCAGCCCCTGACGCCCGACACAAGGCGAATGCAGGACACGCCCCGGGCGGAAAACGGGGCGGGGCGGCGCTCACAACCGCTGATCCGCTCGGCCGGAATCCGCTTCGCCCTCGGCTACGGCGTTGTCTTCGTCCTGGCGGCCTTCGTGCTCGCCTTCTCGCTGTGGCGCTCCACGGCCGACCTGCTGCAGCAGCAGGTGCAGACTGCCATCCATGACGATGTCACCCTGCTTGCCGAGCATGACCAGATCGGCGGCGCGCAGTCGGTAGCGGCGGCCCTGCGGGAGCGTCTCGCCAACCAGGAGAACGCCGACGGGATCTATCTGCTGGTTGATGCCGCCGGCAACCGGATGGCCGGCAATCTGGACCAATGGCCCGTCGGGCTGACGCAGATGGACACCTGGTACCAGCTGCCGGTGCACCGGCGCGGAGCGGCATCGGTGGCGCTGCTGCGCGCCATGCAGCTGCCGACCGGCGAGAAGCTGCTGGTCGGGCCGCGATGTGCGCGCCCTGATCGGCCTGCGCGACACGCTGCGCGACGCCATGATCGGCGCCGCCAGCCTCATCGTGGTGCTGGGGCTGCTCAGCACCTTGCTTATCCGCGCCCTGTTCCGGGGCGTGGTCCGCGACATCTCGGCCACGACCCGCGCCATCGCCCGGGGCGATCTCTCGCGCCGCGTGCCGCGCACCGGCAAGGGCGACGAGTTCGACGAGCTGGCCGGGCTGATCAACGACATGCTGGACCGCATCTCCCGGCTGATGGATGGGGTGCGGCAGGTCTCCAACGCCATCGCGCATGACCTGCGCACGCCGATCACCCGTGCCCGGGCGCGGCTGGAGGATGCGGCTGCCCATGCGCGGTCGCCCGAGGCGGTGCAGACCGCGATCGAGCGCGCGACCCAGGATCTCGACGGCATCGTCCGGGTGTTCGAGGCATTGCTGCGCATCGCCGAGATCGAGGCCGGCGCCCGCCGCGCGGCCTTCTTCACGGTGGATCTCTCGCCCATGCTGCGCGACATGGATGAGCTCTACCACGCCGTGGCCGAAGAGCGGGGCTTGCACCTGCAAACCAACATCACCGCCCAGCTGCCAGTGTTCGGCGACCGCGAGCTGGTGCAGCAGGCCGTGGCGAATCTGCTCGACAATGCGCTGAAATTCTCCCCCTCGGGCGCGGTCATCCGGCTATCCGCCGTGCTCGATGACGGTATGGTGGAGATCAGCGTCGCCGATGGCGGGCCGGGGATCGCCGAGCCGGATCGCGCCCGCGCCACCGAGCGCTTCTTCCGCGCCGAAACCGCCCGCAGCACCGAGGGCTCCGGGCTTGGCTTGGCGCTGGTGGCCGCCGTGGCACAATTGCATAACGGCACGCTGGAGCTGCTGGACAATAAACCAGGCCTGTGCGCGGTGCTTCGCATTCCGGCACAGCCCGCCGCGGCATAAAAACGGCGCCGGTTGCCCGGCGCCGTTGTATCGCGTGGTGTGCGGCGAGGCTTCAGGCCTTGATCACCGCCGCCGCCGACTTCCAGGTCGCGCTCGATGCCGTCCAGCACCTGCGGGGAGCGCCGCTTGACGAAGCTGAACCAGGCGAAGCCGATCAGCAGGTAGGCGGCAAAGGCGTAGGGGAAGTAGTTGTACGGCGCTGCCGGCACCGGATACACGCTGCCGCCCAGGGCAAACAGCATGAACACCACGCCCAGCCCGCCGATCACCACGTCGCCCGCCTTCAGCTCGCCCGTGCGCTTGAGGAACACAGGTGCTGCGATGGAGCAGAGCAGATAGACGATGATGAAGCCGAACGAGGCCAGCGTGCCGTACCAGCCATAGGTGTTGGTCTCGGCCTGGCTGGCGAAGGCGGCGCAGACGAGGAGGTTCAGCACCGCGCCGGCGCTGAGCGCGGCGATCGGGGTGCGGTGCGTCTTATGCACCAGGCCCATGGAATTGTGCACGAACTGGTAGCGCCCGAGCGAGAACAGCATGCGGCCAAAGGCGTTCAGCGAGGCCAGGGCGCAGGCGAAAGAGGAGATGGTGGCGCCGAAATACACCGGCGCGGTCATCCACTTGCCGACATGGTTGGCGATATCGCCCAGCGGCGCCGGGGAATTGCCCAGGTTGGTGCCGTTGTCGGCGAAGCCCTGGGTGATGGCGTAGGTGGTGATGGTGAAGAACAACCCCGAGGCGATGGCCGTCCAGATGATGGCCTTGGGAATGGTGATGTGCGGGTCCCGGGTCTCCTTGCCCAGCGAGGCGGCGGATTCGAAGCCCACGAAGGAGAAGATGGCGAACACGACGGCCTGCGCCACACCGCCGAAGCTCGCCCCGCTCAGGCTCAATTGCGTGGTATCGGGCACGAAATTGTAGTGCGACAGCGTGACGATGACGACGCCGATGATGATGGTGACGGAAATCGCCTCCAGCGTGAGGCCGATGCGCGAGGAGATGCGGATATCGCGCGTGGCGAACAGCCAGATCAGCCCGGAGATGATCGCGTACATCAGCACGTTGGGGATGGCGAGCGTGATGCCGATCGAGGAGAAGAAGGTCTTCACGAAGATGGAGGTGGCGACGGTGAGCGCCATGGCGGTGAAGAGATAGGCCGCCAGCATGGCCCAGCCGGCGAGCACGCCCCACACCGGGCCCAGACTGCGCGAGACATAGATGAAGAACGAGCCTGCCGCCGGGATCCGTCCCGCCAGCTTGGAGATGTTCAGCGCCACGATGAACAGCGCCACCGTGCACAGCACGAACACGAACCAGGACGCCGTGCCCGCCATGCTGGCAACGACCGCGACCGAGAGCGCCGGCGTGAGCGTGGGCGAGACATTGGCCACGGATTGGCCAAGCGCCTCGAAAAACGACAGACTATCCTTGCGTAACTCAGACATGAAACCTCCCCGTGGCTTGCGGAAAAACCACCGAGGACCGGCACAGTTAACCCTGAACGCCGCCGGCACGTTACGGCTCCGGCGCTATATGATTTCTTTTAGCGCAAAAAAAGTTCTTTGCAAGCACGTTCTGGGGTGTTGCGCCGGGCGGTTACGCGCCGATCTTGTCCTCCGCGCCGATGCCCAGCTGCTTCAGCTTGCGGTGCAGCGCGCTGCGCTCCATGCCGACGAACTGCGCCGTGCGGCGAGATGTTGCCGCCGAAGCGCAGCAGTTGCGCCTGCAGGTACTGCGTCTCGAACAGGTCGCGCGCCTCGCGCAGCGGCAGGGACATGCACGTCCGCCGCCGGGTCGATGGCCAAGGCCTGCGGCGCATGGGCGGCGATCTCGGGCGGCAGCATGTTCGGCATGGATCTGCTCGCCCGGCTCGCTCGAGCGCCATGATCAGCAGCCAGTCCATCAGGTTGCGCAGCTGGCGGACATTGCCCGGCCAGTCATACGCCTGCAGGGCGGCCACGGCGTCGGCCGACAGCGCGCGCGGCGGCATGCCGGAGATTTCCGCCGAGCGTGCCTGAGGAAGCTGCTCGGCCAGGGCGGGGATGTCCTCGCGCCGTTCCTGCAACGCCGGCACGCGCAGCGGCACCACGGCGAGGCGGTAATACAGATCCTCGCGGAACCGCCCGGCGGCGATCTCCGCCTGCAGATCCCGTGTTGGTGGTGGCCAGCACGCGCACATCCACCTTCACCCGCGCCGGTGCCGCCGACGCGCTCGAAGCGTCTGGTCCTGCAGCACGCGGACGATCTTGCCCTGCGTCTCCAGCGGCATGTCGGAGACTTCGTCGAGCAGCAGCGTGCCGCCATGGGCGCGCTCCAGCACGCCGGCGCGGCGCGGCTGCGCGAGCCGGATCCGCGCCCGGCCTCCACGCCGAACAGCTCCTCCTCGAAGCGCGTCGGGCGCCAGAGTGGCGCAGTTCAGCACCACGAACGGCCCGTCGGCGCGGCGGGACGTGGCGTGGATCATGCGCGCCACGACCTCCTTGCCGCAGCCGGCCGGGCCGGGATCAGCACGCGCGAGCCGGTCGGCGCCACCTTCTCGATGGCTGCGCGCAGCGAGGCGATGCCATTGCCCTCGCCGGTCAGGTTGCTCTCGCGCGCCCGACGCGCAGGCGCAGCTCCGCGTTCTCGCTGCGCCAGCGCCGCCGCCTCCAGCGCGCGCGCACCACCAGCAGCAGCCGGTCGGACTTGAACGGCTTCTCGATGAAATCGTAGGCGCCGCTGCTGGATCGCGGCGACCGCCATCTCGATGGTGCCGTGGCCGGAGATCATCACCACCGGCACCTGCGGCTCCTCGCTGGTGCAGCGCTTCCAGAATGCCGAGGCCGTCCAGCTTCGAGCCCTGCAGCCAGACGTCGAGGATCACCAGAGACGGGCGGCGCGCGCGGAAGGCGGCCAGCGCCGCGTCGGAACTCCCGGCGCTGCGGGTCTCGTAGCCTTCGTCGCGCAGAATCGCTTCGACCAGCAGCCGGATATCCGGCTCGTCATCGACGATCAGTATCTCGGTCATCCCGCTGGCAACTCCCTCACATCATCCATCGCCGCAGTTTCGGCCAGCGCTGGCAGGCTCAACGACACCTCCGCGCCCACGCCGCCAGGGGCCGGCTTCAGTTCCAGCCGCCCACCATGGTCCTCCATGATCTTCTTGACGATGGCAAGGCCAAGCCCGGTGCCCTTCGGCTTGTGCGTCACATAGGGTTCGGTCAGCCGGGCGCGATCCGTCTCCGGCAGGCCGATGCCGTCATCGGTCACGCTGAGCACCGCCATGCCGCCCTGCGCGGCAAGGCGCAGCGACGACGTGCCTGGCGCCCTCGCGCATCGCCACCGCATCGGCGGCGTTCTGCAGCAGGTTGGTCAGCGCCTGGCCGAGCAGCCGGCGGTCGCACAGGCGCGCACCGGGCCGCGTTCGGGATGCTCGCTGCGCCAGGCGATCTGCGGATGGGCGACGTCTTCTGCAGCACCAGCGCCTCGCGGGCGATGCGCTCCAGCGATCCTCGGGCTTGATCACCGGCTGCGGCATGCGCGCGAAGGCGGAGAACTCGTCCACCATGCGGCCGATATCGCCGACATGGCGCACGATCGTGTCGGCGCACTGGGTGAAGCGTCTCGGGGTCGGAGGTGATCTCCTTGGCGAAGCGGCGCTTCAGCCGCTCGGCGGAAAGCTGGATCGGGCGTCAGCGGGTTCTTGATCTCGTGCGCGATGCGCCGCGCGACATCCGCCCAGGCGGCCTTGCGCTGCGCCGCCATGCAATTCGGTGATGTCGTCGAAGGTCACGACGAAGCCATCCGGTACGCCCGCCGGATTCATCTCGGCGCCGATCCGCACCAGCAGCGTGCGCTTGTGCGATGGCGGGCCGATCTCGACCTCGCGCCGTCGCGCGGACGTTCGGGCGTGGCCATCGCCGTCGGCGATCAGCGGGGCGAATTCGGGCACCACCTCGGCCAAGCTCGCGGCCGATCTGCGGCCAGCAGATCGAGTCCCGAGCAATTCGTCGGCGGCGCGGTTGGGCAGCTCGATGCGGCCCTTCGCGTCCAGCCCGATCACGCCGGCGGAGACGCCGGCCAGCACCGTTTCGGTGAAGCGGCGGCGCTCGTCGATCTGGCTGTAGGCGTCCATCAGTTCGCTGCGCTGGGCGGCGAGCTGGCCGGTCATGCGGTTGAAGGCGCGCGACAGCCCGGCGACCTCGTCGCCGGTCGGCGCTCTCGGGCACGCGCACCGCGAGGTCGCCGCTCGCGCACCCGCTCGGCGGCGTGGATCAGCTGCCCGATCGGCCGGGCGATCTGGTTGGCGATGACCAGGCCGATCAGACCGCGGCCGAGCAGCACCAGCAGCGCCACGACCGCGAAGATCCAGGCGAAGGCGACCTGCAGCCAGGAGCGGTTCTTGGATCGAGCCGCTGATATTCCGCCACCGCCTGCTCGGTGCTGTTCACATGTGTCGAGAATCGCCGGATCGACCGGCCGGCTCGATCATCAGCATCAGCGGCGGCGTCATGTCGAGCTGCACCACCGCCTGCTCCACCGTGCTGCCTGGCGGGCTGACCACCGGCACCTGCCCGGTGCTGGCCTGGGCGATCGTCCGCGTATCCGGCACCGTGGCCGCCATGCCGGCGAACAGGCCGGCGGAGGCCAGGACCTGGCCGGTCAGCGGCTCGTAGATCACCGCCTCGGTCAGGCCGCGCAGCGTCGTCTGGCTGACGAGCTACGGCGGCGAACTCGTCCGGGTTGGCCGAAGAACACGGAGCCGGCGCGAGTGAGGTCGTTGGCCATGGCCAGCGCGTCGAGCGCGGATGTTGTTGCGTGCTCCTCCAGATAGCCGCGCGAGACCTGGTTGCTCTCGTCCAGCGCCGTCTGCACCGCTCGTTGAACCAGGCCTGGATGCCGAAATGGAAGAAGACGACGGCGAAGCAGCGCCACCACGATGGCCGGCGCCGACGGCCACGCCGCCGAACAGCAGCACCAGCCGCACATGCAGCCGCGCACCCGCAGACCCGCGCCGGTGCTCCAGCAAGACCCGCGTGACGCGCCCAGCCAGCACGATGCCGAGCATGCAGCAGCGCTGCGAAATCGGCGACGATCAGCGCCACCGCCCCGCCGGAATGCACAGACGAGCTTCACCCGCCCGGCCAGGATGACGAACGAGGCCAGCCCCAGCAGCAGTGCCAGTCGACGCCACCAGCAGCGTGGAGACGCGCCCGAGCATCAGATCCACCACATACGGCCCAGCCGGAGCGCGGCGCGATGTCACTTCCGTTCAGGCGTCGGCGGCGGTTCAGCGCCTCGGGCAAGGCGCTTCATCCACACCCGGCGCTCGCACGCCGGATGTCGAGCTCGCGGATCTTCTTGCGCAGCGTGTTGCGGTTGAGCCCGAGCATCGCGGCGGCCTTGATCTGGTTGCCGCGGGTCGCGGCCAGCGTCAGGCGGATCAGCGGCCGTTCCACCTCGGCGATCACCCGGTCGTAGATGTCGGACGCCATCCTCGCCGGATTCACGGATGCGCGGCGAGGAAGTCGCGCGATATGGCGCTCCACCGCGCGTGGCCATGCGGTCCGGCGTCGTCGCTGACGGCGGCGGCGGCGGGCCTCGGCCGCGGCGTAGCTCGGCCAGTTCCTGGGCCAGGATCTCCTCGGCGATGACCGTCTCTGCGGCACCAGCGCGGCGAGCCGGCGCATCAGGTTTTCCAGCTCGCGCACATTGCCCGGCCAGCGATAGCGCCGAGAGCCGGTCCACGCGCCGCGGGGTCGAGCGTCTTCGCCGGCAGCCCCTCGGCCTGGGCCTCGTTCGAGGAAATGCCGGGCCAGCACGGGGATGTCCTCGGGCGCTCGCGCAAGCGGCGGCAGCCGGATCGGCACGACGTTGAGGCGGTAGAACAGGTCCTCGCGGAACTGGCCGTGAGCGGATCAGCGCGCGCAGGTCGCGATGGGTGGCGGCGATGATGCGCACATTGGCCTTGATCGGCTGGCGCCCGCCGACCGATGGTGAACTCGCCCTCCTGCAGCACGCGCAGCAGGCGGGTCTGCGCCTCGGGCGGCATGTCGCCGATCTCGTCCAGGAACAGCGTGCCGCCGTTGGCCTGCTCGAAGCGGCCCGGCATGCCGGTTGGTGGCGCCGGTGAAGGCGCCGCGCTCATGGCCGAACAGCTCGCTCTCGATCAGCTCGCGCGGGATCGCCGCCATGTTGATGGCGACGAACGGCCCGGCGCCGGCGCTTGCCGTAATCGTGCAGCGCGCGCGCCACCAGCTCCTTGCCGGTGCCGGACTCGCCGTTGATCATCACCGTCAGGTCGGCGGTCGTGAGCCGGGCGATGGTGCGGTAGATCTCCTGCATCGCCGGGCTGCGGCCGATCAGCGGCAGGCATCCTCGTCGGACGGTTCCGCCGGCTTGGCATGGGCGGCCAGCGAGACGGGCTGCTTCAGCGCACGGCCGACCACGGCGAGCAGTTCCTGCAGGTCGAAGGGCTTGGGCAGATATTCGAAGGCGCCGCGCTGGGTCGCCTTGCACCGCGGTGATCAGCGTGCGATTGCGCGCTCATCACGACCACCGCGCAGGTCCGGGCGGATGCGGCGGATGCGCGGGATCAGGTCCAGCCCGTTCTCGTCCGGCATCACCACGTCGGTGATGACCAGATCGCCCTCGCCATCCTCCACCCAGCGCCACAGCGTGGCGGCGTTGCCGGTGGCTGCGCACCTGGTAGCCGGAGCGGCCCAGCGCCTGGGTCAGCACGGTGCGGATCGAGCGGTCGTCGTCGGCGACCAGAACGGTAGGCAGGGTCATGATTTTGTTCAGGTGCTTTCGTTCGGGTCTTCGTACACCGGCAGATGCAGGCGGAATTCGGTGCGGCCCGGCCGGCTGTCCACCTCGATCAGCCCGCCATGGTCGCCGACGATCTTGGCGACCAGCGCCAGGCCGAGGCCCGCTGCCGGCGGCCTTGGTGGTGACGAAGGGCTCGAACAGATGCGGGCGGATATCCTCGGGGATGCCGGGCCCGTTGTCGCGCACGGCGACCACAAGCGGCAGGTCGAGCGCGCGGTAGCGCCCGGCGACGGCCGAGAGCCGCATGCCATGCTGGAAGCCGGTGGTGAGGTCGATCTCGCCGATCCGGCTGGCCGGCGCCGGTCGATCGCCTCGGCGGCGTTCTTCACCAGGTTGAGCACCACCTGGATCAGCTGGTCGCGGTTGCCCCAGCACCGGCGGCAGCGACGGATCGTAGGTCTCGACTGAAACGGATGTGCGCGGCGAAGCCGGTTGCGCGCGAGCTTGCGCACATGCTCCAGCACGCGGTGGATGTTCACCGCGTCTGGCGCTCGAGCTTCTTCTCGCCGAAGATCTCCATGCGCTCGACCAGGGCGCGGATGCGGTCGGCCTCGTCGCGGATCAGCACGGCCAGCTCGCGGTCCGCGGGCGGGGCGCTGCTTCCAGCAACTGCGCCGCGCCGCGAATGCCGGACAGCGGGTTCTTCACCTCATGCGCCAGGATCGCCGCCATGCCGGTGACGCTGCGCGCCGCGCTGCGGAGCGGACATCTGCCGGTCCAGCGCCAGGGCGGCGGAGGCGTCCTGCAGCACCAGCACCACAGGCCCGGGCTCCTCCGAGCAGCGGCGCGCCTGCACGGTGCAGCCGCGCCGCGTCAGGCGCGGGCCTTCTAGCATCAGATCATGCTCGGCGATGCTCACCCCGGCTGCGCCTGGCCCGCTCCAGCATCAGGAACACCGGATTGTCCACGGGCAGCAGGTCGTTGAGCGGGGTGTGCAGCAGCAGCGCCTTGGAAGCGCCGAAGAACTGCTCCGCGGCGTGGTTCAAGGCGGCGAACATGTCGTTCTCGTCGAGCACCACCACCGGCGACGGGCAGGGCCCAGGATATGGCCGGTGTCGATGGGCGGGCGCGCCTGCTTTTGCGCCGTGCTCCGCTTGCCCAGGCCGAACGCCTTGCGCAGGCCGCTCATGCCGCGCAGGCCTCGGTGTATGCGCCAGCCTCGCCGCCGGCGGGGGGCATCTCGTCCTGGCGGACAAAACCGCTGCTCGATCAGCGGGTCGTAGAATTCGTCGATCAGCGCCTCCACGGCGGCGCCGCTGTCCAGCCGGTTCATGGCCGCGCGGAACTCGGCCGAGCCGGGCAGGCCGCGCGATGTACCAGGCGACATGCTTGCGCGCGAGGCGCACGCCGCGCCTTCTCGCCGAAATGCGCGCGGATGGCGCGGTAATGCCGCAGCAGGATCTGCTTTCTGCGCGCGCCAGAGACGGGTCGGGCAGTGCGTTCGCCGGTGCGCAGGTAATGCGCCACCTGGGCAGGAACCACGGCCGGCCATAGCAGCCGCGGCCGATCATCACGCCATCGGCGCCGGAGCGGCGCAGCGCCTCTGCGGCATCGTCCTCGGTGAGTGATGTCGCCGTTGACGATGACGGGCAGCTTCACCGCCTCCTTCACCTGGCGCGATGAAATCCCAGTCGGCCACGCCCGTCGTAGAATTGCTGGCGGGTGCGGCCATGCACGGTGACCATGCGGATGCCCGCATTCCTCGGCGATGCGCGCCAGCGTGGGGGCGTTCAGGCTGGCATGGTCCCAGCCCATGCGCATCTTCAGCGTCACCGGCACGTCCACGGCGCGGACGGTGGCTTCCAGGATCGCGCCGGCCGGCAGCCTCGTCGCGCATCAGCGCGGAGCCGGCCGTCTGGCCGACCGCCACCTTCTTCACCGGGCAGCCGAAATTGATGTCGATCAGGTCGGCGCCCCAGCCCGACGGCGATGCTGCGCCGCCTCGGCCATCGCCTCCGGCTCGCAGCCGGCCAGCTGCACCGCGGACGGGCCGCCGCCCGCCATCCACCTCGGCCATGCGCAGCGTCTTGCGGTTTTCCCGCATCATCGCCCAGGAGGCGATCATCTCGGAGACCACCATCCCCGCGCCCATCTCCTTCGCCAGCGCGCGGAAGGGCAGGTCGGTGACGCCCGACATCGGCGCGAGGATGACCGGATGCTGCAGTGTCACCTGCCGGGGGCCAGAACCGAGCGTGACCGGCTTGATCAGGGGCTGCGAGGAAATGCTCATGATTTGTGCAAAGTACCGTCCGCCGCCCCCGCATGCAATCACCCCCTGGCATAAAGGTTGACGGTTCGGCGCCAGCCCGTACATCTCGGCCCGGTAAAACAAGGAGCATACAGTCATGATTCCCCGCATCGGCACCGGTTTCGACGTTCACGCCATGGCGGAGGGCCGTAAGATGATCATCTGCGGCGTCGAGGTGCCGCATGAGAAGGGTCTGGCCGGGCATTCGGACGCCGATGTTGGCATCCACGCGCTGTGCGACGCGATCTACGGCGCCCTGGCGGAGGGCGATATCGGCCGGCATTTCCCGCCCTCCGAGAACACATGGAAGGACGCGGACAGCGCCCGTTTCCTGCGCCATGCCGCCGAGCGCATCGCCGCGCGCGGCGGCAAGCTGGCCAATGCGGACGTCACCATCATCTGCGAGCGCCCCAAAATCACCCCGCATGCCCCGGCCATGCGCGCCCGGCTGGCGGAATTGCTGGGGGTTTCCATCGATCTGATCTCGGTGAAGGCGACGACGACGGAAATGCTGGGCTTTACCGGCCGGGGCGAGGGGATCGCGGCGCAGGCCGCCGTGATCGTGATGGTGCCTGCTTAATGGGCTGAAGCATCGTGCATGCGCCGCGCAGGGGGTGCGAAAAGGCTGATGAACAAAAGTGCATAAGCTCTGCAAATAGGCATTGCTGCACTGCGTTATAACGTCTGCCTCAAGGTGGCCAAGTTAAACTATATACTTGGCCATAGGATGAGTTATCTCTCCTATTTTTCTTGGACGTTTCCTCCCTAAACTTGGCGGCGCTTTATAGCGCCGCCTTTTTTTTTGATTTCAAGCGATTTGTTTGGTGAGGGCGATGGATGGCGCGCCGCCGAGGAGCGGCCCGGCCTCGGCCAGGGTTGCCTGAAAATGCGGGGACTGCATGTGTGCGTCCACAGCCGCCTGATCCTTGTAGGTTTCGTAGACATAGAACACGCCCGGCGTTTCGAGCGCCTCGTGAAGCACGTATTGGAGGTTGCCCGGCTCTTGGCGGCTGGGTGCGACCAGCCCGGAGAGCGCGGCGCGCAATGCGTCGGCCTTGCCGGGGGCAGCGGTCAGGGTGGCGAAGATATGAATGGCGGTGGAAGGCATTCCAGTTCCCCTATTGATGATTTGGTGTCGGCAGGGGGAGCCTATCCGGCGGCCTCGGGCCGGGGCAAGGGGGAATGAAGTGGGGGGCTTCTGTTGCCCGGTGCCCCCCGAACCGCGCTTAGCTGTTTTTAGGCAGCGACGGCGAATGCAACGTTGTTATCGTTCGCATTTAAAAATTAGCCCGATGACGGCGGTACAATGCCGGGCAAAAGATGGGTCTTTACCACACGTGTCGAGCCTATTTCGCCCCCATATAAGCTGGCCGGCCTGATTTAGACTACGCGGCTGCGCCGCTTCGTCATCAGGACGGCAGGTCCGAAGCCCCTAAAAAGCCTCGAACGATCAGCCAATCTGGTGGAGGCGCCGGGTACCGCCCCCGGGTCCACAATGTTTATTCCACGCACCGTTTATCACCATAGCCGGCAAGCCGGCAGGACCTATATAGGCGCGACTCGCAGAATGTGAAAGAGGTAAGGCCATGACCCTGACGCCCGAACAGACCGCCGAAATCGAATCCGCCCGCGCCCGCACGCACAGCACGCTGCGCCCCACCGTGCCAGCGCTGGAGGAATTGCTGTTCACTGCCTTCCCCGTGCTCGACCACGGCTTTATCCGCGTGGTGGACTATATGGGTGACGATTCCGCCGTGGTGCAGGCGGCGCGCGTCTCCTACGGCCGGGGCACACGCAAGGCGCTGGAGGATGCCGGGCTGATCCGCTACCTCATGCGCCATTACCACTCGACCCCGTTCGAGATGTGCGAGATCAAGTTCCACGTGAAATTGCCGATCTTCGTGGCGCGGCAATGGATCCGCCACCGCACCGCGAACGTGAACGAATATTCCGCCCGCTATTCCATCCTGGACAAGGATTTCTACCTCCCCGCGCCGGAGCAGCTGGCCAGGCAGTCCACCGATAACCGCCAGGGCCGGGGCGAGGTACTGGACCCGGCCACCGCCGAGCGCGTGCTGAACCTGCTGCGCGAGGATGCGGAGGCCGACCTACGGCCATTACGAGGACATGCTGGGCGACGATGTGGGCTTGGCGCGCGAGCTGGCGCGCATGAACCTCACGCTCAACACCTACACGCAATGGTATTGGAAGACCGATCTGCACAATCTCTTCCACTTCCTGCGCCTGCGCGCGGATTCCCACGCCCAGTACGAGATCCGCGTCTATGCGGAAGAGATGCTGAAAATCACCGAGGCTTGGGTGCCGCTTTCCTATGCCGCGTTCCGCGACTACCGGCTGGGCGCGGTCACCCTCTCAGCGAAAATGATGGAGCTGTTGAAGCAGATGCTGGCTGGGGAGAACGTGACGCAGGAGGGCTCGGGCCTGTCCAAGCGCGAATGGACGGAGTTCATGGTCGCACTTGGGCGTTAAGACAAAGCCTGAATGAAAAGAGGCGCCCGGGGCATGCCCTGAACGCCTCTTTCCGATTACTGACCAAGGGAGCATGCGAACAGAGGCCGACCCGAGGTTTACACGCAAACTTTATGGCGAAATAGGATTAAAGGCAAGTAAACACTTTGAGAACCCCAGCCATTAACGACGCCCTCCAGAGTACATTATCTTCAGAGCGGTTAAGAAAATATCTTGCAAACGCAAATGGCAATTTGGATCGGGCGTTATGCCTCTATGAACGAAATATGCGTTTATCGAGCGCTTTTTATGTTCCGCTACAATGCCTAGAAGTGTGCCTGCGGAACAAGATGCACAATGAACTGGCCAAAAAATATGGCGCTGAATGGTATGTAAATGGCAAACCGGGGCTTCAGGTGGGGACAGTTAAGCGCATCAGTGATGTGATCCACGAACTCGGAAAATCCGGAAGCCAAACTACGCCGGGTGCGGTGGTCGCGGAACTCAGTTTTGGTGTCTGGGTCTCTCTTTTGGGGACGGCCTATGACGCCACGTTATGGAGATCTGCTTTGGCGAACGCGTTCCAGGAGCACGGGAAAAATATGCGGCGTGACCGTGTACATGGCCGGTTGAATGCACTTCGGCGGTTTCGTAATCGGGTGGCTCATCATGAGCCGATCTTTGACCGGAAATTAACTGACGTGCATGCGGAACTCATTGAGGCGATTGCCTGGCTATGCAGGGATACTTCCGTCTGGGCTGCAAGCCAAAGTCAGGTGTTGCCGGTTATCTCATCTCCCTGACAGGTCGCTGCGGTCTTGAGGTCCACCATGATCTCGTCCGCCAGCTTTTCCAGGCTGTGGCGGACGTCATCGACCGCGACATGCGCGGGCACGCTCACCGTAAGCGTGGCGCGGAACATCTCCTCGCCGGTGAAGGGCGCACTCTCGATTGTGCTGCTTAGCTCTTCGATATTCACGCCGAGCTTGCGCAGGGTCTGGGTCACGTCGCGCACGATGCCGGGGCGCTCATGTCCCAGAACCTCCAGCGACAGCGTCTCGTATTCCTGAGCCGGAACCGTCTCTCTGCCCTCGGCCACGGTTACGCTCAGCCCGTCGGCCTGCAGTTCCGCCAGTGCGGCGGTGAGGCCGGGGGCGGCATTGGCCGGCGCCCGCACCAGCACGATGCCGGTGAATTGCCCGGCCAGATGCACCAGCCGGCTTTCCAGCCAGCTGCCGCCGCCCGCCGCGATCTTCTCTGAAATGGCGTTCACCAGGCCGGGCCGGTCGGGACCGATGAAGGTCAGCACGAGGGATGTGGTCATGTCTCGTTCTCCGCTCCGGCCTGATGCAGTGGTTTAGCGCTGGTTCCGCTGGCCGAAGAGTTGCAGCAGGAACATGAACAGGTTGATGAAGTTCAGGTACAGGGTCAGCGCGTCGTACACGCTGCGCTTGCCCGCCATGTCCACGCCGTAGGCGCTGCCGTACTGGATGTAGTCGGCCTTGATGCGCTGCGTGTCGTAGGCGGTGAGGCCGACGAAGACGACCACGCCGATGATGCTGATGGCGAAGGCCACCGCCGGAGAGTGCAGGAAGACATTCACCAGCATGGCGATGATGATGCCGAACAGGCCCATCATGAAGAAGCTGCCCCAGCTCGTGAGGTCCCTGCCGGTGGTGTAGCCGTACAGGCTGGTGGCGGCGAAGGTGCCGGCGGTGATGAAGAACACCTCCGCGATCGAGGTCTCGGTATAGACCATGAAGATGGTGTTCAGGCTGGCACCCATGGCCCCGCAGAACACCCAGAACAGCGTCTGCGCCGCTTGGGTGGAAAGCTTGTTCACCCCGAAGCTCAGCACCAGGACGAAGGCGAGCGGCGCGAAGACGGCGATCCAGGAGAGGATCGTCGGGACTTCCACCGTGTTGCCCTGGGCCGTCTGCGCCGTGGTGTAGAACAGCGCATGCAGGGCAGGGATGGCGAAGATGGCATAGGCAACCAAGCCGGTGAGCACCAGGCCGGAGGCCATCCAGTTATACACGCGCAGCATATAGGCGCGCAGGCCGGCATCCAGCGCCGCGCTGCCATAGGCGGAGACGCCACTCTGCGCCGTGCGGTAGGGATTATTCGGGTTTAATGCCATGGAAGAAGTTGCTCCTTAAACGGGCCGTAGGGCCCTGGAGTCATGATATTCTTCCGTTTCGAAAGGTTTTCAAGTGAATTGGCGGCGTCGCCGCCGCCAATTCACTTGCGAAAGGTAAGAGAGACGGCTTAGCGCCGCCACCAGCCGGTCTTTTTGGCGGCCGGGGCTGCCTCGCTGCCCACGATGATGGGCTTTACCGCCGGTTCCGGGGCAGCTTGGGCTGCTTCGGCAAGCTCGGGGGCAGCGGCCTCGGCCACCGGCGCTTCAACCACCGGGGCTTCGGGCACGGGCTCTGCCGTCACCTGGGCGTCTTCCGCCGCCAGGCCGGGGAGTTCGTCCACGGTTGCCACCACCGCCGGTTCCTCGATCAGCAGCGGCTGGGCGGCCTCGGCGGCTTCGCGCGCGGCGCGGCGGGCTTCCTCTTCGGCACGCTCGGCGGCCTCGAAGATGTCCGCGATGTCGGCATAAACCGGCGCCGGGGCAGCTTCCTCAGCCTGGGTCTCACCCTCCTCGGCCGTGGTGCGGCGGCGGCGCCCACCTCGGCTGCGGCGGCGCTTGGGCGCGGCTTCCTCGGCTGCCGGGGCTTCCTCGGTCAGCAGCGTTTGGGCGGATTCAGCGGCCTCATCCCGCGGCGCGCCGAGTGCCGCTTCCAGCACCAGATCGATCTCCGTGGGCTGATCCTCGGCCACAGCTGCGGCCTCCGGCAGAGCTTCGCCAGCCTGGGCTTCGCCCTCCTCGGCCTCTTCGGCTGTTTCCGTCGCGCCACGCTCGTCGCGGCGCTTGCCACGGCGGCGGCGGCGGCGCTTGCGCTCGGCCCGCTCCGCGGTTTCGGCGGCGGTCTCGCCCTCTACCGCCTCGGCCTCGGTCTCTTCCTCTTCGGCGATCTCCTCCACCGGGGCGGCCAACTGGCGCTCGGGGCGGATCGGCGCCGGGGCGGGCGGCGGCGCGGTCTGCGCCTTCAGTCGCTCGATGCGGAAATTCGTGCCGGTCAGCGTCGCATCCGGGGTGAAGATCACGCGCATATTGTAGCGTTCCTCGATCATCGAGAGCCGCTCGCGCTTGTGGTTGAAGAGGTAGAAGGCGATCTCCGGCGGCATGCACGACGGAGATCTCGGCGGCGCGGCGCTTCGCGCCCTCATCCTCGATGGCGCGCAGCACATGGATCGCGGCACTTTCGGGCGAGCGGACATGGCCGATGCCGCCGCAATGCGGGCAGGCGATGAAGCGTGGTCTCGGCGAGCGAGGGGCGCAGCCGCTGGCGGCTCATTTCCATCAGGCCGAAATGGCTGATGTGGCCGACCTGGATGCGCGCGCGGTCGTTCTTCAGCGCCTCCTTCAGCGTGCGCTCGACCATCGCGTTGTGCTTGCGGCGCCTCCATGTCGATGAAGTCGATGACGATCAGCCCGGCGAGGTCGCGCAGCCGCAGCTGGCGCGCCACCTCGTCGGCGGCTTCCAGGTTGGTGCGCAGCGCCGTCTCCTCGATGCTGCGCTCGCGCGTCGAGCGGCCGGAGTTCACGTCGATGGCGACCAGCGCCTCGGTCTGGTTGATCACCAGGTAGCCGCCGGAGCGCAGCTGCACGGTCGGGCTGCAGCATGGCGTCGAGCTGCGCCTCGACCTGGTATTTGGCGAACAGCGGCTGGCCCGTCGTCGCGCCACAGCTGCACCTTCTTGGCGTGGCTCGGCATCAGCATGCGCATGAAGTCGTGCGCCGCGCTTGCCAGCCCTCCTCGCCGTCCACCAGGATCTCGTCGATGTCGCGCGAATAGACGTCGCGGATGGCGCGCTTGATCAGGCTGGCTTCCTCGTAGATCAGCGCCGGGGCGACGGAGTTCAGCGTGTGTTCGCGGATGTCGTCCCACAGGCGCAGCAGGTATTCGCAGTCGCGCTTGATCTCGGGCTTCGGCCGGTTGGCGCCGGCGGTGCGCACGATCAGGCCCATGCCCTGCGGCATGTCCAGCTCCGCCATCGACCTCCTTCAGCCGGCGGCGGTCGGCCTGCCGAGGTGATCTTGCGCGAGATGCCGCCGCCGCGCGGCGAGTTCGGCATCAGCACGCAGAAGCGGCCGGCGAGCGAGAGATAGGTGGTCAGCGCCGCGCCCTTGGTGCCGCGCTCCTCCTTCACCACCTGCACCAGCAGGATCTGGCGGCGGTGGATCACTTCCTGGATCTTGTAGTTGCGCAGGAAGCGCGGCGCATGCGGCGCTCGCGGGCTTCCGCCGCGTCATCGCCGTCGCCGCCGAGCTGCTCGGGGGTGGGGGCTTCCGCGCCGCTCTCAGGCTCGATGGTTTCCACGCCGTTGACGGTCTCGACCGTCTCCACCGTGGTCTCCGAAGCATCGGCCATGCCGCCCTCGGCGGCTTCGGCGTATTCGGTCTCGGTCTGCGCTGCCTCGGTGGGGGCCAGTTCGGTCGCCGGGGCCTCTTCCTCGGGCAGGGTTTCCACCGTGGCCGGGGCTTCCGCGTCCGGGGCGATCTCTTCCGCCGCCGCGGGCTCGCTCAGCGCTTTGGCAATGCCGGTGGGCTCCTCCAGCAGCTCGCCATGCGGCTCGGACTCTTCCGGCGGCGGGGCGGCGACGATCTCGATCGGCTTGATTTCGAGCGCCTGGGCGGTCTCGGCGGGGGCGGGCGCCTCTTCCGTGGCGTCTTCCTCGGCGGCGCAGGCGGCTTCTTCCTCGGCCTGCAGGGCCAGCAGCTTCTGCCGGTCGGCGACGGGGATCTGGTAATAATCCGGGTGGATTTCCCCGAAGGCGAGGAACCCGTGGCGGTTGCCGCCGTACTCTACAAAGGCCGCCTGGAGGCTGGGTTCGACCCGGATCACCTTGGCGAGGTAGATATTGCCTTTTATCTGCTTGCGGCCGACGGTCTCGACGTCGAAATCTTCAAGCCGGTTACCGTCCAGAACCACCACGCGGGTTTCTTCCGCGTGGCTGGCGTCGATCAACATTCTTTTCGTCATAAAAACTCCGGTGCGCGCGGCATGTGCCGGCCCGAGCAGAAGGGCTCAGAGCCAGTAGCGCGCGATATGAGGGTAGAAATTGGGATGCAGACCAGAACCGCGCCTTTTCCGAGCAGAAAATGGAGACTTCGGTAGGCAGAGCGGTCATCGGTCCTTGAACTCGCCGGGGCATGATGCCACGGCCATGGGGTATTTATTATTAACGGCTCCGGAGCGCGGAACCAGCCGTGCAAGGCCGATCTCCACCCAGGCCCGGAAGCCTACCATCCTAGATGGCCCAAAACCCCCTGTCCCGCAAGGGGGTTGTTCAGCCGGAGGTTTGCCAGCAACATGAACGGCGAAAACTGGACCATGGATGCCGGGGATGACCGCCAAGTACCGTTTCGCTATCTGCGCCTGCGCCCGGTGGGAGACACCTTATATTGTAGAATGGCTGAACTACTACCGCGAGATCGGGTTCAGCCATGTCTATCTCTATTGCAACGATGACGACCCAGGGCCGTTTTACGAGCGTGTGCTGCCGTTTACCCAAGGGGCGGCGCCGTTCGTCACCTTTTACCACCACCCGCATCAGGGCCAGCAATACGAGATGTATGCGCATTTCCTCCGCCACGGGCTGGCGGAGACGGAATGGGTGGCGTTTTTCGACATTGACGAATTCTTGCGCCTGCCGCCGGGGGGGAAGATCGGGGTGTTCCTGCAGCGCTTCCCGCCGGAGGTGGAGTGCGTGCTGTTCAACTGGATATTCTTCGGCCCCAACGGCCATAAAACCCCGCCGGAAGGGCTGGTGCTGGAGAATTTCACAAGACGCGAGGCGGCAATCCACCCCTTCACCAAGCTCGTTGCACGCAGCCGGACGGTGGCGGAGATCGATCTTGCCAACCGTCGCCGTGCGCGTGGATTTTGGCACGAGATCGGCAGCAAGGTCGACCGGCCGGTTGCCGCCGTAAATGCGCTCGGCGAGGATATGGCTGAATATTATCAGGGATTTCCGGACAGCTCGCGGGAATTCGCCAATGTTCCGGCGCGGCGGGACCAACTGCTGGAGACGGCGGTGGTCCACCATTACGCCTTCCGCTCCGAGCAGGCCTACGCCGAGCGCAGCGCGCGCGGGCTGAAGGGCGATTTCAGCGGCCAGGGCATATGGAAAAAGGCCGCGGAAGGGGCAGACTTCGCGGGGCTGCTGGCGCAGATGAACCGCGTCGAGGACACGCGCCTTGCCGGTTTCTGGGCCGGGTGCCGCCGCCAAGCCTGGGGGTTTAGCACCAGCCTGCCCGAACTGCAGCAAACCCCCACGCGGCCGGACAATATCAGCCGTGGCAAGCGTGCGATGCAAAGCTCGCATTGCGAATACTCCTTCGCCCCCACGCCGGAGGAGGACGCCGCCAGGGCGGTGAACGGCGTGCTTGACGGAACGCGGAAATTCCATACCGATCTCGAGGACAATCCGTGGTGGCAGGTGGATTTGGGCGGTATCGCCACGATCACGGAAATCCACGTCCACAACACCCGGGACCATGTCCAGGACCGGTTTCGCGATTTTAGCCTGAGCGTGTCCATAGATGGCTCTGCCTGGGTGGAACTGGTGGAAAAGCGCGATGGCGCGCCGCTGGCCGAGCCTTACGTCTGGGCCGGGCCGGGCGCGGCCTGGGCGCGCTATGTGCGCGTGACCCTGCTGGGGCGGAATTTCCTGCATCTGGACCAGGTTGAGGTGTACGGTACGGTGCCGTGAACCGGCGCTTTCCCCCTTTTCCCGCAAAAGTTTTTTGCCGTAACGGGCGCTTGGATTTTACAGTGTAATGCGGCATCAGGCCGAGCAGAACACGAGGAGCCTCAAATGTCTGAATCAAGAACAAGCCTGAACAATCTGAGCATCGCCACGGCGCTGTATGATTTTGTGAACAACAAGGCGCTGCCCGGCACCGGGGTGGAGCAGGGCGCGTTCTGGGCCGGGTTTGCGAAGCTCCTGGAAAAATTCTCCGCCACCAACGCCGCGCTGCTGGCCAAGCGCGACGATATCCAGGTGAAGCTCGATGCCTGGCACCTGGCGCACAAGGGCCAGCCGCATGACCAAGCCGCCTACGAGGCTTTCCTGCGCGAGATCGGCTATCTGCTGCCTGAGCCCGCCGCCTTCAGCATCGACACCGCCAATGTGGACGACGAGATCGCCCGCATCGCCGGGCCGCAGCTGGTGGTGCCGGTGAACAATGCCCGCTACGCGCTGAACGCCGCCAATGCCCGCTGGGGCAGCCTGTACGACGCGCTCTACGGCACCGACGCGCTGCCCGATGAGGGCGAGATCGCCCGTGGCAAGGGTTTCAACATGACCCGCGCCGACGCCGTTGTCGCCCGCGGCCGCGCCTTCCTCGACGCGCATTTCCCGCTTGCCGACGGCAGCCATGCCGATGCCGTGGCCTATAAGGTGCATAACGGCCATCTGGCCGTGGTGCTGCCCTCGGGCGAGGTGGGGCTGCGCGATGCCGCCCAGTTCGCCGGCTATACCGGCGAGGCGGGCAGCCCGAAGAGCGTGCTGCTGAAGAACCACAACCTGCACGCCGACATCCTGATCGACGCCAACCACCCGATCGGCAAGAACGACACCGCGCATGTCGCGGACATCATCTTGGAATCCGCGATCAGCACGATCATGGACTGCGAGGACTCGGTGGCCGCCGTGGATGCCGAGGACAAGGTGGTGGTGTATGGCAACTGGCTGGGCCTGATGCAGGGCACCCTGACCGCGCCGGTGGAGAAGGGCGGCAAGGTGTTCGAGCGCGCGCTGAACCAGGACCGCGTGTACACCGCGCCAGATGGCGGCAGCCTCGCGCTGCATGGCCGCTCGCTGCTGCTGGTGCGCAATGTCGGCCACCACATGCTCACCGACATCATCACCCTGAACGGCGAGAAAGTGCCGGAGACGGTGGTGGATGCCGTCATCACCTCGCTGATCGCGATGCATGACCTCAAGGCCAAGCGCAATTCGCGCGCCGGGTCCGTCTATATCGTGAAGCCCAAGCTGCATGGGCCGGAAGAGGTGGCCAACGCCAACGCGCTGTTCGGCGCGGTGGAGGAACTGCTGGGCCTGCCCGCCAACACGCTGAAGATGGGCATCATGGACGAGGAGCGCCGCACCAGCGCCAACCTGAAAGCCTGCATCCAGGCCGCGAAGAGCCGCGTGGTGTTCATCAACACCGGCTTCCTCGACCGCACCGGCGATGAGATCCACACCTCCTTCGAGGCGGGTGCCTTCATCCGCAAGAACGACATCAAGACCCAGCCCTGGATCAAGGTGTACGAGGACCGGAATGTTGATTTCGGTCTGGAATGCGGCCTCCAGGGCAAGGCGCAGATCGGCAAGGGCATGTGGGCAGCACCCGACATGATGGCCGCGATGCTGGAGCAGAAGATCGCCCACCCGCGCGCGGGCGCCAACACCGCCTGGGTGCCGTCCCCCACCGCGGCGACGCTGCACGCGCTGCACTATCACCAGGTGGACGTGTTCGCCCGGCAGGAGGAGCTGAAATCCCGCGCCCCGGCCAAGCTCTCCGACCTGCTGACCATTCCGCTGGCTGGCGGCATCAACTGGAGCCCCGAGGAAATCCAGCAGGAGCTGGACAATAACTGCCAGGGGCTGCTTGGCTACGTGGTGCGCTGGGTGGACCAGGGCGTGGGCTGCTCCAAGGTGCCGGACATCCATGATGTCGGCCTGATGGAAGACCGCGCCACGCTGCGCATCTCCTCGCAGCACCTCGCCAACTGGCTGCACCATGGCGTGGTGACCAAGGAGCAGGTGCTGGAGACGCTGAAGCGCATGGCCCTGGTGGTGGACCGCCAGAACGAAGGCGATGCCGCTTATGCCCCGATGGCCCCGGCCTATGACGGTCCGGCCTTCAAGGCGGCGTGCGACCTGGTGTTCGAGGGCCGCACCCAGCCGAACGGCTATACCGAGTTCATTCTCACCCGCCGCCGCCGCGAGGCGAAGGCCGCTTGATCAGACGGGCCGGGGAAGGCAGCTTCCCCGGCCAAATTTTTACACCGTTGGCTGGGAGCCGGAGTCATCTGGCCCTTGGCTCTCCAGCACTGCGCCGATCTTGATGTGCAGGTCGAGATGCAACTGGTGAAGTTCGGCCATCATCAGCCGCATGGAGTTCACCGTCTCCATCACCGCGTCGTGCTGCTCCTTGGCCAGTTGGTCGGAAGCGCGCGCCGCCAGGATGGTGCCGACGCCGAGCAACGGCAGGGCAATGAGCTGCAGCACGCCGGAGCTGGCATATTGCACGACGGGCATCACGGCCGGCCATTTCAGCGGGATCAGGGTCAGGATCAGGCAGAACCAGAAGAACCCCATCGTCGCGAAAACGGCGTTGGCGCGGATGGCGATCTGGTCGTCCAGCGATGCCAATTTTTGCTTGAGATTGGTCAGCGTCACGTTGCGGCCTCCGTCGTGGGTTGGTTCACACAACCATGCCGCGCCCGGGCGTCAGCGTACAGGGATGGTTGCGGGGCGGAACTCCCCCCGTGCCAGCGGCTCGGGCGGGGGCGGCTGGCGGCAGCAGATGAGCCAGTAGGGCAGCACCAGCAGCAGCGTCCAGGCGAAGCTGCCGAGCAGAGCGCCGTGGCTCATCATTGGCCATTGCGAGGGGAAGAGTGCGAGGTCCAGCAGCCAGAGCGTGCGCCAGAGCAGGCCGGTGAGCCGAACCGCAGGGGCCAGGGCCGAGCGGCGAGGGGCGTGCCGCTCATGCGCGCTGATCTGCGCGAAGACGGTGCCAGCCATCACCAGCAGGCAGAACATGTCCTCGAAGAAATCGGCGCTGAAGGCGGTGTCGAAAGCGTGGATCCAGATCAACCCGGTGCCGGCGCCAAGCACCATGCAGGCCCGCGCCAGGGTGTAGAGGGGCAGGCCAAGATACCAGCCGGCGCGGTTGACCCCAGGCTGCAACACCCGGTCGATGATAAAATCATCCACGCGACGCGCGATACTGATGATTTCCCCCGCCACCTTATGCTGGTCCTGTTCTCACCTCATTGGTCATGCAATGCGCGGCGCAGGGAACCGGACGCCGCCGCCAGCCTCGACTCGGCTTGTTCGGCGGTCAGCCGGCGCAAGATCATCAACGCCGCTCTCTTGACATGCATATCGCAGGCGCCGAGTGCAAGAGCTGCGTCGCTTTCATCCGCGCCCGTGATTTGCTGCACCATTGCCAAGGCGCGGCGGCGCAGCTTGGCGTTTGTTGCGCGCATGTCCACCATGTAGGGGCCGTAGGTTTTGCCGAGCCGGATCATCACCGTGGAGGAGAGCGTGTTGAGCGCGATCTTCTGGGTGGACCCGGCGGAGAGCCGCGTGGACCCGGCGATGATTTCCGCTCCGGTGATGATCTGCACCGCGATTTCTGCGGCCTCGGCCATGGGGGAGGCGGCGTTGTTGACGATGGCGCCGGTAAGCCCGCCCAGAGCCCGGGCATGGCGGATGGCGGCGAGGGTGAAGGGCGTGCTGCCAGAGGCGGCGATGCCGACAAGCGCGTCGCCGGGGCCAAAGCCATGTGCGGTGAGTGCGGCGATTGCGGCATCTGTGTCATCCTCCGCGCCCTCGGCGGCCTTGACGAAAGCCGAGGGGCCGCCCGCGAGCAGGGGGATGATCAGCCCGTCCCCGATGCCGAAGGTCGGGCCGCATTCCACGGCGTCGAGAAAGCCGAGCCGGCCGGAGGTGCCCGCCCCGGCGTAGAACAGCCTCCCGCCCGCTTGCAGCCGCGCCGCCACCCCATCGGCCAGCCGGGCCAGGGCAGGCGCGGCGGCGGCCAGCGCGCACTGCGCCGCCTGCTCCTGTGCCAGGAAGGTGTTCACGATTTCCAGCGTGTCCCGCTCGTCCAGGTCCATCAGCTCCGGCTGCGCGCTTTCCGTGCCGCGCGGCTTGGCGGTGGGCTCGTGCGTTACCCCGGCGGTCCAGACGCGCTGGGGGTGAAGATCGTCGCTGAACCAGACGATGTCCGCCCGCGCGCCGGGGGTGAGCACGCCGCGGTCCGTCAGGCCCAGGGCAAGGGCCGGGCGGGATGTGGCGGCGGCGAGGGCGGTCTCGGGCGCGACTCCGGCGGCAATGAGGCGGCGCACGCCTTCATCCAGCGTGATTCCCGCTCCGGCGATGGTGCCGTCCGCCCGCAACCCTACGCCCTGGTGCCCGAGCGTGACCGGCGCACCGCCGAATTCCCGCACCGCGCCCGGTTCCAGCCCGGCGATGAGGATGGAGTCGGTGACCGCGATGGCGCGCGGGCAAGCGGCGAAGGCAATGGCCAGCAGCTCCGGCGCGACATGCACGCCATCGGCGATGAGGCAGGGGGAGAGGCGCGGATCGGTAAGCGCCACGCCCGGTGCGCCCGGGGCGCGATGATGCAGGGGCGACTGCGCGTTGAACACATGCGTCACCAGGGCAGCGCCCGCTGCGGCGGCGTCGCGCATGGTGGCGGCGTCCGCCACGGTATGGCCGAGCGAAACCGCCACCCCGGCGGCGCGCAGCTTGGCGATGGCGGCCATGGCGCCCGGCAGTTCCGGCGCCAGGGTGACGAGGCGCAACACCCTGCCCATGGCCAGAAGCCCGTCGATCGCCGCTTCATCCGGCAGGTGCAGATATTCCTGCAGATGCGCGCCGCGCTTTTCAGGGGCCAGGAACGGACCTTCCAAATGCAGGCCGAGAATCGCGCCATGCCGCGCCTGGGCCGCCGCCACGCGGCGCGCCGCCTGTGCCAGATCCGCCAGCGGCGCAGTGATGGCGGTGGCCAGCACGGCGGTGACGCCGCAGGCCGCCAGCCCGGCGACGAACACATCCCACTCCTCGGGCGTGGCAAAGGCGCAATCCACCCCGAAGGCGCCGTTATTGTGCAGGTCGATCAGCCCCGGGGCGAGGAAGCCATGCGTTAAACGAATGTCTGCCTCCACATCGCCAAAGATGATGCGGGTAATGCGGCCATTCTCCAGCACCACGGCGCCGGGAGGGGTGAAGAAATCGCCCAGAAACAGGCGTGGGGCTGAGATGATCATGGGAAGACAATACTGGTGCCGGGTGAGGGATTTGAACCCCCGGCCTTCGGTTTACAAAACCGCTGCACTACCACTGTGCTAACCCGGCATGAGGGGTGCTTAACATAATCTGCATTTCCTTCCATCCCCCCACTTGATCTTCCTGTGCAACCCGGTTTATACGCCGCACCCACACGGTACGGGGCTATAGCTCAATTGGTAGAGCGTCTGCATGGCATGCAGAAGGTCAGCGGTTCGATTCCGCTTAGCTCCACCACCGTACTCCCTAAAATGTGATGATTATTCGCCGCGGCATTGCCCGCAGCGCGCCTTTCGGCGCGCCGGGGCGTTTGTTCGCGGCTTCAGGCGACTGTCAGCTTCACGTCCACGGTCTTGTGGATGGCGTTGGAGTAGGGGCAGACGATGTGCGCCTTCTGCACCAGATCTTCCAGCTTTGCTTTGTCCAGCCCCGGAGAGCTGATGGTGAGTGCGGCGGTGATGCCGAAGCCGGTGCCATCCTGGCGCGGGCCGATGCCGATATCCGCCGCCACCTTGGTCTCGGGCGACAGCGCCACTTTTTCCTTGCCGGCCACGAATTTCAGCGCGCCGAGGAAGCAGGCCGAATAGCCGACCGAGAAGAGCTGCTCCGGGTTGGTGCCGGGGCCGCTATCGCCGCCCAGTTCCTTGGGCACGGAGAGTTTCACGGAGATTCGGCCGTCATCGCTGGCACCCTGGCCGTCACGGCCGCCAGTGGCGTGTCCATGGGCAGTGTATTTCACGTCAGGCATCGTTGGTCCTCCGGGGTTGGTTACCCGGAGGATGTGGCGACGCTCCGGCTCAGCGCAAGGCGGCGCTGAATTCCGCGATGCGCGCGCAGGCTTTGGCCAGCACCGCCTCGGAGGTGGCGGTGGAGATGCGGATATGCCCGGGCATGGCGAAGGCCGAACCCTGCACCACGCCGGTATGGGCTTCCTCCAGCAAGGCCATGGCGAAGTCCACGTCCGTATGCAGCTTTCGCCCGCCGGGGGTGGTCTTGCCGAGGCAGCCGGAGATGCTGGGGAACACGTAGAACGCGCCTTCCGGCTGGTGGCAGGCGAAGCCCGGCACCTGGTTCAGCGCCGCCACCACGAGGTCGCGCCGCGCCTGATACGCCGCCGCCCGTTCGGCCAGAAAATCCTGCGGCCCGGTGAGCGCGGCCAGCGCCGCCGCCTGGCCCACCGAGGACACGCCGGAGGTGGCCGTGGCCTGCACCACCGTGCAGGCCTTGATGAACTCCGCCGGGCCGAAGCACCAGCCCACGCGCCAGCCGGTCATGGCATAGGTCTTCGACACGCCGGAGACCGTCACCATGCGGCCGGCCAAGTCCGGCGCTACGCCGAGCAGGGTGACATGCTTGCGGCCGTCGAAGAGCAGATGCTCGTAGATGTCGTCCGACAGCACCCACACATGCGGATAGGCGCGCAGCACCTCCGCCAGCGCCTTGAGCTGGGCCTCGGTGCAGGCGGCGCCGGAGGGGTTGTTTGGGTAGTTCAGCAGCAGCAGCTTGCTGCGCGGGGTGATGGCGCGCTCCAGTGCCTCGGGGCGCAGCATGAAGCCATCCGCCTGCGGGCAGGGCACGAACACCGGCCTGGCGCCGGTGAAATTCACCGTCTGCTCATAGCCGGCCCAGGCGGGGGCGGGGATGATCACCTCGTCCCCGGCCTCGGTGAGCGACATCAGCGCGTTGAAGATCGCCTGCTTGCCGCCATTGGTGACGAGCACATCCGCGGGCCGGATCTTCACGCCATGTTCGCGGTGGAATTTTTCCGCCACGGCCGCGCGCAGCGCCTCGGCACCGCCGAGCGGGGGGTATTTGGTTTCGCCGCGCAGGGCGGCTTCATGCGCCGCCTGCACCACATGTTCGGGCGTCGGGAAGTCCGGCTCGCCCAGCGAGAGCGAGACAACATCGTGCCCCTCCGCCCGCAAGGCGCGCGCCCGCGCCGCCATGGCCATGGTGGCCGCCAGTTCGGTCCGTCCGATGCGTGCTGCAAATTTCGTCATGGGTCCGGGTTTAGGCCGTGCCGCTGGCCTTGGGCAAGCAAGAGGCCAGGGCCAGCAAGGCAGGCGGGGCAGCCGTGCCTGGGGCAGATTGCTCGTGGCGGGAGGTGGGATTATGACCGCGCATCGGTTTTATTTCACATCCGCAGAGGGAGCGTAGCATGGCTGAAAACTTCGACGTCATCGTGATCGGGGCTGGTCCGGGCGGCTATGTCTGCGCCATTCGCGCGGCGCAGCTCGGCCTCAAGGTCGCCTGCGTCGAGAAGCGTGCGACGCTCGGCGGCACCTGCCTGAACATCGGGTGCATCCCCTCCAAGGCGCTGCTGCAATCCTCCGAGGATTTTGAGCATGCCAAGCATGGGCTGCAGGACCATGGCATCTCCGTGGGCGAGGTGAAGATCGATATCGCCCGCATGCAGGCGCGCAAGGCCGAGGTGGTCGGCGCCAACACCAAAGGCATCGAGTTCCTGTTCAAGAAGAACAAGGTCACCTGGATCAAGGGCGCGGCGAGCTTCACCGGCCCGGGCGCTATCGACGTTGCCGGCCAAGCCTACACCGCCAAGCACATCATCATCGCCACTGGCTCCGACTCCGTGCCGCTGAAGGGCGTTGAGGTCGATGAGAAGCGCATCGTCACCTCCACCGGCGCGCTGGAGCTGGATAAGGTGCCGGGCCACATGGTCGTCATCGGCGGCGGCGTGATCGGCCTGGAGCTGGGCAGCGTGTGGCACCGCCTGGGTGCCGAGGTCACGGTCGTCGAGTTCCTCGACCGCATCACCCCGGGCCTGGATGGCGAGATCTCCAAGACCTTCCAGCAGGTGCTGACCAAGCAGGGCTTCCAGTTCAAGCTCGGCCACAAGGTGACCAGCGCCAAGGTTGAGGGCGAGGGCGTTGAGCTCACCATCGAGCCCGCCAAGGGCGGCGAGGCGGAGACGCTGAAGGCCGACATCGTGCTGCTGGCCATCGGCCGCTACGCCTACACCGAGGGGCTGAACCTCGCCGCTGCCGGCGTCGAGACCGATGAGCGCGGCCGCGTGAAGACCGATGCGCATTACGCCACCAACGTGCCGGGCATCTATGCGATTGGCGACGTGATCGCCGGGCCGATGCTGGCGCACAAGGCCGAGGAAGAGGGCGTGGCTCTGGCCGAACGTCTGGCCGGTCAGGCCGGGCATGTGAATTACGGCGCCATCCCCAGCGTTGTGTACACCTGGCCGGAAGTGGCCGCAGTGGGCGCGACCGAGGAAGAACTGAAGGCCGCGGGCATCGCCTATACCGTCGGCAAGTTCCCCTTCATGGCCAATGGCCGCGCCCGCGCCATGGGCGCGACCGAGGGCTTCGCCAAGATCCTGGCCGAGAAGGGCACCGACAAGCTGCTCGGCGCGCATATCATCGGGCCGGATGCGGGCACGCTGATCGCCGAGCTGACCACGGCGCTGGAATTCGGCGCCTCGGCCGAGGATGTGGCGCGCGTTTGCCACGCCCACCCGACGCTGAGCGAAGTGGTGAAGGAAGCGGCGCTGGCCGTGGATGGCCGGGCGATCCATATCTGAGATGACCGGCTCCATCCGCCTCGGCGTCAACATCGACCATGTGGCCACGCTGCGCAACGCGCGCGGCGGCGGCCACCCGGACCCGTTCACCGTGGCAAAGGCCTGTGTCGCCGCGGGGGCGGATGGCATCACCATCCACCTGCGCGAGGACAGGCGGCATATCCGCGACGCCGATGCCGAAGTGATCTGCCGCTGGGCGGCCAAGCCGGTGAATTTCGAGATGGCGGCAACGGAAGAGATGACCGCCATCGCCACCCGGTTGAAGCCGCATGGCGCGTGCATTGTGCCGGAGCGCCGGGCCGAGGTAACCACCGAGGGCGGGCTGAACGTGGTGCAGCAGCGCGCGGCGCTGAAGCCGGTGATCAAGCGGCTGCGGGATGCGGGGATTGTCGTGTCCCTGTTCATCGACCCGGAGCCCGATCAGGTGCGCGCGGCGGCGGAAATCGGCGCCCAGGTGGTGGAGTTGCACACCGGCGCCTATGCGCACGGCAAGCCGGGCGAGCTGGAGCGGCTGCGTCAGGCGGCGGCGTTGACCACGCAGGTGGGGCTGGAATGCCATGCGGGACATGGGCTGACCTTCTCCAACGTGCAGCCGGTGGCGGCTTTGCCCGAGATCCGCGAGCTGAATATCGGGCATTTCCTGATCGGCGAGGCGCTGCTGATGGGGCTGCCCGCCGCGATTGCCGAGATGAAGCGGCTGATCGGCACAGCCCGCGAGGGCTGATACAAAAATAAGTAGGGGATAATCCCCTGGATTAATTGCGAGACGCGGCGCGGCGCACCCTTGGCGCGCCGCCATGTCCCCGGCATCATGATTTCATGTTGAAATCCGTGACCCCGCGCAACCGGCGTGTCCTGCTCAGCGGCGCCACCGGGGTGCTGCAGCGTCTGGCGCAGCTGGCGGCGAGCCTGATCATCCTGCCGCTGGTGCTGCACCGCTTGGGCGAGGCGGGGTTCGGCGTATGGGGGGCGGCGACTTCGCTGAGCTGGGCTGCGGTCATGCTCGACCTGGGGCTGGGCGGCGCGCTGGTCACGCTGCTGCCAGCGGCGCGGCACAAGGGCGAGGACCCGCGCGATTATGTGACAGCCTGCCTGCTGGTTGGCGCGGCGCTCGGTTTGGCACTGCTGGCGGGCGGGGCGGCGGTGCTGCTGGCTTGGCCGCGCCTGATGCCCTCGGCGCCGTTCCTGGCTGCGGGGCTGTGCATGGCCGTTAATATTCCGCTGGGGCTGGCGGGCTCGCTCTGGTTCGGGCTGCAGAAAGGCCATGTCGCCGGGCTATGGGATTTGGTGCAGACCGGGCTGATGCTGGGCTTCGTCATTGCCGGTGCCTGGGCCGGCGCCGGGGTGACGGTGATGACGCTCGCCGTGTTCGGCGCCGGGGTGCTGGCCAATGCGGGCAGCCTCGGTCACGCTTTGGCAACGCAGCCAATGCTGCGCCCGAAGAAGCGGCCGAATTTTGCTGTGATCGGCCATGCCTTGCGCGGCGGCGCGCTGCTGGCGTTGATTACCATCGCCGCCTCCTGCGCCTATGTGTTCGATAATGTGCTGACGCTGGATTGGCTGGGGCCGCAGGCGGCGGCGCAGATGACCGTGGCGCTGCGCGTATGCATCACGGCGATTGGCATGCTTATGGTCGCCACGCAGGCGCTGTGGCCGGCTTTTGTCGAGGCCGTGGCGCTGGAGGACCATCACTGGGTAGCGCGCACGCTCTGGCGCGGCACGCTCGCGGTGGCGGGGCTGGCCTGTGCCGGGGCTGGGCTGATCGTGCTCGCGGGGAACCGGGTGCTGGCCCTCTGGCTGCACCAGGACCTGCATCTGCCGCTGCCGCTGTTCCTCGCCATGGCGGGGTGGATCGTCACTCTCACCCTGCCGCGCGTGGCCGGGCTGCTCCTCAACGCCGTTGCCCAGTACCGGGGGCAGTTTATCGCCCAGCTCGCGGCGACCGCGCTGGCGCTGGGGCTCAAGCCCACCATGGCGGCCACATTCGGCGCCGCCGGCCTGCTTGGCGCGACGCCGCTCTCAGCACTGTTTATCCTCTGCCCCGCCTATGCCTGGCTTGTCTGGCGCCAGGTCGTGGCCCCCCGCTTCATGAAAGCCCAACCATGCCGTTCCTGAGCGTCATCACCCCTTGCTATAAAGAGGAAGCCAATGTGGCCGAGCTGCATGCACGGGTCGCCGCCGCCATAGCCACGCTGCCGGACTACACCTACGAGCATATCTTTATCGACAACGCCTCCACCGACCGAACCGTGGCGCTGTTGAGGGAGATCGCCGCCAAGGACGCGCGGGTGAAGATCATCGTCAGCGCCCGCAATTTCGGCCATATCCGCTCCCCGATGCACGCCCTCATGCAGGCCAAGGGGGAGGCGGTGATCAGCATCGTCGCCGATTTGCAGGACCCGCCGGAGATGATCCCGACGCTGGTGGAAAAATGGCGCGAGGGCTTTGACACCGTGCTGTGCATCAAGCGCTCCTCCGAGGAGACGCCTTCGATGTTCTTCCTGCGCAAGACCTATTACGCGCTGGTCGAGCGCATGGCCTCGATCGAGACGATCCAGAATTTCACCGGCTTTGGCCTGTACGACCGCAAGGTGGTTGAGGCCTTGCGCGGCTTCGATGACCCGTACCCGTTCTTCCGCGGCATGATCGCGGAGATTGGGCTTAACATCTGCAAGATTCCCTACGACCAGCCGGTGCGCCGGCGCGGCATCACCAAGAATAATTTCTATACGCTGTACGACATCGGGATGCTCGGCATCACGAATCTGTCGAAAGTGCCGCTGCGGCTGGTCACGGCGTTCGGCTTCGTCTGTGCTTGTGTGTCGTTCGTGGCGGGTTTTGGTTACTTGATCTACAAGCTGATCTTCTGGTCCAGCTTCACCGTCGGCATGGCACCGCTGGTCATCGGGCTGTTCTTCCTGGGCTCGGTGCAGCTGGTTTCGCTGGGCATCATCGGCGAATATGTCGGGGCGATCCACACGCAGGTGCAGAAACGTCCTTACGTGATCGAGAAGGAACGCATCGGTTTCTAGCGTCATGCCATATCGGTTCCGGATCAGCGCCATAGGTCTGGCGGTGCTGGCGGTGTTTACCGCGCTGCACGAGTTTGCGCTCCCGCTCTATGAATTTTTCACCCGTGTGCCGGACGGTGCGGCCAAGGCGCATCCCTTCGTGGATACGCTGGCGGTGCTGCAGGCCGGCGCGTGCTGGCGCGTGGGGGTGGACGTGTACCATCCCAGCGCCTGCCTGGATGGCGGGGTGTTCAACTATTCGCCGGTGCTGCTGCGGGTCGCGCTGCTGCCCATCGGCCCGCACGACACGCTGGCCGTAGGGCTGCTGCTCTGCCTGGCGTTTCTGGCGGCGCTGGCGTTGCTGCCGGCGCCAGCCCGTGGATGGGAGTTCCGGCTCCGCCTGGCCGCCAGCCTGTCCCCCGCCAGCTATTATGCGCTGGAGCAGGGCAACCTGGATACCGGGCTGTTCGCCGCCATCACGCTGGCCGTCTGGCTGCTGCTGCGTGCGCCCCGGGCGCGGCTGGTCGCCTATGGCATTTTCGCCCTAGGTGCTGCGGCAAAATTCTACCCGGTGGCGTGCTTTGTTCTGGCCCTGCGGGAGACGCGCCGCGTGGTGATGGCCCTGGCTGGTGCCGGGCTGGCGGGGATGGCCTTCGTGGCGTGGCGCTACGGGCATGGCGTGGCGGCGGCGCTGGCCATCATCCCTTCCGGGACGCCGTTCCGCGCCAGCTTCGGGCGCATCGACCTGCCGCGCGGGCTGGCGATGCTGCATCTCCTGCACTTTCCGGCGGGGGTGGTCTCCTGGGCAATGGCGTCGGCCATGCTGGGCGGCGGCTGGGCGCTGCACCGCTCCTGGGCGCGGGCGCTGGCGGCGCTGGATGAGGGGCGCCGGCTCTACCTCGTCACCGGCGCGGCGGTAACGTTATTTTGTTTTCTGGCGGCGCAGAATATCGAGTATCGGGCGGTCTACCTGTTGCTGACCCTGCCGGGGCTCTGGCGGCTTGGCGCGGCCCGGCTCCGGGTGTTGCAATTTGCAGTTGTGCTGTTGCTGTGGGAAGCCGTGCCACGCGCCATGATCTCAGGTCTGTCGCAGCCTTATATCCCGCCGCCGCCTGCGGTCTGGTTCTGGTTGCTGCGCGAGGGGCTCTGGTGGTGGGTTGTGGCGGAATTCACGGGTTTGTCATTTGCATTCGTTGCGGGGCAGGCGAGCCGCCTGGGAGTCTGGAAAAATTGACGATCCGGCATAAATCCTATAAATAAACAAATGTTTAAGTCCCAGGGAGCCTGACAAATGCGCGCTTCGATTTTCGACAATCTCTTCGTCCTGGAGATGGCGAATAATCACTGGGGCGATGTCGATCGTGGCCTGAAAATCATCTCGGACTATGCGAAGGTCGTGCGGTACAACAATGTCCGCGCGGCGATGCAGTTTCAGTTTCGTGACGTTGACAGCTTCATCCACAAGGATTTCCGTCACCGGACCGATATCCGTTACATCAAGAAGACGCTGGATACGCAGCTCTCATGGGCGGATTACCAGAAGATGGTCACGGCCGTGCGCAATTCGAGCATGATCTCGATGGCGACGCCGTTCGATGAGGCGTCGGTCGAGAAATGTGTCGAGCTGGGCATCCAGATCATCAAGATCGCCAGCTCCGACATCAAGGACTGGTTCCTGATCGAGAAGATCGCCACGACGAAGAAGCCGGTCATCATCTCCACCGGCGGTTCGTCCTTGCGTGATCTGGATGACATCGTTTCGTTCTTCGCCAAGCGCAATGTTCCGTTGTCGATCAACTATTGTGCGTCGATCTATCCGTCCGAGGAGCACGAGCTGGAGATGAACCAGATCGATTTCCTGAAGGCCTGCTATCCGGATAACGTGATCGGCTTCTCCACGCATGAATATCACGACTGGCATAATTCCATGCTGATCGCCTATGCGAAGGGCGCGCGCACCTTCGAGCGGCATATCGATGTCGATGCTGGCGGGATTCCGGTCTCGCCCTATTGCTCCCTGCCGGAGCAGGTGGACACCTGGTTCAAGGCGTTCCGTAAGGCCGAGGAAATGTGTGGCGGTTCCGCCATGGCGAAGCGCGTGCCGCCGGAGAAGGAGGTGCGCTACCTCAACGGGCTGGTGCGTGGTGTGTACGCCAAGCGCGACCTGCCCGCCGGGCATATCCTCGCCGATGACGATGTCTATCTCGCTGTTCCGCTGCAGAAGGGGCAGATCTCGTGCCGCGAGATGATGAAAGGCGAGGTGCTGATCAACGCTGTGTCGAAAGATGAAGCCGTTGCCTTCAAGAATATTGACAGCCCCTATGGTGCCAACTCGGCGTTGGCAAAGATGATCGAGCAGCGCGGAATCGACTCCGAGCCCGAGGCGCCGGCGAACAACGTCGCGCGGCTGGTATAAGCGTTTGCGCGTCGCGGACTACATTGCCGGGCTGGTGGCGGCGCATGGCGTCAAACACTTCTTCACCGTGACGGGTTGCGGGAGAACGCATCTCAACGATGCGTTCTCCCGCAACAAGGATCTGCATGGCATCTGCCTGCACCATGAGCAGGCCTGCGCAATGGCGGCGGAAGCGTATTGCCGCCTCTCCGGGCGGCTGGCGCTGCTGAATGTCACCACCGGGCCGGGCGGGATCAATGTGCTCAACGGCGTGCATGGGGCGTGGACCGATTCCATCGGCATGCTCGTGATCTCCGGCCAGGTGAAGCAGGAGACGATGGCGACGAGCTACGATCTTCCCTTGCGCCAGCTTGGCGACCAGGAGGCGGATATCATCGCCATGGTCAAGGGAGTCACCAAATACGCCGTGGTGCTGCGCAAGAAGGAAGACGTGCGCTACGTTGTCGAGAAGGCGCTGCATCTCGCGCAATCCGGGCGGCCGGGGCCAGTGTGGATCGACGTGCCAATGGATATCCAGGGCGCGCAGATCGACCCCGACACGCTGCACGGCTTCACGCCCGAGCCGGAAGCGCAGGTGCCGGACGTGAGTGCGGTTGCCGAAATCCTGCGCCACGCCAAGCGCCCCGTGATCATGCCTGGAACAGGCGTGCGCATCTCCGGTGCGCATGGGGATTTTCTGCGCCTCGTTGAGCTGGCGAAATTCCCTGTCGCCACCGCGTTCAATGCCCATGACGTGCTGCCGGAGGATCATCCGTGTTACGTGGGACGCCCTGGCACGGTGGGCGACCGCGGCGGCAATTTCGCGGTGCAGAACGCGGACGTCGTGCTCATCCTCGGGTGCCGCCTGAACATCAGGCAGATTTCCTACAACTGGGAAAACTTCGCGCCGAATGCTGTGAAGATCATGGTTGATATCGACCCGGCCGAGCTGGCCAAGCCGACGCTGAAAATCGAGAAGCCGGTTCTGGCGGATTTGAAAACGTTCATCCCGGCGTTGACGTGGGCGCTAGGCAATTTCGCGCCGAGCGAGGGGCAGCTGGGCTATCTCGCCTGGTGCCAGGAGCGCCGCCGACGCTACCCCGTGGTGCAGGTGGAATATGCCGATGATGCCCGCGGTATCAACCCGTATATCTTCGCCGACAAGCTGTTCGACGCTGCTGGCGAGACGGATGTGATCGTGACCGCCAATGCCACGGCCTGCGTCACCACCTTCCAGGCGGCGAAACTCAAAGCCGGGCAGCGCATGTTTTCCAATTCCGGCTCGGCCTCGACGGGCTATGACCTGCCCGCTGCCATCGGTGCCGCTCACGCCGCGCCGGAGCGGCGCATCATCTGCCTCTCGGGCGATGGCAGCTTCATACAGTTCTGCGAAATCAAGCTGAACCCGGCTCAGGGTTTTGCGCCCAAGCTGTCCTCGCGCAAGCTGCAGGATGGGCGCATGGTGTCCTCTCCGCTGCACGACATGGCACCATTCCTCTCCCGCGAGGAGTTGGCGGACAACATGTGGAGCGAGGCATGATCGACAATTCCCGCGGCATCAAGGCGGTCATCCTCGCCGGCGGACGCGGCTCGCGCCTCTCCGAGGAAACCGATGCCAAGCCGAAACCGATGGTGGAGATCGGCGGCCGGCCGATCCTGTGGCATATCATGAAGATCTATGCCCAGCATGGCATATCGGACTTCATCATCTGCCTCGGCTACAAGGGCGAAAAGATCAAGGATTATTTCTACAACTATAATCTTTACTCTTCCGACCTCACCGTCAATCTGCGCACCGGTGCCACCATTCATCAGAGTGCGGCCGAGGATTGGCGGGTGACGCTGGTGGAAACTGGGCTGGAAACGCAGACCGGCGGGCGGCTGAAGAAGATTAGGAAATACCTCGGCACGGAGGAGATGTTTTGTATGACCTATGGCGATGCCGTGGCGGATATCGACATTACCGCCGAGCTAGACTTCCACCGCGCGCACGACAAGCTTGCCACCGTGGCGGCGGTGCAGCCCCTGGCGCGCTTTGGCGCGCTGCATATCGTCGGCGATGCCGTTGACAGGTTCGAGGAAAAGCCGGTGGAGCAATCGGGGCTCATCAGCGGCGGGTTCTTCGTGCTCAACCCAAAGGCGCTGGATCTCATCGCGGATGACATGACGCTGTGGGAAAAAGCGCCGATGGAGCAACTCGCTGCTTCAGGGCAGTTGCGTGCCTACCGCCACGGCGGGTTCTGGCAGCCCATGGATACGCTGCGCGACCGGATGGCGTTGGATCATCTCTGCGAAGCTGGGCAAGGACCCTGGATGACATGGCAAACCTGACGCATGCGATTCCGCGTTCGCAGTTCTGGGCGAACAAGCGCGTCTTTGTCACCGGGCATACCGGTTTCAAAGGCGGCTGGCTCACTCTATGGCTTTCGCATCTAGGCGCAGTTCTGCGCGGCTATGCGCTGCCGCCTGATACGGAGCCAAACATCTTTACCAGCTGCGGCGTGGAGAAGCTCGTCGAGCACCAGATCGGCGATGTCCGTGATGCCGCCAAGCTGACCGAGGCGATGCGCAGCTTCGCGCCGGATATCGTGCTGCATCTGGCCGCGCAGCCTCTGGTCCGCCCCTCCTATGCGCATCCGATGGAAACCTATTCCACCAACATCATGGGCACGGCGAACGTGCTGGATGCGGTCCGGCAGACGCCCAGCGTGCAGGTGGCAGTCATCGTCACCAGCGACAAGGTTTATGCTGAAAGCAAGGAGGCGCATGACGAATCCTCCAGGCTGGGCGGGCATGATCCGTACAGTGCCTCGAAGGCCTGCGCCGAGTTGGTCGCGGCGTCCTTCCCGCTGCCATCCGGGCAGAAGCTGGCCACGGTGCGTGGCGGCAATGTCATCGGCGGTGGCGACTGGGCGGAAGACCGCCTGCTGCCGGATTTCTTCAAGACGATCATGGCCGGCGAGTTCCTCACGATCCGCAATCCGCGCGCCATCCGGCCGTGGCAGCATGTGCTGGAGCCGCTCTGCGGTTATCTGCTCGCCGCCGAGTATATGTGGACGCATGACGAGCCCAAGAACAGCTGGAATTTCGGCCCCGACCCGGCGGCCGCGGTGACGGTGCAGGCCGTCGCCGGGAAGCTCTGCGCGCTGTGGGGGCAGGGCGCGTTCTTCACCGTAATGCCGGACGACCACCCGGTGCATGAAGCCCCGGTGCTGCGGCTGAACGCGAAAAAGGCGTGGCAGGATCTCGCCTGGCGCCCGGGGATGACGCTGGACGAGGCGCTGGCCGGCACGGTGGCGTGGTACCGCGCCTTCCAGGCCGGCGAGGCGATGCTCGATTTTACCCTCTCGCAGATCAAGGCGTTTTGCCAATATGAATGATGCCGAGGCGCTGCGGCGCCAGATACTGGAGCTTTCCGCGCGCTATGCGGAGCTTGCGCATGCGCCAAAGCCGTTCGAGCCGGGAAATTCGCCCGTGCCGGTTTCCGGCAAGGTGTACGGCGCGCCGGAGTTGGTGAACCTTGTGGATTCGTCTCTGGATTTCTGGCTCACCACCGGCCGGTTCAACGACGAATTCGAGACGAAGCTGGCCCAGGCCACATACAGCCGCTACGCGCTTACCGTGAACTCCGGCTCATCGGCGAACCTGCTGGCCGTTACGGCGCTGACCAGCCCGAGCCTTGGCGCTGCGGCTCTGAAGCTAGGCGACGAGGTGATCACCTGCGCCACCGGCTTCCCCACCACGGTGAACCCGGTGCTGCAGAACGGGCTGGTGCCGGTGTTCGTCGATGTCTCGCTGCCGACCTACAATATCGACGCCGCGGCGATTGAGGCCGCGATCACGCCGCGTACCCGTGCCATCGTTCTCGCGCACACGCTGGGCAATCCGTTCGATCTCGATACGATCACGGCCATCGCCAAGAAATATGACCTTCGCCTGATCGAGGATTGCTGCGACGCGCTGGGCGCCAAATACAATGGCACCGCCGTGGGTAGTTTTGGCGAGATCGGCACGTTGAGCTTCTACCCCGCGCATCACATCACCACCGGTGAAGGCGGGGCGGTTTTCACAAAGTCAAGCCAGTTCAAGCGGATTCTCGAATCGCTGCGCGACTGGGGGCGCGATTGCTGGTGCCCGCCGGGGCATGACAATACCTGCAAGCAGCGCTTCTCCTGGCAGCTTGGCGGGCTGCCGGTTGGGTACGACCACAAATATATCTACTCGCATCTCGGCTATAACCTAAAGATGACCGACATGCAGGCGGCGGTGGGGGTGAAGCAGCTTGACCGGCTGGATGAGTTTGTGGCCGCGCGGAACGCGAATTTCGCGTATCTCCGCGCCGGGTTGCAACGTTTTGAAGAGTTCCTGATTCTGCCTGAGGCGACGGCGAATGCAGCGCCTTCCTGGTTTGGGCTCCCGCTCACCATCCGCCCCGGCACACCCTACACGCGCGACCTGCTGGTGGGCCACCTCAACCGGGCGCGCATTGGCACGCGCTATCTGTTCGGCGGCAACCTCATCCACCAGCCCTACATGAAGGGGCAGAACTTCCGCGTGGCCGGTGAGACCCCCAACGCGGATCTGGTGATGAACGCCACCTTCTGGATCGGCGTGTTTCCGGGGCTGGCCCAAGCGCATCTCGACTACATGCTGGCGAGCTTTGAGGAATTCTTCAGCCTGTATGCTTGAGTTCTCGCAACCGCTGCGCGGCGTGCCGGTTGTCGTCACCGGGGCAGGGGGATGGCTGGGGCAGGCGGCGCTGGAAATGGCGCATAGTGCCGGAGCGGAAATTTACGCCTTCGGCGCCAGCGCACGGCCCTATACACTGCGCGACGGCGCCACGCTGCGAATCCATGCCCTGGACGAATTGGCCACGTTGGAGGCCCGCGCGGCGCTGATCTTCCACATGGCTTTCCTCACCCGCGAACATGCGGGAAAAATGCCTGTGGATCAGTACATCGCCACCAACAGGGCGATCTCCGCCACGGTGGAGGAGTTCATCCGCCGCAACGGCGCGCGCGGCATGTTCGTGCCGTCATCTGGTGCGGTGTACGCGCCGCCGCCCAACCCCTATGGCGAGGGCAAACTGGGGGACGAGGCCCGCTTCGCCGCGCTCGGGCAGGCGCTCGGCATTCCCATCGTGCTGATGCGCGTGTTCAACCTCGCTGGCCCGTTCATCAACAAGCTCGATTCCTACGCGCTGGCCTGCATCATCCGGGACATCCTGGCCCGCCGCCCGGTTATGCTGCGGGCCGCGCACCCGGTCTGGCGCGGCTATGCGCATGTGGCCGATGTGCTGAACATCGCGCTCGGTCTGCTGCTGCGCGGCGAATCGCCGCCGGTGTTCGACACATGGGGCGAGCCCATCGAACTCTCCGCCCTGGCCGCCCGCGCCGCTGCGCTGCTGGGCTGGGCCGGTGCCGAGATCATCCGTCCCGAATGGCAAAACGGCGCCGCCGATAAATATCTCGGAGACGCCGTTCAATTCTCCGCTCACGCGGCCAGTCTGGGGATAGAACCTGCCAGCCTGGACAGGCAGATTCTCGATACCGCCGATTACTTGGGCAGGTGCTTCCCGATATAGGGCGGCAGCCAGAAGCTCGCCACGTGCACATGCGGGCTCCAATAGCCGCTCTTGCCGGCGATCCCCGCCGCTTCCGCGCGCGCCGCGATCACTTCCACCGGATGTTGCGTCAGGCTCGCATCCTTGCCGGCCCAGCCCAGCGTCATGAAGCCGCCGACATAGGTCGGCACCGCGGCGACATAGGCGGTGACATGCGGGAAGAACTTGCTTGCGGCGCAGGCTGGTCTCGCGCAGCTCGTCGGCCTGCATGAACGGCACGCCGCACTGGTTCACGACCAGCCCGCGCGGGGTCAGGATGCGCGCGCGTTCTGGCATAGAACTCGTCGGTGAACAGCACCTCGCCGACGCCGATCGGGTCGGTGGAATCGACGATGATCACGTCGAACGACGCATCCGGCGCGTGCTTCACGTAGTCGATGCCGTCGCCCACGATCACCTCGGCGCGCGGATCGTTCCACGCATCGCCGCCGATGCCGGGCAGGAATTCCTTGGACAGGCGGATCACCTCGCCGTCGATCTCCACCATCACCGCGCGCTCAACGTTCTTGTGCTGCAAGCACACGCTGCAGCACGCCGCCATCGCCGGCGCCGATGATCAGCACGTTCCGGGCGTGCCATGCGCCAGCAGCGGCACATGCGCGAGCATCTCCTGGTAGACGAACTCGTCGCGCTCGGTGATCTGGACCACGCCGTCCAGCATCATCACGCGGCCATGGCTGTCGGTTTCGAAGATGGCGATGTCCTGGAACGCGCTCTGCACCCGCGCCAGCTCGCGCACCAACTGAAAGCGCTGGCCCCAATCCGGGTACAGCGTCTCGTTGATCCACGTCTCGGTCATGCAACGTCTCCCTGGCGGCTCAAGGGGCGTCGCCGCCCCTTTCACAGCTTACGCGATCAGGCCGCGCTTCAGCTCGTTGATCTGGATGTGGCTCGGCTTGAACGCCTCCTTGAGGAAGGGGATCAGCTTGTACGGATCGCAGCAGCCGCACATGAACATGTCCAGCGCGGCGAAGTTGCGCTCGGGCCAGGTGTGGATGGAGATATGGCTCTCCGCCAGCACAACCACGCCAGACACGCCGCCATTCGGGGTGAAGTGGTGGAAGTGGCGGTGCAGGATCGTGGCGCCGGCCGCGTCGCGCCAGCGCACAGCGTCTCGTCGATCAGCTCGGGACTTCGAGATTGGAAGCGCCCCACAGATCGATGATCAGGTGCATGCCGGCGAATTTCACGCCGTCCTTCTCAACGAAATAATCCTTCTGCGGCTCCGGGGAGACCGTGGAAATCGCCTGGTTTTCGCTCGGAGACTCCGAGACCATCCCCAGTCGGGCAAGTGCGTTCATTGCGAACCCCCTCAACTAGTAGACAGCCTGTAGAGCACGGCACCGCGCCGCGCCCCCCTGGGCCACTGTGGGGGGGGCTTATGGGGCCATAGCCCCCCTGAAGCAAGAGAAATTTTCGCATATCTCCGTGAATTTTTAGAGGTTCCTACTCCGCCGCCTCCGCGTAGGCCTCCAGCGGCGCGCAGGTGCACACCAGATTGCGGTCGCCATAGACGTTGTCCACCCGCTTCACCGGCGGCCAGTATTTCTGCCGCCGCAACGTAGGGCAGCGGGAACGCCGCCTGCTCGCGCGAATAGGCGTGCGTCCAGTCCTCCGCCATCACCTCGCGCGCGGTGTGCGGCGCGTTCTTCAGCGGGTTGTCGCGCGCGGTCCAGGCGCCAGCCGCGATCGCCGCGATCTCGTCGGCGGATCGCGATCATCGCGTCGCAGAAGCGGTCCAGTTCGGCCTTGTCCTCGCTCTCGGTCGGCTCGATCATCAGCGTGCCGGCCACCGGCCAGGACATGGTCGGCGCATGGAAGCCGTAATCCGCCAGGCGCTTGGCGATATCCTCCACCTGCACGCCGGCCTCGGCCCGAAAGCCGCGGCAATCGATGATGCATTCATGCGCCACCATGCCGCCGGCGCCGCGGTAGAGGACCGGGTAGGCCCCCTCCAGCCGTGCGGCGATGTAGTTGGCGTTCAGGATCGCCACCTCGGTCGCGCGCTGGTCAGCCCGCCGGCGCCCATCATGCCGGATATAGGCATAGGAGATCGGCAGGATCAGCGCGCTGCCGAACGGCGCCGCCGACACCGGACCGATAGCCCGTCGCCGGGCCCGCATCCGCGCGCAGCGGATGGTTCGGCAGATGCGGCGCCAGATGCGCCGCCACGCCGATCGGCCCCACGCCCGGCCCGCCGCCGCCATGCGGGATGCAGAACGTCTTGTGCAGGTTGAGGTGGCACACATCCGCGCCGATCGCGCGCCGGGCTGGTCAGCCCCACCTGCGCGTTCATGTTGGCGCCGTCCATGTAGACCTGCCCGCCGGCCGCATGCACCGCGTGCGCAGATGTCGCGGATCGCCGCCTCGAACACGCCATGCGTGCTACGGATAGGTGATCATCAGCGCCGCCAGGTTCGGCCGCGTGCTGCGCCGACCTTGGCGCGCAGATCGGCGAGATCGACGTTGCCGTCGCGGTCGCAGCCGACCACCACCACCTGCAGCCCGGCCATCGCGGCGCTGGCCGGGTTGGTGCCGTGCGCCGAGGACGGGATCAGGCAGATGTCGCGCTGCCCCTCGCCGCGCGCCTCGTGGTAGGCGCGGATGGCCAGCAGCCCGGCATATTCGCCCTGCGAGCCGGCATTCGGCTGCAGCGAGACCGCGGCGAAGCCGGTGACTCGCCGCCAGCCAGTCCGCCAGGCGCGTCGATCAGCGTCGGATAGCCCTCGGTCTGGTCGGCCGGCGCGAAGGGATGGATCTCGGCGAAGTCCGGCCAGGTGATCGGCGATCATCTCCGCCGCGGCGTTCAGCTTCATCGTGCAGGAGCCGAGCGGGATCATGAGCGGTTGAGCGCGATGTCCTTGTCCTCCAGCCGCTTCAGATAGCGCAGCATCTCGTGCTCGGAGTGATGGGTGTTGAACACCGCCTGCCTCGCAGAAGGCGGAGTTGCGCCGCAGCGCCGCGGGAACCGACTCCGGCGCCGCATCCAGCCGGCCACCCAGCACCGCGGCCAGCGCCTCCAGCTCGTCGCGCGTCACGGTCTCGTCCAGCGCGATGCCGACGCCAGTGGCGTCGATGCGCCGGAAGTTGAACCCGGCTTCCAGCGCCGCCTGCATCAGCGCATCGGCGCGGGTGCCCGCCTCAATCGCAATGCGTGTCGAAGAACGCGTCGTGCCGCAGCGCGATAGCCGCCTGCGCGCGCGGCATCGGCCAGCAGCCGCGCCTGCAGATTCACCCGCCGGGCGATGCGCTTCAGCCCCTCCGGCCCGTGCCACACGGCGTAGAACCCGGCGATCACCGCCAGCAGCACCTGCGCGGTGCAGATGTTGGAGGTCGCCTTCTCGCGGCGGATATGCTGCTCGCGCGTCTGCAGCGCCAGGCGCATCGCCGGCGCGCCGGCGGCATCCACGCGACACGCCGACCAGACGCCCCGGCATGTGCGCGCTTGAACGCATCGCGCGTGGCGAAGAACCCGGCATGCGGGCCGCCGAAGCCCATCGGCACGCCGAAGCGCTGGGCCGAGCCCACCACGACATCCGCGCCCATCTCGCCGGGCGGCGTCAGCAGCGCGAGCGCCAGCGGGTCGGCGCAGACGATGGCCAGTGCGCCCGGCCGTCGTGCGCCGCCGCGATCTCGGCCGACAGGTCGCGCAGCGCGCCGGTGCGTGCCGGGATATTGCAGCACCACGCGCGAACGGCTTGCGCCGCGCGCGATCGCCGCGATATCGCCGGGCGCGACATCGACCAGCTCGCAGCCCAGCGGCCAGGCGCGCGTGGCCAGCACGGCGCGGGTCTGCGGATGCACATCGGCCGCCACCGCGATCACGTCGGACTCTCGCCTTGCTGCAGCGCATGCGCCATCGCCATCGCCTCGGCCGCCGCCGTGGCCTCATCCAGCAGCGAGGCGTTGGCGATCTCCATGCCGGTCAGTTCGCAGATCATGGTCTGGAAGTTGAGCAGCGCCTCCAGCCGGCCCTGCGCGATCTCCGCCTGATACGGCGTGTAGGCCGTGTACCAGCCCGGGTTCTCCAGCACGTTGCGCTGGATGACCGGCGGCGTGATGGTGCCGTGGTAGCCCATGCCGATCAGCGACTTCTTCAGCACGTTGCGCTGCCGCCAGCCCGCGCAGTTCGGCGCAGCACCGCGGCCTCGTCGATCGGCGGCGGCAGGTCCAGCGCCGGATTGCTGCGGATCGATCGCCGGCACGGTCTGCGGCGACCAGGTCGTCCAGGTCGCCGCGCCCACCGCGCGCAGCATCGCGGCGATCTGCGCCGCATCCGGCCCGATATGGCGCGCCGCGAACGCGTCCGCCGCTTTCCAGGGCCTGCAAGTTCGGCCAGGGCGCTCATGCCAGGGTGCTCCAGGTACTCGTCGTAGGCGGCGTGGTCCATCAGTCGCGTCGAACGGCAGCGGGGTCGTCGAGTTCGCAGCCGAAGAACCAGCCCTCGCCCTCGGCGTCGCTGTTCACCAGGCCGGGTCGTCGATGATCGCCTGGTTGATCTCCGCCACCTTGCCGGCCAGCGGGGCATAGACGTCGGAGGCGGCCTTCACGCTTTCCACCACCGCGCAGGCCTCGCCCGCGGCGACGTCGCGGCCGGCTTCCGGCAGCTCGACGAACACCACGTCGCCCAGCTGCTCCTGCGCGTGGTCGGTGATGCCGATCGGTGGCGATGTCGCCGTCGCAGACGGAACCCATTCGTGATCCTTGGAGAAGTAAACCTGGGTCATGTGGACAGAGTCTCCTTTTCAGCGGACGTAGCGGTGGGGAACGAAGGGCAGAGCGGCGACCGTGCCGGGCAGCGGCTTGCCGCGCACGATCAGGTCGAGCGCGGTGCCGGGGGCGGCGAGGTCCGCGCGGACATAGCCCATGGCGATCGGCGCGTTCAGCGTGGGGGAGAAGCCGCCGGAGGTGACGCTCGCCCACGGCGCTCGCCACCGGCATACGGATTTCGGCATGGGCGCGGGCCGGGGCGCGGCCATCCAGGCGGATGCCGACGAGCCTGCGTAGCCGTGCCGTTCGCCAGCTGCCGCGTTCACTGCCGCGGCGCCGAGGAAGTCAGCCGCAGCGAGGCGCTTCTTGGACAAGGGCGAAGTTCAGCCCGGCGGCCACAGGGTTCACGGCCTCGCCGATGTCGTTGCCGTACAGGCACAGCCCGGCTTCCAGCCGCAGCGAATCGCGCGCGCCCAGCCCGGCCGGCACCGCGCCGCGTGCGAGCAGCGATCTCGGCCAGACGCTCGCCCGCCTCTGCCTCGCAGCCGATCTCGAAGCCGTCCTCGCCGGTATAGCCGGAGCGGGTGACGGTGCAGGGAATGCCCTCGACCGTCAGTTCCGCCGCGTCCATGAATTTCAGCGCCGTGCCCTCGGGGAAGAGTGCTGCGGCCTTCGGCCCCTGCAGGGCGAGCAGCGCGCGCTCGAAATGCGTCGTCACCTCCACGCCATGCGCGCGGATATGCGCCACGTCCACGGTCTTGCGCCTGGCGTTCAGCACCGCCTGCAGCCGCGTGCCGAGATTGGCCACCATCAGGTCATCGATGATTCCGCCTGCCTCGTTAAGCAGCAGGGTGTAGCGCTGCCGCCCGGGCTTCAGCCCGGTGATGTCGCCTGGCACCAGCCGCTCGAAGGCGCTAGCATCGGCGATGTCCACCTGCCCCATATGCGAAACGTCGAACAGCGCCGCGCCGGTCCGGCAGGCGTTATGCTCGGCGATGATGCCGGTATATTGCAGCGGCATCTCGTAGCCGGCGAACTCGACCATGCGCGCGCCGAGGCGGCGGTGCAGCCCGTCCAAAGGTGTTTTAAGCAAACGAACCCCCAATAGATCAGCCCCCGGCTTGAAGCGCCGGTAGTTCTGACCCCCCTCTGTCTTTGAACCTGAGAGATTCGGCGCTGCGCTTCGGCAGTGCCTTGACCCCGTCGGTGCGGTGGCGCGGCCACCGGCTTTCCAGAGTGTCCCTTTTACAAGACGCAGCCCTTTTGCCTGAGCGGTTCCGGGGGCCGGTTGCGCCTTCGGCGGCGAGGGGCTAATCCCCCGCTCTCTCCTGCGTCCGAATAAGGACGGCTCCTTTTGCCTCAGGGCACGGGTTTTGCAAAGCTGTTTCTTGCCAGACGTTATAAAAACAAGGATTGATCGGCCTCATGTCAGAGACGCCAAAACCCGTACCCACCCTGGTGGTCGAGGATATTCACAAGAGCTTCGGCAATGTCGAAGTGCTCAAGGGCGTGTCCCTCACCGCCAGTGAGCACGACGTGATCGCGATCCTGGGCTCCTCCGGCTCGGGCAAGAGCACCTTTTTGCGCTGCATCAACCTGCTGGAGATGCCGGACAAGGGCCGGGTCTCCATCCGGGGAGAACTGATCGAGATGACGGAGGGCAAGAACCGCGCCGCCGCCAAACCCAGACAGATCGAGCGGCTGCGCTCGCGGCTCTCCATGGTGTTCCAGCAGTTCAATCTGTGGGCGCACATGACCGTGCTGCAGAACGTGATCGAGGCGCCGGTGCATGTGCTGAAGCTGGACAAGAAGACCGCCATCGCCCGGGGCGTGGCGATGCTGGAGAAGGTCGGGATGGCCAACAGGCTCGACGCCTACCCTGCGCAGCTCTCCGGCGGGCAGCAGCAGCGCGTCGCCATCGCCCGGGCGCTGGCCATGGAGCCGGATGTGCTGCTGTTCGACGAGCCGACATCTGCTCTGGATCCGGAATTGGTCGGAGAGGTGCTGAAGGTGATGCGTGACTTGGCCTTTGAAGGCCGCGCCATGCTGGTGGTGACGCATGAAATGGGTTTCGCCCGCGAGGTCTCCGACCGCGTGATGTTCCTGCACCAGGGGCTGGTGGAGGAAGAAGGCACGCCGGACGAGATGTTCGGCAACCCCAAATCTGAGCGCTTCCGCCAGTTCCTCTCCAGCACGCGGCGGCACTGAGAGTCCATTCGTAAATTCTACTCTGGTGGCCGCCTGAGGGCGTTTTTCTGCGCTCCGGTGCTCACGTACTCCATGTACGCTCCGCTCCGGTGCTCAAAAAACACCCCCATGCGCCTCACCAGAGCGAATTTCCAAACGGACTTAGGGAATAAACGAGTTGTGATGATCACGGGATGATCCCTATCTAGGGCGCAAACTGACTGATCAGGCGAGTTGAGACACGGAATGGCAGACGACCCGTATAAGGTTCTAGGCGCAAAGAAGGATGCGACAGCGGACGAGATCCGCTCCGCCTACCGCAAACTGGCGAAGAAGTATCACCCCGACCTCAACCCCGGCGACAAGGCGGCGGAGGAGAAGTTCAAGGCGGTCTCGCTGGCGAATGACATTCTTTCCGACGCGGAGAAGCGTGCGCGCTACGACCGCGGCGAGATCGACGCTGCCGGTGCCGAGCGCGCGCCGCAGGGCGGCTGGCGGCAACATGCCGGTGCCGGTGCCGGTCCGGCCGGCTTTGGCGGGTTCGAGGATATTTTCGCCAACATGTTCGAGCAGCGCGCGCACGGCCCGGCCCGCGGCCAGGATGAGCGCTACGCGGTGAAGGCCGGGTTCCTGGAGGCGGTGAATGGCGGCGCCAAGCGCATCACCCTGCCGGATGGCCAGAGCCTGGATGTGAAAATCCCGCCCGGCACCGCGGATGGTGACGTGCTGCGCCTGCGCGGGCGTGGCCAGCCCGGGCGCAATGGCGGCCCGGCGGGCGACGCGCTGATCGAGATTCACGTCACCCCGCACAAGCTCTTCCGCCGCGAGGGGCGCAACATCCATCTGGAACTGCCGATCTCGCTGAAGGAGGCGGTGCTTGGCGCCAAGGTGACGGTACCCACACCGGCGGGCGACGTGGTGATGACCGTGAAGCCCCATACCGAGAGCGGCACCGAGCTGCGCCTGCGCGGGCGCGGCGTGCCGGCGCATGGCCACCACCATGCCGGCGACCTGCACGTGAAGCTGCGTGTGGCCGTCGGCCCGGCGGATGCGGCGCTTGAGGAGTTCCTGAAGGCCTGGGACCAGCCCGGCTTCGACCCGCGGGCTGGCTTAAGCTCTTACTGAGCCTGCTCTTTCTGGTCCGTGCCGTGCGGGGTGATGGAGACGGTGCAGGTCATGCCCGCCACCAGCCGCACCCCGTCCGGCACGTGGTCCAGTTCGACGCGCACCGGAATGCGCGCGGCCAGGCGCACCCAGGTGAAGGTCGGGTTCACGTCGGCGAGCAGGGTGGCGGAGGTGGGCGTGCGCTCCGCGTCGGCGATGCCCGCCGCGATGCCGCTGACATGGCCGGTGATCGCCGGCCCGCCCTGCATCAGCGTGATCTTCGCAGAGTCGCCGGGGCCGATGCCGCGCATCTTGGTCTCTTCCAGATATGCATCGACATAGAGCGAGTCGCTGTCCACGATCGCCACCTCCGGCGTGCCGGCGGTCACGTAGTCGCCCGGCCGCATGGAGAAATTGGTGATCATCCCGTTTACCGTGGCGTACACGGTGCTGCGGTGCAGGTTCAGCTGGGCAACACCGAGATCCGCCAGCGCCTGGTCGTATTCGGCCTCGGCTTCCTGGGCCGCGGCGCTGACCTGGTCGCGGCTGAGCCCCGAGGTCGCGTTGGTGGAGGCCGCGGCGTAGCGCGCGGCGGTGCTCTTGGCGTCTTCCATGGCGGCATGGGTGCGGGCCACCGTCGCCTGGGCCTGCTGCAGCGCCAGGGTGAAGCGCACCGGGTCGATCTGGAACAGCTGGTCGCCCGCATGCACCACCTGGTTGTCATGCACGAAGATCTGCACCACCGGGCCGGACACGTCCGGCGCCAGGGAGACGACGTCGGCGCGCACCCGGCCGTCACGGGTCCAGGGCTTTTCCATGTAATAGTCCCAGAGTTGCCAGCCCACGAGTCCGGCGACAATCAGGACCGCGGACGTGGAGAAGAAGCGAAGCGTGAAGGATGCGGGGGTCATGATGCTCCGGAGGGATCAGAGGATGCGGTTCATCGCCAGGCTGACCAGCCCGGTAAGGATGACGAGTACGGAAAAGTCGAATAGCGGCCGGTGCCACACGAAGCGGTACAGGCCGAATGCGGCAAACAGGCGGCGCAGACCCATGCTGATAAGCTGGGCCACCACGACCCAGGCCAGCAGCGGCGGCAGAAACACGCCGAAAAGATCGACTTCGCCGATCATGTAATTATCCCTTCGAGAGTCCAGGCGGGGATGTCCGGCGGCGGGGCGGCGGGGAACAGCACGCTGCGCAGGCCGGAAAGCTGCACCAGCGCGGATTTGTGGCTGTGCGGATCATCGACGAGTGTATTGATCGCATCGTCGATCGCCTCGCAAAGCGAGGTTGGGGCCGGTCGGCTCGGGTTGCCGCGGTAATGCGCTGCGACATAGGTGAAGATCTTGCCGCAGGCTTCGCGCGCGGCCGGGGCGAGCCGCCATTGCTCCCGGTGCAGCCCGACCATGTCCAGCCCGACGCGCAGGTTCCCCAGTTCGGCCCGCACGCTTGGGTCCGTGTCCTGGCCGGAGAGGCGCGGCAGGATCAGCCCCAGCCGGTCCACGGTGATGCCGATCAGCACGCCGCTATCCTCCCCCCCATCCGCCTCGGCGGCGTTGGCGATCTCGCGCCAGCTCGCGCGCATCAGGCGCTGGGCTGTCCACGCGGCGCCGAAGGAGCGGATCAGCAGAGTCGTGACCAGCGCGCTGCTCAGCCCGACGACCACGGCGATCGAGTTATTGGCCCAGGAGGTGAAGCCGGAGGTGAAGCCGTTTTCCAGCGCCAGTTGCGTGGCGCCGGTGGCGGTTATGTTCATGCCCAGCATGAATGTCGCCGGGCGGGAGATGAGCACACCCACGAGCATCCCGGCAGGCAGCAGCGCTAAGCACAGGCCCTCGAAGGTGTAGATCCGGGTCAGCACGGCGTAGGAGTAGAAGCCAACCCCGGCCAGGGCGAAGAGGGAGGTGCGCAGCATGCTGGCGATGGCGGGGGCAGGGTTATCCTGCGAGGCGAAGAAGGAGCAGGCGATCGCGACCATGACGGCAGCACCCGCGCCGGAGGGCCAGTCCGTCCAGATCCACATGGCGCAAACCAGCAGCACCGCGAGCGCCGCGGCAAGCCCGGAGAGCAAGGCGAGCGTGTGGTCGCGGTTCTGCACGATCGTGGCGACGTATTCGCGGTCCAGCATCTCGCTGGAGAGCAGGGGGTCGCCGTTTCGGAGGTGGCGGCGGATCGCGCGCGAATGCCGCACGAGGCTGATCATCTCTTGCAGGCGCAGCGCCAGGCTGGCGCGCAGAAGGCCCGGCCAGCTGTGCTCGTCCTCCTCCTCCAGCAGGATGACATCCGCCAGCAGCGCGTCGGTGTCCTCTGAGTTGCCGGCCTGCAGCCAGCGCGTGGTGTTGTTCAGCACGCGTTGCAATTGCGGCGTGATGGCGCCGAGGCGCTGCAGGTGCGCCACGCGGTCGCCGACCGAGCTTAGCACCGGAATGAGGCTGATGAGATAGAGCCGCAGTCTGGTGACGTAGCGCACCGCTGATTGCAGATCCGAGGTGTCGTAGGCGAGCTGGGTGATCATCGAGGCGATATCGGTAGCCTCGAAGGGCAGGCGCCGCCGGCCCTCACGCGCCGCGGCGCTGTCATCCTCCCCGGTGAGCGCGGCGATGGCCCAGTCCCGGGCCGGATTGGCCCAGCCGCCGATGCGCCGTGCCAGCACCGGCCCCAGCGGGCGTGGGAAAATCAGCGTGCCAACCACGGTGCTGCAGGCGATGCCGATGGAGATTTCCTCCATGCGGGTGACGGTGGTCTGGAAGATGTGCCCAGGGGTGAAGACGGAGGGAAAGCCGATAATGCCCGCAGTGTAGCCGGCCAGCATGAACAAATAGGCGCGGGGCGTGCGGTCCAGCAGCGAGATGTACAGGCAGAAGCCGATCCACAGTGCCATGCACAGGCAGAGCAGCACTGGCGCATCCACCAGGTTCGGCACCATAGCTACCGCGGCCGCGCCGCCGATGAACGTGCCTAAAATACGGTACAGCGACTTGGAAAGCATGCCCCCAGCGAAGGGCAGCGCCACGATATAGGAGGTCGCCAGCGCCCAGTAGGGGGCGTCCAGCCCCAGCCAGAGCGAAATATACAACGCCGCCATCGCGCCGGCGAAGCATTTCAGGGCGAACAGGAGTTCATCCGGTTTGGGCATGGTTCCCGGGAAATAGCAAAATTGGTCAGCGCGGTAGGCTTAATATTCGCATTCCCGCAATGCGTGGTTATAAGTTCTACTTGGAGTCATGCTATGCTGCGCCAGTTCCGTCCAGCGTGAACCCAACGGAAAGCCCATGATCCGCAAGAACATAGTCATCCTGACCGGTGCCGGCATCTCCGCCGAATCGGGCATCACCACCTTCCGCGACGCCGGCGGGTTGTGGGAGAACCACCAGCTGCAAGACGTGGCGACGCCGGAAGGCTTCGAGGCCGACCCGCATCTCGTCCACCGATTCTATAACGCCCGCCGTGCCCAGCTGCATGAAGTGGCACCGAACGCCGCGCATCACGCCCTGGCGGCGCTGGAGCGCGCCTGGGAGGGGCGGGGGGATTTTCTGCTGGTGACGCAGAACGTGGACGACCTGCACGAGCGCGCCGGCAGCCGCCGCCTGCTGCATATGCATGGCGAGCTGCGCCGACTGCGTTGCACGATGTGCGAGGAGACGCATCCGCACCTGGAAGATGCCGGGCTGGAGCTTGCCTGTCCCGCCTGCGGGCGAAGCGGCGTGATGCGGCCGGACATCGTCTGGTTCGGCGAGATCCCCTACCACATGGACGAGATCGCCGAGGCGCTCGACGCCGCCGACATCTTCTGCGCTATCGGCACGTCGGGGCTGGTGTACCCTGCGGCCGGGTTCGCCGCGGAGGCCATGCATAACCGGCGTGGCTGCGAATTGTTCGAGATCAACCTCAATCCCACGGGTGCCGGGATGTACGACCATGTCATCGCCGCGCCGGCGACGAGCGGCGTGGTGGAATTCCTGCGCCAGCTTGGCGTGGAGGGGGTGGGGTGAGCGCGCCCGCGCGGCTTGCAGGGCGGGTTTCGCCACGCGGCGCATGGCCGCGTGGCGAGGAAACGCGCGTGGCTTAAACGGCGCTTTCGATCGTCGGCATGGCCATCCGGGACTTGGCCAGCACCATGCCGATATTGGCGGTGTTGCGGCAGACGAACACGCCCACGTAGTCCTGGTACTTCTTGCCGCGGATGAAGACGTGGATCGCGTTGTCGCTGTTGACGATGAATTCCTGGAAATAATGGCGGGTGGAGTCCACGCCGCGCGAGCGCTTCCAGATCGCCTCGACGGTGGAGACATTGGCGCCCTGGAACAGGTCGGAGGTCGCGGCGGCGACCAGGTCGATCACCTCGCGCGGGTGCGAGTCGACGGTCTTGATGCTGAGCAGGAAGCCGGAACCGACATCGATATAGCCGGCGGCCATGCACTCGGGGATGGTGCCGATCGACTGGGCGACGGCCGCATCAAGAGCGGAGGTGGTGGTCATCGTCTGGTACTCCTTGCAACGCTGATTTTGTCGAAAGCGGGCAGGGGCCGCTTGATTGCGGCCTCTGTTCCTTTAGCGGCTTATCCCCAGACTTTTTCTTTTTACGGCTGGCTGTCAGGGCCAGCCGCGCGGTTGCGCAGCAGGGCCTGTTCCTGCTGCACCTCGTATTCTGTCAGGAAATCCTCCTGGTCGTCCGACTGTACGAACTGGCGGTTGAATCGGCGGATCTGATTCAGTGCCCCATGCGCCGACATGCCCTTCTCCTTCACCAGATAGGCGGCGAGGATGGTGCCGGTGCGGCCGAGTCCGGCCAGGCAGTGCACGGCCAGCACCTTGCCGTTTTCCATCAGCTCGCGCATGCGCGCCACCAGCATGTCCATCTCCGCCGGGGTCGGCGCCTTGCGGTCGGCAATCGGCAGATGCACGTTCTTCAGCCCGTGCCGGGCCAGGGCGTCCTGCGGGAAGTCCTGCTCGGTCAGGGTGATCAGCGTGGTCACGCCGACATTCTTCAGCAGGTCGAGGTCGTAATCGACATCGACGGACACGCCGGGCATCGGCGTCGCGGCCAGACGGCCCTCCTCGATCCAGACAAAGCCGCGCGGCCCGGAGGAGGCGCCGGGATAGCGGGTCACCGCCGCGTGCTCATGCCGGGGTGGTTCTGCAAGGGCAAAGGCGGGTGGCTCCGGTTCGGGGGCCAGGGCGGCGGGCGCAGCCGGAGCGGGTTCCGCAACCACGGGTGCGGGCTCCGGCGCCAGCGCGGCGAGGATTTCCGACTTGATCGCGGCCATCGCCTCGGCCGAGAGCGGCGCGGGCGGCTGGACATGGTCGGCCAGGGTCTCCGCCGGAGCGTCGGGCGCGGGCACGGCCACGCTGCCCGTGGTGACGAACTGCGCCACCACCGGATTGGCGGTGTTGCTGAAGAACGCCTCAGGTGCTGCCTGTTCCTGCACCCGGCCACCGGCGAGCAGGATGATCTCGTCCGAGATCTGCCGCGCCTGCTTCTGGTTATGCAGCACAACCAGAAGCGCGCCATGCGCCCCCAGCGTCCGCAGCAGGTTCAGTACGATCTCCGCGTCGGCGTCGGAGAGACCGGCGGTCGGCTCGTCGATCATCAGCAGGGCCGAATCCGCCGCGGCCTCGCGCAGGATGGTGACGACGCGCTGCGACAGCTGGTCCAGCTCCATGAACGGGATGTCGAGCTTGGAGAGCATGTCTTCCGCGCCGACCTGGCGCAGCCATTGGCCAGCCCAGTCGCGCTGCTCGGCCTCCGGTACGCCTTCCATCTGGTCCTTCACGTGGAACAGCAGGCTCTCGAGCGCCGAGCGCTGGGTGAGCTGGATGCGCTGCGCCACCAGCAGCGGGCGGTTCTCGGCAGTGATGGGCTGGCCCTTGAACAGTGCCTCGCCCCAGCTCTTGAACAGGGCATTCTGCCCGTACAGCCCGGCCAGCGAGCGCAGCAGGGTGGATTTGCCGGTGCCGACAGGGCCCATAAGCGTGGTGACGCCCTGGGCGGGGATCGCCAGCGTGACATTGTCGAGGATCACCTTGCCGCCGAAGCCGACGCCGAATCCGGCGCAGGTGAGGATGGCGGCTGCCGGCTGCGGCGCGGGCTCGGGAGCTGGTTCAGCCTCCTGGTGAAGGGCGAACGGCTCTTCACCTTCCGGCTCAGCCGCCTGGGGGGCGGGTTCCACCGCCACGGGCTCGGGCGGCAGGTCGATATGGTGGAGAATGGTGTCGGGGTGCGGTTCGGAAACAGGCTCGAGGCGCAGCTCCGCCGCCTGCGCGGGCGTCAGCTCCTCCGGCTCGGGCGGCAGATCAAGGTAGTCGAGCAGCGGCTTCTCCTCGGCCGGTTCAGCCGGAAGGTAGGCGATCTCCTGCTTCTTCTTGTTTTTGTTCTTGTTCTTCTTGAAGTGTTGCTCCAGTTCGGCCAGCTCGCTCTCGCGCGACTGGAGATGGCCCCCAGAATCATCGACGCCGGCGACAAAGCGCAGCTGCTCCCCGCTCATGCTTTGCATGAAAATCGAGGTGTCGATCGGCCGTTCCTGGTGCTTGCGGCGCGCCCGGCGTACCAGATCCACCAGCAGCACAATGATTCCAAGGCCAAGAACCGCTAGCCCAACGTAGAGAAATTGTATTTCGTTCTTCAAAACCCGACCAGCCCCTGTGCTGACGGACACTTGTTGCTCGCCTGCGGCCATTCATGTTCAGGCATGGCCATTCACGAAATACGCTGACGCAAGGCTAACAAAATGTCCATAATTGGAGGGTTTGCCTGCTTCCCTTGCGATACGATACGAAAGTTGGTCGGCTAGCCCGCACAAGGCGGACGCTACAAGTTCTCTAACGGTTTGAGAAGACAATCTAAGGCTGAATAAAGATGAAGTTACAGTCCGGCAATTAACATGCCTTTGCCGGTGTGCAGAAAATTTAACCGCGGAGGGTGAATGTCTTAATTTGTTGTCTTGGGGTTTGCCGGGTGGCGGAGAGACAGGGATTCGAACCCTGGGTACGCTATTAACGTACACACGCTTTCCAAGCGTGCGCCTTAAGCCGCTCGGCCATCTCTCCAGCACGGCGTGGGGGCCTCTGTAGCCAAACCGAAGCCCGCTGCCAAGTGCGTGCGGGGCTGGCGGGGCGGCCGCACGCAAAAAATATTAGATGCGTGCGGGGCTGGCGGGGCGGCCGCGCGCCAAAAAAATTCACGCGTCCATCTTCAGCGCGGCGAGGAAGGCGGTCTGCGGGATTTCCACCTTGCCGAACTGGCGCATCCGCTTCTTGCCCTCCTTCTGCTTCTCCAGCAGCTTGCGCTTGCGGGTGATGTCGCCGCCGTAGCATTTCGCGGTCACGTCCTTCGACAGCGCGCTGATCGTCTCGCGCGCGATCACGCGCCCGCCGATCGCCGCCTGGATGGCGATCTTGAACAACTGCTGCGGGATCAGATCCTTCAGCTTGCCGCAGATCGCCCGCCCGCGCGTCTCCGCCTGCGGCGCGATGCGCGATGAAGGACAGCGCGTCCACCGGATCGCTGTTCACCAGGATGGAGATCCGCACCAGGTCGCCCTCGGCGTAATCCGTCCATCTGGTAGTCGAAGCTGGCATAGCCGCGGGAGACCGATTTCAGCCGGTCGTAGAAGTCGAACACCACCTCGTTCAGCGGCAGCCGGTACACCGCCATGGCGCGGTTGCCGACATAGGTCAGGTCCACCTGCTGGCCGCGCCGCTCGGTGCACAGCGTGCAGCACGGCGCCGAGATAATCGTCCGGCACCATGATGGTGGCCTTGATCCACGGCTCCTCGATGTGGTCGATCACGCGAGCCGTCCGGCATGTCGACCGGGTTGTGCAGCTCCTCCATCTCGCCGTTGGTGCGGTAGATGTGATACACCACCGACGGCGCGGTCGCGATCAGGTCGAGGTCGAACTCGCGGGTCAGCCGCTCCTGGATGATCTCCAGGTGCAGCAGCCCCAGGAAGCCGCAGCGGAAGCCGAAGCCCAGCGCGGCGGAGGTCTCCGGCTCGTAGTGGAAGCTGGCGTCGTTCAGGCGCAGCTTGGCCAGGCTGTCGCGCAGCTTCTCGAAATCGTCGGCGTCGACCGGATACAGCCCGCACCACACCACCGGGATCGAGGGCTTGAACCCGGGCAGCGGCTCGGCCGCGGGGTCGCGGTCGTCGGTGATCGTGTCGCCGACGTTGCAATCGGCCACGGTCTTGATGGCGGCGGTGATGTAGCCGATCTCGCCCGGCCCCAGGTCGTCCATCGGGCATCATCTTCGGGCGTGAACACGCCGACCTGCTCGACCGGATGCACCGCGCCGTTCGACATCATGCGGATCTTCTGGCCGCGCTTGAGCCGGCCGTCCTTGACGCGCACCAGGATGACCACGCCGAGATACTGGTCGTACCAGCTATCCACCAGCAGCGCCTTCAGCGGCGCGTCGCCGTCGCCCTTGGGCGGCGGCAGGCGGGTGCACCAGCGCCTCCAGCACGCCCTCGATGTTCAGGCCGGTCTTGGCGCTGATCTCCACCGCGTCGGAGGCGTCCAGGCCGATCACGTCCTCGATCTGCTGCTTCACCCGCTCCGGCTCGGCGGCGGGCAGGTCGATCTTGTTGAGGACCGGCACGATCTCGTGGTTGCGCCTCGATCGCCTGGTAGACGTTGGCCAGCGTCTGCGCCTCCACGCCCTGGGAGGCGTCCACCACCAGCAGCGAGCCCTCGCAGGCGGCCAGGCTGCGGCTGACCTCGTAGGCGAAGTCCACGTGGCCGGGCGTGTCCATCAGGTTCAGTTCGTAGGTCTTGCCGTCCTTGGCCGTGTAGGTCAGGCGGACGGTCTGCGCCTTGATGGTGATGCCGCGCTCCCGCTCCAGGTCCATGTTGTCGAGCACCTGCGTCGGTCATCTCGCGCGTCGGTCAGGCGCCGGTGTGCTGGATCAGCCGGTCGGCCAGGGTGGATTTCCCGTGGTCGATATGCGCGATGATCGCGAAGTTGCGGATATGGTCGAGGGGCGTGTCGGTCATGGCGGAGCTTTACGCGAAAAGAGGGGGAGATGTCATGCGGGGAGTAAAGATAAGCCCAGGGGACGGCGTCTCCCTGGGCTTTCTTGTAGTGTAGCGTGCTTCGGGCGCTGGCGCGCCCTGGCAATTGCGGTCAGGCCGCCTTCTTGGCCAGCAGCCCCTGGGCGATCAGCGCCTCGGCGATCTGCACCGCGTTCAGCGCCGCGCCCTTGCGCAGATTGTCCGACACGCACCAGAACGACAGGCCGTGCGGCACGGTCGGGTCCTTGCGGATGCGGCTGACGAACACCGCGTCCTCGCCCTCGCACTCGGCCGGGGTGACGTAGCCGCCGTCCTCGCGCTCATCCACGCACCACCACGCCCGGCGCATGCGCGCAGCGCCGCGCGGGCCTCGTTCACGCTCACCGGGTTCTCGAACTCCACGTTCACCGCCTCGCCATGGCCGATGAACACCGGCACGCGCACGCAGGTGGCGATGCACGTCGATCTCCGGGTCGAGGATCTTCTTGGTCTCGACCGACCATCTTCCACTCTTCCTTGGTGGAGCCGTCATCCATGAACACGTCGATCTGCGGGATGCAGTTGAAGGCGATCTCCTTCGTGAACTGCTCCGGCTTGATCTTGTCGGCGTCGATCCCGAAATGCGCCTTGGTGTGGTTGTAGAGCTCGTCCATGCCCTCCTTGCCGGCGCCGGAGACCGACTGGTAGGTGGCGACCACCACGCGCTTGATCTTGAACTTGTCGTGCAGCGGCTTCAGCGCCACCACCATCTGGATGGTCGAGCAGTTCGGGTTGGCGATGATGTTGCGTCTTGGCGAATTTGCGCAGATGCCTGCGGGTTCACCTCGGGCACCACCAGCGGCACGTCCGGGTCCATGCGGAACTGGCTGGTGTTGTCGATGACCACGCACCCTTGAGCGCCCGCGCGCGGGGCATGAACGGCGGAGACCGAGGCGCCGGGGCGGAACAGGCCGATGTCCCAGCCGGTGAAGTCGAACGTCTCCAGGTTCTGCACCTTCAGGACCTGCTCCTCGCCGAACGAGACCTCCTGGCCGGCGGAGCGGCCGGAGGCGACGGCGGCGACTTCCGACGACCGGGAAGTTCGCGCTCGGCGAGGGTTTTGAGCATCTCGCGCCCGACCGCACCGGTGGCGCCGACGACCGCGACCCTGTAGGACATGACAAAACTCCAAACTGAAGAAAAGTGCAGGGTGCAGTAGGGCCAAAGCCGCGCGCGCGCAAGCGTCGGGCGTTTTTGCCCCTGGGCGGTTGAATGCGGACAGTTCGACATGTAACGATGCAACGACAGGTTGGTGTAGCCAAGGGGATGGACTCAATGGGAGCTGTAATACGGCGCTGTTTTTGGCCGATTTATGCGCTGGGATTGTCTGCCTGCCTGCTTTTGAGCCTGAAAACCGTATTCGGGGCGAACGGCGCGGATGCCGATTTCATTTTCTCCATGACGCTCTGGCAGGGCGTACAGGTACATGGAATTGGCTGGATCCGGCATTTCCTGTTCACACCCGATAACTGGCTCCTGTCTATTGTGCCGTTCAACTTTCTCAGCTTCGAGTTGTTCGGGATGCGGGCCTGGCTGGCCGTGGCGTCCGGCTGGGTCGTATTCGTGCTGGCAGCGCTGTTCTCCGCCTTGCTGGCGCATGAGCTGGGCGCGCGCCGAGGCGCGCTGCTGTTGCCGGTGCCCTTGCTGCTGATGGGCTGGTACGCGCAGCGACTTGGCTTTGTCGCTTATCCTGCCTCGCATGATGTTACCAATATGTACGGGCTGGCCGCGCTGCTCTGTGCCATTCGCGGTATACGCACCGGGAGACGGGGGTATTTTGCGCTGGTGCTTTGGCTGTTGGCGGCGGGTTCGGTCTCCGACCCGTGGATGATGACGGCTTACGACCTGCCCCTGTTGCTGTATTGCGCCGTAGCGGGGCTGCTGCCTTCCCCCACAGCGAGGGCAATGCGGTGGCTGGCGGTGATCGCGCTCGCGGCGATCCTGCTTGTGCGCACCCATATGCTTTGGACGATGCGCTTTTTGCCATCGGCGTCGCCAAATCTGGCCAGCTTGCATATGATGGCAGCGAATGCTTCTTATTTGGTGAAAGATTTGGGCGGATTGCTCAATATCGTCCCAACCGAGCGCATGAATGACATGCTGCCAGCGCTGTTGTCTTTGGCTGGAGCGGGGGTGGCGGGATTTGCCGCTTGGCGCGCCGCCCGTCAGGCGGGGATGATGCAAGAGGTCGTGCCGCGCTTTTTTTTCGCCACGGCCAGCCTCTCGACCCTGCTGACGGTGGCCGCCTTCGTGCTTCTAAACATCACGCAGGGAGATTATTCCGGCCGTTTTCTGATTAATGTCCTGTATTTGTTTTTAATCTTCGTGGTTGTGGCGATAGCGCGCGGCTGGCGCCAGATGGGCTGGTGGCAAAAATCCGCAACGGGTCTGTTTATCGGGCTGTTTTTGGTTTGCGGGCTGATCACCACAGCTCCAGTATGGGGTGCGCCCGGTTTTGCGATGCAGACGAATGGCGCAGAGGAGATCATCGGGCTGTTGCAAGCCAACGGCTTAACCTACGGCTACGGCCCGTATTGGGGCGCCGAGGCTAATGTAGTGACGGCTCTGAGCAGTGGCCGGAATATCATCCGTCCCGTGACATTCGACCCGAAAACGGGCTGGCTCCGGCCCCAGATATCTCACGCGGCGAGCGCACCTGCCTGGCTCACGGTGCAGGATGTGCCTCCTGGGCAGCGGGAGTTCTTCGTCTATGTTGCTTCCGATGGCGAGGAGTGCCCTGATCCGGCTTTGTGCATCGCCGGCCTGACGGCCCAGTTCGGTCCGCCGGAGCGGCGGGTGGAGAACGGCGCGGCCTCCATTCTGGTCTGGAGCCATCCATTGCTTACAGCGCCGTAGCTCAGCCCTGACGCGCGGCGATGCGGCTGGTAGAACCCTGCCATGAATTCCGGCACCGAGTTTGTTACATCGCCCCGCACGCGCGAACTGCTCGGCCACCGCCCCTTCCTGCTGTTCCTTTCTGGACGCGCTTTTTCCAGCTTCGCCTACCAGATCGGCGCGGTCGCCATCGGCTGGCAGGTCTATGCCCTTACCGGCAGCGTGCTGGCGCTGGGCCTCATCGGGCTGGCGCAGTTTCTGCCCTCGGCGGGGCTCACCTTCTTCGCGGGCCACGCCGCCGACCGCTTCGACCGCCGCCGTGTTGCCCAGGCCTGCCAGCTCACCGAGGGCGCGGCCGCGCTGTTCCTGGCCTGGGGCAGCCTCGCCGGTTGGCTGAACGTGGCCGAGATCTACGCCGCCGTGGTGGTGTTGGGTGCGGCGCGCTCCTTCGAGAATCCGGCGGTGAGCGCCCTGCTCCCCGCCGTGGTGCCGGCCGGGCTGCTGCAAAAGGGGACAGCCATGTCCTCCTCGGCATTCCAGGCGGCTACCATTCTTGGCCCGGCTCTGGGCGGCCTCATCTACACGCTCTCCCCCGCCGCGCCCTATGCCGCCATGGCCGCGGCCTGGGTGGTCTCGGCACTCATGGCCGGGGCGCTGAAGGTGGATCGCCCGATGGCGCCCAAGGAGCCACCCACGCTGAAAGCCCTGTTCGCCGGGGTGGGCTTCGTACGGCGCAGCCCGGAAATCCTCGGCATCATCTCGCTTGACCTGTTCGCCGTGGTGCTGGGCGGCGCCACCGCGCTGCTGCCCGTCTATGCCCGGGACATATTGCACACCGGCCCCTGGGGGCTGGGCGTGCTGCGCGGCGCCCCGGCGGTGGGCGCGCTGCTGGTCAGCGCCTGGATGACACATTCCCCCATCTCGCGCCGGGTGGGGATGCGCATGTTCCAGGCCGTCATCCTGTACGGCCTGGCGACCATCGCCTTCGGCCTGTCGCGTTCTGTGCCGATCACCCTCCTGGCCTTGTTCGTCATGGGTGCTGCGGACATGGTCAGCGTCGTCATCCGCCTGTCGCTCGTGCAACTGCGCACACCGGACGAGATGCGCGGCAGGGTAGGGGCGGTGAATTTCCTGTTCATCAACGCTTCCAACCAGCTAGGCGAGTTCGAGAGCGGGTTCACCGCCGCGCTGCTTGGCACGGTGCCGGCTGTGGTGCTGGGCGGCGTGGGAACCGTGGCCGTGGCCCTGCTGTGGATGCGGCTGTTTCCCGCGCTGCGGGCGGTTAAGCGCTTGGAATAAAGCTGAAACCGGCAACGAAATATGCTATACGCTGCTCCACAAGGGGGCGGTCATGCAGCAATTCATCAACGAATTTGGTGGCGGGATCTTTTACGTCGCCCGTCTTTTGATGTCTGGCGTCGGGGTTGTCGATAACGGCTTTACCATTTTCATGCAGGCGGTGGGGGTGGCCAACCCTGACCTGCAGCTCGATTTTTTGCTGCTGATGGTTGTTGCCATGGTGGTTCTGGCAATGCGTCTCATCGGCGGGGGGATTGGCTGGTTCATCCTGTTGCTCTGCATGCTGCTGCTGCTGCATCGTGTGCTGCCGGGGATGAGCGGGCCGGGGGGTATCTCTGTGGCCTCCCCGCTGCAGAACGCCCTGCAGCAACAGCCAAGCGGGTAGATTTGCTTGACGGTCTGTTCATAAAACGGCAGGTGTGCTGGTTAGTCCTGTAACGGTGCCGGCAGAGTCCGGTCGCGTCCGCGGGGCAATCTGTTCTGGGCCGGACCCCTGAGGGAGTGAAGAATGACCGCCGAAGTAACCCCCGAGCTTTATGGTATTATTGAAGAAAAAGGCATTGATGAAGTCTCCCTGACGGAGCGGCACGGCAGCCCGAAGGCCGTGTTCGGCCTATGGATGGCGGCGAATGTCGAGTTTGCGACGCTGACCACTGGCGCGCTGGCCACCGGCTGGCTTGGCCTGTCCTTCTCCTCGGCCGTGCTGGCCATCCTCATCGCCAACGTGCTGGGCGGGCTGGTGCTGGCCTTCTTCAGCACCTTCGGCGTGGATTACGGCCGCCCGCAGATGATCCAGGGTGCTACCTGGTTCGGCCCGCTCGGCAACAAGCTGCCCTCGCTGCTCAATTTCTTCGGCGGCTTCTCCTGGTTCGCGGTCAACACCATCGCCGGGGCCTATGCGCTGCAGTATTTCTTTGGCGGCAGCCTGATTGTTGGCGTCGTCATCCTCTCGCTGGTGCAGGTTGCCATCGCCTTCTTCGGGCATGACCTGATCCAGACGGCGGAGAAATACCTCGTCTATGTCCTCACCCTGGCCTTCCTGGCGCTTACCGTGGTGGCGGTGCAGCATCTCGGCCTCTCCGTGCCGGAGAATGTTAAGGCCGAGGCGGCGGTGGGCGGCTTCTCGGGCGCCTTCATCCTCACCTTGTCCATCATGGTGGGCTACATGGTCGGCTGGATTCCCTATTCCTCCGACTATACCCGCTACCTGCGCACCGATGCCGGCGCCGCCAAGGTGAAGAGGACCGTGTTCTCCTACGCCTTCCTTGGCTCGGTGATCTCCACCGTGTGGATCGAGGCGCTGGGCGCGCTGCTGGGTGCCGCCGTCTCTTTCACCAAGCCGTCGGACCTGTTCACCTCCTGGATGCCGGAATGGTTCAAGGTGCCGTTCCTGATCGCCGTCATCCTCGGCACCGTCAGCGCCAACATCATCAACATCTATTCCGCCACGCTCTCTGCCCTGGCGGTGGGGGTGAAGCTGAAGCAGCATGTCGCGTCGCTGATCACGGGCGGCATCGGCACCATCATCGCGATTTTGGCGGCGGCCAACTTCATCACCAACTACGAGAACTTCCTGCTGGTGCTCGGCTACTGGACCATGCCGTGGATCGCCATCACCCTGTTCTGCCACACCACCAACCGTGCCTCGCGCCTGCCGGTGAGTGCGGCGTTCGTGGCTTGGGTGGCGTCCATCGTGGTGTCTTGGCCGTTCTATAACCAGGCGCTGTATGTCGGCCCGGTGGCGGCGAGGTTCCCGCAGTTCGGCGACGCCACCTTCATCGTCTCCTTCGTCGCCGCTGGCCTGTTCTACTACCTGCTGACCAGGCCGGCCGTGGTGCAGACCGCCGCGGCGGAATAAACCCGACCACCGCAAGCCGGGATACATGCCGGCCAGGGGGGTGCCTCCTGGCCGGTTTTTTTATGCCTTCGTGCCGGTGGTCACGCTGGGGCGCAGGTCGATCTCCGGCAGGCGCGCCACCAAGCCGAGGCCCAGGGCCAGGAACAGCGCGGCGGTAAGGAAGCCGAACCGGAAGCCGGAGGCCGTGGCGTGGCCGGCCAGGGTGATGGCCAGGCCTGCCAGCGTGGCGCCAAACGTGCCGCCCATGGCGCGCACCACCAGCAATATGCCCGTTGCCGCGCCCATCTCGCTCCGGTTGGCAAGGCTTTGTACCGTCACCAGCGTTGTCGGCATCAGGGCACCCAGCCCCACCCCCGCCAGGGCGGCGAACGCCACCGGCCAGGCCGGGCTCGCGGCATGCAGGCTAAGGCAGAGCAGCGCAAAGCCGGTTACGCCGACCAGCAGCCCCGCGGACAGGACGGGCTTCACCCGCCCGGTGCGCCGTGTGACCTGCCCGGCGGCGAAAGCGCCGATCGCGGTGGCGAACAGCAGCGGCACCAGATGCATCCCGGCGGTCGAGGCGGTCTCGCCATAAATCCATTGCAGCAGCAGCGGCAGCAGGAAGATGGCGGTGAACATGGCCGCCGAACTCAGCCCGCCGAGTGCTGCGACATGGCCGATCCGGCCCAGCAGCGCGGCGGGCAGCAGCGGCGCGGGGGAGGTGCGCTGCTGCGCCGCGAGCAGGGCGAAGCCGAGCAGGGCCGCGGCGCAGATCGCCGCCTCGGGCGCCGAGGCCCAGGGGAAGTCCGTGCCGCCCTCGGTCAATGCCAGCACCGTGGCCGCAACGCTGAACATCAGCAGCAGCGCCCCGGCGTAGTCGATTCTCTCTTTGGTTCCGGCCACGGGCAGGCCCCGCAGCGCGCGGGCGCTCGTGATCAGCGCAAACGCCACCAGCGGTAAATTGCCCCAGAAGATCCAGCGCCAGGACAGGTGCTGGGTGATGAGCCCGCCGGCCACCGGCCCGGCGATGGAGCAAAACGCCCAGGTGGCGGCGAACCAGCCCTGGTAGCGCCCGCGCTCGCGCGGCGGCACCACATCGGCCACCGCCGCCTGGCCGACGGCGGCCAGCCCCCCGCCGCCCAGCCCCTGCAACGCCCGGCCGAGTGCTAACATCGGCACCGAATCCGCCAGGGCGCAGACCACGCACGCGGCCAGGAACACCAGCAGCGCCGGGGCCAGCACGGCGCGGCGCCCCAGATGGTCGGAGAGCTTGCCGTAGATCGGCGTGGTCGCGGTGGTGGTGAGCAGATAGGCCGAGATCACCCAGGAGACATGCGAGACGCCATGCAGGCTGGCCGCGATCTGCGGGATGGCGGGCAGGACCACGGACTGGTCCAGCGCCACCAGCATTATACAAGTGAGAACGCCGGTAATCACCCGCAGCCGCTCGGCGTGGCTGTACTCGCGCCGTTCCGGTCCGGCCGTGGCGCTTACGGTCATTCTTCCTTACACTCCTGAATTTGCGTTTTTTCCGCACTGCGGGAATAGAACAAGCCTCGCTCCACAGGAACCCGCGAAGGGGTTTTCACAGCAAAGGGCCAGAACCGACCATGCCGCTCAGCCGCACCGTTCCACGCCGTCTCCTGCATATGCGCGACATCCGCCTCAGCGGCTATGAGCGCGAGGACGGGCTGATGGATGTCGAGGCCCATATGACGGACGTGAAGACCTACAGCGCCCCCAACATCGACCGGAACGGCATCCAGGCCGGGGAGCCGCTGCATGACATGTGGCTGCGCATGACGCTGACGCCGGAGTTGGAGATCGTGGCCTGCGAGGCCTCGATGGACTCCACGCCTTATTCCATATGTCCCGAAGTGGCGCCCAATTTTGAGCGCCTCGCCGGGCTGGTCATAGGCAAGGGCTTCCTCACCCAGGCGGCCCAGCGCGTGCGCGGCGTGGAGGGCTGCACGCATCTGCGCGAGTTGCTGCAGCAGGTGGCTACCGTCGCGTTCCAGACCCGCCATGGCCTGCGCAAGCCCACGGACCAGCCTGCCCCGGCGCATCATCTGGGGGCGGAGCCGCGGATGGCGCCCAGCATGCTCAACAGCTGTTACGCGTATAACGAGGCCGGGCCGATCGCCGCCCGGGCCCGTCCGGCTCCGGCGGAGGATATGCTCAAGGATGAAACAGTTAAATCTTGACGAACGCCAAGTCGGTTCCGGCCTTGCTGCGCGCAAAACCCTATGTTACTGCCCCGCGCAGCCCCGGCTGAAGGGGCTTGAATTTTAGACCACGGCAACTAGGCGGGACAAAAATATTGGCCGAGATCACAGGCACTGGCGAGACCGGGCTGACCGCGCGCTACGCGTCGGCTCTGTATGCACTGGCTTTCGAGCAGAACGCCCTGAATGAGGTGGTTGAGCAGATGGAGGCTCTGGGCCGCCTGATCGCCTCCAGCGCGCCGCTCAAGCATCTCCTGGCCAACCCGCTGACCGACACCGCCAAGGCCCGCCCGGCGCTGAACGAGGCGCTGACTGCCCAGGGCTTCGGCCCGCTGGTGCGCAATTTCGTCAACGTGGCCGTGGCGAATCGCCGCCTGCGCGACCTGCCGGCCCTGATCGCCGGTTTCGCCGCCTATGTCGCCGCCAAGCGCGGCGAGGTGGTGGCCGATGTCACTGCCGCGCATGAACTCACCGATTTGCAGCGCACTCAGCTGCGCGCCCGCCTGGCCGAAGCCGGCTATGGCAATGTCCGGCTCGTCGAGCACACCGACCCCAGCCTGCTCGGCGGCCTGGTGCTGAAAGTCGGCGCCAAAATTTTCGATACAAGCCTGAAGTCACGCCTTAACCGGCTCAACTATTCTCTCAAGGGAGCTGCCTGACATGGAGATCCGCCCAGCCGAAATCTCCGAGATCCTGAAGCGTCAGATCGCGGATTTCGACACCGAAGCCAATGTGGCCGAGACCGGCCAGGTCCTCTCCGTGGGTGACGGCATTGCCCGCGTCTTCGGCCTGAACAACGTGCAGGCTGGCGAGCTCGTGGATTTCCCCGGCGCCGGCGTCAAAGGCATGGCGCTGAACCTCGAGGCCGACAATGTCGGCGTCGTGATCTTCGGCGACGACGTGAAAATCCGCGAGGGCGACACCGTCACCCGTACCGGCCAGATCGTCGACGTGCCGGTGGGCAAGGGCCTGCTGGGCCGCGTTGTGGACGCGCTGGGCAACCCGATCGACGGCAAGGGCCCGGTGATCGTACACCGAGCGCCGCCTGGTCGAGACCAAGGCGCCGGGCATCATTCCCCGCAAGTCCGTGCATGAGCCGATGCAGACCGGCATCAAGGCCATCGACGTGCTGGTGCCCGTCGGCCGCGGCCAGCGCGAGCTGATCATCGGCGACCGCCAGACCGGCAAGACCGCGCTGATCGTCGACACCATCATCAACCAGAAGGCCGTCAACGCCACTGGCGATGAGAGCAAGAAGCTGTACTGCATCTACGTGGCGGTCGGGCAGAAGCGCTCCACCGTGGCGCAGCTGGTGCGCACGCTCGAGGAATACGGCGTGATGGAATACTCCATCGTCGTCGCCGCCACCGCCTCCGACCCGGCCCCGATGCAGTACCTGGCCCCGTACACGGGCTGCACCATGGGCGAGTTCTTCCGTGACAACGGCATGCATGCGCTTATCGGCTATGACGATCTCTCCAAGCAGGCCGTCGCCTACCGCCAGATGTCGCTGCTGCTGCGCCGTCCGCCGGGACGTGAAGCCTACCCGGGCGACGTGTTCTACCTGCACTCCCGCCTGCTGGAGCGCGCCGCCAAGATGTCCGACGACAAGGGCGCCGGTTCGCTGACCGCCCTGCCGATCATCGAGACCCAGGCCGGCGACGTTTCCGCCTACATCCCGACCAACGTGATCTCCATCACCGACGGTCAGATCTTCCTGGAGACGGAACTGTTCTTCAAGGGCATCCGCCCTGCCATCAACGTTGGCCTGTCCGTGTCGCGCGTCGGCTCCGCCGCGCAGATCAAGTCGATGAAGCAGGTGGCCGGCAAGATCAAGCTGGACTTGGCGCAGTACCGCGAAATGGCGGCCTTCGCCCAGTTCTCCTCCGACCTCGACCCCTCCACGCAGAAGCTGCTGGCCCGCGGCGCGCGCCTGACCGAGCTGCTGAAGCAGCCGCAGTTCAGCCCGCTCTCCGTGGCTGAGCAGGTCATCTCCGTGTTCGCCGGCACGCGCGGCTACCTCGATACCGTCGCGGTGTCCAACGTCGGCAAGTTTGAGGCGACCCTGCTGACCTCGATCAAGGTGAATGCACCGGAGATCGTCAAGGCGATCGAGACCGACGGGCAGATCAAGCCGGAGACCGAGACCAAGCTGATCGCCTTCATCGAGAACCTGCTCCGCACGTTCGGATAAGCACATGCCCTCCTTGAAAACCCTGCGCAACCGGATCAACTCCGTCAAATCGACGCAGAAGATCACGAGCGCCATGAAGATGGTGGCGGCTGCCAAGCTCCGCCGCGCGCAGGCGCAGGCCGAGGCGGCTCGCCCCTATTCCAGCCGCATGGGCGAGATGCTCGCGGCTCTGGCAGCCTCCGAGGCGGGCAACCCGAATGCCAGCCCGCTGCTGGTTGGCAACGGCAAGAGCCAGACTCATCTGCTCGTCGCCGTCACCGCCGACCGCGGCCTGGCCGGCGCCTTCAACGCCAATATCGCCAAGGCCATCCGTGCCAAGGTGAAAAGCCTTGAGGCCGAGGGCAAGACCGTGAAGGTGTTCACCCTGGGCCGCAAGGGCAATGACTCGCTGCGCCGGGATCTGGGCGAGCAAGATCGTCGGCACCAAGAACTTCGTCGGCAAGAAGTCGGCCGCGTTCGCGGACGCCGAAGCGGTGGCGCAGGAACTGGTGCGCGGCTTCAAGGCCGGCGAGTACGACGTTGTCACCCTGGTGTTCAACCACTTCCACAATGTCATGACCCAGAAGGTGACGGAGCAGCCGCTGATCCCGGCCGCCCAGCCGACGGCGAACGACAACAAGACGGAGCACAACTACGAGGTCGAGCCGGATGACGGCACGCTCCTCGAACGCCTGCTGCCGCGCAACCTCGCGGTGCAGATTTACGCCGCCCTGCTGGACAACAGCGCCGGCTTCTACGCGGCGCAGATGACCGCCATGGACAGCGCCACGCGCAACGCGGGCGAGATGATCAAGAAGCTGTCGCTCAGCTATAACCGGGCGCGGCAGGCGAACATCACCAAAGAACTGATTGAAATCATTTCCGGCGCGGAAGCCGTTTGAGGACAGAGAGATGACAAGCAACAACACCGGCCGAGTGACGCAGATCATGGGTGCGGTCGTCGACGTGCAGTTCGACGGCGCGCTGCCCTTCATCCAGAACGCGCTGGAGACCAAGGTGGGCAACCGCCGTCTGGTGCTTGAAGTCGCCCAGGAAGTGGGCGAGCGCACCGTGCGCTGCATCGCCATGGACAGCACCGACGGCATGGTCCGCGGCCAGGAAGTGACCGATACCGGCGCGGCGATCTCGGTGCCGGTCGGCCCGGGCACGCTGGGGCGTATCCTCAACGTCATCGGTGAGGCGATCGACGAGCGCGGCGAGATTCCGGCCGCTGCCCACATGCCGATCCACCGCGCAGCTCCGGCTTTCGATGAGCAGGCCGCTTCGGCCGAGATCCTGGTCACCGGCATCAAGGTCGTCGACCTGCTGGCCCCGTACCTGAAGGGCGGCAAGGTCGGCCTGTTCGGCGGCGCTGGCGTGGGCAAGACCGTGCTCATCCAGGAGCTGATCAACAACATCGCCAAGGGTCATGGCGGCGTGTCCGTGTTCGCCGGCGTGGGCGAGCGTACCCGCGAGGGTAACGACCTGTACCACGAAATGATCGATGCCGGCGTCATCAAGCTGGGCGAGAATGACACCGAGGGCTCCAAGGTGGCCCTGGTGTACGGCCAGATGAACGAGCCGCCGGGTGCCCGCGCCCGCGTCGCCCTCTCCGGCGTGACGATGGCCGAGTACTTCCGCGACGTGGCTGGCCAGGACGTGCTGTTCTTCGTGGACAACATCTTCCGCTTCACCCAGGCGGGCGCCGAGATGTCCGCGCTGCTGGGCCGCATCCCCTCCGCGGTGGGTTACCAGCCGACCCTGGGCACCGACATGGGCGCCCTGCAGGAGCGCATCACCTCCACCAAGAAGGGCTCCATCACCTCCGTGCAGGCCGTGTACGTGCCGGCGGACGACCTTACCGACCCGGCGCCGGCCGCCACCTTCGCCCACCTCGACGCGACCACGGTGCTCAACCGCGCCATCGCCGAGAAGGGCATCTACCCGGCCGTGGACCCGCTGGACTCCACCTCCCGCTCGCTCGACCCGCGCATCGTGGGCGAGGAGCACTACCAGGTGGCGCGCGATGTGCAGCGCATCCTGCAGACCTACAAGTCCCTGCAGGACATCATCGCCATCCTGGGCATGGATGAACTCTCCGAGGACGACAAGCTGGTCGTCGCCCGGGCCCGCAAGATCGAGAAATTCCTCTCTCAGCCGTTCCATGTGGCCGAGGTGTTCACCGGCTCCCCGGGCGTGTTCGTGAAGGTCGAAGACACCATCCGCTCCTTCAAGGGCATCGTGGCTGGCGAGTACGACCATCTGCCGGAGGCGGCGTTCTACATGGTCGGCACCATCGAGGAAGCCATCGCCAAGGCCGAAACCCTCAGCGCGAAGGCGTAATCGATGGCCATTGCCCTGGAAATCATCAGCCCGGAAAAGCTGCTGCTGGCGCGTGACGTCGACATGGTCGTCATCCCCGGCACGGAGGGCGATATCGGCGTGCTCCCGGGGCACTCGGAGCTGATCACCGGTCTGCGCGGCGGGTTGGTGGACATCTACGAGAAGGGCCAGGTCACTGACCGCTTCTTCGTCTCCGGCGGCTTTGCCGAGGTCACCGAGTCCCGTTGCGCGGTGCTGGCGGATGAGATCATCCGCCAGGCCGATCTGGACCCGGCCAAGGCGGCGGACAGCTTGGCCAAGGCTAGGGAAGCGTACAACGCGGTGGATCCGCACAATGCCGATGCGTATCGCGAGGCTTCCGACCAGTTGATCTCGGCGCAGGCGATGGTCGACTCCGTCGTCCCGCACAAGGTGTAAAGCCAGCCGCGAGGTACCAAACAAAAAAGGCTCTCCCGCAGGGGAGAGCCTTTTTTGTTGGCGAAAGGGGGCTTACTTCGACAGCATCTTCAGCCCGACCAGGAAGAGGATCGTGCCCAGCAGCAGCTTCAGCACCCTGTCCGGCGCGTAGCGCGCCGCGTAGCTGCCAATGACGATGCCGGGAATCGACCCCACGAGCAGCGACTCCAACAAATGGAAATTGATCGTGCCCAGATACCAGTGCCCGAGTCCGGCCAGCAGGGTCAGTGGCACGGCATGGGCGATGTCCGAGCCGACGATGCGCACGACCGGCAGACGCGGGTAGAGGATCAGCAGGGCGATGGTGCCTAGCGCCCCGGCGCCGACGGAAGAGAGCGACACCAGAATGCCCAGGAGAAAGCCGACCGCGATGGTGAGCTTAAATGAACTGCCGTCGCCGAAATTCGGGTAGTGCCGGGTGATGGCGTGCGCGATCTGGTCCTTGAACAGCAGCGAGGTGGCGCTGAGCAGCAGGGCCACGCCCAGCGCTGTGGTGATCGCGGTGGTGACCGCCTTGCTGTTGATGCCGAAATAGCTGATCGCGAGCAGGCTCAGGATCGTCGCGGGCACGGAGCCGGTGGCGAGGCGGCGCACGATGCTCCAGTCCACCGTTTTGCCGGCGCTGTGGATGGTGGTGCCCACCGTCTTGGTGGCAGCGGCGAAGAGCAGGTCGGTGCCGACTGCGGTGGTGGGGTGAAGGCCGAAAATGAGCACGAGAATAGGGGTCATCAGCGAGCCGCCGCCAACGCCCGTCATACCCACGGCCAAGCCCACGAGCAGGCCGGAAAACGCATAGCCAGGCTGAAGCGTCATATGGTCTATTATGTTCATAGGCTTGCCTTACACATGGCTGGCTGGCTGGGCAATCTATGCCCGGGTACGTGGATGCGCCCGGCGCCAGACATCGAGAAGCTGGGCGGTGTCGACGTCCGTGTAGCGCTGCGTGGTGGAGAGGCTGGCATGGCCGAGCAGTTCCTGGATCGCGCGCAGATCCGCCCCGCCGGCCAGCAGATGCGTGGCGAAGGAGTGGCGCAGCGCATGCGGCGTGGCGTGTTCGGGAAGGCCATTGAAGCGGCGGAAATCGCGCAGGGCTTTCTGCGCCACGCCGGCATTCAGCCTTGCGCCGCGCGCACCCACGAACAAGGGCTCGTCCCGCCCCGGATTCGGGTGCAGCTTTAGCCAGGCGGCGAGTGCCGCGCGCACCGCGGGGAGCAGCGGCACGATGCGTTGCTTGTTGCCCTTGCCGGTGACGCGCAGCGCGCCATCCGCTGCGGGCAGGTCGCCAATGTTGAGCGACAGCGCCTCGTTGATGCGCAGGCCCGCGCCGTAGAGCAGCGTCATCAGCGCGGCGTCACGCGCTTGCAGGGCAGGGGTATCCTCAACTTCGCCAATCTCCTCCGCCACGGAAAGGGCATGCTCGGCGCTCAGGGCCTTGGGCAGAGGGCGCTTCGGCCGGGGGCGGGAGATCAGCGCCAGCGCGGTGTTCTCCACGCCGTGGCGTTTCTTCAGGAAGCGGAAAAAGGTCTTGATCGCGGAGAGCTTGCGCGCGCGGGTGGCGTTGGTGTCGCCCGCCTTGGCGGCCACGGCGAGCCAGGCGCGGATATCCGCGGCATGCAGCTCGCGCAGGGTAGTCAGGGTGGGGGCCTCGCCGGTATGTCCGGCGAGGAAGTCGAGAAACCCGCGCACATCGCGCCCATAGGTTTCCAGCGTTTTTTCAGCGGCCCGGCGCTCGGCGCCGAGCCAGCTTAAAAAGTCAGAGGCAACGTCCTCAGACAATGCTCTGCCCGGTGGCCGCCCAATCCTTCAGGAAGGCGGCAAGGCCCTTGTCGGTGAGCGGGTGGTTGTAGAGCTGCTTGATCACGTTGGGCGGGATCGTCGCGACATCGGCGCCCATCTTCGCCGCCTCGATCAGGTGGATCGGGTGGCGGATGGAGGCGGCCAGCACCTCGGTCTTGATCGCCGGGTAGTTGGCGTAGATCTGCACGATGTCCGCGATCAGGCCCATGCCATCATGGCCGATATCGTCCAGCCGGCCGATGAACGGGGAGATGAAGGTGGCGCCAGCCTTGGCGGCGAGCAGCGCCTGCGCCGCGGAGAAGCAGAGGGTGACGTTCACCATGGTGCCTTCCTGGGAAAGAGCATGGCAGGCGCGCAGGCCATCCGGCGTCAGCGGCACCTTGATCGCCACGTTCTTGGCGATCTTCTTCAGCACCTTGGCCTCTTTCATCATCTGCTTGTATTCGGTGGCGGCCACTTCGGCGCTCACCGGGCCGTCCACCACGTCGCAGATCTCGGCGATCACATCCAGGATCTTGCGGCCGGACTTGGCGATGAGGGACGGATTCGTGGTCACGCCGTCCAGCAGGCCGGTTTCGGCCAGCTCGCGGATTTCATTAATTTCGGCGGTATCGACAAAGAATTTCATGGTTTACTTTCCGGTGCTCTGGGTCTCTGCTTAAGCATACAGCATGGAGCCTCCCGCCCAAACAACCCGTGTGAGCGTATTGCTCCCCTACAAGTTCGACACCGCCTTCACCTACGCGGCGGATGAACCGCTCCCCCCGGGCACGCTGGTGCGGGTGCCGTTGGGCTCGCGCGTGGTGGCGGGCGCAGTGTGGGACGACAAGCCGGACATGAACGTGAAGGTGAAACCTATCGCCGGGGTGTACGCTTTCCCGCCGTTGCCGGAGACGAACTGCGTAAGTTCATCGACTGGGTGGCGGGCTACACGCTGGCCCGGCGCGGCGATGTGCTGGCTTTGGGGCTGAAGGAGCAACTGCTCGCCACCCCGCCCAAGCGGGCCAAGCAATTCGCGTTTGGCGGTGCGGACCCGGCGCTTCCCGGCCCGGTGCTCTCCCCGGCGCAGCACGATGCCGCCCAGTCCCTGTGCGCATCGGTGCAGGCGCAGAAATTCGCGGTGACGCTGCTTGATGGCGTGACCGGCTCGGGCAAGACCGAGGTGTATTTGGAGGCCGCGGCTGAGGCGCTGCGCCTGGGCCGCCAAGTGCTGGTGCTGTTGCCGGAGATCGCGCTCTCCATCCAGTTCCTGGAGCGTTTCGCCGCCCGTTTCGGCGTCCCACCGGCGGTTTGGCATTCGGACCTTACCCCGGCGCAGCGGCGCGAGACCTTCCGCGCCGTGGCCGAGGGCCGGGCGGATGTGGTGGTGGGCGCGCGCTCGGCGCTGTTCCTGCCATTCGCCAAGCTCGGGCTCATCGTGGTGGACGAGGAACACGAGAGCGCCTTCAAGCAGGAGGACGGGGTGATGTACCACGCGCGGGACATGGCCGTGGTGCGCGCTAAGTTCTGCGCCTGCCCGGCCGTGCTGGTGAGCGCCACGCCGAGCCTGGAGAGCGTGGAGAACGCCGCCCAGGGGCGGTACCAGAAGCTGGACCTGCCCTCCCGCCATGGCGGTGCGGCCATGCCGGCGATCCATGCCATCGATTTGCGGCGGGACCCGCCGGAGCGCGGCAAGTTCCTCGCGCCGAAGCTGCTGGCGGCGATGCGCGAGACGCTGGACCGCGGCGAGCAGGCCATGCTGTTCCTCAACCGCCGCGGCTACGCGCCGCTAACCCTGTGCCGCAAATGCGGCCACCGGCTGGCCTGCCCGCATTGCAGCGCCTGGCTGGTGGAGCACCGCTCCCACGCCCGGCTGATTTGCCATCATTGCGGACACACCATTCCCAAGCCGGTGCTTTGCCCCTCCTGCGAGGCGGAGAACTCCTTCGTGCCGGTCGGCCCTGGGGTGGAGCGCATTGCCGAGGAGGTGGCGGAAGCCTTCCCCGAGACGGAGGCGCTGGTCATGGCCTCGGACATCATCGCCGGTCCGGCCCAGGCGGCGGAGGCGGCGCGGCGGATCAATTCCCGCGAGGTGGGGATCATCATTGGCACGCAGATGGTCGCCAAGGGCTGGCACTTCCCGCTGCTTACGCTGGTGGGGGTGGTGGATGCCGATCTCGGCCTGGCCGGGGGCGACCTGCGCGCGGGCGAGCATACGGTGCAGATGCTGCACCAGGTGGCCGGGCGCGCCGGGCGGGCCGAGGCGCCGGGACAGGTGCTGTTGCAAACCTTCGCCCCCGAGCATCCGGTGATCGCAGCACTTCTCTCCGGCGATTTGCCGGAATTCCTGGGGCAGGAGGCGGCGCAGCGACGGCCCGGCCACTGGCCGCCCTTTGGCCGCCTCGCCGCCCTTATTATAAGTGCCGAGGATGAACGTCTGGCCGATCAGGCCGCGCGCGACCTTGCCCGCGCCGCGCCGCAAGGGAAGGGGATCCAGGTGCTCGGCCCGGCCCCGGCGCCCATAGCCCTGCTGCGCGGCAGGTTCCGCCGCCGCCTGTTGCTGAAGACCGTGCGCGAGATCGCCGTGCAGAAGCTGCTGCGCGACTGGCTGGCGCGCGTGGAAGTGCCACGCGCCGTGCGGGTCGATGTCGATATCGACCCGGTCTCTTTCATGTAGGCTCAGAGCTCCTTTTAAAACCCGCTAGGCAGAGCTGGATGGTGCTGTTTTTCGAGCACCGGAGCGCAGAAAAGCGGCGCCAGACGGCCGGCCTAGTAGGGTTTTGAGAGGGGCTCTAGTCGTTTTGGGGATAGGCGGACATGAGCCGCTTCTGGTGCCACCACAAGGCGGCCAGCTTCAGCAGCCCTGTCGGCTGCAGCCCGCGGCTGCGGATCGCAGCACCGATCCTGAAGGACTCGCCGTAATGAAAGAACTGCGTCTTGTAGGCGCGGCCCAGGGTCATCTCCGGGTCCCAGATGTGCGTGGCCTCGGAGCCGGAGCCGTTGAACTCGATGATCTTGAAGTCCCGGCCCTCGCGTAATGCCTCGAGCGTGTCGTAGCGCAGGTCGATGCGGGAGAAATACATATCCGGCATGTCGCGCATGATCTCGTCGATGCGCGCGGTGAGCGCGGGGGTGACAATGTTCAGCCCGTCCTTGAAGGTGGAGCCCCGGCAATGATTGCCGACGAAGACGAGCCGCGCGCGTTCCCCGGCCGCTGGCACGGCATCGGCCTTGGCGCCGATCTTGCTCAGCAGCAGGCTGGCGACAGCGTTCAGCCGTTCATCGGCGGCGATGAGGTCGCGCACATTACGCTTGCCGTCCCCGGTCACGGTCGGCGGGTATTTCAGCGTGACGGAGGTGATGCGCCCTTGCGTCTCGTGCGGATGGCGGATGTAGAAGATCCCGGCTTCGCCCTCATGGGTGACGAGCGCCTGCAATTGCAGCGCCGTGGCGCGGGGGAAGGCGGCGAGATAGGCGCCGAGTTCGGCCTCGTTGTTCATCACGCGCACGCCCACGCCGTTGCAGCTCATGTCCGGCTTGGCCACCACCGGAAAATTCAGCCCCGCTTGGGTCATTGCCGCGCGTGCCAGCGCCAAGTCGTTGCCGCCGCGATGGCCGGAGGTGGTGAACCCGACGAAATCAGCGACCCATTGCCGCGCCACCGGGCCGGCAAGGGCGAGGATGGCGTTCTTCGACTCGCCGCAGATGCCGCCAGCCTCGATGCGGGGGTTGGCAAGGGAGGGGAGGGTGACGCTGCCATAGCGCAGAGATTTGAGTACCCAGAACGCCACCACCGGCGCGTAGAACAGCCAGCCAGGCCAGAACTCGAAAAACGAAACCGGCGTTTTGCCCTTGCTCCGCCCCGGTGCTCCCATCGCCCTGGCGAGAGATGCGTCGCTCATGGAGTGTCCCTCCGTTTTATGTTGTAGAGCCGCGTGGCAAGCTGCCCGACCATGATGATGATTAACAAGAATACGACAAGACCGGCCCAGCGCCAAATGCCGAGATAGCGCATCATCAGCACGCCCAGATGCAGGCTGATGAAGAACAGGCCGGAGGTCCAGACCAGGGTGGCGGCGATGGCGGCAAGGGCGAATTGCACCAGCGGCGCGTGCAGGAAGCCGAGCGTGGTGTAGGTGGGCAGGCGCAGCCCAGGCACGAATCGGCTGACCATCACGAGCGGGAGCACCCGCTGTTTCACCCAGCGTTTGCCGAGGTCGCGCCGCTGCTTCGGCACCAGCCGCCGCGCCCATTCATGCTTGCCCGAGAGCCAGCCTAGCCCGTACAGCCCGAGATCCCCCAGCACGATGCCGGCGTAGAGCGAGCCGAGCGCCAGCGGCAAGGGGAGGGCGCCGCTGGCCACTTGCATGGCGGCGAGCAGGGTCGCTGCATCCTCCAGGATGAAGGTGCCGGTAATGACTGCCGAGGCCTGCAGAAACCTGTTGCCGCCCGCTGCCGCGAGCAACCCGGCAAAGCTAATAAGTGTCATGCGGCCTCACATAGAGCCAGATTGGCCTCAGGCCAAATCCGGCCAGGCCATCAACAGATGGCCTTCAGGTGCCGTCGTCGTTGGTCAGCATGGCCAGATGGTCAACGCTGGGAGGAATGACCCGGCAGGAATTGCCGCGCGCGGCCATGGCGCTGCAGGTGGCGCGGGCGCCGTTGGAGGTCAGCCCGGCGAGCTGGGCGCTCCACATGGTATGGCCCTTGGCCTCCACCCTGGCGATGCGGGGGATGCCCTCGCCACGCAGGTGGCGCGCGGCCAGAGCCGCCGTCCGCGCCTTGGCCATGTGGCTATACACGCCGAGCTGCGCCACCCAGCCGCCTGTCGGGGCCGCATGGGCGCGGCTCGCGGCCGGGATCGGTGCGGCGGAATGGGCGTGGGTGTCCGACGTCAGTTGCAGCGTGCCGCCCTGCGGTACCACCGGCCTGGCCGCAGCCACGGTGGTGGAGGGCGCGGGGCCGCCGAAGCCGCTGTCCAGCAGGGTCCGCATCTGCGCGTAGGTGTCGCCCCAGTTCGGCTCGTGCAACACCACGCCGATCAGCACGTGGCCATTGCGCTGCGCGCTGGTGATGAGGTTGTGGCGGGCGAGGTCGGTATAGCCGGTCTTCATCCCGGTGGCGCCGGGATAGGTCTTCAGCATCTGGTTGTTGCTGTAGACGGTGCGGCCGCGGAAATCGAAGCTCTGCACCTCGAAGAACTGCTGGTCCTCGGGGAAGTTCACCACGATGTCCCGCGCCAGCATCGCGAGGTCGCGCGCGGTGGTCACCTGGTTGGGGTTGGGCAGGCCGGAGGCGTTGGCGAAATTCGTCTGCGCCATGCCGAGCTGCTTGGCGCGCTGGGTCATCAGCTGCGCGCAGCGGCCTTCGGAGCCGCCGCCAATATATTCGCCGAGGGCGGTCGCGGCGTCGTTGGCGGACATGGTGGTCATCGCCAGGATGGCGTCCCGCACCGCGATGGTGGAGCCCGGCGCCAAGCCCAGCTTTACCGGCTCCACCGAATTGGCGTGGTAGGAGACGGGGATCTGTGTATCCAGCGTCATCTGCCCGCTGCGCAGCGCCTGGAAGGCGAGATCCAGCGTCATCAGCTTGGTCAGGCTGGCGGGGTAGCGCGGCGTGTCGGCACTGTTGGCGCCGAGCACCTGGCCGGATTGCGCGTCGATAAGGATGGTGCTGGCGCCCGGCGCGGTGGGGCCGTAGCCGGTGAATGCCGCGTCGTCGGCGGGTTGCGGCGCCGGCTGCACGGCACGGTGCAGGGCATGATGATGCTCCCTCGCGGCGGCCGGCGTCGCGGTGAACGCGGCCGTGCATAACAAGGCTGCCATGACCCCGCCCTTAGTCCGCCAGCTTCGCATGATTGCTCTTACCCCGTCAGTGCAAAATCATGCCACAATCTAGCCTTTATGGTGCCGAACTGTCCAGCGAAAAACCACAGAGTCTTTTCGAAAGAGCATAAAACCCAAAGGGTTAGTTTGGGTTGTTGGGGAGCGCCCCGGAGCAGCTTGCAGAGTGGCCTGAAACGGGCGGGAAGTGTCGGTTTCGTGACGGTTTTGTGCATCGCACAAAAAACGTTGACGGAAGGAAATTAGCCACCTAGAAAGACATTGCTGCATTGCGGTTTGCGCCGTCTTGCTCGCTTGGTTGGGGCCGTGCAGTTTTTTTTCTTACTTGCTTGCGGGAGAGATTTTTTAATGAGCGCTACGAAAGCCAAAGCCGCCGCCGCCGCCGACACCACGGCTGCCAGCATTGAATCCGTGAACGAAGCGTCCGTGAAGGGCTTCGAGAAGTCCGTCGCCGCCGTGCGCGAAGGCATTGAGAAGGCAACCAAGGGCCTGGAAACCTCCCAGGCGAAGCTGAAGGAAGGCGTTGAGAAGGCCGTGAAGACCTCCGAAGAACTCCTGGCGTTCAGCCAGGGCAACCTGGAAGCCTTCGTCAAGGCCACCCAGATCTATGCCGCCGGCTTCCAGGACCTGTCCAAGCACCTGGCCGCCACCTCCAAGGAATCCATCGAGGAATCCGTCGCTTTCGGCAAGTCGCTGATCGGCGTGAAGTCCGTGAAGGAAGCCGTGGACCTGCAGACCAGCTACACCAAGACCACCATTGAGAAGGCTGTGGCCGAGACCAACAAGCTGGCCGACGCCACCGTGAAGCTGACCGAGCAGGCGATTGCCCCGCTGACCGCCCGCGTTACCCTCGCGGTCGAGACCTTCGGCAAGACCCACTAATCTGGTTGGCTCCCGCCTGCCCGGCGCGCGTAATGCGCGCCGGGATTGGGAGCCAATCTTCTAGTATCTGGCGCGGCGCTTGCGGCGCGTACAGAAAAAGGCCGGCCACCCTCGGGTGCCCGGCCTTTTCGCTTTCCAGGGGCAGTGGAGCGATGTTCTCCAAAGGGCGCGGTTACTGGATGTTTACCAGCGCTATGCCCATGTTTTTTCCAGATCAGAGAAATTCTCTCTTTCATAGGCGGCCTTGCTTTCGATATGCTCGCCTTACGGCGGTGCAAGCGCCGCCTGGCTGATGAGGAGGCGAGACCGCGGTTTTGCCCAGGGTGTTTGAGGAATGAGCGAGAACGACAAGCGTAAAGGTGGCGAAGGGACGAATACCGGCGTGGTCGTGAAGCCGCGGCCGAAGACCCGCAAGCCCGCCATGTACAAGGTTCTGATGCTGAACGACGACTACACGCCGATGGAGTTCGTCGTGCATGTGCTGGAGCGCTTCTTCCAGAAATCGCGCGAGGAGGCGACGCGGATCATGCTGCATGTGCATCGCCGCGGCGTCGGCGTGTGCGGGGTTTACACCTACGAGGTGGCCGAGACCAAGGTGACGCAGGTGATGGACCTGGCGCGGCAGAACCAGCATCCTCTGCAATGCACGATCGAGAAGGAATGAGGCGGTATTCTGAGCCAGCGTCACTATCTACGAATATACGCCGCTAGGGTGGCGGCGTAGCCAAGATGCCGGCCGGACAGGCAGATAGAATGTCCGGAATCAAGCGCGCCGGTCTCCGGCGCAAAGGAGCGTCAGCCCATGCTGTCACGCAACCTCGAACAGACGCTGCACCGCGCGCTCTCCCTCGCCAGCGAACGCCAGCACGAATACGCGACGCTGGAGCATCTGCTGCTCGGGCTCGCGGACGATACCGACGCAGCGACGGTGCTGCGCGCCTGCGGCGTGGATCTCGACAAGCTCAGGAAGGACCTGACCGAGTTCCTCGACAAGGACCTGGCCGGCCTGGCCACCGACCGCGCAGGCGACCCGAAGCCCACCGCCGGGTTCCAGCGCGTGGTGCAGCGCGCCGCCATCCATGTGCAGTCCTCCGGCCGCGACGAGGTGACCGGCGCGAACGTGCTGGTCGCGCTGTTCTCGCGAGCGCGAGAGCCATGCGGTCTATTTCCTGCAACTGCAGGACATGACGCGCCTGGACGCGGTGAACTTCATCAGCCACGGCATCGCCAAGGCGCCGGGCCGGTCGGCGCAGCGCCCCGTGCGGGCACCGGCAGCCGAGCCAGAACCAGCCGGAGCAGGAGCGCGAGGAGAAGCCAGCGCCGCGCAGCCAGGACGCGCTGTCCAACTACTGCGTGAACCTGAACAAGAAGGCGATGGCCGGGAAGATCGACCCGCTGATCGGCCGCGAGCAGGAGATCGAGCGGACGATCCAGATCCTCTGCCGCCGCACCAAGAACAACCCGCTCTATGTGGGCGACCCGGGCGTCGGCAAGACCGCCATCGCCGAAGGGCTGGCCAAGCGCATCGTCGAGGGCGACGTGCCGGAGGTGCTGCCGAACTCCACCATCTTCGCGCTCGACATGGGCGCGCTGCTGGCCGGCACCCGCTACCGCGGCGACTTCGAGGAGCGGCTGAAGGCGGTCGTCACCGAGCTGGAGAACCAGCCGGGCGCCATCCTGTTCATCGACGAGATCCACACCGTGATCGGCGCCGGCGCCACCTCCGGCGGGGCGATGGATGCCTCCAACCTGCTGAAGCCGGCGCTGGCCTCGGGCAACGCTGCGCTGCATCGGCTCCACCACCTACAAGGAGTTCCGCAACTACTTCGAGAAGGACCGCGCGCTGGTCCGCCGCTTCCAGAAGATCGACGTGAACGAGCCGTCGATCGAGGACAGCGGTGAAGATCCTGCGCGGGCTGAAGGCGAACTACGAGAAGCACCACAAGGTGCGCTACACCGACGAGGCGATCCGCGCGCGCGGTGGAGCTGTCGGCGAAGTACATCAACGACCGCAAGCTGCCCGACAAGGCGATCGACGTGATCGACGAGGTCGGCGCGGCGCGCATGCTGCTGCCCGAGAACAAGCGCCGCAAGACGGTGACGCTGAGGGACGTCGAGGAGATCGTCGCCAAGATCGCGCGCATCCCGCCGAAGATCCGTCTCCGCCGACGACAAGGAGACGCTGCGCAACCTGGAGCGCGACCTGAAGTCGATGGTGTTCGGCCAGGACGGCGCCATCGAGGCGCTTGTCCGCGGCGATCAAGCTCGCCCGCGCCGGTCTGCGCGAGCCGGAGAAGCCGATCGGCAACTACCTGTTCTCCGGCCCGACCGGCGTCGGCAAGACCGAGGTGGCGCGCCAGCTGGCGGCCACCATCGGGCATCGAGCTGATCCGCTTCGACATGTCCGAGTACATGGAGCGGCATTCCGTCTCCCGCCTGATCGGCGCGCCGCCGGGCTATGTCGGCTTCGACCAGGGCGGGCTGCTGACCGACGCGATCGACCAGCATCCGCACTGCGTGCTGCTGCTGGACGAGATCGAGAAGGCGCATCCGGACCTGTTCAACATCCTGCTGCAGGTGATGGACCACGGGAAGCTGACCGACCACAACGGCAAGACGGTCGATTTCCGCAACGTCATCCTGATCATGACGACCAATGCCGGCGCCTCGGACATGGCGAAGGAGGCGATCGGCTTCGGCCGCGAGGTGCGCGTGGGCGAGGACGAGGACGCGATCAAGCGCCTGTTCACGCCGGAGTTCCGCAACCGCCTGGATGCGACCATCGCCTTCGCCGGCGCTGACGCCGGAAATCGTCGGCCGCGTGGTGGAGAAGTTCGTCATGCAGCTGGAGGCGCAGCTGGCCGACCGCAACGTGACGATCGAGCTGTCTTCGGCGGCGAAGGAGTGGCTGGCCGAGCGCGGCTACGACCAGCTGTATGGCGCGCGGCCGCTGGCCCGGGTGATCCAGGAGCACATCAAGAAGCCGCTGGCCGAGGAGCTGCTGTTCGGCAAGCTGGTGAAGGGCGGCGCGGTGAAGGTGACGCTGAAGGACGGCAAGCTCGCCTTCGACGTGACAGAAGCAGCGCCCCCGGCTCTGCCCAAGCCGGAGGACGACGGCGACGACGGCGAGAAGACGCCGGAAGAGGTGCATTAAGGTTGGTTGAGGGAGCAAGGGACTTTGTCCCTTGCTCCTCCCCACGAGGGGCGCTGCCCGTCGTGCGAAGCACGCCTTCGGCGCGACGACCAAGCTGGGACCGTAAGGCCCCAGATCCATGACTTATTCGATTGGTCGCTTTTAGCTAAATTGTGACGAGCGCAAAGTAGTTGAACATTATCGACGACGAGAGATGTGCCACCTTTTGAGAAGGGCAGTATGTGGTCGAAATGAAGTTCGTCGGTTGCTTGGCAAATGCAACATTTGCCACCGTCACGCTGCCAGACGGCTTGCTTGACATGTGGCGGGATAATGCGTCGCCTTTGCGGATCTATTCTTACGGGAAGGTCTAAGTCCTCTTCTCCTTCCACGGCGACGAGTTTAAATCTGCACACCTGCCGTGACTCGATGGTCTCTATCCAGGCGTCAACCAAATGGAAGACGCCATTGTAAGTCCAAATTCCCGCGCGAAGTTTTTCATAAACACGCACGCGTTCAGGAGGCCTGTCGTTAGCCTTGGCTTGTTGCGCTGCAAGGAAGAAGCGGCCGTTTTGTGTCGGGACACCGCTTGGGTAGGCAAGGGGCTGGTCGATCAACTTGGGATTGGGGCAAGAAGCGCTTTTAGGGGTGTCGTGGCCTTCGTAAATTAGCGTTGTTCCAGAAGCGTCGATTTGATCCCGATAGGGGGCATTTGGTCGGACGGACATCAAAATCACGGAGTGATTTCCGCCTATGCCAAAATTCATGCCACGCTGAAGAGAAACACCCTCTTGGCGGCACATATCAATATACGAAATAACTTTGTCGCTCATAATGCGTCACCATCCATCAGATGTTGAACGCTATTATCGCGTGTCTTTGGCGACTTAAAGACACGCGAAAGATGTGTCGTGGAGGCGCGTTACGCCTTCCTCACAAACTCCTGCTTGATAAAATAATCCCCGGCCTCGATGGCGTGGTCGCCGCTGTGCAGTCGGATGTTTTTCAGCTTCGTCCCCACCTTCAGGCCCGTGGAAGACCCCTTCACCTTGAGGTCCTTGATCAGCACTACGGTATCGCCGTTGGCAAGCACGGTGCCGTTGGCGTCCTTGATGATTTCTTCGGCCTCGGCAGCCTCGGAAATCTCGGCGGGCCATTCATAGCCGCAGGTGTTGCAGACATAATTGGCGCCCTGGAGATGGGTGTCTTCCAGTGTGCATTGCGGACAGGCGGGGTGGTTCGTGCTCATGCCCAGGCCATAGCGCGGAGAGCCGCCAGGGCACAACCGGCCCCTGGTAAAGTGGCGAAAGCTTATTATCTCAACGACACGTCCAACCTTTGAAAATACAAAAGGGGATAAGGAAATGGCCATAGAAAACTTGGATAGAACGCATTGGCAGCCGTATTTCGACCTGCTTTCCAGGAAGCTGTCGGGCGAAGAGGCCGAGGTGAGGGTTTCGGCATTGAGCCTCGGCAGCCACGTCGCGGCGGAATGGCTGCCGATTAGGGGTGTCACTTATGATCACAGGGACAACATCCTGGTCGTTTCGCTGCAAGGGCTGGAGCACATCATCCACCAGCCAAAAACGATCCATGTCGATGCCGAGGGCGGAACGCTGACAAGCCTGGAGGTGATCGACGCGGACAACGTGAAATGCGTGGTCCAGCTCCGCAAGCCTCTGGCCTTGCCCGCGCCGGGGGAAGGATTTCGACCTGGTTGATGAAGCTGGTGACGAAACGTTCCCCGCGAGTGACCCGCCACCCTGGACGGGAACCTGACCAGGCTGCATCGACCCCTGATTGTGCCTAGCCTCGGCGCCCCGGGCTGATTACAGTCCGCGGCATGGCGGATCTCACCCCTTGCCCCTGCGGTTCTGGTCTGCGGCGTGTTCGCTGCTGCGCGCTGGACTTTGCGACCCTCTCGCCGCCTGAAGCGACCAATGCGCTGGCACCGCTGCTGGCCCAGGCCGAGGCGGCGGGTGATGTCGCTACAGCGGAGACGTATGTCAGGCATCTGCTGGAATTGGCACCGGGGCGGGAGGATGCGCTGTTGTTCCTCTGCCGCCTTTGCCAGCAGCAAGGGCGGGCGGCGGCGGCCGAGGCGCTGATCCGCCGCGCGGTGGCGCTGAACCCGAACAATTTCTGGGCCACCAACGAGCTGACGCTGATGCTCCTGCACAAGGGCGCGCTGGCCGAGGCGGAGGTGCATGCCCGCAACGCCATCCGCATCGCCCCGCAGAACGCCCAGGCGCATAATCTGATGGGGTTGGTGCTGACCGAGGCTAACCGCCCGCTGATCGGCGAATTCCATTACCGGCGCGTGCTGGAGCTGGCGGAAGGCGAGGAACCAATCACGCTCGCCAACCTCGCCTGGAACCTGAAGACCCAGGGGCGGATCGAGGAGGCCCGCGGCCTCTATGAGCGTTCAATGGTGCTGAAGCCGGATGTGCTGCAAACCGTGCTGGGCTACGCCAAGATGGAGGAGGCCGACCGCAAGTTCGAGCGCGCGCTGGAACTGCTGGACGAGGCGGAGAGGCTTTTGCCCGGCAATCCGAGCGTGCTGCTGACCCGCGCCACCGTGCTGGCCCGGCTCAAGCGGACCGAGGAGGCTTTGGCCATTCTGCATGAGCCGGAGGATGGGCGGATCAGGCTCGGCCCGGCGGAAATCTCGGAGAAGGGCAGGCTGCTCGACCAGATGAGCCGCCATGACGAAGCCTTCGCCTGCTTCGAGGAGGGGAAGCAGCGCGCGCTGGAGCTGGGCGCGCGGGCCTATATGGAAGATGCGGCGGCGGATCTGGCGGCGCGGCTGAAAGGCTTCTTTACCGCGCGGCGGCTGAAGACGCTGCCCGTGGCGGAGCTGCGCCCAGGTATGCCGCAGCCCGTGTTCATCGTCGGCTTCCCGCGCTCCGGCACCACGCTCATCGAGCAGACGCTGACCGTGCATCCGCGCATCGCCGCCGGGGACGAGCTGCCCTATATCAACGACATCACCCAGATCATGCCGCGCCTGCTGGCGAGCCCGCTCACCTACCCCGAGGCGCTGGCCGAGCTATGGATGGGCGACCAGCGCGACGGGCTGAACGAGCTGCGCGACTATTACCTCAACCGCGCGGCCAAGAGCGGCATCTTCAAAAAGGGCGCGGATTTCTTCACCGACAAGATGCCGCTGAACGAGACGCATCTCGGGCTGATCGCACTGCTCTTCCCGCAATCGCCGATCATTCACGTCATCCGCCATCCGTTGGACGTGCTGCTCTCGGTCTATTCCAACCATCTCACCCATGGGTTCTTCTGCGCGGCGGAACTGGAAACGATCGCCCGGCATTACAATCTGGTGGCGGACCTCGTCGCGCATTACCGGCGGAACGTGAACATGCGTTATCTGCCGGTGCGCTATGAGGACATGGTGGCGGACCAGGAGGCCAGCGTGCGCCGGATTCTTGAGTTCATCGGCGTGGAATTCGACTCGCGCTGCCTGAGCTTCGAGCAGAACACGCGCTATGCCCGCACCGCCTCCTACGCGCAGGTGACGGAAAAGCTTTACGACCGCTCGCGCTACCGCTACCGGCCATATCTGAAACATCTGCAGCCCGTGCTAGAAACCCTCCAACCGGCGATCGAGCGGCTGGGCTATGTGATCGACCAGGCGGAATAAGGAGCAACCATGTTCAAGCAGCCTTTCACCATCGCCGTGCTGTTGACCCTCGCCGGAGCTGTCCCGTTCCTGGTGCTGGGCGCCATCGTGCTGCTGGACCCGCTGGCGGCGAAAACCGCCATCGAGGTGCTGATCTCCTATGGCGCCGTCGTGCTCTCCTTTCTCGGCGCGGTGCATTGGGGCTTCGCCCTGCGCGACACGGCGCACCCGGTGAGCGGCACGCCACTGCCGCCCGCCGTGCTGGGGGCTGAGCGGCAGCTGCTGACCTTCGGCGTCATCCCGGCGCTCATCGGCTGGGCCGCGCTCTCGCTGATGCTGCATTTCAACGCGCCCGCTTTGGCCCTGTTCCTGCTGCTGGCCGGGTTTCTCATCACCATCGTGGTGGAGACCATCGGGCGCGGCCGCGGCGTGGTTGCCGGCAACTACCTGGCGCTGCGCTGGGGGGCGTCGATCATCGTGCTGGCCACGCTGTTCGTGGTGCTGCTCGCGATACTCACCGGCATGCGCACCGGCTGAATGCGTCAGGCGGGTGTCGCGGTAAACCCGGCATCCTCGATGGCGGCGGCGAATGCTGCTGCGCTGCCCGTGCCGCTCACCGTCACGCGCTTGCTTTCCAGATCGGCGCTGACCTCTGCCTTGGCGTCCACCTGATGCATCGCAGCGGTGATCGAGCGGACGCAGGACTGGCAGTCCATGTCGGGCACAACGAATTTCAGCTTGGTCTGGCTCATATCGGCTCTCCTGTCTGCCACAGCATAAGGGGCGCCAAGGTGCCAGGGTCAAGCGCGTTGACCTTGTGCCCGGCGGCTGCCCATATCCCATGGCATGGACCAGACAATGCCTGCGCCGCGCCGGATTGAGCTTGCCATTGGCGGGATGACCTGTGCGAGCTGCGTCGGCCGGGTGGAGAAAGTTCTGCGTCGTGTACCTGGGGTGCGGGATGCGTCGGTGAATCTGGCCACCGAGACAGCGCAGGTGCAGGCCGGGCCGGAAGTCGCGCTCACCGCGCTGATCGAGGCCGTGCAACGCGCCGGCTACACCGCCGCGCCGCTGGAAACCGCGAAGCCCTATGACGCGCGGCGGGAGAAATTCGAACTTGTCGCCGCGTTCATCCTCGCAGCACCCGTGGTGCTGGGCATGGCGCTGCGCGTGCCGGATGTGGTGGAGCTAGTCCTTGCCAGCATCGTGCAATTCTGGCTCGGGGCGCGCTTCTACCGGGCCGGGTGGGCGGCGCTGCGGGTGGGTTCGGGCAACATGGACCTGCTGGTGGCGCTCGGCACCTCCGCCGCCTGGGGGCTCTCTGTCTGGGATTATCTTACCGCCGGGCCGCTCTATTTCGAATCCTCGGTGGCCATCATCACCCTGGTGCGGCTTGGCAAATTCATCGAAGGCCGGGTGAAGCGCGATGCCGCCCGCGCCATCACCGCGCTGCACAAGCTGCGCCCGGAGGTCGCGCATCGGGCGGATGGCGCGGATGTGCCTGTGGCCGCTTTGGTGCCGGGCGATGAGATCGAGCTGCGCTCCGGCGAGCGTGTGCCGGTGGATGGTATCGTCACCGAAGGCACGGGCAGCCTGGACGAGAGCCCCGTGACCGGCGAGGCGCTGCCGGTGACGCGCGGGCCGGGGGCGAAGCTGCTGGCGGGCACGTTGAACCTGGATGCGGTACTGCGCCTGCGGGTGACCTCCGCCGCCGGGGAAAGCTTCCTCGACCGCATGGCCCGGATGATCGAGGACGCGCAGGCGACCAAGCCGCGCGTGCAGAAGCTGGCGGACAAGGTGGCGGCGGTGTTCGTGCCGGTGGTGGTGGGGCTGGCATTGCTCACGTTGCTGGCGTGGCTGGCGCATGGCACGGCCTATCCCCGCGCCATCCTCAACGCTGTTTCCGTGCTGGTCATTGCCTGCCCCTGCGCCATGGGGTTGGCCACACCGGCGGCGATCCTGGCCGGCACCGGCGCGGCGGCCAGGCAGGGCATATTGTTCCGCACCGCCGACGCGCTGGAGGAGGCCGCGCGTGTCGATACACTGGTGTTCGACAAGACCGGCACGCTGACAACCGGCCAGCCGCACCTGCAGCACGTGAAGTTGTTCAGCACCTTGAGCGAGGCGCGGGTGCGCGGGATTGCCGCTTCGCTGGCGGCACGCGATACGCATCCGCTGAGTGCCGCTTTGCGCCAGCCTGGGGTGGCCCCGGCAGAGAATTTCGCAGCGCTGCCGGGCAGGGGCGCGCGTGGGGAGGTGGCGGGCAGGGGCTATGTGCTCGGCTCGGCCGCGCTTGTGCAGGCTGCCCCCGCTGTAACGGACGGCGCCACATGGTCCTGGCTGGCCGAGGAGGGTGGTGTCGTGCTCGCCGGTTTCGCCTTTGCCGATACGCTTCGCCCCGGTGCGCGCGATGCTGTGGACCGGCTGCGCAAGATGGGGCTGCGTGTGCTGCTGCTCACCGGCGACCGGCGCGAGGCCGCCGAGACGCTGGATTTGGGGGTGGAGATCATCGCGCAGGCCGACCCCGCGCGGAAGCTGGCCGTCATCCAGGAATTGCGCGCCGCCGGGCACCGCCCCGCCATGCTGGGCGACGGCATTAACGATGCCGCCGCTCTCGCCGCGGCTACGGTGGGCATGGCCATGGGCTCTGGCGCGGACGTCGCCATCGAGGCGGCGGACATCTCCCTGCTGCGCCCGGCACCGGAACTGGCCCCCGCCGCCATCGCGCTCGCGCGCAAGACCTGCGCGGTGCTGGTGCAGGGGCTGTTCTGGGCGATGATCTATAATGCCCTCGGCATTCCCGCCGCCGCGTTCGGCCTGCTCAGCCCCGCTTTGGCCGGCGGGGCCATGGCGGCATCCTCGCTTTGCGTACTTGGCAACGCGCTGCGCTTGCGCCATTGGAAACGCCCATGATGTTTGTTGAGATTGCCCAGTTATTGGCGCTCATCTGCACGGAACAGGAGGCACGGGACCGGCAATTCCGCGCTAATCCTTGACTTCTCGGTTCAACTTGCCGATACGGGGCGCATTGCAGCTAGCGCGGCGCGCGCTAGGCGTGTTTTCACGCGCGGCACCTCAACACGAACGGGTCCAATTTTTGTCTGACACCACCGCAGCTGATCAAGCCGAACCCCCGGCGCAGGACGAAGCGCTGATTACGCCTGCCGAAACCCCGGCGCCCGAAGCAGAGCCGGAACAACAGCAGGAAGCGGAAGAAGAAGGCTTCGCCGCGCTTGGGCTCTCCGAGCCTATTCTCAAGGCCCTGCACGAAAAGGGCTATCTCCACCCGACGCCGATCCAGGAGCAGGCGATCCCGGTCGTGCTGATGGGCCGCGACGTGCTGGGCGCGGCGCAGACCGGCACCGGCAAGACCGCCGGCTTCACCCTGCCGATGCTGGATATCCTCTCCGGCTCGCGCGCCCGCGCGCGCATGCCGCGCAGCCTGATCCTGGAGCCGACGCGCGAGCTGGCCCTGCAGGTCGCCGAGAACTTCGTCCAGTACGGCAAGTATCTGAAGCTGACCCACGCGCTGATGATCGGCGGCGAGAGCATGTCCGACCAGAAGGACGTGCTGATGCGCGGCGTCGACGTGCTGATCGCCACGCCGGGCCGGCTGATCGACATGTTCGAGCGCGGCGGCGCTCCTGCTGACCGACGTGCGCATGCTGGTGATCGACGAAGCCGACCGCATGCTGGACATGGGCTTCATCCCCGATGTCGAGCGCATCGTCTCGCTGCTGCCGCGCAACCGGCAGACGCTGTTCTTCTCCGCCACCATGGCGCCGGAAATCCGCCGCCTGGCCGATGCGTTCCTGCAACAGCCCGAAGGAGATCACGGTCTCCCGGCCGGCGTCGGTGGCGACCACCATCACCCGAGGGCCTGGCGCTGGTGGCCGAGCACGACAAGCGCGAGGCGCTGCGCCGGCTGATCCGCACCGCAGAACGTGCAGAACGCGCTGATCTTCTGCAATCGCAAGCGCGATGTGGATATCCTGCTGCAAGTCGCTGACTCGGCACAAGTTCGACGTCGGGCGCGCTGCATGGCGACATGGCGCAGACCGTGCGCTTCGCCACGCTGGAGAAGTTCAAGGCCAACGAGCTGCGCCTGCTGGTGTGCAGCGACGTCGCCGCGCGCGGCCTCGACATCGGCGGGCTGTCGCATGTGTTCAATTTCGACGTGCCGCACCATGCCGAGGATTACGTGCACCGCATCGGCCGCACCGGCCGCGCCGGGCTGGAGGGCCAGCGCCTTCACCATCGCCACGCCGGATGACCGGCTGGCCGTGGAAGCGATCGAGAAGCTGATCGCAGCCCCCATCCCGCGCATCGAGATCCCCGGGCTGGACGTTGTGGAGTGGGCCGAGGGCGACAGCCGCAAGCGTGGCCGTGGCGGCCGCATCGTGCGCGACAAGAAGGGCGGCAAGGAAAAGCCGGAGGTCCGCGAGGCCAAGCAGCCCGAGCGCGCACCCAAGGCCGAGGCCCCGCGTGAACGTGAGGCTCCGCGGGAGCGTGAGCGCGAACGTGACCGTGAGCGCCCCCGCCGCGAGCGCGAGCGTGAGCCGCGCCACGAGAGGGATCTGGGTGCCCCAGTGCTTGGCTTTGGCGAGAACGTACCCGCCTTCATGCTCATCCGCCGCCGCGGCTCGGCCCGGGTGGTCGAGGACATGACCGGAGAAGAAGTCGAGGCGCCGGACGTGATCCACGAGGAGAACGGCGGCAACGCCGAATCCTGACGGCCCCATGGCACATTGCCAGCATTTCGGCGTCTGCGGCGGTTGCGCCGTCGCGGACCGCCACGCCATAGACAAATTCGCGCTGTTGATGGACGCCCTGGCCCGCGCTGGGTATCCGGACGCGCCTGTATCCCCGCTGGTGGAGGTGCCGGCCGGCACGCGCCGCCGCGTGGACCTGGCCGCCACGCGCAAGGGCACGGAAATCTCGCTCGGGCTGCACCAGGCGCGCGGGGCCGAGGTGGTGGACATGCGCGAATGCGCGCTGCTGCGCCCGGAAATTCTGCCCCTGCTGCCGCCCTTGCGCGAACTGCTGCGCAGCCTGCTGGCGTTCCGCCGCGCGGGCTCGGTGGTGATCAACTGGCTCGATAACGGGCCGGACATTTTGCTCCGCCTGGATGCGGAATTTCAGCTCCCCGACCGCAAGCGCATCATCGACTTCGCCAAGGGCCATGGCGTGCCGCGCATCTCCATTGCCACCGGCACGGCGGACCCGGAACCCGCGATCATCCTGCAAAACCCGGTGATCTGTTTTGCCGGTGTGGATGTGACCCCACCGCCGGGCGGGTTTTTGCAGGCAAGCGCCGAGGGCGAGGCGGCGATCGTCGCCGCTATGCTCGCGGGGTTGCCGAAGCTCACCGCCAAATCCCGCATCGTGGAACTCTTCGCCGGTTGCGGCACGCTCACCTTTCCGCTGGTACAACATGCGCGGGTGGAGGCGTATGAAGGCGACGCTTTTGCCTCAGCCGCCGCCGAGATTGCCGTGCGCGCCGCCAACCTCGCCGGGCGTGTGAGTTTTACCCGGCGCGATTTGCACCGCCGCCCGCTGCAAGCCGCCGAAATGGCGAAGGCCGCCGCCATTGTGCTGGACCCGCCTTACGCCGGCGCCGCCGCGCAGATGCGGTTTATCGTCCAGGCGGGCGTGGGGCGGATTATCTACGTGAGCTGCAACCCGGACGCGCTGGCGAACGACGCAGGCGCCCTGCGCCGCGCGGGGTATTCTGTCCTCGCCGCTACGCCCATCGACCAGTTTCCGTACTCGGAAAATGTCGAAAGTGTCGTGGTGTTTGGGAAGGGGAAGTAGGTTTTTGACGGCAAGCAGATTTTAAGAGACTGAAAATTTGTTTCAGTGTGTTTGTTTGGATATCGTATTATACCCTATCTCTTAGACACAGGGGCGTAATTCAGTACATTTCGAAATCGTACACTCATATCAAGTCCGCCCTTTCTCGCAGCCAATCCGGTTCGAGGCCGCCGGCTCTCGATGTGTTTTCCGCGCCAGCATCGACATTTCAGAATACTGAGATGCGGCGCGGCTTGGTTTGTGGCTCAGGCGTGTGGCGGCTTATATTCTGTTTTGGTGTTGTGAGCCTTCTTCATCGCTGCCTCAGCTTCGGAGGCTGTCAATAACATAGTCGACTCGAAGCGGGCGAATGCGCCCGTCGCCGTTGCCGCCATCGAGCACGCGGCAGCGACTGTGTTGTCTGGGAATTCGCAGATCGCAAGCCCATCGTAGTCACCAAACGAGAAATAGTAACTGTGTAGCTTGCCGCCGAAGCCCTCTATGAGAGCCTTTGCCGCGCCTGTGCGATCGTGCGGCTTCTCGACCAACGCCTTAGCCGAAGCGCTAGTAAATTGCCAGCGTACCATGAAGTGAGACATTGCATCCTCCGAATTTCTGGTTTTTGTTCACGTTCGCAAACTGAAGGCGGCCGGCGGTGCCGATGCATATGTCCTATCGTCTCTCTAACCTCCTCATGCTTATTGTCTGCTGGCGGCCGGCCGCACGTTGTAGGTTATGAATAGAATGCATCGACCGCAGGTTGGTCACTTTCGTACACCAGGGCGTCAATCACGAGACCATCGGCCAGCTTGAAGACGTTCACATTATCGGTTTCGAGCGTCTTTCCACCCCGCTTGGCGCTCAGGTGGTAGGCCACAAAAACGCAGTCTCCCTCTGCCACCATTGACTTTGGTGTAGTTTTAATCGTGTTGCTTGTCTCCTTCGCCAGTTGGCCGAAATAGTCCAGGATAGCCTTCTGGCCATTGAAATCCCCCTTGAACAGCTTGTTGGGGGTTTCATGCCAGTGAGCATTAGGCGCCATGATGGTCTTCATGGTCTCCATGTCGCGTTTATCGAAAGCCTCGTAACCACGCCGCACGATGGCGAGATTGCGGGCTTCTTGCGGGTCTAGATTTGCCATTTTCGTTTCCTCCTAAAAAACTCTGGACGAAAAGCGCCCGTCACATCTCGTAGCAACGGACGTACATGTGATGAGTTGTCTGCGTTTGTGGAACATAGAAGCTCAACACAGGTCTCTGAAAATGCGAATATGCAAAACGGCGGTACACAGTTCATCTGGTACCTGGTTGCCAGAGCGGAGTTTCCTTATATCGCAACCGACGTGACCATCACCCGCTCTGTCTGGTTACTGTTTTGTAAAAACATCATTTTCTGTCTGTAAAAAAGCAAATCAAAAATCCATTGTTCGCTGGCAGAGTGCATATCAACGCAGCGGCAACGACCGTTTAGGTTGTTAAATTGCCGGTGTTGCGCGGTGACAGAATTGTTGCGCCCTTTCCTGGGGCGGCGTATAACACGCGCGGCGTAAAGGTCTGTTCAGGAGAGTTTCAACAGAGTGAGGAATTCTCTGTGGAAGTGTTTTTCACTGAACCGATATTACTAAGTGCGCACTCAGAATTTATTAATTAAGTCGGGCAAATTGGCCGGGGTCGGTGACTTTTTGAATTAGGCAGATTGACCGAAAAACATTTTTGCCAGTGCGCATTGATGCGAGGAAGGAGAAGGCAATGCAAAAGCTTGATCAAAAAACCGAGCATAAGTCATTCAAAAGCCCGGATGAAATTCGGAACTTCCCAAATGGCAGACTCGAAATTCTCAATGTTGGCGGCGCAGAGGTTGGTCGTCTGATCCTTAATCCTGGTTGGCGATGGTCGAATGACGTCAAACCGATCGCCAAGACCTCCAGTTGCCAGGCTCCGCACTTTCAATATCACGTGGCCGGACGGATTGCGATCCTGATGGACGATGGAACCGAATTCGTCGCCGGTCCAGGGGACGTAACGTCCCTGCCCAAGGGGCATGACGCATGGGTGGTTGGTGATGAGCCTGTTATCGTGGTCGATTGGTTCGGGGCCACCAACTATGCCAAGCAAACAGGTTAGCTGGCTTGGCCGAATTTACACGCAACGAAATGTGAGGGGACAATCATGGCACGCAAATATGTCGACTGTCGGCAATTTCCGGGCGAGACGAAGTGCACCGTCGCCATTTCCGCTGACAGTGAGAAAGAGTTGATGGAAGTCGCGGTGCAACATGCGGTGGCGGTCCACGGCCACAAGGACACGCCGGAATTCCGGGAGCAATTGAAGCACGCCTTCAAGGAAGGTATGCCCTCGGCCTGATTTTGGTACCTATGGGCGGGCGGTGACGAAGGTGCTGTTCACCGCCTTGCGGACTTACCCCTGCTTCCAGGGCAGGCCCTCGGCTTTCCACCCCGCCACTTGGCCCCGGTGGCCGCGCGGGTCGGCCGGGCCCTCGAACCCGTCCTTCACATTGTACACATGCTTGTACCCGGCCGCCTTGGCTGCCTGGGCGGCCGCCATGCTGCGCGCGCCGGAGCGGCAGATGAAGTACACATGCTGCTCCGGCTCCACATGGGCGGCGGTCAGCGCCTCCACGAATTTCGGGTTGAGCTGCATGGTGGGGTAGGCCTGCCACTGGATCAGGATCGGCTGCTTGCCCGTCTGGATCAGGTCCGGCAGGCCGACAAAGCTCCACTCCGCGCTCGTGCGTACATCGCAGAGCACGGCGGACGGATTGCTCATGAGCGCTTCCCACACCTGTCGTGGCGCGACATCTTCGATCATAATATCCCCCGGCGTATAGGTTTGACGCAACATAGCGAGGACAGGGTCGAATGGAAACAGTGGCGGACGGGCTGATCGGGGCGATCGGGGGGACGAGGCTGATCAGGCTGAAACGGGCCTCCGCCGCTACCGGGTGCGAGATTCTGGGCAAGGCGGAGTTCCTCAACCCCGGCGGCTCGGTGAAGGACCGGGCAGGGCTCGCCATCATCCGCGACGCCGAGGCCGCGGGCCGGCTCAAGCCGGGCGGCATCATCGTGGAGGGCACGGCGGGCAATACCGGCATCGGGCTCACGCTGGTGGCCAACGCGCTGGGGTATAAGTGCATCATCGTCATGCCGGAGACGCAGAGCCGCGAGAAGATCGACTTCCTGCGCATGATCGGCGCCGATCTTCGCCTGGTGCCGGCCAAGCCGTTCAGGGACCCGGGCAATTACGTGCATGTCTCGCGCCGCCTGGCCGAGGAGCTGGGCGCGGTTTGGGCCAACCAGTTCGATAATCTGGCCAACCGGGAGGGCCATCGCCTGACCACGGGCGCGGAAATCTGGGAGGAGACCGGCGGCAAGGTGGACGCCTTTACCTGCGCCTGCGGCACTGGCGGTACCCTTGCAGGTGTTTCTCTGGCGCTGAAGGCCCGCAAGCCGGGGGTGAAGATCGTGCTGGCGGACCCGGAGGGCAGCGGGCTCTATGGCTGGGTGAAGAATGGCGACCTGACGGTGACCGGCTCCTCGATCACCGAGGGCATCGGCCAGTCCCGCGTGCCGGGGAACCTGGAGGGCGTGGCGATCGACGATGCCGTGCGCATCCCGGACCCCGAGGCGCTGGAGCAGGTGTTCGACCTGCTGAGCCATGAGGGGCTCTCGGTCGGCGGCTCGGCCGGCATCAATGTCGCGGCGGCCATCCGCGTGGCGCGGGACCTTGGCCCCGGCCATACGGTGGTGACGGTGCTGTGCGACGGCGGGGCGCGCTACCAGAGCAAGCTGTTCAACCCCGAATTCCTGCGCTCCAAGAACCTGCCGGTGCCGTCATGGATGTAACCGACCCCGCGACGCTGGATGCCGAGGAGCTGCTCGCCGCCTATGCCGCCAAGCGGCTCAACCCGCTGGAGGCCCTGCAGGCGGTGACCGAGCGCATCGCCCGGCGCAACCCGGAGATCAACGCCTTCGCCGTGATGAACCCGCAGGCGCTGCAGGCGGCGCGGGCGAGCACGCTGCGCTGGGCCGAGGGCACACCCTGCGGGGCGCTGGATGGCGTGCCGGTGACGGTGAAGGATTTGATCGACGTAGCCGGGCTGCCGACAAGGCGCGGCAGCAAGGCGACCGATCCCACACCCGCCACCGAGGATGCGCCGCTGGTGCAGGCGCTGCGCCAAGCGGGGGCGGTGATCATCGGCAAAACCACGACGACCGAATTCGGCTGGAAATCGCCGGGCGACTGCCCGCTCACCGGCATCACCCGCAACCCGTGGAACACGGCGCACACCACGGGCGGTTCGTCCTCGGGCGCGGCGGCGGCGGCGGCCTCGTTCTTTGGCCCGCTGCATGTGGGCACGGATGGCGGGGGCAGTATCCGCATCCCGGCGGCGTGGTCCGGCGTTGTCGGGCTCAAGCCCACATTCGGCCGGGTGCCGCAATGGCCGCTGGGCGCGTTTGGCCACATTGCCGTGGCCGGGCCGCTCACCCGCTCGGTGCGCGACGCCGCACTCATGCTCTCCGCGCTGGCGGGATTCTGCGCCGCGGACCCGTTCTCCCTGCCCGAGCCGAAGCGGGATTTCCTGGCGGGCATCGAGGATGGGGTGCGCGGCCTGCGCATCGGCCTGCTGCACAACCCGGGCTTTCCCGCCCCGGTGGACGCGGACGGCATGCAGGCGCTGGAGGAGGCGCGCCACGCGCTGGAAGGGCAGGGGGCGGTGGTGCGCGAGATCAGCCCCGAGTTGCCCGATGTTTCCGAGGTTTTCGCCAAGCTCTGGGGCGTGGCCCTGGCCCGCGTGGTGGATATGCAGGCCGAGGACAAGCGCACGCTGCTGGATGCCGGGCTGCTGGCGGTGGCGGAGCGGTTCCGCGACACGCCCGCGCTGGAGATGCTGCGCGCCGAGGCGCTGCGCGTGGAGGCGGCGCATGCCATGGCGGCGCTGGAGGTGGACGCGATTCTCTGCCCCGCCGTGCCGCATTGCGCCCCGCTGGCCGAGGCGCCGGTGGACGACCCCGTGGCCGCACTTTTGCGGAACTGGGCGCCGTGGACCTTCCTGTTCAGCCTCACCCGCCAGCCGGCGATTTCTATCCCCATGGGGGTAAACGCCGCCGGGCTGCCGACTTCGGTGCAGATTGCCGCGCCGGTTTACCGCGATGATGTGGTGTTGCGGGTGGCGCGGGCGGTGGAAAGGGCTGTGGGGTGATTGATCACTCGAGAGCTTGTTCTTCTCAAGTGTAGCTCAAGGAGAATCGTTTCGAACTATAACGGTGTTTTGGGCTGCCTGCAGGCGGGGGACTCTCGATAGGCTTTGGGCTCGACGCTCTATGAGGAGCCCGCAAATATATAGCGATGGGCAGCGAGGCGGCTGCCAATAGAGGTGGTGAAATGCCGTGGTCAAACCATAGAAAAGTGGTTTCCACGGGCCACCCATAGAGATATGTGCCGTAACTTATATCCCAATTATTGTTTATTTTTCTAAGTGGTCCAATGTTGGTCTTTGTAGCCAGCCAGAACAAAGTCAATCCACCAACGGTTGACAGACCCAATTCAGCAGTGTGACGGTTTAGCAGCAAAATGGCGCAGAGAAGTGCGCAGCCAACTGCTTTTCGCGGCCCAAGCCATATGGTTATTTCTTTTTTGTAAAGAAAAGCGACGGAGCCAAACATGAATATTGATGTCAAGCGAAGTGCTGCTGTTGGTTCGCCAATAGTCAAGAGAAGAACTGTCTGGTGATTATACCAAAGTGACTGGAGGGCAGATTTTGCGTTGTCGAATGTTGCCGCGAATGCTGCAGTGGCAAGGACGGCTACGACTGTTGTCATCAAGCGTCTATGGCGAAAGAAGCCATGCGCGCTTAAAATTGCCAGAAATAGGTAACAATGAAATTCGTAAGAAATGGTCCACATTGCACCATCTAGATTTTGATAGTGTAGAGGAGCCAACTGAGGACTATTCGCCGGTGGCAAAAGCAGAAGTATTCTTAGGATTATTTCAAGTGTGGGTTCTGGGTTGACTCCAATGCTTGGGCCGAGAACGAACATAATAGTTGTAAAAGAAACAAAATAGGCAGGATAGATACGCAAAACGCGGCGGCGAAAATAGGCGCTGATGGAATCCGAATGGATTATGCTTGCAGTTATGAGGTAGCCGCTTAATAAAAAGAATACGTCAACCGAAAATTCCCCGAGGGATATCGTATGGAAGATGCAGGTAAGCGGCTCTCTGCTCCGATTGCCGTCGACCAGCTCAGGGGCATGGCCAATTATGACGAGACTTGCGAAAAGCAAGCGCAAAAAACCGATGTTGTTGTTTTTGCCCATGGATTGCCTTCAAGCTAAGTCTTGCCAATTCGACTTCAAAACTACTCTGGTTTTAGGCGAGGGGGCTTTGTGCCTAATCCCCCCCCTCCTTAGCCACCCGCACGCGCTCGATGCGCCGTCCGTCCATGGCCAGCACCTCGAACTTCCAGCCGCCGAACACGATGGCGTCGCCTGCGCGGGCGGGGCGCAGCAGCAGCGCCAGGATCAGCCCGCCCAGCGTGTGGTAGCTCCCTTCGTTCGGCAAAGCCGGCAAATGCAGCCTGGCCTTTGTCTCGTCCACCGGGGTCAGCCCGTCCAGCTCGTATACTGAATCGGATGCCTGTTGCGGCGCGTGTGCGGACGGACCGGCATCATCCGCGTCGCCGACGATGGCTTCCAGCACGTCCGCCGCCGTCACCATGCCCTCGAAGCTGCCGTATTCGTCCAGCACCAGGGCGATGCCGAGCGCCTCGCCCTTCAGCCGGTCCAGCGCCTCCAGCGCCGTAACGGAGTCGGGGATCGCGATGGGATGGCGCACCGCCGCGGCAATCGAGAATTCCTTGCCGGCCAGCACGCGGTCCAGAATGTCCTTGGCCTGCACCACGCCGGCCACGTTGTCGATCGCGCCGTCGCACACCACGAAGCGCGAATACGGCGCGGTGCGCAGCCGGGAAATGATGTCCTCCTTCGGCGCGGTGCGGTCGAGCCAGACGATCTCGGTGCGCGGCGTCATGATCGCGCGCACCGGCTTGTCCGCCAGGCGCAGCACGCGCTCGATGATGTCGCGCTCCTCCGTCTCCAGCACGCCGGTCTCGGCGCCCTCCACGAGAATCGCCTTCAGCTCCTCCTCGCTCACCGCGCGGGAGCTCTCCGGCGCCGGGCCGAACAGGCGCAGCACCAGCGAGGTTGTCTTGCCCAGCAGCCACACCGCCGGTGCCGCCACACGCGCCACCACGTTGAGCGGCCCGGCCATCGCCGTGGCCACGCGCTCCGGGTGGCGCAGCGCCAACTGCTTGGGCACCAGCTCGCCGAACACCAGAACGAGGAAGGTGATGACGATGACCGTGCCCGCCACCGCCACCGGCGAGGCATAAGGTGCCAGATGGGGCACGCGGGAGAGCGGCACTTCCAGCCGGGCGGCCAGCTGGTCGCCGCCGAACGCGCCGGTGAGGATGCCGATCAGCGTGATGCCGAATTGCGAGGCGGGGAGGAAGCTCTGCGGGTTGTCCGCCAGGATGCGGGCGCGGGCGGCGCCGGGCACGCCCTCACGCTCCATAAGGCCGAGCATGGCCCGGCGGGCCGAGACGAGGGCGAGCTCCGCGAGCGCGAAGGCGCCGTTGAGCAGGATGAGCAGAGCCAGGATGAAGAGCTGAAAAGCGAGGGCCATGCCATGCTTGTATCGAAAAATTGCGTGGCGTGCAGCCATGCCGCGCATGGCTGGTGCACGGTTTGCCTTAGTTGGGACACAATCGCGCCCAGGCAACGCCTTACTGGACCGTCATAAATCGTCACACGCGGGGCTAGTCCCGGGTTTTTTGGATCGCAAGGCCATGACGTACCAGTCGCAAATCCACCGCCAGGAGGCGCACATCTCCACCGCCAAGCCCCGCAAGGGCTGGGCCAACCCGGGTTCCTGGGCAGCAGCCCTCGGCGTCGGCGTGGTGGCGTTTGGCCTGTGGGGCGCGGTCAACCGTCCTGCCACCAACATCGCCCCGTATCATGGCGAAATTGGCGGTTTCGCCTTCTCGCCCTTCCATAAGGGGGAGAGCCCGGAGACCGGCAACTACCCGAGCACGGCCGAGATCAAGTCCGACCTCGCCTTCGCGGCCAAATACACCCACAACATCCGCACCTATACCGTCGAGGGCGATCTGGGGCAGATCCCGGCCCTGGCCGAGGGCATGCACCTCAACGTCACGCTCGGCGGCTGGCTGGACCGCCACCCGGACGCCAACGCCAAGGAGCTGGCCAAGCTGGTGCAGGTGGCCAATGCCAACCCGGACGTGACGCAGCTCATGGTCGGCAACGAGACCGTCCTGCGCGCCGACCTCACCGTTCCGCAGCTCATCGCCGACATCAAGCAGGTGCAGGCGCAGACCCATGTGCCCGTCTCCACCGCCGAGCCCTGGCATGTATGGCTGAAACATCCTGAACTCGCCAACCAGGTCGATTTCATCACCGTGCACCTGCTGCCCTACTGGGAGGGCGTGCCCGAGAACATCGCCGTGCAGGACGTGATGAACCGCCTGCAGGCCGTGCATCATCAGTACCCCAACAAGCGCATCGTCATCGGCGAGGTGGGCTGGCCCTCCGACGGCATCGATATCGGCGCCGCCCGCGCCAACAACGTGAACCAGGCGCGCTTCCTGCGTGATTTCTTCAACCTCGCGCAGCAGGACCATATCGACTACTTCGTGATGGAAGCCTTCGACCAGCCGTGGAAGACGAGCTTCGAGGGCCGCGCCGCCGGGTATTGGGGCATGTTCACCCTGGACCGCCATGCCAAGTGGTCGCTGACCGGCGCGGTTGAGAACAACCCGAACTGGCTCGAATATGCGCTGGGCGCGTGCCTGGCCTCGCTGGCGGCCACCATGCTGCTGCTCTCCCGCCGGCCGGACATCCGCTTCATCGGCAAGTTCACCTTCGCGGCGCTGGTGGAGGGCTTCACCGCCATCCTCGCCATGCTGTTCATGAACATGAGCGAGACCTATCTCTCGCTGGGCGCCGCCGCTGTGTGGGGCGCGCTGGCCGCGGGGCAGGGGCTGCTGCTCTTTCTGCTGATCGCCGACAGCTTCGACCTGGTCGAGACCATCTTCGGCCGCGTCGCCAAGCGCCATTACGAGCCGATCCCGGCTCCGTCCAGCGCGAGACTGCCGAAGGTCTCCATCCACCTGCCCATCTGCAACGAGCCGCCGCACATGGTGAAGCAGACGCTCGATGCCCTGGCCGCGATGGATTACGACCGCTTCGAGGTGCTGGTCATCGACAACAACACCATGGACCCCGGTGTGTGGGAGCCGGTGGCCGAGCACTGCGCGCGCCTTGGGCCCAAGTTCCGCTTCTTCACCCTGGGCAAGTACAAGGGCTACAAGGCCGGCGCGCTGAACTTCGCCCTGCGCGAGACCGCCCCGGATGCCGAGATCATCGGTGTGATCGACTCCGACTATCTGGTGGACCCGGATTGGCTGCGCTGCATGGTTCCCGCCTTCGACAACCCGAAGGTCGGCTTCACCCAGTCGCCCCAGGACTACCGCGACAATGACGGCGGCTTGTTCAAGCGGATGATGTTCTGGGAATACGCCGGCTTCTTCCACGCCGGCATGGTCACCCGCAACGAGCGCAACGCCATCATCCAGCACGGCACCATGACCCTGGTGCGCAAGCAGGCGCTGCTGAACGAGCACGGCTGGGCCGAGTGGTGCATCACCGAGGACAGCCAGCTGGGCCTGCGCCTGTTCCGCGCCGGGTACGAGGCGGTGTACTCCAAGAAGTCCTTTGGCAAGGGCGTGATGCCTGACGACTACAACGCCTTCCGCAAGCAGCGCTACCGCTGGGCCTATGGCGCCATGCGCATCGTCCGCGCCAATGCCAGCGCTCTGCTCAACCCCTTCAACAAGGAGCTGACGCTGGGCCAGCGCTGGCACTTCATCACCGGCTGGCTGCCCTGGTTCGGCGACGCGCTGGGCATCGTGTTCCTCACCATGGGCCTCGCCTGGTCGGTTGGGCTGATCCTGGACCCGGTGCGCTTCGAGTTTCCGATCGCCCTGTTCATGCTGCCCTCGATCGGCCTGTTCTTCTTCAAGATCGTGCAGATCCTGGCCCTCTATAAGAACCGCGTGCCTTGCGGCTTCATGGATCGTGTCGGCGCCGCGGTGGCGGGCCTGGCGCTCTCCCACAGCATCGGCAAGGCGGTGTGGAAGGGGCTCTTCACCAACAAGCTGCCCTTCCTGCGCACGCCGAAGATGAAGGACGCGCCCGCTTTGGTGCAGGGGCTGGTGATGGCCCGCGAGGAGCTGGTGCTCCTGGCCCTCACCTGGGGTGCGGCGCTGGGTGTTGGCTTCGGCCACCACTGGGCGACGCTGGAGACCAAGCTCTGGGTTGCGGTGCTGTTCACCCAGTCCATGCCTTATCTGGCCTCGGTCGGCGTCTCCATCCTGGCCTCCATGCCGGCCAAGGAAGCCAAGCCGGTGGCGCTGCCCGCCGCTGCCAAGGTGCCCGCCTCGCTCGGCGCCATGCACCCGGCCGCTGGCGACTAAGCAAGAGCCTCTCTGTTCTGCACTTCGGCAAAGGGCCCCGTTTTCGGGGCCCTTTTTGCGTTTCCGGTCTCACAGGCGCGGGGCTGTGCGATTATTCTTGCGTTGTGCGGTGCGGCACGTGCATAAGGCCGCCACCAACCGCGAATGCGCGACCAGGGCCTTATGGCCCTGGCCTTGGCGGCTGGTTTGTCTTTTGGGGGCGGGGACGTCCCTTCTCGGGCATCCTTATACCCGTCCTTTTCCAAAATCGCGCGTGGAAGCCGGACAATATCGCCATGGAGCAGTTTCATGGCGCCGGAGACGTTTGTTTATGACTGATACGACTTTTGAGGCGTTTGGCTTCGCAACCCCGATTCTCGCTGCGCTGAAGCATGCGGGCTTCGTCAAACCCACCCCGATCCAGGCCGGTGCCATTCCGCACGGCCTCGCCCGCAAGGACGTGCTGGGTCTGGCCCAGACCGGTACCGGCAAGACCGCTGCCTTCGCCCTGCCCATCCTGCAGGTCATGGCCGGGCACAAGCTGCATAACCGCCGCTTCTCCACCCGCGCGCTGATCCTGGCGCCGACCCGCGAGCTGGCCGTGCAGATCGAGCAGGAATTCAAGAAATTCGGCGCCGGGCTTGGCCTGCGCGTGGTGCTCATCGTCGGCGGCGTGGGCCGCAGCGGGCAGGTTACCCGCATGTCGCGCGGGGCGGACATTGTCGTCGGCTGCCCCGGCCGCGTGCTGGACCTGATGAACACCAAGGAGCTGATCATCGACCAGTGCGAGTTCTTCGTGCTCGACGAGGCCGACCGCATGCTGGACCTTGGCTTCTTCCCTGACATCCGCAAGATCGTGACGCATCTGCCCACGCGCCGGCAATCGGCCTTGTTCTCGGCCACCATGCCGGCGGAAATCTCCAAGCTGGCGGAAGGGTTGCTGCGTGACCCGGTGAGGGTAACGGTGGCGGCGGTGTCCTCCACCCCGGCGCGCATCGCCCAGAGCGTGCATTTCGTCGAGGGCTCGCAGAAGCGCGACCTGCTGGTGGACCTGCTGCGTGACCCGGCCTTCACCCGCGCCATCGTCTTCACCCGCACCAAGCGCGGGGCGGATCGCGTCGCCCTGCAGCTGAACGCAGTGAAGATCACGGCGGTGGCGCTGCACGGCAATCTTGGGCAGAACGCCCGCCAGCGCGCGCTGGATGCCTTCAAGTCCGGCGAGGCGCGGGTGCTTGTGGCCACCGACATCGCCGCCCGCGGCATCGATGTTTCCGGCGTTTCCCACGTGGTGAATTACGAGCTGCCGAATGAGCCGGAGAGCTATGTGCACCGCATCGGCCGCACCGCGCGCAATGGCGCCGAGGGCATGGCCGTGGCCTTCTGCGATGCAACCGAGCTGCCGTACCTGAACCAGATCGAGAAGCTGACGGGCATCAAGATGGAAGTGGCAAGCGGCACCCGCCCGGCCCAGGCGATGCCGGCGAAGAAGCCGCAACGCCACCCGGACATGGTGGTGCGCAAGGTGAAGCCAGCCAAGCCCCGCCGCCCGCAATATGGCGAGCAGAAGAAGACACGGGCTGCGTAAGCTGTCGCGTAATTAAAAGAAAAGGCCTGGAGCTTTCTGCTCCGGGCCTTTTGTTTGATTGGAGTCGAAGAGACGCCGGTGTTTTTTATTGTTATGACATCTTATACCAGCCCGCCTTACTCCTGACTCTCCGTGGGGGATTCCCAAGGGTGGGAATTTCCGATTCGATGCCCTGATGGGGAGATTTGCATCGGGGGGCATGTTATGGGGGCGAAAGTAGCGATTACACGCATGGATCATACGGGTGCCGAGTTGCGGGCCCAATCGGCCAAATGTGCCGATGGTGCGCAGGTCCGTCGCATGCTGGCGTTGGCCCTGGTTTTGGATGGCCGGTCACGGAGCGAGGCTGCGGTGCTGAACGGCATGGACCGGCAAACCCTTCGTGATTGGGTGCATCGTTACAACGAGGCTGGCATTGAGGGGCTGAAGTCTCGCAAAAGCCCTGGCCGTGAGCCTTATCTGACAACCCAACAAATGGCCGAACTGCGCGAATTGGTGATCAAGGGGCCCGATCTGGCGACCAACAAGGTGGTGCGTTGGCGGTGCGTGGACCTGCAGGCGGAAGTGGCGCGCCGCTGGTCGGTGGAGGTGCATGAAAGCACGATCGGAAAATGGCTGGGTGAACTCGGCCTGACGCGATTACAGCCGCGGCCCGTGCATCCCAAGAAGGATGCCGCGGCGGAAGCGACTTTTAAAAAAACTTCGCCAGTCTGGTGCGCGCCGCACTCATCGACACCACGGCTGGCGCGCCGATAGAAATTTGGTTCCAGGACGAGGCCAGGGTGGGTCAGAAGGGAGGTCACGCCTATATCTGGGCGCCACGTGGCTCACGGCCGCTGATGGTGCGTGATAACCGCCATGACTCCGCCTACATCTTTGGTGCGATCTGCCCGCAGCGCGGCGTTGGGGCTGCGATCATCACGCCTGGCGCAAACACCGAGATGATGAACTTGCACTTGGCCGAAATCAGCACGCAAGTGGCACCGGGTGCCCACGCCGTGCTGATTTGCGATGGCGCCGGCTGGCATCAGCAGGGCAAGCTCTTGCACATGCCCGAGAATATGACCTTGCTGCCCCTGCCGCCCTACAGCCCTGAATTGAACCCCATGGAGAACGTCTGGGGCTATCTTCGGCAGAACAAGCTCTGCGCCAAGGTCTGGGACAAATACGACGATATCGTGGGTGCCTGCAAAACCGCATGGAATTGGTTCATCGCTGATCCAGACCGCATCAACTCAATCGGTAGCCGTGATTGGGCGTGTGTCAGTCTTTAGGCGGATCGGTATTAACTATTTTTTCTTCCGTCGCCGCCGCGTGCAGATGGAAATCCGTCTCCTCCACCGGCACATGCGCCACTTGCTGCGCGGCATAGGCGCAGCCCAGGCGGAACGCGTTTGGCAGTTCCGCCAGCGTGCGGTCGTAATACCCGCCGCCATAGCCTAGCCGATGGCCATCGGCGTCGAACGCCACAAGCGGCACCAGCACGAAATCCGGCACAGTCACCGCGCCCACGGGGAACATCGTGCCGAAGCGCCCGTGCACCATTTCCGCCCCTGGCGTCCAGGCGCGGAAGATCAGCTTCTGCCCGCGCGGCGGCGTCTCCGGCAGGCAGATGACATGTCCGCGCTCATGCAAACCGTGCAGCAGCGGGCGGATGTCGATCTCATGCGGCATCGGCCAGAACCCGGCCACCACGGCGCCCGGCGGCACTAGCCCCGAGGCCAGCACATGCTCCGCCAGCCGCGCGCCCACGCTTGGGTCCCAGCCCACGCGCAGGCCCAGAATCTCGGCGCGTAAGGCGGCCTTGGCGACGGCGATTTCCGTCATTGCGAGGCCGCCTCGCGGCCGAAGCAATCCATCTTATGTGCCGGTGGTTTGAAAGATGGATTGCTTCGTTGCGCTCGCAATGACGGTTGACCCTTAAGGCGTCGTCAGGCGGAATTCGATCCGTCGGTTTTGCGCGTAATCCGCCGGGGTGTCACCGGTGGCGATCGGGTTGTTCGAACCTAGCCCTGAGGTGACCAGCCGGTTCTCCGGCACGCCATTGGCGATCAGCAGGTCCAGCACCGCTAGCGCGCGGGCGGAGGAGAGGTCGAAATTCGACTTGTATGGCCCGCCCTTGATCGGCTGCACGTCGGCATAGCCGTCCACCGAGAGCACCCAGTTCACGTTCGGCGGGATCTTCGCGGCGATTTCTTTCACCGCGTCGGCAACCTCGGCGATTTCCGCCTGACCCTCGGGGGTGATGGTCGCCTCGTCCACGGGGAACAGCACATCGCTTTCGAACACGAAGCGGTCGCCCACCACCTTGATGTTCTTCTCGCCCTTCAGGCTTTCGGACAGCGTGCGGAAGAACACGCTCTGGTATTGCTGCAACTCTTCCACCTTGCGGGCCAGCGCCTCGTTGAGCTGCTTGCCGAGATCCACGATCTGCACCTTGTCCGCCTCGTCCGCCGCCTGGGAGGCATCGAGCGCCGTTTGCAGCGCCGCCAGCTGCGCGCGAAGTGCTGCCATCTGCTGGTTCAGCAGCGTGATCTGCGCCTCGTCCTGGGCCGAGAGTTTCTGCGCGTCCGTGAGTTTCTGCTGCATGTCTGGCGTGCCGGCCACTTCTTCCATCTGCGCCTGCAGCGCCGAGATACGCCCGGTGGCGGCGGCAGCTTGCGCCTGCGCGTCGGAGAGCTGGGCTTGCAGCGTCTTCTGCGCGCCCTGCAGCGAGGTGATGGTGGCGGTGTCGGTGGAGAGCTGCTGGGTGAGGCTGGCATTGGCCGTCTGCGCACTCGCCAGCTGCGCGTTCAGTGCCGCCAGCTCCTGGCTCAGCGTCGCGTCCTTGGTGGTTTCCATGGACAGGCTCTGCGTCAGCTCCGCGATCTGCTGCTTCAGCACATCGATCGTGTTGTTCGAGCCGGTGAGCGCGGAGGAGAGGAACGCCTCCGCCAGTACGAAGACCAGCAGCACGAAGATGGTAACCATGAGCAGGGTGGAGAGCGCGTCCACATAGCCCGGCCAAGCCTCCAGCCCGTTGCCCGTGCCGCGCCGCCGGCTCATGTGCGGGCGCTATCCGCCATGCTGGCGACGGTGCGGGTGAGTACCTTCAAATCGCTGCGCAGTTCGGAGAGGCTCTGCGACCGGCCCTGTTCGCTCTCGGTGAGCAGGCGGGAGAGCAGCAACTCGATATTGCGCAGATGGGCGCGCGCTACCTCATCCGCGGGTTTGGGCTCGCCGAGGCGCGAGAGCACAGGCGTCAGTCCCGTTTGCGCGGTGGCGATGTTCTCCATCAGCTGCTGGTTCACGCGCAGCGTGTCGGAGAGATGCGCGAGACGTTCGGTCATTGCCACCACGGCGGAATGGCTCTGCACCCGGCCTTCCTCGCCGCGCGCCAGCAGGCGCTGCAGATGGTCCATGTTCTCCGCCGTCTGCTCCAGCAGCGCCTGCACGTAAACCGGCATGCTGCCGTCGCCATCCCCCGCCAGGGCGCCGGTGGAAAGCCGCGTGAGCCCGGCCAGCCATTCTTCCAGCTCGTTGAAGAAGCGGTTCATCGCCTGACCCGCTGTAAGGTCCAGAAAGCCCAGGATAAGCGCGCCGGAAAGGCCGAACATTGAGGACGAGAAGGCCGTGCCCATGCCCGCCAGCGGCCCGGCCAGCCCGCCCTTCAGCTGCGCGAACATGGCGTTCACGTCGCCGCCCGCGAGGTTCATGCCGTTGATGACCTCGGCCACGGAATTGACCGTGCGCAGCAGGCCCCAGAACGTGCCGAGCAGGCCGAGGAAGATCATCACCCCGGTGGTGTAGCGGGAGAGCTCGCGGTTCTCGTCCAGGCGGGAGGAGATGCCGTCCAGGATCGTGGTCATGGCCTGGCCGGAAAGGGTGATGCGCCGTTCGCCATCGGCGCGGCCGTGCAGCATGCGCGCCATGGGGGCGAGCAGCACTGGCGGCGTGGCCTGTTCCAGGCGCTGGCGGTTGCGGCGGAAATCCTCCACCCATGCCACCTCGGGGTACAGGCGCTGCACCTGGCGGAGGTTCCAGAACACGCCGAACACCTCCACCGCCACGATGACGGAGTTGATCACCGGGTTGGCCATGTAGAAGCGCGCGAGCTGCGGGGCGAGCAGTGCTGCGACGCTGTAAACCACCACGCAGAACAGGATCATGCGAATCAGGTAGCTGGTGGGCTTGGTCATTTCGCTGCTCCTGCGCCTGCGGCCACAATCGTCTGGTCGTCAGCCTGCCCCGGTGTGGCGCCCATGGCGCGGGGCACGATGTTCTGTACCGGTACGCCGCAGGCGGCCAGCGCGTTCTTCACCGCCAGCGCCCTCGAGAGCGAAAGCCGCATCGCAACCGAGGGGTCGGAAGGGGTGGCCGGGGCGTGGGCGTCGATGCTGATCATGCCGCCCTCATGGCAGAAGGGCTTCAGCGCATCGGCGGCATTCGGGGGAAGGTCCACGCTGCCGGGGGCGAAGCTGAGCCGCACCGGGGCGAGGGGCTTAGGCGCCGCGGGAGCTGCAGTTGGTGGCGCGGGGGGCGGAGCGGTAACCTTGGCGACCGCGGGCACAGGCACGGGCAGAGCCGGCTTTGCCGCCGCTGGCGGCGGGGCCGCGTGGTGATGATGTACGATATGCGGCGCCGGCGGCGCCGCTTGCGGTGCAGCGGGAGCGGGCGCCGGGCCGATACCGGCCAGCTGTTGCAACGCCGCCGGATTCACCGCCACCTGCGCGTTGGCGCAGGGGGCAGCCAGTACAACGAGACCTGCCAGGAGCAAAGTGTGCTTCACGGCAGAAACCTTAACGTCAAGCCTTGGCCGCCGCCAGACCGTCCTGCACAACTTCCAGCAGTTTTGGATGAAGATGCGGGGTGGCCGCCACAATCGTGCTGGCGACCTCATCCTTGCCTTCGGCATCGGTGGCATAGCCGCCCGCCTCGCGCACGATCAGCATGCCCGCCGCGATGTCCCAGGGCTGGATGCCGGTTTCCCAGTAGCCGTCGTAGCGCCCGGCCGCGACCCAGGCGAGGTCCAGCGCCGCGGAGCCGAAACGGCGGATGCCGGCAACCTGCGGCATCAGCGTGCCCAACGTGCGCGCGAAGCCCAGGCGCTGCGCGCCGGAGCCGGAGGCGAAGGGAATGCCGGTGGCGAACAGCGCGTCCTTCAGGTCGCGCCGGGCGGAGACGCGCAGGCGCTTGTCGTTGAGATACGCGCCCACGCCCTTCTCGGCCCAGAACATCTCGCCATTCACCGGGCTGTACACCACGGCGGCGTGGACCTCACTGTTGCCATCGGGCAGGCGCTTCTCCAGCGCGATCGAGATCGCCCAGTGCGGGATGCCGTGCAGGAAGTTGGTGGTGCCGTCCAGCGGGTCAACAACCCAGCGCCAGGCCCATTTGTCGGACCCGGAAGCCCCGGATTCCTCCATGAGAAACGCGTAGCCCGGCCGCGCCTTCTCCAGGTCCTCGCGCAGGGACTGCTCCGCGCGCAGATCCGCCTGGCTGACGAAATCCCCAGGCCCCTTAACGGAAACCTGCAGGTTCTCGACCTCCATGAAATCGCGCAGCAGGCGCTTCGCGGCCCTGTTCGCCGCGGCGTGCATCACGGTCATGTGCGGGGAAAGACGTGGCATCATGGCAATAGGCTCCTCGTGTTAAACGAGGTTCGGGGGGACAGTGCCCCCCCGAACCCTCTGCCAGGAGCCGGGAGCCCCTGGACCTCATATTCAGGCTGTAAAGCGCGCCCCTGGGGGCCGTGCTTTTAACCCTTGGCGCGTTCCACGTAGCTGCCGTCTTCCGTGCGCACGACGATGCGTTCGCCGGCTTCGACGAAGGGCGGCACCAGCGTCTTCACGCCGTTGGAGAGCTTGGCGGGCTTGTAGGAGGAGGAGGCGGTCTGCCCCTTCACCACCGGGTCGGCTTCCACCACTTCCAGGGTGACCTGCGGCGGCAGGGTGATGCCAACCGGGTCGCCTTCCACCAGGGCGACGATGACGGGCATGTTGTCCTGCAGGAAGGGCGCGGAATCGCCCAGGATCGCGGCCGGGACCATGAACTGCTCGAAGGTCTCGGGGTCCATCAGCACGAGGTTGTCGCCATCGGTGTAGGAGTAGGTGTAGTCCCGGTCCTCGGTGGTCAGGCGCTCAACGGTGTCGGCGGTGCGCCAGCGTTCGTTGGTCTTGTTGCCGGTCTTCAGGTTGCGCATTTCCACCTGAATGAAGGCGCCGCCCTTGCCGGGGGTGATGATCTGCTGCTTCAGCACGGTCCAGCGCTGGCCCTCGTGTTCGATGACCTGGCCGGCGCGGATAAGATTAGCCTGCTGCTTCATGGGTTCTGCCCTGCGGATGAGAAAACTTGAATAATCGTGAGGCGGGGGCTTACGCCGCCGGGGCGATTTCGGCAAGCCGCCCGTGGCGGCGAGGCCAATAGGTTAACGGGAAAATATCGATTCCGGCACCGCGGGCGCGAAGGATTAACGCGTGATTCATAGGTGCGGGGTTAGGCTGGTCTTAACCTGTAGTTGTGAAGGGTGGCAAAAAGCGGCCCGGCCCTAGGATCTGCCCGCATGAACACGTTTCCGACCGGCATTGCCCTGGCGCGCAGGAACGCCAATGCCTCGCTGCTGGTGCTGCCCGCCGCCATGGCGCTCAGCGCCCCCGCCGCTGCGCAGAGCGTGATCTCCACCAACCGTTATGGCGCGGTGAACCTCGCCGCCTATGGCGCTGCCGGGGTGAGCATCGCCAACGGGGTGAGCATCGATTCCACAAGCTGGGTGGCGCTGTGGGATGCCAGTCCCGCTCAGTTGAACAATGCCGGGCAGGTTCAGGCGGCAAATGGCATTGGCATCCTGCTCGGCGCTGGCGGCAGCATCGCCAATGGCGGCACGATCAGCGCCGGGGGTTACGGCGTGCTGGTGAACAATGGCGCCGGGCAGGTGAGCAATAGCGGCGCCATCGCCGCCGGCTATGACGGGGTGAGCCTGAACCGTGGCGGCGGGGTGAGCAACACCGGCTCCATCTTCGGCGGGCATATCGGCGTGTACACCGGCAACGGCGCGGGCAGCGTGACCAATAGCGGGCAGATTTCAGCCCGCACGGGCGATGCCGTCTCGCTCTATTCCGGCGGCACGCTCACCAACACCGCCTCCGGCCGGCTGCTCGGCGGCTATTCCGGCGTATACGCGGGCGGCGACGGCTCGCGGATCACCAATGCCGGGCTGGTCAGCGGGCCGGATTTCGGCGTGTATCTCACTGGGGCTTCCTCCGTCAGCAATAGCGGCACCGTCGCCGGGGGCATCGACGGGGTGATCGACACCGGGCGCGGCGGGGTGGTGGAGAATACCGGGCTGATCACCGGTAAGAACGCCGGGGTGAAGCTGGCGGCCAATGGCACGCTGGACAATGCCGGGACCATCGCCGGGCTGACCGGCGTAGCCGCCAGGGGAGCGGTGAACATTCTCGACACAGGCAGCATCATCGCCACGGGCGGCAGCAACGCGATCAGCCTCTCCCGCGGGGCGAGCACCATCACGCTCGGCACCGGGGCGCAGATCAGCGGCGATATCGCGGGGAATGGCACGGCGAGCCGCATCTCGCTCACCGGCAGCGGCACGCTGGCCTCGGATATTACCGGCTTCAACGCTCATGGCGCGCTTACCGTCGCGCAGGGGGCGAGCTGGGCCGGCGCTGGCCAGTGGAACGTGGCGCAGATGGTCAATGCCGGCAGCTTCTCCGCCGGGCTGGCGGCAGCACCTCTGCGGCTGAGCGGGAATTTCGTGCAGACCTCCACGGGCACGCTGGTCGTGCTGGTCGCGCCTGGGCAGGTGTCCAGCTTCACTGTGACCGGCACGGTCACGCTGGGCGGCACGCTCACCTACGTGCTGGCGCCGGGCACCTATACCCCGGCGAGCTACCAGTTCCTGCAGGCCGATGGCGGCGTGAATGGTACGTTCTCCCAGGTGGCGGGCCCGGCGCAGCCGATCCTGGTTACGGTGGGCACGCAGGCGGCGGTGTTGCGAGTGAACCGCAATTTCACCGTGGCGCCGCGGGGGGCGGGGCTGCTGCCCGATCTCTCCCAGGCCATGACGCTGGATGCCGAGGCCCTGGACGATATGCTGCTGGGCCGCGCGGCGGCGCCGGGCGGCGGGGTTGGCTGCCAGAGCGCGCTAGTCGAGGGCAACGGCAAGGCCAGTATCGCCTCGGCCCTGGCGGGCGGGTTCTGCGCCCTGGGCGGCTGGGTGGAGGCGGCGGGGACGAATCTCTCCACGCAGGATCCGTATAACCTCGCGGGGGGCGGGTTCCTCGCCGGGGTGGACCGCGCCGTGTCTGCGATCGGCGGACGGATCGGCATCGCCGCCGGGTACGATGACGGCACTCTGCGCGGCCAGGGGACGGGCGATGCGGATCTGGAGACGATCCGTCTCGGCCTCTACGCCAGTCAGCCCTTGGGGCCGGTTACGCTCAGCGCCGCCGTGCTGGATGGTATCGTCAGCGCCAGCACCACGCGCCAGACCGGCGCGGGCGGGGCCTGGGCCCGGCAGAATGGCAACGTGCTCTCCGCCGAGGCGCAGCTGGCGGTGCCGCTGCACGGGGGCGGGGTGGAGATGGCCCCGGCGGCGGGGTTGCGGGTCACCCGGGTCTCCCTGGGCGGTTTTACCGAAACCGCCGCCCAGGGTTTCGCGCTGAGCGCGGCCGGGTCTTCCGGGGCGAATGTCACCCCCTTCCTGCGCATGAATTTGGGACGGAGCTTCGTCACCGCCTCGCGGATCGTGGTCACGCCCCGGGTCAGCTTCGGCGTGGACGCGGCCCTGGGCAACCCCGGCGCTGGCATGGGGCTGACGACGCAGGACTATACCGCGCTCACCCTGAACCCCGGGCATCTGGCGCCGGTTTCCGGCGAGGTGGGGCTGGGGCTGAGCATGGCGCGCGGCAACTGGTCGCTGGATTTCGGCTATGCCGGGTGGTTCGCGGGCAACTGGTCGGTGCAGAGCCTGCAGGCGGCGATAACCGCCCGGTTTTAGAGGGGGGAATAGTGCGGGTTGGGGCCGATGACAGAATGACCGCTGTGGAGTGTCGGACGACGATAAAAAGACATTCGTTCATGGAAATTGCCGGCGGCAAGTCGAGAAGGCGAAAACCCGTTCGCCGCAGTTGGAATGTCCCGCACGCAGTGGTGACCATCGGGCAACGCCGTCATCGCCACCACGTCGCGGAATCGATCAGCTAGAAGGCCCGTTCACCCATGACATTCCCTGGCGGATCGTAATCGCAGACTAGAAACTCGCTCCCATTGCCATCAGCAACCCCGCATCCAACCTCGGTCGTCGCCTTCCAGACCAGTTGGCTGTAATGGCCCACGTCCATCCAATTTCCGGTCGTGGAGATGTCCGGAAAGTCGCCGTTCGTGAAGTCAGCCTGTTCGCTGCCCCACAGATCTACCAACTGTGTCAGCGACTGGGTGCCGGACGCAGCCATTGCCAGGTTCTGGCCCGGCCCGCTGTGCTCCAGCTGTCCGATCTCGACGAGATGCTCAGCCCATTCCTGCGCCTTAGCCGCCAGTTGGTCGGACCACCGCAACGGCGGAAGACCGAGATCTGCTCGATAGGCGTTGTGGGCGGCCAGCAGCTCGGCTGTGCTTTGGTCTGCATGGGCGGGAGCCGATAAGCCGAGAGTCAGGGCGGCAAGCATGGCGGCGATGGATATTCTCTTCATTACATCCTCTGTTGGTCCAACTGACGACCGGCGTAAGCCGAGTCGATGAGCCGGATAACGAGGCCGTATGGCGGAGATGTGGCGGCCCAAGGTGTCGGCACTGGGCAACGCGCCCCCTCAGCCCCACTTTAAAGCGGAATCTTCCCCAGGCCCCCGGGACGGTCGAGAATATAGGTGGGGAAGGCCGTGCCGCTGATTTTGCCGCGCAGATTGCGCAGGATCTCGCGCCCGCGCTCCGGCTCCACATAAAAGCGCGCGGTGCCGGGGGCGGGGTCCAACTGGTGCAGGTAATAGGGTTTTATCCGGGCGCGCAGCATGGCGCGGAACAGATCGGCCAGCGCCGCCTCGCTGTCGTTCACGCCCTTCAGCAGCACGGTCTGGCCGAGCAGCGGAATACCCAGCCGGGTGAGTTTGCGGCAGGCTTCGGCGGCTTCCGGCGTGAGTTCCCGCGCATGGTTGCTGTGCACCGCGATGTAGAGCGGTTTCTCGATCTCCAACGCTTCGAGCAGCGCCTCGTTCACCAGCGCCGGGTCGGCCACCGGCACGCGGCTATGGATGCGCAGCAGCTCCACATGCGGGATCGCCTCCAGCCGGCGCAGGATTTCGCCAAGGCGCCGGGGCGAGAGGATGAGCGGGTCGCCGCCGGTCAGGATCACCTCGCGGATCGCCGGGCGTTCCGCGATATAGGCATAGGCGGTTTCCAGTTCCTCGGCCGAGAGCAGCCCGCCATCCGGCCCCACCTGCTCGCGCCGGAAGCAGAACCGGCAATAGACCGGGCAGGCCAGCAGGGGCTTCAGCAGCGCGCGGTCCAGGTAGCGGTGGACGATGCCGGGGATGGGCGAAAGGGCCTCGTCCGCGATCGGATCCGCGCTCTCATGCGGGGCGGTGATCAGCTCCGCCGCGCTGGGGATGAATTGCAGCCCGAGCGGATCGTCTGGCGACTCGATGAGCGCCGCCAGGGCAGGGGGCACGGCGATGGCATAGCGCGCGGCCACAGCCTCGGCCTCGCCCAGGCGGTCGGGGGGGAGCAGCCCTTCGCGCACCAGCTCGGCGGGGCGGCGCAGCGTGCGGGGCTTGGGGGAAATACCATCCGGCATCGGCGTGATGTAGAACGTGCGCCATGCGCTCTCAACCCTGGCAGACCTTGCCCGACCGTTTTCCTCTTCTCCTGCGCCGCCAGCGCCTTGCCGCCGCTGTGAGGGCGTTCTTCACTACGCGCGGCTATACCGAGGTGGAAACCCCCTACGCCGTGCTCGCCCCGGGTGAAGAGGTTCACCTCCGCGCCGTCCCGGCGGGAGCAGAAAGATGGCTGAACACCTCGCCGGAATTCGCCATGAAGAAGCTGCTGGCCGGTGGCTCCGGGCCGATCTTTCAGCTTGCCCGCGTCTGGCGCGACGAACCATGGTCCGACACGCACGCGCCCGAGTTCACCATGCTGGAATGGTATTCCCTGGGCGCGGACATGCAGGCGCTGATGGACGAGACCTTCTCGCTCCTGCGCGCCACGCTGCCGCCCGAGGTGACCTGCCGGGGCATCACCACGCGGCTGGACGAGCCGGAGTTCCTCACCGTGGCCGAGGCGTTCCACCGCTACGTGGGGGCGGATGTGCTGGCCACTGCCGACGACGCGCCCGCGCTAGCCGCCCAGGCGGGAGCAAAACTGCGCGAGGGCGAGGATTGGGAGGATCTGTTTTTCCGCCTGCTGCTGGAGCGCATCGAGCCGCATCTGGGCCGCGAACGCCCCACCTTCCTCACCCATTGGCCCGCCGCCCAGGCGGCGCTTGCACGCAAATGCCCCGAGGACCCGCGCGTGGCCGAGCGCTTCGAGCTTTACGTATGCGGCATCGAGCTGGCCAATGCCTTCGTAGAGCTTACCGACGCCGCCGAGCAGCGCGCCCGCTTTATGGGCGACCGCGCGCGGCGGCATGCGCTGTATGGGCCGGACTGGGAAATGGACGAGGACTTCCTCGACGCGGTGGCCCAGCTCCCCGCCTGCTCGGGCATCGCGCTCGGTTTTGACCGACTGGCCATGCTCGCCACCGGCGCGCCGCGTATTGCGGATGTGCTCTGGCTGCCTTGACCTATGTCATTAATTTGTTGCGCGCCGCGCCTATATTAATAGGCAAGAGGGTATAGCCATGCGCCGCGTTGTTCTTGCCTTGCCCCTGGTCCTTGCCGCCTGCGCCCACGGGCCCAGCCTGCAATCTCGCATGGCCGCCTATATTGGCGCGCCGGAGGACAGGCTCGTGCAGTCGATGGGCGTGCCCGACAAGCAGATCACCGTGAACGGCGTGCAGTATCTCGCCTATGTCCAGGGGCACGCACAGGTGCTGCCCAGCGACATCGCCATGGGCGGGTACGGCCCCTGGTACGGGCCGTATTGGGGGCCGTATTACGGACCGTACTATAACGCCGGCTTCCCGCAGGATATTCAGGTCTGGTCCTGCGAGACCACCTTTACCCTCAAGGACGGCAAGGTGACGGGCTTCACCCTCAGGGGCAATGACTGCGATTAGGCCTCGGCGATTGCCTTGAGCATAGCTTTCACCCCGGCAGCGGGGCCTTCCTTGTGGTTCCATACCGCGCCGACCACGGCCAGGAATTCCGCCCCGGCCCGCACCAGCGGCGCGCAGTTCTCCGCGTTGATGCCGCCGATGGCAACGCAGGGGACTTCCATGGTCTGCGCCCAGATTTGCAGCGTCTCGATCTCCGCCATTTCCGGCGGCTCCTTGGTGGCGGTGGGAAAGAAGGCGCCGAAGGCGACGTAATCCGCCCCGGCTTCCGCCGGCTTCCATCGCCAGGTGGCGGGAGTTATGGCAGGTCACGCCCAGGGTCAGGTCGCCCAGGACTTTGCGCGCCTGCTTCAACGGCATGTCGGTCTGGCCGACATGCGCGCCGTCGCAGCCGAGCTTCACCGCGAGGTCGGGACGGTCGTTGAGGATGAACGCCACGTCGCGGCTCTGCACGATCGGGCGCAGCTTCTCCACCGTGCGGGCGATCATATCATCGGGCACGTCCTTCAGCCGCAGCTGCAATGCGGCGACATCCCCGGCATCGAGTGCTGCGGCGAGTTGCGCCTCGAAGGTCTCGGGCAGCACGGGCGGGGTGATGAGGTAAAGGCGGCAGTCGGTCACGGCGGTGAGTCCTTACAAAACGCGAACGGGGGGCGCAAGGCCCCCCTGAAGATGGATTGCTTCGCTTACGCTCGCAATGACGGCTGATCAGGCCTTGTTCAGATAGATGTCGATGATCTTCTGCAGCATGGCCAGCGCTTCCTCGCGCGGGCGCTGGAAGGTGTTGCGGCCGATGATGGAGCCGTTGGCGCCGCCGTCGCGCAGGCCGCGGATTTCCTCGTACAGGCCATCCAGGCTCTTGGCCTCGCCGCCGGAGAACACGACGATGCGCTTGCCGGCGAAGCAGGACTCCACGACGTGCTTCGACGCGCTTGGCCATGGTCGAGGCGTCGAACCCGGCATAGGACTTCTTCGCGGCTTCGAGCGAGATCACGTCCGTGGGCGGCTTCACCTTGATGATGTGGGCGCCGAGCAGTGCCGCCATGTGCGCGGCATAGGCGCAGATGTCGAGCGCGGTCTCGCCGGCCTTGTCCAGGTTCGGGCCGCGCGGATAGGACCACACCACCACGGCGAGGCCGGCAGCCTTGGCTTCCTCGGCCATTTCGCGGATCTCTTCCATCAGGTCGAAGGCGAATTCGCTGCCCGGATAGATGGTGAAGCCGATGGCGGAGCAGCCCAGGCGCAGCGCATCGTTCACCGAGCCGGTGAGGCGCCTGGTTCTTGTCGGTCGCCAGCGAGTTGGAGGAGTTGACCTTCAGGATGGTCGGGATCTGCCCGGCGAAGGTGGCGGCACCTGCCTCGATCATGCCGAGCGGCGCGGCATAGGCGGAGAGCCCGGCGTCGATGGCGAGCTGGTAGTGGTAATGCGGGTCGTAGGCGGCGGGGTTGGGGGCGAAGGAGCGGGCCGGGCCATGCTCGAAGCCCTGGTCCACCGGCAGGATCACCAGCTTGCCGGTGCCGCCCAGCTTGCCTGCCATCAGGATGCGGGCGAGGTTCGCCTTGGTGCCCGGATTATCGCTCTCATAATGCGACAGGATTGTCTTGACCGTTTGCGTCATCGCCATAGCAGTGCCACCCTTTTGGAATAAAAAACCGAGCGCCGTGTAGCCCAGGGTGACACGAATGTCATCCGCTTCGACTCCCGGCGCGCGGCGGAGAAAAGATAAAAAAATGCGGCGGAATCATGGTGCCGGGGCGGGTTTGCTCAAAAATCTGCCGTGAGCCAGGCTTCCAGGCGCCGGGCGGCGCCGGGGGAGCAAAAATCCAGCGCCGGGGGCGGGGCAGGGAGCAGCAGCGCGCCCTGGGCGGCGGCGTATTCGGCCACCTGGTTCCAGGCCGGGCAGGGGGCGAGCACCACGCCGCGCAGGCCGAGCTTCAGTGCCTCCCAGGCGCGGCCGGGGGCGGGGCCGCAATCGAGCAACGCCGGGCCGGTGTACTCAGCCGCCGCCAGCAACTCGCGCCACCACAGCCCGCCGGCATAGAGCGCCGCTCCGGGGGCGGAAAGCAGAGTGACGGGGCGCCCGGGGGCGAGGGCGGCGCGGATATCGACGAGCCCGTGAACGATGACGGCCTGGGGTAAGTTCATTGCATTAAAGTTATGTTCCGAAAGCGCTAAACCTTGCCTTGACCGCGCACGGTGCGGTCATGTTGAATACTTGCATGTCCGAGTCTGAATCTGAAGACGAAATCCTGGACCGTATCGAAGCCGCACTGCGCAAGATCGGCAGCCTGTCCAAGCCTGCTGGCGGCGACGGCCTCGACCGTGCCGCCCTGGCGGAGGGGCTCGATCATGTGATCACCCGCTTGCGCGCGGCTTTGGACCCGGTCCCCCCGCCTGAAACGACGGAGTGACGCCATGGCCCAGGTCACCATACGCATTAACGGTTATGCCTACACCGTCGGCTGCGAAGACGGGCAGGAAGAACATCTGGGCCAGATGGCCACCGAGATCGAGCAGCGGATCAACAGTATCAAGGCGATTGGCGGGCAGTCTGGCGAGGCGAGGCTGCTGATGCTGGCGGCGCTGCTGCTGGCCGACGAAATGCACGACATGCGCCAGGCCGCTGCGGCCGCGGCGAAACCGGCCAAGACCGATAACGACCGCCGGGCGCGGCTGCGCCGCATGGCGGCGCGGGCGGAAGAGATCGCGGCTGATCTCCTCGACGGCTGACCTGCGCACAGAACAGATTGCGCCAGCAGGCATCGCCGCCTAAGTAAGGGGGTGGAGCTGCCCGGTGCGTCAGGCAAATCATCCCCAGGGCCGTTAAGCATCTCCCTCGGGGGCTGGCTCTGCCCGGGCTGTGGTCCGGGTATCTGGCACCCACCTGCACAAGCAGGCCTTGGGAGGATGTAAACGCCAACGGCCAGGGCGGCTCCACATTCCCGGCAGCGCGGAAAAAACCTACGTGTGGCAATCGTTTATTGACCAGCCCCCGCGGTTTTGGCATCGTTACGCGGGGTGGGAGAGCTGCATGACACGTTCTGAATTGATCGCCGGGCTGGCGGAGGATAATCCGCATCTTACGGTGGCGGAAGTTGAGCGCATCGTATCGGCGCTGTTCGATGAAATGACCGCCGCATTGGCCCGGGGCGAGCGTGTGGAGTTGCGCGGCTTCGGCGCCTTTACCGTGAAAAGCCGGCAGGCCCGGGCCGGGCGCAACCCGCGCACCGGGGAGACGGTGCAGGTGGCGCAGAAATCGGTGCCTTTCTTCAAGGCCGGCAAGGAGCTGCGCGAGCGGATCAACAAGCCCGCCCCGGCGCCGGCCAAGGGCAAAAAGAACGCCGGAGCGGAAAGCTGACCATCATCAAATCTATCGCCGGCTTTGTCATTATCGTCGCGCTGGCGGTCCTGCTTCTTTCCAATCGTGATTTTGTCCCGGTGAATTTCTGGCCGTTCGGCGGCATGCCCCTGCCTTTGGGCGCGGTGCTGCTGGGCGCGCTGGCCTTTGGCTTCGTCGCCGGGCTGCTGTTCCATCTGCCTCACCGCATCCGCTGCGCACCGCCGGGCCAAGCGCGCCGAGAAGCGCGCGGCCGAGCTGGAGGCGCAAATCTCTCCGACACAGGACAAGCCATGAAACGACTCATCGCCGCAATCGACACGCCCGAGCTGGACCGGGCGCAGGCGCTTGTGCGCGGTGTTGCGCCGCATTGCGGGCTGGTGAAGCTGGGGCTGGAATTCTTCCTCCGCCACGGCCCGCAGGGCTTCGCGCAGGCAGCGCAAGGCAACCCGGTGTTCCTGGACCTCAAGCTGCATGACATCCCGAACACCGTGGCCGGGGCTGTGCGCTCGCTGCTGCCCTTGGGCGCGCAGATGCTGACCATCCATGCCGGCGGCGGCGCCAAGATGATCGAGGCCGCGGCGAAAGCGGCGGCGGAAGGGCAGAAGCGGCCGAAAATTCTGGCGGTGACGGTGCTGACCAGCCTGGACGCCGCCGCCCTGGCCGAGACCGGCGTGGCGGGCGAGCCGGCGCAGCAGGTGCTCCGCCTGGCGCGCCTCGCCCTGGAGAACGGCGCGGACGGGCTGGTCTGCTCGGCGCATGAGATTTCCCGCCTGCGCGATGCGTTCGGCGAGAAGCCGGTGCTGGTCGTGCCTGGCATCCGCCCCAAGGGCGCCGAGATCGGCGACCAGGCGCGGGTGATGACCCCGGAGGAGGCCGTGGCCGCCGGGGCGGATTACATCGTGGTCGGCCGGCCGATCACCGGCGCCGCGGACCCGGCTGCGGCTGCGGCGGCCATCGCCGCCAGTATCGCGTGACCAAGGTCAAGATCTGCGGGATCAATAGCCCCGAGGCGTTTGACGCCACGGTGCAGGCTGGCGCGGATTATCTGGGCTTCGTGTTCTTCCCGCCCTCGCCGCGTTACGTCACGCCCGGTTGAGGCCGGGATACTCTCCGCCCGGGCCCAGGGCGGGCCGCTGCGCGTGGGGCTGTTCGTGAACCCCAGCTTCGATGAGATCGATGCGGTTTTGCAGGAGAGTCTCGCTGGATATCCTGCAGGTCCATGCGCTCCCCGGCCACGGTGGCGGCGCTGCGGGACCGTTTTGGCCGCCCGGTCTGGCGCCAGCTCGGCGTGGCGAGTGCCGCGGATTTCCCGGCCGCCGATGAGCTTGCGGATGGCTATGTGGTGGAGGCGAAGCCGCCGCCGGGGGCGACAAGACCCGGCGGCAACGCAATTCAGGCGGATTGGGCGCTGCTCGCTACCTTCCGCCCGGCCAAGCCCTGGCTGCTGGCGGGCGGGCTCAACCCGGGCAATGTGGCGCAGGCCATCGCGCCAGACCGGCGCGCCGGGCGTGGATGTGTCCTCCGGCGTGGAAACCGCTCCGGGGAAGAAATCCCCGGAGCTGATCCGCGCCTTTGTCGCCGCCGCGCGCGGAAGGTAGCTTACTTCACATACTTCCGCACCACCGGCGCCAGCGTGGCGGCGATGCGCCGCATGCCCTCGGCGTTCGGGGTGCAGGGCCGGTTCGGGCGGGGTCAGGCGCGGGTCCACGAACAGGTTCGGGTCGGCCTGGCCGTTCGTCTCCAGCACGTAGCCGATATCCATGAAGGTGACGGTCGGGTTTTCGGCATAATGCTGCGCCAGTGCCGCGTTGGTGGCTTTGGTCTGCGCGTCCACCCACGGAGAGCGGATGGAGGGCAGCACGCCGAGCAGCAGGATATGCGCGCCGGGCAGGCGCTCATGGGTGTTTTCCACCACGGCCTCGATGCCGGGGATGGTCATCGCCGCATCCCAATGCACCCGGCCGAAATTATTCGCGCCGATGAGGATGATGGCGAGTTGTGGGTGCAGCCCTGCGACCTGCCCGTTATCCAGGCGCCAGATCAGGCTCGACGTGGTGTCGCCGATGAAGCCGAAATCCAGCGCGTGGTAGGGGGCGTAATACTCGTTCCACACGGGCAGGACGTCGTCGTACCCATGGCCGCCATGGCGCTGCCAGTAATAGGTGATGGAGTTGCCGAGCCAGACGATCTTGGCGTCCGGATGCATGCGCGGCATCCGCCAGCGACGCTTCCCAATGCTGGTGCCAGACGGGCAGGTTCAGCCGGTCGATCGGCGCCTCGGCGAGGTTCACCCGCGCCTGCGCAGCCACGGGGCAGTAGGCAGCAGGAGGCTGAGCAAGCAGGCGGCGCATCACAGCCCCACCGCCAGGAGCACGAAGCTGCCAGCTCCAAAGATGGCGCAATACCAGGCGAAGGGCTTCAGCGCCCAGGAATCGTGCTGCTTGAAGTAGCGCATCAGGAAGGCAGTGCTGGCATAGGCCACCGCGCCCGCGACGATGGCGGCGAGCAGCGAAACGCCGAACAGCGCGTGCAGCTCATGCGCGTGCAGCAGCTTCGGGATCTCCGCGACGCTGGCGGCGAGGATCACCGGCGTGCCCATGAGGAAGGAGAAATGCGCCGCGTCCTCGTGGTTGATGCCGCGGCGCAGGCCGCCGACGATGGCCGAGCCCGAGCGCGAGATGCCGGGCAGGAAGGCCAGGCACTGGAACAGGCCGATGATCAGCGCGTCCATGTTGTTCATATGGCCGCCGCGCAGGGCGCGGCCGCGCAGCCTCTCGCCCGCCAGCAGCACGCCGGCATTGGCGACGAGAAACAGCGAGGCGATGAGCGGGCTGCCGAACAGATGCGCGATCGGCTTCTTCAGCACCGCGCCGATAACCACAGCGGGCAGGGTGGCGATGATCAGCTTCAGCAGCAGGTCGCGCGTGGCGCTCACCTCCGCCGCATAGCCCAGCCCGAGCGCGCCGCGCGCCATGGCCAGCCAGTCGGCATAGAAATAGACCAGCAGGCCGATGGCCGTGCCGAGATGCAGCATGACCAGGAAGGGCAGGAAATCCGGGCTGGACTGGTCGATGCGCCAGTGCAGCAGCTTTGGCACGACCACGGCATGGCCCAGGCTGCTGACGGGGAAAAGCTCCGTCGCCCCCTGCAGAATCGCGAATAATACGGCGTGCACGAAATCCATGTGGTCCCCCCATCCGGCTGCGGCGCGGCATTGGCGCCCAACGCTGCATTGCAGAATTCTCGTCCGCCGTTAAGTCAGGGACATGCAAGTTTCACAAGTCCTCGGCCGGGACATGGCTGCGCTGCGGTTGGCAGGCTGAGGTGGCCGCGTGAATTTGGCACGAGGAGCGGCGCGCGGGGCCGCGTGGAGCTTCGCCACGGTGGTGGCCGAGCGCAGCTTCGGCTTTATCATCCTTGGGCTGCTGCTGCGCGTGATTCCCGCCTCGGTGGTCGGGCTCATCGCCATCGCGTCCGCCATTTCCGATCTGGCCCGGCTCGTCGCCAATAGCGGCGCGGGGGAGCAGGTGCAGGCCAGCCCCGGCGACCGCAACGTGGAGGCCGCCGCGTTCTGGAGCCAGTTTCTCGCCTCGCTGCTGTTCATGGCCGTTCTGTTCGCCGCCGCGCCGTTCTTCGCAGCACTTTACAGCCAGCCTGTGCTGAGCCTGGCTCTGCGGGCGATGGCGCTGAACGTGGTGCTGACGGCGTTTCTTATCGTGCCCTCGGCGCGGCTCGCCTCGCAATTCCGCTTCAAGGTGGTGGGGCTGATCTCACTGGGCAGTACCGTCACCGGCGGGCTGGTGGCGCTGCCCTGCGCCTTCACCGGCCATGGCGTGGCAGCACTCATCGCCCAGCGTACGGTGGGCATAGTGTTCTATGCCGTGGCTGCGTCCATTGCCGCCGACTGGGCGCCGCCGCGCCTGCCGCCGATGCCGGTGCTGCGCGAGGGGTTCCGCTTTTCCTTCCCGCTGATGCAGGCGGCACTGGTCGATTACATCGCCGTCACCGGCTACGTGATGCTGGCCGGGCTGCGCATGCCGGTGGCGGCTCTTGGCGAGTTCCGCATCGCCCAGCGGCTGTTCGAGGTGCTGCAGGAGGTCGCCTTCATGCCCGCGCGCAACGTGTTCATGCCGGTGCTCGTGGCGGTGCGGCACGATCCCGCCCGGCGCTTCGAGACGACGCGGCAGATGCTCGACCTGCTCTCCATGGTGATCTTCTTCGTCAGCGCCGTGTGCGGGGCTGCGGCCAGGCCGATCGTGCTGCTGATGTTCGGGCCGCGCTGGGAGGCGGCGGTGCCGGTGTTTGCCGTGCTCACCCTCATGGCTCCGGCGGCGGCGCTGTACAGCGTGGTCAACCCGCTGCTCACCACCGCCGGGCGCACGAGGCTGGTCTCGCGCTATGCCTGGGCCAATGCCGCCACCATCGCCGCCGCCGCGTGGTTCGCCGCACCTTACGGGCTGCTGGCGCTGGCCTGGGCCCTGGCGGCGCGCGGGGTGCTGGGGGTGGGGCTGTTCGCGCTGGCCATGCGCCAGGGGCTGGAGCGCCCGGCTGGGCCGATCCTGCGGCTGCTGGTCCTGCCCTGTTTGGCCCTGGCCGCGGCGAGGCTTGCCGCCTGGGGGGCGCTGGCGATCGAGCCTGGTCTGCCGCTGCTGGGCCAGCTTGGCTTGGGCGGGGCGGTGGCGGGCGGGGCATTCACGCTGCTGGCCGTAGGGCTGGCGCCGCGCCGCATGCGGGAGATGAACCAGCGGCTGCGCCGTGCCCTGCTCGGCGCGGGTGAATGATTGCGGGCAATTTGCTTGCTCCGGGCGCCCCGTGCTGGTTGAATGCAGCTGCGCCATGAGAGATTTATCGCCCTTTACCGTGCTGCGGCCCGAACGCCAGAGCGCCGCTCTGGTGCTCACTTCGCCGCATTCAGGCCGGAATTATGGCGCGGAATTCCTCGCCCAGGCGCGGTTGGACGCGCAGGCGATCCGCCGTTCCGAGGACAGTTTTGTGGAAGAGCTGTTCAGCGCGGCGCCCGTGATGGGGCTGCCGATTCTGGCGGCCGAGTTTCCCCGCGCCTGGTGCGATGCCAACCGCGAGCCCTGGGAGCTGGACCCGGGCATGTTCGCCGACGAGCTGCCTGATTACGTGAACCGTTCCAGCCCGCGCGTGGCGGCGGGGCTGGGGACGATTGCGCGCATCGTCGGCACCGGGGAGCCGATCTACGCCCGGAAGCTGAACTTCGCCGAGGCCAAGGCCCGGGTGCAGACTTGCTGGCAGCCGTTCCACGAGGCGCTGGCCGGGCTGATCGAGGAAACCCAGGCCGAATTCGGCCACTGCCTGGTGCTGGACTGCCATTCCATGCCGAGCCAGCCCGGACGGAGCGTCAATCGGCCTGACATCGTGCTAGGCGACGGCCATGGCACCAGCTGCGCCCCGGCCTGGACGGGGCATATCGAGTCTCTGCTCACCGGATGCGGATTTACCGTGCGCCGCAACGACCCCTATGCTGGCGGCTTCATCACCCGTCATTACGGCCGCCCGCGCGAGGGCGTGCAGGTGGTGCAACTTGAAGTGGCGCGGGGGCTTTACATGCATGAGCGGCAGTTCACCCGCAATGCGCGCTTTGCCCAGGTGCAGGAGCGCCTGAGCGGGTTTATGCGGGCCATGACGGAGGCCGTGCGGCTCTGGGGCGCGGCTGGGCCGGGGTATTGCGCCGCAGCCGAATAAAAAAGGCGGCGCTATAAAGCGCCGCCAAGTTTAGGGAGGAAACGTCCAAGAAACAGGGGAGAAACTCACCCTGCAGCTTTATTATATGCGCCAAACTATGTTGCAGTGCAAGATGAATTTTGCGGTGCAGCAAAAGCCGTCCCGCCAGGGGTGAGTAAAAACAAGCAAATTCATATACTTGGTTCTTTGTGGCGGATTGCTTGGCAGGGAGGCTTTACCTTCCCGACGCCGCCGCCTATGAAGGCATTATGCAGGGTGGGCAGAACATGCCCGCTCCTGGCCGTGTACGGAGGGGTGGCCGAGAGGCTGAAGGCGGCGGTTTGCTAAACCGTTATACGCTGTCAAGGCGTATCGTGGGTTCGAATCCCATCTCCTCCGCCACGGGCTTCTCTCCAATCAATTGACATTCCACAGTAATCTGCCAACTCGCGATCCGGGTCACGCCTTTGCTGCCGCCGTCTCGCGCGCGAGACGCTCCGCCAGTTGCGGCGGGGCTTCGGCCAGATGGTTGAAGCGGTGGACGAAGCTGCCCAGCCCCGCGGTTTGCGAGCGCAGTTCCAGGATCATCCGATGCGTCTCGGCCTCGGGGATCAGCGCCTCGGTATTGTCCCAGCCGGGTTGGCCTGGTGTCTCGCCATAACCGAGGATCTGTCCCCGCCGCCCGGTGAGCAGGCGCTGGACATTGGCGGTGTACATGTTGGGCGCGGTCACGGTTACATGGTGGATCGGCTCCAGCAGCACCGGCCCGGCCTTTGCCAGCGCCTCGGCGATGCCGTTGCGCGTGGCGGTGCGGAAGGCCATGTCGGAACTGTCCACCGCGTGGAAGGTGCCATCCACCAACGTCACGGCCACATCCACCACCGGGTAGCCGAACGGCCCCTTTCGCATCGCTTCCTCCGCCGCCGCGGCCACGGCGGGGATGTACTGCCTGGGCACCGCCCCGCCGGTGATGCGATCGGTGAACAGGAAGCCCTCGCCCCGGCCACGTGGTGCTACCTCCAGCTTCACATCGGCGAATTGGCCGTGCCCGCCGGTCTGGCGCTTCAGCCGCGAATGTTCGAGCACGGCGTGACGGATCGTCTCCTTCAGCCGTAGCTTCGGCCGGGCGGTGGTCACGGCCAAGCCCCAGCCTTTGGCCAGGCGGTCCAGCGCGTGGCCCAGATGCGCCTCGCCCTGGCCGGTGAGGAGCGTGTCCCCGGTTTCCACGTCGCGGGTCAGGGTGAGGGCAGGGTCTTCTTCCAGTAGTTTTTGCAGCGCGGCGGACAGGCGCACATCGTCCTTGCGGTCCGCGGCGGCGATGGCCAGGGCATAGACGGGCGGCGGCGGAGTTGGGAAGGGCAGGGCGGCCGCGCCCTCGCCGAACACGGTTCCCGGCGTGGCGCCCTCCAGCCGGCCGAGCGCCATGAGATCGCCTGTTGCTGCCTGCGGAACTTTCTGCATCTCCGGCCCGGCGAAGGTGAAGATGCCGCCGACGCGCAATTGTCCGGCGCTGGCGCCGTCGCGCAGCGGGCCGCGCCAGACGCGGGCGTAGCAAAGCTTGCCCGCCTGCCCGGCGTAGCTGGTCTTGCCCACCTGGGCGAGCGGCGGGCCTTCGGGCGCGATGCCAAGGCGCGCAGCGGTGGCGGTGGCCTCGGGCGCGTCGTGCCGCAGCGATTTCCACAGCCGCAGCACGCCGTGGGAGAGTTCCGCCGCGCCGAACATCACCTCCGCCAAGTTGCGCGCCGCCAGATCCTGACGCAGATGCGCAAAAAGCTCGCCGGATGTGGGCGTGCTGCCCGAAATTACCTGCTCCAGCAGCGTATCGTCGCGGTCGGCCAGCGTATCCACCAGCGCGTCATGCGCCGCATGTTCGGCATCGGCGATGCCGGCGGGGATGCGGATGATCTCCGAGGGCAGGCGTGCGCGGTAACGGTAGGCATGCTCGGAAACCAGATCGACATAGCCGATGACCTTGCCGCCTTCCATGATCGGCATTTGCCGTGGCACCAGCGGCAGCTGGGTCTGCGCCTGCAACGCCGAGACTAGCTCCTGCGGTGGCGTCGTCATCGTGTCGGCCTTGTTGATGAAAACGATGCAGGGCAGGCCGGAGGCTTCCACCAGCGCGAGAGCGGGGCGCAGTGCCAAGGCGCGGGCCGGGTCCGGCTCGGCCACCACCACGGCGATGTCAGCAATCGCCAGCGCCATGGCGGTTTCGTGCAGGAATTCGACGGAACCGGGGCAGTCCAGCAGCGCCCAGCTTTCGCCCAGGAACTGGCAGTGCGCCAGCCGGGTATCTGTGCCAGGTTCGCGGGTGCGGGTTTCACCTTCGCGGCGCGGCTTGCCGCCGGCGGCTTCGAGCAGAGCATCGCAGAGCGTGGATTTGCCACTGCCGTAAGGGCCGATCAGCGCGGCCGCGCGCGGGCCATGCGGGCCCGCATGGGGGTGGACGTCAGGCATGGCTGTTTCTCTCCCTTGTTAAACCGGGAATTCGTTGTGTCTTGGCGTCCGGCAGGGATGCCCGCGCAGACAATGGGCCGTTTGGGCCGCCGATGCCTTGTTCCGGGGAGAGCCTACGCCCGCGCGTGGCGGCGCGCAAATTTTAGCGGGCCGGGCGCAGATTATTCCGAAGTGATTGTAATTTTCCGGGTAACAGGTAAACATTACGAACTGATAAGTTTTTGGGTTTACGGGGCAGTCAGGCGCTGCCAGCCCCTCGCCGCACATTGCCCGCGTCAGGTTCACGAGTAATCCAAGGAAGGTGAGAGATGTCCACCGAAGCGATCGTGGTTATTGTGGTCGGCGCGGCCCTGCTCCTGGCCGTGGTGCTTCTCGGCAGGAGCCTCCTGAAGGGGCGGGGGGACAGCCAGATCCTCGCCAAAGGCGTTCCGGCGCGGGCAATTATATTGAACGTGCAGGATGCGAAGACCCGGCTCAACGGGCACCCGGCGGCGCTGGTGCGGCTGGACGTTACCCCCCGGGACGGCGCCCATTTCGAGGTCATGGTACAGACCCCGGTCACGCGGCAAAATGCGCTGACGTTGCAGCCCGGGCAGGTCGTGCACGTGCGCTTCGACCCGGCTCACCGCACCCGCACCGTTATCGTGCCGCGGGAAGGCTGAGCTGGATTACGATCGCACTCTAGTCCTCGTTCGAGAGCCGGTTCTGCGCCTGGGTGATAACGCTGCCCGGTGGCACGCTCTGCGTCAGCCAGACATTGCCGCCGATAGTGGAACCCTGCCCGACGGTGATGCGCCCTAGCACCGTGGCGCCCGCATAGATCACCACGTTATCCTCGATGATCGGGTGCCGGGGTTCGCCCTTCACCAGCATGCCGTTCTCATCCTCGGTGAAGCGCTTCGCCCCGAGCGTGACATGCTGATACAGGCGCACATTCTCGCCGATGATCGCGGTCTGGCCGATGACCACCCCGGTGCCGTGGTCGATGAAGAAGCGCGGGCCGATCTGCGCCTGGGGGTGGATGTCGATGCCTGTCTCGGCCTGGGAGATGCCGGCCAGCAGCCGGGCGACCAGCGGCGCGCCAAGCTGGTGCAGCACATGCGCCAGGCGGTGATGGATGATGGCGCGCATGCCCGGATAGGCCAGCAGCACCTCGGCCATCGAGCTGGCGGCGGGGTCGCCATGGTAGGCGGCGATGAGGTCCTCGGCCAGCATGCCGCGCAGGGCGGGCAACTGTGCTGCGAAATCGCGCACGATGGCTGCGGCCTGCTCCTCCGCCGGGATGTCGGTATGGCCAGGGGGCAAAAACAGCAGGTCGCGCCGCACCTGCTCGGTGAGCGCGGCAAGGGACTGCGCCAGCATGTGGCCGACGAAGTAGTCGATGGTTTCGTCTGTCAGGTCCGGGCAGCCGTAATGGCTGGGGAACAGCACGGCCAGCAGCCCGTCGCGGATCTTCTCCAGCGCTGCGCGCGAGGGTAGCTCGCGGATCTGGCCGCGATGGCGGATCTTGTGCGTTATCTCGCGCGAGAGGCGCAGCCCCGCCACCACCCCGGCGAGGTCCGCCGCTGTGCTCTGGGCGGCTTGCTGCAGCCCGGGGTTTTGCTCGTTAATACCCATGTCGATCGTGTCCTGGCGCGGCCTTGCTTGGCGGCAATCCAGGGTAATACGCGGGGTAAGCCGCTGTAAACCGGTCAGGCGCCGCGGCTTGGCAGCCATTCGGCCAGCCGCATGCCGATCAACATCGCCGCGACGAAGACCAGCGCGCCGGGGGCGATATGCCCGGCCAGCACGAGGCCCGGGCCGGGGCAGATTCCGGCCACGCCCCAGCCCAGCCCGAAAATGGCGGCGCCGATGACCAGCGGGGCGTCAATCCGCCGCTTGCCGGGCAGGTCGATGGCCTCGCCCAGCAGGCTGCGGCTGTTGCGCCGGGCCAGGGCAAAGGCGGGCAGGGCGACGGCGATTGCCCCGCCCATCACCAGCCCCAAAGCCGGATTCCAGGTCCCCGCGACATCGAGGAAGGCTTTCACCCGGTCCGGGTCGGTCATGCCCGAGAGCAGCAGGCCAAGCCCGAACAGCAGGCCGAAACCGAAGGCAGTGAGCGCGCGCATTACAGAACATGCCTCCGGATGAAGACGGTGACCCCGGCCACGCCCATGAACACCAACACCGCTACCAGAGAGCGGGGGGAGAGCCGCGCCAAGCCACAAACGCCATGCCCGCTGGTGCAGCCATTGCCCAGCTTTGTGCCGAACCCGACCAGCGCCCCTGCCGCTGCCAGCAGCGGTAGGCTCTGTCCGGAAAGCGCTTGTGGCACGGGCAGCCGGGCCAGAGCGGCGCCTGCCCCGGCAACAAGCAGCCCGGCCAGGAAGGCCCGTTGCCAGCCCGCAGCACCACGCCCTGCGGCCCGTGCGAAAATACCGCTGATGCCGGCGATGTGGCCGTTGACCAGCAGAAGCCCGGCGGAGGCGGCGCCGATCAGCACCCCACCGGCGAGGGAGTCCGCCAGCATGGTAGGATCAAGAATTACGTTCATGTCAGAACGTATAGCCGATTCCCACGCCGAGCGCCTTCTCGCTCAATTTGATATTCGCATTGCCGCCGCCGAAGGCCGTGGGGATGGAGTTTTCCCCATGCACGGTCTGCGGCAGGGCGTAGAGTCCGTAGGCGCTAAGCTCCAGCCCGGTGGGAAGCACACCACCGTGGGAGGTATAGGTGGCGCCCAGGGTGAACTGGTTCTGCACCACGCCAGGGGCGAGGATGTTGAGGAAGGTCTGGTTGGCCGGGATTGCCTGGGTGGTGTAGCTGTAGCCGCCACGGACCTGCCATTCGGGGGTCAAATGGTAGTTCGCGCCGAATTTGATGGTCGTGGTGTTTTTCCAGCCAAAACCTGGGCCGCCATTGGCGCCCAACGGCACGCCGGAAAGCAGGGTCTGGAACGAGTCGCCGATGGATTCGACGCTGCGATAATCGATGCGCTGCACATCCAGCGCGGTATCGAGCCCTGCCAAGGGCTTCACATCGATGCCGGCGCCATAGGTGGCCGGTGTATTGAAGCCGCCCTGCTGGGCATACAATCCGCGATACCTGTCGAACCCGGCACCATAGGCCTTGGACTGATAGGATGCGCCGATGGCAAGCCACGGGGTAAGCTGACCCAGATAGCCGACGCGAAAGCCGTAGCCGAATGCGCTGTCCTCGCCCTGGTCGCTCACATTCCCGGGTGATTCCGAGGCGCCGGAAAACACACCAATACCATGCGCGCGAAAGAATTCGTCAACGACATCGAGGGAGACGCCCACGCTCTGTCCGGGAGCGAATTTCCAGGCCAAGGTCGGCGAAATGAACATGGTTTGGAGATCGACGCCCGCTGACCCCTTGGCGCCAAAGCGCGCATAGGGGTTGGAGCCGTAATCCGTATCCATGCCGCCATCGCCATAGACCGCGAGCCCGGCGGAGAGATTATGCGGCAGCTGGTAGATGACGCCGGCTTCGGGGATGACGAAGATTTTGATCTTGTTGCCGTTGAAGCCTTGATCCGAACCGTACGCGTTGCCGGTGATGCTGGCGCTGCGTTGAGGCGCGAAGAGATCGGCGTCGAAGTCCGCCCGGTTGCCGAGGAAGCTGGCCGAGGCCGGGTTGCTGGCGATGGAAAGGGAATCCGTTGGCAATGCATAGGCGACACCCGCCATGCCCTTGGATATGGTCCCGTAGCCATTGGCGAAATACCCCTCCGTGGCGCGGGCCTGGTGCGCGGCGGCCAAGGTGAAGGCGGCGAGAATGGGCGTGAAGCCGGTACGAAAACGCATAGTAACCTCTAAATACCTATAAAAACAATGGGTATTATAGGTATGTTGCCGGCGCAAGGGGCGGCGAAGCGATTGCAAATCCGCTCTCTGGGCATTGGTTTTTTTGTGAGAATTTTCGGCGGTTTTTTGTTTGGGGAAAAACTTTATCTTATTCGTCCGGGGTAATCTGGGGTCCACAAAATTTTCTTTTCCAGGCTGAGATTCCGGCCTGGACGCGGCGGAAAAAAGCTTTATCTCGCGTTCCGGGTTCAAGTGTAGGAAGCTGTGTGGATATGTCTTTGCATGTGATCACCGCCAACCGTCTGCGCGATGGCGTGTCCGTCTGGTTCGCCGGGGCGCCGGGCTGGGCGGAGCATGTGGATGCCGCCACGGCTTATGACGATGCGGCGCTGCCTAGCGCGCTCGCGGCGGCACAGCCCGAGGATGTGGCGGCGCATGTGGTGGATGTTCGCGCTGTCGAGGTGACGCAGGAGGCTGGCAAGCTGGTGCCGGCGGCGCATCGCGAGCAGATCCGCGCGCGCGGCCCCTCCGTGCGGGAAGACCTCCCCGCCGGGCCCTGGCGCGACGGTGAAGGCACCCTGCCGCCACTCCCCTCGGCCAGTTCTACCTCGCCGCACGCCGGCATCTACCATTACGACGAATATGACCGTGACTTCCTGCGCCAGCGCGCGCATGAGTTTGGCGAACAGGTGGCGCGGCGCCGCGCGGGTGAGCTCTCAGAGGATGAGTTCAAGCCGCTGCGCCTGATGAACGGGCTGTATCTGCAGCTGCATGCGTACATGCTGCGCATTGCCATTCCCTATGGCGTGCTCAGCGCCACCCAGCTGCGCCAGCTCGCCTACGTGGCCCGCCATTACGACCGCGGCTACGGCCATTTCACCACGCGGCAGAACATCCAGTTCAACTGGCTGCGGCTGGAAGACACCCCGGCCGTGCTGGCTGTGCTGGCCGAGGCTGATCTGCACGGCATCCAGACCAGCGGCAACTGCATCCGCAACGTGACCACCGACGAATATGCCGGTGCCGCTGCGGATGAAATCATCGATCCGCGCCTGTACGCGGAAATTCTGCGGCAATGGTCCACGGATCACCCCGAGTTCACCTATCTGCCGCGCAAGTTCAAAATCGCCATCACCGGCGCCGCACATGACCGTGCGGCCGTGCGCGTGCATGACATCGGCATAGAGGCGCACCGCAATGCGGCGGGCGAGCCGGTGTTCCGCATCTTCGCCGGCGGCGGGCTGGGGCGCACGCCTTATGTCGCCATCAAACTGCGCGATGAGGTGCCGCTGGCCGAATTGCTGCGCTATAACGAGGCGATTCTGCGCGTTTATAACGCGCTCGGCCGGCGCGATAACATGTACAAGTCGCGGATAAAAATCCTGATCCGCGAGATGAAGCCGGAAGCTTTCATCAAGATGGTTGAGGACGAATACGCCGCTCTGCCGCCGGATTATTGCGTGCTGACGCCGGAGTTGGTGCAGGCGGTGGCGGCGCGTTTCCCGGTGCCGGAATTTTCGCGCCAGGATACCGGCGTGCTGGAGAAAGCCATCGGCGCGGACAAGGCTTTCGCCGCCTGGGTGAAGCAGAACACGCATCCGCACCGCGCGCCGGGTTATATCTCGGTGGCGATCTCGCTGAAGCCGGTGGGCGGCATTCCGGGCGATGCCAGCGCCGATGAGATGGACGCGGTGGCGGACCTCGCGGACAAATATTCGCTGGGCGAGATCCGCGTCAGCCATGTGCAGAATCTGGTTCTGCCGCATGTCGCCAAGGACGATCTGTTCACGCTGTACCAGGGTCTGGTGCAGGCGGGCCTTGCTTCCGCCAATATCGGGCTGATCTCGGACATCATCGCCTGCCCGGGCATGGATTACTGCTCGCTTGCCACCGCGCGCTCCATTCCGGTGGCGCAGCGCCTGGCCGAGCGTTTCGCTGGGCGCCAGGATGAGATCGGCACGCTGTATGTGAATATTTCCGGCTGCATCAATGCCTGCGGGCATCATCATGTCGGCCATATCGGCCTGCTTGGCGTCGATAGGAACGGCGAGGAGGTGTACCAGATCACCCTCGGTGGTGCTGCGGACGAGAAGGCGGCGATCGGCAGCATCGTCGGCCCGGCCGTGCCGACGGCGAAAGTGCCCGACGCCATCGAGGCGATTGTGAATGCCTATGTGGCGCAGCGTACGCCGGGCGAGAGGTTCATCGACACTTACCGCCGCCTCGGCGCGGCGCCGTTCAAGGAGGCCGTCAATGGCGCTCGTTAATACCAAGGGCGAGGAAATCGCCGATGCGGGCGTGACCGGGCTGCGCCTGCTCCCTGACGCGAAGCTCGACGAAATCGCGGCACAGTTGCCCGAACTGGCGCTGATCGAGATCGAGTTTCCGAAATTCCGCGACGGGCGCGGCTTCACCCTGGGCCGGACACTGCGCGAGCGCTACGGCTATAAGGGCGACCTTCGCGCCGTGGGGCATTTCCTCCCCGATCAGTTTGGCGCGCTCATCGCCTGCGGCTTCACTTCGTTCGTTACGCCGCCGGAGCATGCGCCGGCCCAGTTCGCCGCCGCGCTACGCCAGCATTCGCCAGCCGGGGCAGCTGCTGCGCCGCAGCCTGAGCCGCGCCCGGGAGGGGTGAGCACGCGTGCGGATCAGGCGTTCTACGCCGCGAAGCGATCGCACTCTAAGGGCGAGCCTGACAGCTCGCCTTTTTTGTGTTTAGACAATACGGGGGGTTGCACGCCCCTGCGAATGGCGCAATAACTCTATAAAATCTATGGAGAATCAAGATGCCGGTCAACAGCGTCCTCGACACTATCGGTAAAACCCCCCATATCCGGCTCGCCCGGCTGTTCCCGGAGGCGAATGTGTGGGTGAAGTCCGAGCGCGCCAATCCGGGCGGCTCGATCAAGGACCGCATCGCCCTCTCCATGGTCGAGGCGGCAGAGGCCTCCGGCGCGCTCAAGCCGGGCGGGCTGATCATCGAGCCGACTTCCGGCAATACCGGCGTCGGCCTGGCGCTGGTGGCGGCGGTGAAGGGCTATAAGCTGATCCTGGTGATGCCGGAGAGCATGTCCATCGAGCGCCGCCGCCTGATGCAGGCTTACGGCGCGACTTTCGACCTCACCCCGCGCGAGAAGGGCATGAAGGGCGCCATCGCCCGGGCCACCGAGCTGGCCGAGCAGAATCCAGGTTCCTTCGTGCCGCAGCAATTCGAGAACCCGGCGAATATCGACATCCATGCCCGCACCACGGCGCTGGAAATCCTGGCCGATTTCCCCGAGGGGCTGGACTACATCATCACCGGCGTCGGCACGGGCGGGCATATCACCGCGCTGCGCCGAGGTGCTGAAGAAGCATTGGCCGGAGCTGAAGGTGTTCGCGGTGGAGCCGGCGGCCTCGCCGGTGATTTCCGGCGGTTCGCCAGCGCCGCACCCCATCCAGGGCATCGGCGCCGGGTTCATCCCGGCCAACCTGCATGTCAACGCGATTGACGGCGTGATCCAGGTCGAGGCTGAGGAAGCCAAGGAGTTCGCCCGCCGCTCCGCCACGCAGGAAGGGCTGCTGGTCGGCATCTCCTCCGGCGCCACGCTGGCGGCGATTGCCAAGAAGCTGCCCGAACTGCCGGCGGGCAGCCGGGTCCTCGGCTTCAACTACGACACGGGCGAGCGCTACCTCTCCGTGCCGGATTTCCTGCCCGCTTGACCTGAATCAATGTGACATGCTCGGCACCGGTTCATGGACCACACCATGACCGATGCCGAGCTGATCGCCCGCTATCATGGGCGCGTACCGCGCTACACCAGCTACCCCACCGCGCCGCATTTCCACCCCGGCATCGGCGCCGAGATCTACGCGCAATGGCTGGCGGAACTGCCGGCGGATGCGGCCATCTCGCTCTATATCCACATTCCCTTCTGCGACCGGCTCTGCCTGTATTGCGGCTGCAACACCAGTGTGGTGCGCAACGAGCGGCCGAAGCGCGCCTATGCCGTGCAGCTCGTCGCGCGAGCTGGATCTGCTGGCGGACCTGATCGGCCGCCGCGCCACAGTCACGCCAGGTGCATTGGGGCGGGGGCACCCCCACCGCCATGCCGGGCGATTGCCTTATCGGCATCATGGACCATGTCCGCAAGCGCTTTCACCTGCGCGAGGATGCGGAGGTGGCGATCGAGATCGACCCGACCACGCTGACCCGGGACTGCCTGGACGCGCTGCGGCTGATGGGCGTGAACCGCGCCAGCCTGGGCGTGCAGGATTTCGACGACCAGGTGCAGGAAGCGATCGGCCGGCACCAGAGCTATGAGGAGACCGAGGCGGCGGCCAAGGCGCTGCGGGCGCTGGGTGTGACCTCGCTCAATCTCGACCTGATCTACGGCCTGCCGCACCAGACCGCCGAGTCCGTAGCTCGCACCGCGCGCCAGGCGCTGGCGCTCGGGGCCGACCGCGCCGCCGTGTTCGGCTACGCGCATGTGCCCTGGATGAAGAAGCACCAGAAGCTGATCCCCGAGGCAGCACTTCCGGGGGCGGAGGCGCGCCTCACCCAGGAGCGGATGATCCGCCAGGTGCTGGAGGACGAGGGCGGCTATGTTCCCGTCGGGCTGGACCATTACGCTTTGCCGGGCGACGCCATGGCCATTGCCGTGCAGACCAAGGCGCTGCACCGCAATTTCCAGGGCTACACCACCGATGCCACCCCGGTGCTGCTCGGGCTTGGGGCTTCTTCCATCGGCGCGCTGCCGCAAGGCTATGTGCAGAACGCTTCCAGCGTGCCAGCCTACGAGGCTGCCATCAACGAAGGCCAGTTGCCTGTCGCGCGCGGTGTCGCGCTCACCCCGGATGACCGGCTGCGCCGCGCCGTGATCGAGCGCATCATGTGCGATATGGAGCTGGATATCCCGGCCCTCGCCAACGCCATGGGCGCTGATCCCGCGCCACTGCTGGAAGACGCCGCGCAGCTCAGCGGCTTTGCCGCTGACGGGCTGGTGGAATGGGATGGCGCGCGCGTGGCCGTGACCGAGCGCGGCCGCCCCTTCGTGCGCAACGTTGCTGCCCTGTTCGACGTTTATTTGCAGCAGGCCAGCGCCGTCACGCCCCGCCACGCCAGCGCCGTTTAGGGCCCCTTTCAAAACCCTACTATGCCGGCTGCCTGGCACCGCATTTCTGCGCTCCGGTGCTCGAAATACGGTACCATTCAGCTCGGCCTAGCGGGTTTTGAAAGGGACTCTTAACCACAGCTCAGCGGATTCGATTTTTTGCCGGTGGATGCCGGCGGCTTTATCGCTACGTATACGCAACAAATTATCTCGCGCTTCGGGCAAGAAAATACCCTGCCATGGAGTCCATGGCAGGGCCAAGTCTGGGGAGTGTATCCGCTTTGGGATGACCAATATGTGCCTCTGTTCGGGGAGGTATTCCTTGATACAAATCAAAAGTTAAAAATAACCCGGAAAATTTTTGGTCACGCGCCTGTTCGGGGCGATGTCGCCTAATGTTCGCGCACATTGCCCAGGCGCCGGTACAGCGTGTTGCGGCTGATGCCGAGGTTGCGCGCGGCGGCTGCGATGTTGCCGCCGGCCTCGGCCACGGCGGCGGCGATCACCGCGTCGGACTGCGCGCGCAGCGTGGCGCCGGCGGGTTCCACCGCCACGGCCGGGCGCCTGGCGGCGGTTAGTTCGCGCAGCGCCTCCTCGCTGAGGTGATGCAGATGCAGCGTGTCCTCGCCCTCTTCCAGCATCAGGCAGGCGGTGCGGAGCCAGCCGGAAAGCTGGCGCAGATTCCCCGGCCAGGCATGGCGGGCGCAGGCCTGCGCGAGTTCGGGCGAGAGGGTGGGAACCCGCCCGCCGCATGAAGCTGCCTCGCGCGCCAGGATGTTCTCGATCAGCGCCGACAGGTCCGTGCGCTGGCGCAGGGGCGGGAGGGAAATGGAGAGCCCGTTCAGCCGGTAGTACAGGTCCGAACGGAAGGTCTTGGCCGCGATGCGGGCCGAGAAATCGGCATGCGTGGCGGAGATCAGCAGGAAATCCACCGGCACCGGCTTGCCGCCGATGGGCGTGACCGTGCCTTCCTCCAGCACCCGCAGCAGCCGGGTCTGCATCGCCAGCGGCATGTCGCCGATCTCGTCGAGGAACAGCGTGCCGCCATGGGCCTCGCGGATGCGCCCGGGCGCGCCCTCCTTCCGCGCACCCGTGAACGCGCCGGGGGCATGGCCGAACAGCTCGGACTCGATCAACGTCTCCGGCAGTGCCGCGCAGTTCACCGCCACGAACGGCCCGTTCGCGCGCGGTCCGGCGGCATGGATGGCGCGGGCGAAGAAATCCTTGCCCGCTCCGGTTTCGCCTTGCAGCAGGATGGGCACCTTGCGCCCGAGCACGCGGCGCAGCTGGCTGATCGCCTTGGCCACGCGGGCATCGCCCGTGTCCAGTTCGGCCAGTGCATCGGGCTGCGCGGTATCAGCCGCGGGCATGGCGGGGCGGCGGATGACCGGCGCGCGCATCTGTTCCACTGTGAGGTACAGCAACTCGCCATTGCGCAGCCGCACGCCCACCGCTTCGCCCTGGGCGCGCACGCCGAGGGTCACCAGTTCCGCCATGGTCAGGTCGAACACGCTGCAGATCTCGCGTTTGCCGATATCCTCGTGCTGCAGGCCGAGCATAGCAAAGCCGGCGCGGCTGGCGCCCAGGATCCGCCCGTCCTCGGCGATGGCGATCTCGCCTTCCATCAAACTGCCCAGGCAGTTGCTGGACATATGGAAGCGCAGCTTGGTCTGGTGGAGGAAGGCGAGCTCGAAGATGCGCTTCTCGATCATCTGCGCCGCGGCGCGCACCAGGCCGAATGTATGCGGGTGGTAGCGTCTCGCATCGCAGGAGATGTCGATGACGCCGAGCAGTTTGCCATCCGGCTCGGTGAGCGGGGCGGCGGCGCAGGCGAGGAAGTTGTTATGGCGCAGGTAATGCTCGGGGCCGTTGACGACAATGGGCTTGCGCTCGATCAGCGCCGTGCCGATGGCGTTGGTGCCGCGCGCCTCCTCGGCCCAGGAGGCGCCGGGGCTGAGCGCCACCTGGGCGGCGCGGGTGCAGAAATCAATGTCGCCGGCGGAGTCCAGCACATAGCCGTTCTCGTCCGAGAGCAGCATGACGCAGCCGGAGTCCTTGATCTGGCTGAAGACATAATCCATCACCGGCCGTGCCTGGGTGGCCAGTGTGGCGCGCCGCTCGGCCGCCATGCGCCGCTCGGCCTGGGTGAGGTGCGGGTGGTCGCGCCGGTTCTGCTCCGGGGTGAGCCCCGCCGTCCGGCAGCGCTGCCAGGACCGGCTGATATCTCCTGGATCGACGCCGCCAGGCGCCGCGACAAAATGGTTCAACGCTTCTGCCCTAGTGGGTAAAGTGAATGGCTGTATGGCCATCGCGGTTTCCTGTCCCAATGTGTTTTGCGGACACTTCTTGCTTGCTTATGCAGCGTCCTTGATTTTCACGTTGGCGCGGAGGCGGCTGCAACGCAAACATCCTATCAGCCTGTCCTGTTTTGGTACAGCGTAGCGTTTCGGCACGTGCCAGCGCATAATATTTTCCCCAGCCAGCCGCATTATGGGCGCCGATAGCCGGGGTTTTTCCGCGTCATGCCGGTTTGGCACGGCTTTTGCCTTGAAATTGGGCAAGGCCCGCCCAGATAATCGGGCCGGAGGACGTACCCGCTTTTTAAATAACGAGATAAAACGAGGAAACAAACATGCTCGATGCAGCAATTTCTCCCGCAGCCGGCAGTTCGGTGACCGGCTTCTCCTTCAAGCCGCGTTACGACAATTTCATCAATGGCAAGTTTACCGCCCCGCTGGGCGGCCAGTACTTCGACAACGTCTCGCCGATCACCGGCCGCCCCTTCACCCAGGCGGCGCGCTCGCAGGAGGCGGACATCAACCTGGCGCTGGATGCAGCACATGCCGCCGCCGAGCCCTGGGGCAAGACCACGCCAGCCTTCCGCGCGGGCATCCTGAACAAGATCGCCGACCGCATGGAGCAAAACCTCGATCTGCTCGCCTATGTGGAGACGGTGGATAACGGCAAGCCGATCCGCGAGACCACCTTCGCCGACGTGCCGCTCGCCATCGACCATATGCGCTATTTCGCCGGGTGCATCCGCGCCCAGGAAGGCTCGCTCGCTGAAATCGACGAGACCACCATAGCTTATCACTTTCATGAGCCGCTGGGCGTGGTCGGCCAGATCATCCCCTGGAACTTCCCGCTGCTGATGGCGGTGTGGAAGCTGGCCCCGGCGATTGCCGCCGGCAACTGCGTGGTGCTGAAGCCCGCCGAGCAGACCCCGATTTCCATCCTGGTGCTGATGGAGGTCATTGGCGACCTGCTGCCGCCGGGCGTGCTCAATGTTGTCAACGGCTTCGGCCTGGAAGCTGGCAAGCCGCTCGCCTCCTCCAACCGTATCGCCAAGATCGCCTTCACCGGCGAGACCACCACAGGCCGGCTGATCATGCAGTATGCCAGCCACAACCTCATCCCCGTCACGTTGGAGCTGGGCGGCAAGTCGCCGAACATCTTCTTCGAGGACGTGATGGCCGAGGACGACGCCTTCCTCGACAAGGCGGTCGAGGGCCTGGTGCTGTTCGCGCTGAACCAGGGCGAGGTATGCACCTGTCCTTCGCGCGCCTTCATCCAGGAGAACATCTATGACCGCTTCATGGAGAGGGTGCTTAAGCGCGTCGCCGCCATCAAGCAGGGCAGCCCGCTGGAGATGAGCACCATGATCGGTGCCCAGGCCTCCTCCGAGCAGGTGCAGAAGATCCTCTCCTACATCGACATCGGCAAGCAGGAAGGTGCGGAGTTGCTCATCGGCGGCACGCGGGCCAATCTGGGCGGCGCCCTGTCGGACGGCTACTACGTCCAGCCGACCGTGTTCCGCGGCAACAACAAAATGCGCATCTTCCAGGAAGAAATCTTCGGGCCGGTGCTTTCAGTCACCACCTTCAAGACCGAGGAAGAGGTGCTGCACGCCGCCAACGACACGCTGTATGGCCTGGGTGCGGGCGTGTGGTCGCGTGATGGCAACCGCGCCTACCGCATGGGCCGCGGCATCAAGGCCGGGCGCGTGTGGACGAACTGCTACCACCTGTACCCCGCGCACGCGGCGTTTGGCGGCTACAAGCAGTCCGGCATCGGGCGCGAGACGCACAAGATGATGCTCGACCACTACCAGCAGACCAAGAACCTGCTGGTCAGCTACAACCCGAATGCTCTCGGCTTCTTCTGAGGCGGGTACCACTCCAGCGCGGGTTCTGGCGACAAACGCCGCGCTGGATCTGATCGCCGAGCTGAAGGCAAAATATGGCGAGATCCTGTTTCATCAGTCAGGCGGCTGTTGCGACGGGTCCTCGCCGATGTGCTACCCCAAGGGCGATTACCTGCTCAGCCCTGACGACGTGAAGCTCGGCGAGATCGGCGGCGCGTGGTTCTACATGAGCCCCTCGCAGTTCGAGTATTGGAAATACACCCAGCTGATCATCGACGTGGTGCCCGGCATGGGCGGGATGTTCTCGCTGGAAAATGGCACGGGCAGGCGCTTCCTCACCCGTTCGCGCGTGTTCACCGCGGCCGAGGCAGCTTCGCTCGGCCTTTAACAGGCTGCGGAAATAGGCGGTCATCTTGGCCAGTTTCTGCCTGGCACGGGGAGCACCTGCCGCATTAACGGGTGCTTACTCAGTCTTCGGCGGTCACGATCATTCGTTGTTCCGCTATCTGGGCGGCGTCCGGGCATGATCATGCTGCCGCCAGCAGTTTTGGTAACCTTACCAGGTTACAGGCAGCGGCGGTCAGGGTGAAAGTCCAACCGACGCGCTCCTTCCCGCAATGGCGGGCCTTACGGATGCCGCCGCAGGTCTTCATCCAGCCGAACGCCTCCTCGATGCGCTTGCGGATGCGCAGGCTGACGGCATAACCGGGGTGGCGGGTGGTACGGCCATCAATGGCCGAGCGCCGGTTGGCGGTGTTCCGCGCCACATGCGGCGTGACGTTGATCTCGCGCAATTTGGCGATGAAGTCAGCCACGTCGTACGCCTTGTCCGCGCCCAGCGTGATGCGGTGGCGCCCCTGCAGCCGCTCCAGCATGGTCAGCGCCGCCTCCCGCTCGGCCGTGCCGGTGGCGTGGGTCAGCACGGCATCGACGATCAGACCTTGGCGGTTTTCCATCAGCAGGTGACCCATGTGGCAGAGCTTGGCAGCCTGCCCTTGTGCCTTCTTATACAGCCGGGCATCGGGATCGGTGGTCGAGACGTGGGTGTCGTTGCCGCGTTTCTCCCCGCGGAAATCACGCTCGGCATTGCGGCCCGCGGCCTTCGCCTGGCCGCCACCGTCAGCGTCCCCGCCGCCCTGGCCGTCATCCTTCGGCTTGAAGCTTTTCATGCTGGCCCAGGCTTCGATCAAGGTGCCGTCCACCGAGAAATGATCCTGCGACAAGAGCGCCTTCACCCGTGGCTGCTGCAGCACCGCCGCCATGAACTTGGCGGCGAGATCGCCCGCGAGCAGCCGGTCGCGGTTCTTGGTGAAGACCGTCACGTCCCAGATCGGCGCATCCATCGACAGGCCAACGAACCAGCGGAACATCAGGTTGTAATCCAGTTGCTCCATCAACTGGCGCTCGGATCGTACCGAATAGAAGACCTGGAGCAGCAGCGCCCGCAGCAGCTTCTCCGGCGGGATCGAGGGGCGGCCGATCGGCGAATAGAGCGCCGCGAATTCGGGCGAAAGCACCTCCAGCGCCTCGTCCACGATGGACCGGATCGGCCGTAATGGATGATCCGGGGGAACCCGCGCTTCGCAGCTCACATACGAAAACAAACTTTCGCTCTTGATGTCACCGCCGCGCATGCCTCGTCCTCAGTAAGATGCTGGCCGTAGGGAATCACGACATTACGAACAAAGAAAGAGCCTTTTTCCGCAGCCTGTTAGGGGGCGATTGAAATGAATTGAATTGCCTGGGCGGTTCAACTCAAAGCGTGAATCAGCCCCTAGCCGTTGTGCCGCTGGTCTCGCGGCTCAAATTATTCCCATGGCGTCCGCACACTCTGGTTGACAGAAATCAATGCGGTACGGCCGGGGCGTGGCAATGTCCGGTTCATAAAACAGACAATGGGATGAGCAAAGATGACCGTTACGGCAGCCGATATCATGAACCGCAACGTGGTGGTTGTGCATCCGTTCGATGACGTGTCGCAGATTGCAAGGGTGCTGGGCGAGCATGGGATCAGCGCCGCCCCGGTGGTGGATGCCGAAGGCAAGATCCTCGGCATGGTGAGCGAGGAGGACCTGATGCACCGGCTAGGCACCACGCACGAGAGCCGCCGCGCCTGGTGGCTGGGGATGCTGGCCGAGGGCGAGGATCTGGCGCCTGATTTCCTTGAGTATTTGAAAATGGAAAAGCGCGTCGCCAAGGATGTGATGAAGCGCGAGGTGATCTCGGTAACCGAGGAAATCCCTGTGGCTGATATCGTGGATCTGTTGATGCAGCGCCATATCAAGCGCGTGCCGGTGCTGCGCGAGGGCAAGGTTGTCGGCATCGTCAGCCGTGCCGATATCATCCGCACCATCGGCAGCAAGCTGAAGGACTGAGCGCCGCACCGGGGCGCAAGAAGGTACGACGGAACTGCGGTTGCGCGGGAAAGGTTGGGCGTGGCGAAAGACAATAAATACGGCGACGGGATTTCACGTTTTGGGTTTATCGCCGCCGCTGTGCTGCTTTCGCTGCTGCTGGTCTCGGTGCTGAACCGCCAGGCGGAGCAGCAGGTCAAGACCATTCCGTACAGCCAGTTCCAGGCCCTGCTGCAGGCGGGGCAGGTGGATAATCTGGTGGTCGGCGAAGGCCAGATCACCGGCACGCTGAAGAACGCCGCCGCCGGTGAGCCGACGCAGTTCGAGACCGACCGGGTGGACCCCGCCCTGGCGCAGGACCTTGCCAAGCAGAAGGTCACCTTCTCCGGCCAGCCGGCCCCCGGCTTCCTGGTCACGCTGTTCGGCTGGCTGGCGCCGCTGCTGCTGTTCGGGGGCTTGTGGTACATGCTGCTGGGCGGGCGCATGGGCGGCGCCGGCGGCGTGCTCGCCGTGGGCAAGAGCCGCGCCCGTGTGTACGCCGAGAACGACGTGCCGGTGCGGTTCAAGGATGTCGCCGGAGTGGAGGAAGCCAAGGCCGAGTTGAAGGAGGTCGTGGACTTCCTGAAGAACCCCGGTGCGTATGGAAGGCTCGGCGCGCATATCCCCAAGGGCGTGCTGCTGGTCGGCCCGCCGGGCACGGGCAAGACGCTGCTCGCCCGCGCGGTGGCTGGCGAGGCGGGGGTGCCGTTCTTCTCCATCTCCGGCTCTGAGTTCGTGGAGATGTTCGTCGGCGTGGGCGCCGCGCGGGTGCGCGACCTGTTCGTGCAGGCGCGCGCCCAGGCGCCGGCCATCATCTTCATCGACGAGCTGGATTCCCTGGGTCGCGCCCGCAACGCCGCCATCCCCGGTGGCGGCAATGATGAAAAAGAGCAGACGCTGAACCAGCTCCTGGCCGAGATGGACGGATTTGATCCGTCCTCCGGCGTGGTGCTGCTCGCCGCCACCAACAGGCCGGAAATTCTCGACCCCGCTTTGCTGCGCGCCGGGCGGTTCGACCGCCAGATTCTGGTGGACCGGCCGGACAAGGCCGGGCGCGTGCAGATTTTGGCAATCCACATGAAGAAGGTGAAGCTCGCCCCGAATGTCTCGGCCGAGGAGATCGCTTCCCTTACCCCCGGTTTCACCGGCGCGGACCTCGCCAATCTGGTGAACGAGGCGGCGCTGCTCGCCACCCGCCGCCAAGCCGAGGCGGTGACGCTGGAGGATTTCAACGAGGCGGTGGAACGCATCATCGCCGGGCTGGAGAAGCGCACGCGCCTGCTGGTGCCCAAGGAGCGCGAGGTGGTGGCGCATCACGAGTTGGGTCACGCCATCACCGCCATGGCGCTGCCGAATACCGACAAGGTCCAGAAAATCTCCATCATCCCGCACGGGCTGGCGGCGCTGGGCTACACCATCCAGCGCCCGGGGGAGGACCGGTTCATCATGGGCCGGCGCGAGATGCTCGACCGCATGACCGTGCTGCTTGGCGGCCGCGCCTCCGAATCGCTGATCTTCCCTGATGTCTCCACCGGCGCGGCGGATGACCTGATGCGCGCCACGGATATCGCCCGCTCCATGGTGGTGCGCTTCGGCATGGACGACAAACTCGGCCAGATGACCTACGAGCCCGAGGCGCCGCATCTGCTCGGCCCCACGGGTGTGCCGGACTGGCGCCCGCGCCAGTACAGCGAGCAGACCGCCGCGGCCATCGACGCCGCGGTTCACGATCTGGTGGAAGCCGCCTTCAACCGCTCCCGCGCCATTTTGCAGGCGAATATGCCCGTGCTGCGCGAGGCGGCAAAGGAGTTGCTGAAGGACGAGACGATCTCGGGCGCCAAGCTGGACGAGCTTGCCGCCAAGATCCCGCCCTGGACGGAACGTGGCTGAGCAGGACGAGATTATCGCCTTTCTCGCCCAGGGGGCCGAGGCCCGGGCGGAGACACATATCTCCATCGTTTTTCTGCACGCGGACACCGCCTATAAGCTCAAGCGCGCCGTGCGCTTTTCCTATATCGACTATTCCACCCTGGCCCGGCGCAAGGCCTATTGCGAGGTCGAGCTTACGCTCAACCGCCGCACCGCGCCGGAGCTCTATCGCCGTGTCCGCGCCATCACGCGTGCCGCCTCGGGCGGGTTGGAATTCGACGGGCCGGGCGCGCCGGTGGAGTACGTGCTGGAGATGCAACGCTTCGCCGAGGCGGATCTGTTCGACGCCATGGCCCGCGCCGGGCGGTTGACAGCGCCGCTGCTGCGCACGCTGACCGACACCATCGCCGCCTTCCACCAGATGGCGGAGCTTACCCCGCGCGACGGCGCCGCGCTGCTGCGCAAGGTGGTCGAGGGAAATGCGGCAAATCTCGCCGCCTTTGGGCTCGATCCGGCTCTGGTGAATGAGGTGAACGCCGCCTGCCGTGCGGCGGTAGCGGCGCAGGCGGCGCTGCTGGCGGGGCGGGGGGCGGGCATACACCGCTGCCATGGCGATCTGCATCTGGGCAATATCGTGCTGTGGCGGGGCAAGCCGCTGGTGTTCGACTGCATCGAGTTTTCCGAGGATTTCGCCTGCATCGATCCGCTCTACGACCTCGCCTTTCTGCTGATGGACCTGCTGCACCGGGGTGAGCGAGGTTTCGCGGCCCTGGTGTTCAACCGGTATCTGGATCGCACTACCGAGGCCGGGGGCATGGCGGCGATGCCGCTCTTCATCGCTGCGCGTGCCGCCATTCGCGCGCATATTGCGATGGCGCAGGGGCGGGCGGGGGAGGGTGGTGCGTATCTTGCGCTGGCGGCACAGGTGCTGCGTCCCGCCATGCCGCGCCTGCTCGCCATCGGCGGGTACAGCGGCTCCGGCAAATCCACGTTGGCCGCCGTGCTGGCGCCGGAATTCGTGCCGGTGCCAGGGGCGCGAATTCTGCGCACCGATGTGCTGCGCAAGATACTGTGCGGCGTAGCGCCGGAGACGCGCCTGCCCGAGAGCGCCTACACGCGGGAGATGAACGGCAAGGTCTATGCGGAGATGCACGCCCAGGCCGAGTTGGCGCTCCGGGCCGGATACAGCACGATCCTGGATGCCGCGTTTCTGCGGCTGGAGGAGCGGAGTGCTGCCGCCGCGCTGGCCGCCCGGCTGGGGGTGGATTTTTCGGGGTTCTGGCTGGATGCGCCGGAGGAGGTGCTGATCACGAGGCTCGATGCCCGGCGCGACGATGCCTCGGATGCCGGTGTGGCGGTGCTGCGGCGCCAGCGGGCGCTGGAAACAGGGGACATCCGGTGGACCCGGATTGACGCCACAGCGGCAAGCGCCGTGCAGCGTGATACGGTGATGAAACACCTCGCGCGGGGGTGACCGCGCGAGGCTGGTTCGGCTTCAGCCCAGCATCGAGCCGGTGTCGATGAAGCGCTGGTGCCAGGAGAGCGCTTCCCCCGGCAGGCAGGGCGAGTGCTTGCCGTAGGAGTGCTCGCGCGCACGGTTGAAGTAGTCGCGCAGCAGCGGCTTGTAGTCCGGGTGCGCGCAGTTCTCGATGATCGTCTCCGCGCGCTGCTTCGGCGACAGGCCGCGCAGATCCGCCAGGCCCTGCTCGGTCACGATCACCTGCACGTCCTGTGTGATGTGGTCGACATTCGAGGCCATCGGCACGATCGCGGAGATCTTGCCGCCCTTCGCGGTGGATGGGGTCATGAACACCGACACATAGGCGTTGCGGGCGAAGTCGCCCGAGCCGCCGATGCCGTTCTGGATGCGCGAGCCCATCACATGGGTGGAGTTCACGTTGCCGTAGATGTCGGCCTCGATCAGCCCGTTCATGGCGATGCAGCCAAGGCGGCGCACCAGCTCGGGGTGGTTGGAGATCTCCTGCGGACGCAGGATCATCTTGTCGCGGTACGCTCCCATGTTGGCGTTCAGGGCGGCGGCGGCCTCCGGCGACAGCGAGAACGAGGTGGCCGAGGCCATGCGCAGCTTGCCGGAGGTCAGCATGTCCAGCATGCCGTCCTGGATCACCTCGGTGTAGGAGGTCATGTTCTCGAAGCGGGAATTGTTCAGCCCGGTCAGCACCGCGTTGGCGATGTTGCCCACGCCCGATTGCAGCGGCAGCAGGTTCGGCGGCAGGCGGCCCTTCTTCACCTCGTGCTCGAAGAACTCGATGAGGTGGCCGGCGATCTTCAGCGAGGTCGCGTCTGGCGGGCTGAAGGGCAGGTTCCGGTCCGGCGCCTGGGTTTCCACGATCGCAACGATCTTCGACGGATCGACGCGGAAGGTGGTCTGGCCGATGCGGTCATCCGGCTTCACCAGCGGGATGGGCACGCGGTTGGGCGGCAGGGCGGTGCCGTAATAGATGTCGTGCATGCCTTCCAGGGCCGCGTTCTGCCAGGAGTTCACCTCGAGGATGATCTTGTCGGCGCGGTCCAGCCAGGTCTTGTTATTGCCGACGGAGGAGGAGGGGATCAGCGAGCCGTCCTCGGTGATGCCGGAAACCTCGATCAGCGCCGTATCCAGCGGGCCGAGGAAGCCCTGCCAAGCCATCGGGGCGACTTGGCTGAGGTGCATGTCGAAATACTCCATCCTGCCGCTGTTGATCATCTCGCGGGCGATGGGGTCGGAGTTGTAGGGCAGGCGGAACTCGATGCCGTCCGCCTTGGCCAGGGCGCCGTCCAGCTCGGGGCCGGTGGAGGCGCCGGTCCATACGCGCAGGCGGAACTTGTTGCCCGCCGCGGTGGCGGCTTCCATCCGCTTGGCCAGGGCCTGCGGCACGACCTTGGGGTAGCCAGAGCCGGTGAAGCCGCTCATGCCCACCGTGCTGCCGGGCGTAATCAGCTCGGCGGCGGCTTCGGCTGGCATGATTTTTTGCCGCAATGCGGCATGTTTGATCCGGCTGTCTTGGCTCATCTGTTAATTCTCCCGGCCTGAACAAAGTTCCAAAGCTGCCGCATTTGCGGGCAACTTTACGCCAGGGTGATAAACGATCCGCCAATTCTTGGACACAAGCCGGTGTACGATAATCTGCCTTGCCAGCTTTGCATGATATGCAGAACATGTTGCGCTGCGGCATGAAAGCCGCCCTTGATGGCGGCACGCAGGGGCTCGCCTCACCGCCCTGTTCAACCTAAACACATATTGCTCCAGGCATGATCGACCCCGATGTAGAGAAAAAGCTTGCTGTACGCTTCAAGATCACGGTACGGCCGACGTTGTTCCTGCACGATGGCGTGGTGGTGCTCAGCCTGCCGCGCATGCGCGGCGGGGCGGTGTATCTCGACGAAATTGGTAAAATCTTCGCCCAGGAGCAAACCGCGTAATGTTCGCCACGCCGGAAGAAGGCCCCGCCGACTTGCCTCTGCCCAGCAGCTGGGCGCAATACACCCCGCCGCTGCGGCCCGGTGACGCGGCGTTGCGCGAAGCCGGCGATGTCTGGCTGGACCGGATCGAGCAGGCCCTGGCCGCCCATAAGCCCGGCGCGCCGGGCGTGCTTGCCTTGCGCGGAGTGTGCCAATGAGCCTGCGTTACGAATGCCGTATCTGCTGGCATGTATACGACCCCGAGGAGGGGGACGCGGCGCGGCAAACTCCACCTGGCACACGGTTCGAGGATCTGCCCGATAACTGGCGCTGCCCGGTCTGCGAGGCGCCGAAGGACAAGTTCATTCGCTTGGGTGACGCGGATGCATGAGATGTCGCTCTGCGAGGGGCTGGTGCAAACGCTGGAGGCTCAGGCGATCGCGCAGCATTTCGCCAAGGTGCATAAGGTGTGGCTGGAGATCGGCGCGCTCGCGACCATCGAGCCGGAGGCGATGCGCTTCAACTTCCCCATCGTCGCACGCGGCACGCTGGCCGAGGATGCGGAACTGGCCATAGAACAGGTGGACGGCCAAGCCTGGTGCATGCGATGCTGCGCCCGGGTGGCGGTGCGCCGTTATGGCGATGGATGCCCGAATTGCGGCAGCTATCAACTGCAAATTCTGGAAGGCCAGCAGATGCGGGTCAAGCAGCTGGAGGTATCGTAACATGTGCGGCATTTGCGGCTGCGGCGATCATGACCACGATCATGACCACGCGCATGATCACCACCACCATGCCCACGGGCCGGAGCATGCGCACGCGCCGGGGCTTTCCAAAACCCGCATGGTGCAGGTGGAGCAGGACATCATGGCGCTCAATCAGCGCTACGCCGATGCCAACCGCCGTTTTTTCACCGGGCAGGGCATCTTTGTCATCAACCTCGTCTCCTCCCCCGGCTCCGGCAAGACGACGCTGCTGGTGAAAACCATCGAGGCTCTGAAGGGCGAGTTCCCGATCGCGGTGATCGAGGGCGACCAGCAGACCGGGCTGGATGCCGACCGCATCAAGGCCACCGGCGTGCCGGCGTATCAGATCAACACCGGCAAGGGCTGCCATCTGGATGCGCATGGCGTGGGCCACGCGCTGGAGCATCTGCCCTCCCTGCGCGGCGGGCTGCTGTTCATCGAGAATGTCGGCAACCTCGTCTGCCCGGCGGGGTTCGACCTCGGCGAAGCGCACAAGGTGGTGGTGCTCTCCACTACCGAGGGCGAGGACAAGCCGCTGAAATACCCGGACATGTTCTATGCCGCAAACCTGATGCTGCTGAACAAGGCGGATCTGCTGCCGTATCTCGATTTCTCGGTGGAGACGGCGCAGGGCTACGCCCAGCAGGTGCATCCGGGCATGGACTGTCTGACCCTCTCGGCCCGCACGGGCGAGGGTATGGAGAACTGGCTCGCCTGGCTGCGCAAGGGCGTGGCGGCGGCGGCGCGCCCCAAAGTGCTCATCTCCGAGGGCACCTAACAGATACGCGGCAGCGCGTCCTCTTCCAGTTCGGGCAGAACACGGCTGCCGCCGATCGGCGTGCGTAGCGCCACCGGGCCGGGGGCTAAGCTGATCGTGCCGATGATTGCCGCTTCCTCACCGCTTGGCAGCACCTGCCACGTCGCCAGCGCGGCTTCTGCGTCTTCCGGCGCCAGTACCGCCACCACGCGGCCTTCGCAGGCCAGATAGAGCGGGTCGTAGCCCAGCATGGAGCACACCGCCTGCGTGCTTTCGCGCACCGGGATGGCGGCTTCATCCAGCTCGATGCCCAGCTTCACCGCCAGCGCGATCTCATGCGCCACCGTAGCCAGCCCGCCGCGCGTGGGGTCGCGCATGAAGCGCAGACCGGGCAGGGGCAGCAGCGCCCGGGTGAGGGGCAGCACGGTCGCGGCATCGGAGCGCACGTCGCCGCGCAGGCCGAAATCCTCCCGCGCCAGCATCACGGCGATGCCGTGGTCTCCCACCGGGCCGCTGACCAGGATTTTATCCCCCGGCCGGATGGCGCCGATGCCGGGCGGGGAACCGGGCGGGCGCACGCCGATGCCGGTGAGCGTGAAATACACCCCGCCGCCCTGGCCGCGCGGCAGCACTTTGGTATCACCGGCCACCACGCGCACCCCGGCCTCGCGCGCCGCAGCGCCCAGGCTCGCCATCAGTGTACGCAGCAGCTCCGTGGACGTGCCTTCTTCGATCAGCGCCGCCAGTGTGAGGTAGAGCGGCGTGGCGCCGGAAACGGCGAGGTCGTTGACCACACCATGCACGCAGAGCGCGCCGATATCCCCGCCCGGAAACTGCACCGGCTGCACGGTGAAGCCGTCCGTCGTGACCATGACCTCGCCTTCCGGCAGGGCGATGGGCGTGGCATCGGCCTGGGTGTCAGGGTTGCCCAAAGCGGGGGCGAAAATTTCCTCGATCAGCGCGCGCATCCGGCGCCCGCCATTGCCATGGGCCAGGGTAATCATTTCATCCATTGCCGCGCTCCGAATTCCACAACCTGGCCAAAACTCAACCCCGCATCGTTGCAGGGAATCCTGCGCCCCAGATGCGCCGTCATGCCCTGCGCCCGCAACCGGGCGAGCAGAGCCTCGGCCAGCTTGCGGTTCTGGAACACGCCGCCCGCCAGCCCCACGGTTTGTGCCCCCGCAAGGCGTGCGATCTCCGCCCCCGTGGCCGCCAGCGCGGCATGGAAGCGCGCGGCGCGGTCGGCCCTGGGCAGGCTTTCGTCCAGCAGCATCGGCAGCAGCGGGGCCCAATCCGCCTCCCAGATGCCGTCCACCTCATGCAGGGGTAGGTGGGCGGCTTCGGGCAACGCGCCTGCCAGGGCTTCCAGCATCGCCGGGCCCTGGCCCTCATAGCTGGCCTCGCGGCACAGCCCGAGCAGCGCGGCCGCGCCGTCGAACAACCGCCCCACGGCGGAACTCTCATGGCAGTTCACCCCGCGCGCCCAGGCGGCGTGGGCGAGGGCATCCGGTACCAGCCCGTCCGGCGGCGCGATGCCCGCCTGCCAGCACATCGCGGCACCCGAGCGCCAGGGGGCGCGGGCCACGGCGTCGCCCCCTTGCAGGCGCAGCCGCTTGAGCCTCGCCGCCACGCGCCAATCGCCGGACCGGCCGAGCAGCGCCTCGCCGCCCCAGAGCGCGCCATCCGAGCCGAGCCCCACCCCGTCCCAGGTGAAGACCAGCATTTTTGCTCCGCCATATTCGCCCGCCAGGGCGCTGGCATGGGCGTGGTGGTGCCATACGCTCTCCACCGGCAGGCCCTGTGCCCGCGCCCAGCGCGTGCTGGCGTAACCCGCATGCGCGTCGGCGATCAGCACTTCCGCCTGCACGCCGTAGAGCGCCTGAATATCAGCCGCCATGCGGACAAAATTCGCCTGCGCCGGGGCGTTGTCCAACTCGCCCAGATGCGGCGAAATCACCGCGCGGTCTCCCCAGGCCAGGGTGATGGCGGATTGCATGTGCCCGCCCAGCGCCAGCACCGGGCGCTCCAGGGTGAAGGGCAGTTGCATCTCGAGGGGGCTTAAGCCGCGCCCGGCGCGCATGATCCTTGGCGCGCCATCGATGATCCGCAGCACGGAATCGTCCACCGCGCGCTCGATCTTGCGGTCATGGTGCAGAAACCCGTCGGCGATGCCGGCCAGTTCCGCTTCCGCCTGCGCCTCGTCCGTCACCATCGGCTCGCCGGACCGGTTGGCCGAGGTCGCCACCAGCGCGCCGCCGAAGCCCTCGGCCAGCAGATGATGCAGCGGGGAATCCGCCAGCATCACCCCCAGCTCGGCCAGTCCCGGGGCCAGTGCCTCGGGCAGGCCGGGACGTTTTTCCAGCAGCACAATTGGCCGCCCCGGCAAGTACAAGGCCGGGTCATCCGCCACCACATAGTCCAGTACCCGCGCCTGCGGCAGCAGCAGCGCCAGCGGCTTCTCCGGCCGGTGCTTACGCGTCCTTAAAGTGGCCACCGCCGCCTCATCCGCGGCGTCGCAGACCAGATGGTAGCCGCCGACACCCTTCACCGCGACGATCCGGCCCGCGCGCAACGCCGCGAGGCACGCCGCCAGCGCCGCCTCGCCCGCCACCACGCCGAAGCGCAAACGCGGCCCGCAATCCGGGCAGGCCACCGGCTCGGCATGGAAGCGCCTGTCTACCGGGTTGGTATATTCCGCCGTGCAGGCCGGACAGAGGGGGAACGCGGCCATCGTGGTATTGGCGCGGTCATAGGGTAGCGCCCGGATGATGCTATAGCGCGGTCCGCATTGCGTGCAGTTGATGAACGGGTAGCGGTGCCGCCGCCCGGGTGCCGTCATCTCGGCCAGACAGTCCGGGCAGGGGGCGAGGTCCGGCGGCAGGCCCTGCACCATCTCCCCCACGGCGCTATCCAGGATTGTGAACCCGGCGCCGGTGAACTCACCCGGCGTAACGGCCCGGATCTCCGGGCGGGCGGCGGCGGGGGCCTCGGCGAGCAACGCGGCGCGGAATTCCGCCAGCGCCTCAGGCGCGGCGGCGGCGCAAATCTCCACCACGCCCGCGGCGTTGCGGACCCAGCCTGAAACGCCCAGACGCTGCGCCAGACGGTACACGAAGGGCCGGAACCCAACCCCCTGTACTACGCCGCTTAAGGTTATCCGTTCGCAGGCCACCAGCTATGCCGCCGCCCGCGTGCCTCCCTGCCACCAGATATGGCAGGCGCCTTCATCCGAGACCATGCACGGCCCCACCGGGTTTTGCGGCGTGCAGGCCTTGCCATAGAGGCGGCACTGGTCCGGCTGCTTCTTGCCCAGCACCACGGCGGCGCAGTCGCAGCCCGGCGGCATTTCACCCGCCCGCTTGCGCGTGGTGGTGTCGAAGGTGAAGCGTTCGCGGGCATCGAAACGTTTCCACTCGCCTCGCAGCGCGAAGCCGGAGCGGGGGATCACTCCAATGCCGCGCCAGTTGGCGTCGGTCGCTTCCATCACCTCGGCCAGCAGGGCCTGGGCACGCTTGTTGCCCTCGGGCGCGACCAGCTCGGCATAGCAATTATCCAGGAAGGGCTTGCCCGCGAGCGTCTGCCGCAGCACCGAATACAGCGCCGCCAGCAAGGAGTTTGCCGAGAACCCGGCCACCGCCACGGGCAGATGGTATTTTTCCGCGACGAACCCCCACTCATTCGCGCCCATCACCGCCGCCACATGGCCGGGGGCGATCAGCGCATCCAGCCTGGCCTCGGGGTCGCGCAGCAGCGCATCCACCGCCGGCCAAGTCAGCCGCGCAGCCAGCAGCATGGAGAGGTTTTCCGGCACGCCTTGCGCCAGCATCGCCGCCACCGGGGCGGTTGTCGTCTCGAACCCGGCCACGAAGAACACCACCGGCTTGTCGCTCTTGGCCGCCAGCGCGACCGCTTCCTGTGGTGAGCTTATGGGCCGCACATCCGCGCCCTTCGCCCGCGCCTCTGCGAGTGACCGCACCTCGCTTTTGGGCGCGTTGATGGGCACGCGCAGCATGTCCCCGAAGGCGGCCAGCGTGACCTCGCCGGTCAGCGCCAGGGCGATGGCATCAGCCAGATCCTCCTCCGGGCAGACGCAAACCGGGCAGCCGGGGCCGGGGATCAGCTTTACATTTTTTGGCAGCACGCCCCGCAGGCCGAGTTGCGTCAGGCTGCGCTCATGCCCGCCGCAGACATTCATCACCGCCACGGGGCGCTCGATGGGCAGCGCCTGGATGCGCTCCAGCCACGCCCTGGCGGTGGTGAAATCCTCCTTCATTCGCCGGCGGCCGCGAGAATCTCGTCGAACAGCTCCCAGCTCGTGCGCGCATCCTCTGGCGTCATCTTCCGCAGCGCGTAGCCGACATGCACCATCACATGATCGCCCACGGCCACCTCATTCTCGCCGATCATGAACAGGGACACAGTGCGCTTCACGCCGCGCGCCTCGCACTCGGCGTTGAAGCCGTCGATCGCCACCACCTGCATTGGAATGCCAAGGCACATCTTTACAGCCCCTTCGTGCCCTTCATGCGCCGGCGGCGGGGAAAAACATTGATTTGGCGCAAATAGATGGTGCGGGTGGGGGGACTCGAACCCCCACAGGACAAAGTCCCAACGGATTTTAAGTCCGGTGCGTCTACCATTCCGCCACACCCGCCTTGGCTCCACGTAGCCCGGACGCACCTGCCGGGCAATAACCCGTTGACCGCCCACGGCCCGGCTTGGCAGCAACAGGCCATGCCCCGCGCCAAACCACAACCACCCGCACCGAAGCCGAAGGCCAAGCCGCAGCCGAAGCTGCAGCCCGAGCAACTCGCCCGCCATCTGCGCCGGGGCTGGGCGGTCACGCGCCTCCTCATCATCGGCGCCATCTGGGGCGGGCTTATCCTGTTCCTGGCCGGGCTCTGGTTCACCTGGGACATGCCGAACCCCGCCACCGCCGTTACCACCCCGCGCCGCCCGGCCATCCTGCTGCTCGACCCGTCCGGCAATCTCGCCGCGCGGTTCGGCGATGCCTCGGGCCAGGTGGTGCTGCCCTCCGCCCTGCCGCCTTATGTGCCTGCCGCCTTCATCGCCATCGAGGACCGGCGCTTCCACGACCATGGGCCGTTCGACATGCAAGGCGTGGCCCGCGCATTGGCCACTGACGCCGTTCATCGCCGTGTCATGCAGGGGGGCTCCACCATTACCCAGCAGGTGGCGAAAACCCTATTCCTCACCAACCAGCGTAACCTGCGCCGCAAGGTGCAGGAGGCGGTGCTCTCCATCTGGCTCGCCCGGCACTACACGCCGGATGAAATCCTCGGCATCTATCTCAACCGCGTCTATCTCGGCGAGGGTGCCTATGGCGTGGACGCCGCGGCGAAACTCTATTTCGGCGTGCCGGCGACCCAGCTCACCTTGGCCCAGGCCGCGATTCTCGCCGGGCTGCCCAAGGCGCCCTCCACCCTCAACCCGCTGGCCGACGGCCAAGCCGCCGCCAACCGCGCCACCGAGGTGCTGGACGCCATGGTGGCCACCCAGGTCATCAGCCCCGAGCAGGAGAACGCCGCCGAGGCGCAGCTTGCCGATGCCGCGCAGCCGGTCTCCCGCACCTCCTGGTACGCGCTCTGGGTGATGCAGCAGGAGAGCGAGCAAATCCCCGAGGGCGAGGACATCACCTTCACCACCACGCTCAATCCGGCGCTGCAAAACGCCGCCGAGGCCGCGCTGGACGACGCCATCGCCACCCAGGGACCGGCAATGCACATCTCCCAGGGCGCGGTGGTGGTGCTGGAGGCGAAGACCGGCGCGGTACGCGCGCTTATCGGCGGGGTGGGCAACCGCGAGGGCTATAACCGCGCCACACTCGCGCGGCGGCAGACGGGCTCCGCCATCAAGCCCATCGTCTGGCTGGCTGGGCTACGCGCCGGCATGTCACCCTCCGACACTGTGCTCGACGGGCCGCTCTACCTGCACGGCTACCACCCGCACGACTACGAGGCCGGGTATCATGGCGAGGTCTCGATGACCGAGGCACTGGCGGACTCGATGAACACCGCCGCCATCCGCATTCTGCTCCGCGCGGGCGGCGCGCGGCGCGTCATCGCGGTCGCCAGATCCCTCGGCTTGAACGACAATTTCCCGGATGACGCGACCATGGCGTTGGGCACGGGGGCTGTCGGCGTGCTGCAAATGGCGGGCGCCTACGCCACCTTCTTCAATGGCGGCGAGCGGGTGACGCCTTACGGCGTGACTGCCATCAACGGCGAGCCCGCGCCGCGCCAGGCCCCGGTGCCGGTGGTGGATGCTGCCCAGGCCCAGGCGGTGGCGGACATGATGCGCGCCGTGGTGACCGGCGGCACGGGCAAGGCCGCCTTCATCCCCAACATCTACACGGCAGGCAAAACCGGCACGACGCAGGATTACCGCGACGCCTGGTTCATCGGCTATGCGGGCGGCGATATCATCGCCGTGTGGCTGGGCAATGACGATAATTCGCCGACCAACAAGGCTTTGGGCGGCACTTTGCCCGCGCAGATATTCAAGACGATTGCGAGCGGGTTGGGCGGGTGACGCCGCGAAACGCCATCGCCGCGAGGCTGGTTTTTCGCCTCCCGGGCTGCAATGGTTGCATTACACCAAGAATCCTGGCCTATGGAGCCAACAATATTTGCCTGGACCGCCTTTGATCACCAGAGGACACAGGGTGATATAAAGAGTCCAGGACTCAATTATTCATGCCGAACCCGCCGACCGACGACCTGAAGCCGTCAATGCTGCGCGCTTATCAGACCCCCGCGTTTAGCACCGCGGCTTGGCAGACCGCTTCGGCTTTTGGCCTCTACATCGCCTGTATCGCGGCGATGTACGCGGCGCTGCATGTCTCTGTCTGGCTGACATTGGCACTCGCCCTGCCGGCCAGCGGCCTGATCGTCCGCATCTTCATGCTTCAGCATGATTGCGGCCATAATTCGCTGTTTCCCTCGCGCCGCCTGAACAGAATTGTTGGTGCCGCCTGCAGCCTGGTCACATTGACGCCCTTCGCCTACTGGCGCCGTCTGCACACGCGGCATCACAAAAGCTGGAACGACCTCGACAATCGAGGCATTCCAGCCGATTTCTTTTCAGATTGCCTGACGCTGGCGGAATACAACGCGCTCAGCCCCTCGGCGAAATTTATGTACCGCGCGTCGCATCATCCGGTGTTGATTCACCTCCTGTTGCCGCCGGTTGTTTTCATTCTGCTGTATCGCTTGCCTTTTGATACCCCGGCAGCTTTCCGGCGCGAGCGCCGCAGCGTTTACCTGCTGAATATCGCGCTCGCAGGCGTGTTCGCGCTGCTGATCGCGCTTTTTGGCGTAAGGAGCGTTGCGCTGGTGCAATTGCCCGCCATGGCGATCGCCGCCATCGCCGGAATTTGGCTGTTCGCGGTGCAGCACCGGTTCGAGGATGCGAAATGGACAAGAGCGGAAGATTGGAATTTCAATCAGGCTTCCTTGCACAGCACCTCGTACCTGAAGCTGCCGCTCGTCATGCGCTGGTTCAGCGCGAATATTGGCTTGCACCACATCCATCACCTGCGCCCCGGTATACCAAATTATCGTCTGCAGGCTTGCCAGGATGGCTTTGTTAAAGAAATGAAGTCGGTAACGGTGCTCAACCTGCGCGACGCCTTCAAAGCCCCAAGCTATGCGCTCTGGGACGAAGCATCAGGCCGCATGGTGCCGTTTCCCTCCTGATCCGCTTCCGCTTAGGCGGCGCCCGCGTCCCTGGAGGGATTCCCGACGCTACCGCCCCATTGCCGCCAGCATGAACCGCTTCTTCAGCCGCGGCATGCGTTCCACCGCTGCCAAGCCGAGGTCACGCGCCAGCCGGATGGGGGGGAAGTTGGTGGAGAACAGCCGGTCCAGCGTGTCCATGCCCATCAGCATGGCCATGTTGATGGGCCGCCGCGCCGCCTGGTAGCGCCGCAGCACCTCCGGCGCGCCCGGGTCTTCCACACCGTCCAGAATTTCCACCAGCGCCTGCGCATCCTGGTAGCCGAGGTTCAGGCCCTGGCCGGCGATGGGATGCACGCCATGCGCGGCATCGCCCACCAGCACCAGCCGCGTATCGTAATACCGCGCCGCGAACTGCGCCGAGAGCGGGTACAGCCAGCGCCGCCCGGCGAGTTCAATCCGCCCCAGCCTTCCGCCGAGGCGCTTTTCCACCTCCGCCATGAACGGCGCCTCCGCCATGCCGTAGAGTGTTTGCGCCGTCGCATCGCGCTCGGTGAACACGATGGCCGAGAGGTTGGGGTGCTCGGGCGTGCCGGTCATCGGCAGCGCGGCGAACGGCCCGCCGGGCAGGAAATGCTCCAGCGCCACGCCGTTGTGCGGGCGCTCATGGCCGATGGCGAAGATCACCGCCGTCTGATGATAGGGCAGGCGGGTGAGGCCGATGCCGGCCTGGTCGCGCAACGGGGATTTGCGCCCCTCGGCCGCCACCACCAGCTTGGCCGTAAACTCTTCCGCGCCCACGCGCAGGCGCACCTGCTCGGCGCTGCGTTCCACCACGGCCTCGGCCGGGGCGCGCAGGGTGAGGTTCTCCGCCGTGTGCAGCCTCTTGTTAAGGGCGATGCGGATCGACCGCGCCTCGATGATCCAGCCGAAAGGATCATCTCCCACGACGCGGTGGTCGAAATGCAGCTTCAGCGGCGAGGGCGCGCGGCCCAGCTTGCCGTCAGTTACGTCGATATCGAGGATCGGGCAGGGGGCGTAGGGCTGCTGGTCCCAGATGCCCGCCCACTCCATGACAGCCTTGCTGCCCGCGGCGATGGCATAGGCGCGGCCGTCGAATGCCTCGTCCTCCATGGGCGAGAGGTCCGCCCTGTCCACCAGCAGCACGCGCTTCCCGCGCGCAGCCAGGGCCAGGGCCAGCGTGCCGCCCACCGGGCCGGCGCCGATAATCGCGATGTCATGGGTGGTTGTCATACCGCCAGTCTGCCAGAGCCTCGCTAAGCCGCCAACCCCCGGCCCCGCATCCGGCGTTTTGGGTGATTCTTGGGCATGGTTTTGCCTGTAATTTAGGCTGCGTTGGTTGCCGCGTTTTCGCTGTACCCTTGGTGGCTTTTCGTTCGTCGCGCAGCCGACTTCGGCATGCTCTTTGCTTTGCTCAATGCGTCACGTCTCTGAGCCCTCCACAAAGTGCTCTGCCGGTCTGTCAGGCTCCAGACCGCCCAAGGCAGGAAAACATGAGGAACATGAACTCGATGAGTAAGCGATCGATACTGGCGGCGGCCACGGCAGGTTTGGGGATGCTTGTTGCGGGAGCCGCGCCCGCCATGGCGCAGAGCACGACGCCCACGTTGAATTCCGGCGACACCGCCTGGATGCTGACCTCTTCGGTGCTGGTGCTGATGATGACGGTGCCGGGCCTGGCGCTGTATTACGGCGGCCTGCTGCGCCGGAAGAACATCCTGGCGATGCTCATGCAGTGCTTCTTCGCCACCGCCCTGATCTCCGTGCTATGGGTCATCGTTGGCTACAGCCTGGCCTTCACCGCCGGCTCCGGCCCGCTGGCGCCGTTCGTCGGCGGCTTCTCCCGCGTCATGCTCAACGGCACCGGGCTCAACGGCCTCTCGGGCACCATCCCCGAGACCGTGTTCGCCATGTTCCAGTGCACCTTCGCCATCATCACCCCGGTGCTGATCCTGGGCGGCCCGGCTGACCGCCTGAAGTTCTCCTCCGCCATGGTGTTCCTCGGCATCTGGCTGCTCGCGGTGTACTCCCCGGTGGCGCACATGGTGTGGGGCCCAGGCGGCTTCCTCAACACCGCTGGCGTGCTGGACTTCGCAGGCGGCACGGTCGTGCACATCAATTCCGCCGTGGCGGGCCTGATCGCCGCCATCATGGTCGGCAAGCGCACCGGCTACGGGCGTGACAACATGGCCCCTGGCGATCTCGCCTACACCATGACCGGCGGCGCCCTGCTGTGGGTGGGCTGGTTCGGCTTCAACGCCGGTTCCGCCCTTGTCTCCGGCGGTCAGGCGGGCATGGCCATGATCAACACCCACCTCGCCACCTCCGCGGCCGTTGTGTCCTGGACGTTGGTTGAGTGGGCGGTGAAGGGCAAGCCGAGCCTGCTGGGCGCGGTCTCCGGCGCCGTCGCCGGCCTCGTCGCCATTACCCCGGCTTGCGGCTTCGTTGGTGTCTCCGGCGCGCTGGTCATCGGTCTGGCTGCTGGCGTGGTGTGCTACTGGGGCGTTACCGGCTTCAAGGGCATGTTCAAGTACGATGATGCACTGGACGTCTGGGGCGTGCATGGCCTGGGCGGTATCCTGGGCGCCATGCTCACTGGCGTGTTCGCGCTGAACGAGGTCGGTGGTCATCCCGGCCTGATCGAGGGCGCGCCGCACCAGGTGCTGCTGCAGGCTGAGGGCATCATCACCACCATCCTGTACAGCGGCGTCGTCAGCTTCATCATCCTCAAGCTCATCGACCTGACCATGGGTCTGCGCGTGAACAAGGAAGAGGAAGTCGAAGGTCTGGACGTCGCCCAGCACGGCGAGACGCTGCAGCACTTCGCCTAAACTACTGCCGCCACGAGGCGCCGCCGCGTCTCGTGGCTTTTCTCTCTCCGCCTCTCCTGCATGCAGCGCCTCCGGGCGCTGCTGCTTTTTTAGCCAGATTTGTATGCGCCTCGTCGCAAAGCGGTACTATTTCGGTTTGGCACAAAAGCTGCAAGGGCAATGGCGGTGCCATGCGGCCGTGAAACCGCAAGCATCGTTGGGCAACACACACACGGCTGGGACGTATGGAGAGGAAAGCATGGCTATAGTTCCTGCATTACCGGGCAGTTGGCTCGATACAGGCGATAATGCCTGGCAGCTCACCGCGGCGACGTTTGTCGGCCTGCAGAGCGTGCCGGGCCTGGTGGTGCTCTACGGGGGCATCGTCAAGAAGAAATGGGCGATCAATTCCGCCTTCATGGCATTCTACGCCTTCGCGGCGGTGCTGATCGTCTGGATGCTGTGGTCCTACAACATGGCGTTTGGCAAGCCCTGGCTGACCATGCCGTTCATCGGGGGCGGCAACCAGTTCATCGGCCACCCGGGCCAGATCACCTCCGCCTGGAACGAGACCAAGGAGGCCGTCATCCCCGCCGCCGCCGCCGGCATGCCACCCATCGGGTTCCCGATGGCGACGATGGTGTTCTTCCAGTTCGTGTTCGCGGCCATCACGGTCATTATTCTGCAGGGCTCCATCCTTGCCCGCATGAACTTCAAGGCCTGGATGATCTTCGTGCCAGTGTGGATGTCCATTATCTACCCGATCGGCGCCTTCTCCCTCTGGGCCGGTGGCTGGCTGGGCTCCATGGGCGTGGTCGACTATTCGGGTGGCTACGTCATTCACCTCACTGCGGCGGCCTCCGGCTTCACCGCGGCTGCCGTCATTGGCCCGCGCATGCCGCGCGACCGCGAGAATTTCCAGCCCAACAACCTGCTGATCACCATGGTCGGTGCCGGCATCCTGTGGCTCGGCTGGAATGGCTTCAACGGTGGTGACCCGTACTTCGCCAACGCCGACGCCGGCGCCGCGGTGCTGAACACCAACGTTGCAACCGCCGCGGCCCTGCTGTCCTGGACGGTGCTGGACGTGTTTACCTACGGCAGGCCCTCCATCCTGGGTGCCGTGAACGGCATGATCGCCGGCTTGGTCGCCATTACCCCGGCGGCCGGCTACGTCAACGGCGCGGAAGCCATTATCCTCGGCATCGTCGCCGGTATCCTGCCCTGGATGAGCTGGAACCTGCTCGGCAAGACCTGGCTGTTCCGCAAGGTCGACGACGTGCTGGGCGTGTTCCATACCCACGGCGTGGCGGCACTCGTCGGCGGTATTGGCACCGGCATCCTGGCTGATCCCGGCATGATCGAGTATTTCGGCACCGGCAAGGACGCCAATTTCAGCGTCACCGGCGGCATCTTCGGCAACTGGCACCAGGTGATCCTGCAGCTCTACGGCGCCGCCTTCATCATCGTGCTCAACGTGGTCGGCACCTTCATCATCCTCAAGCTCATCGGCCTGGCTGTGCCGCTGCGCGCGAGCGAGGAGACCCTGCTGATCGGCGACGACGCGCTGCATGGTGAGGAAGCCTACGCGATCTTCGGCGACGGTCAGAAGATCCCCGTTATGGGCGACTAATCTGCCGCCAAACGGCCCACGGAAACAGCGCCGCAAGGCGCTGTTTCTATTTTTGCTCCCCCGCCGCCCGTGGCGGTTACTGCCCGCGCTATGATCCAGATCAAAGTTTTTGGTAAAAATTTTTGCTTTTGTGCCGCCCTGGTTGAGATAGGCAGATTGATGGACGGCACGGTTATCGAAGAAAAAGCTTCCCCCTATGAGCGTATCGGCGGGGCCGAGGGGGTGAGGCGGCTGGTGGACGCGTTCTACGACACGATGGAGCGCAACCCGGCCTATGCCGAGCTGCGCGCCATGCACGAGCCAAATCTTGGCCCGACACGCGACTCGCTGACGGGCTTCTTCTCTGTCTGGCTGGGCGGCCCGCGCGAATGGATCGAGAAACGCGGCGGCTTCTGCATCATGTCCCGCCACGCCAAGATGAATGTCACCAGGGCAACCGCCGGGCAGTGGATGGCCGCGATGCGCGATGCCATCAAGGAAGTGGGCGTTGAGCCTGAACTTGCTGAAAAAATGGACAGCGCGCTGAACCAGCTGGCCGAGGCCATGGCTTGGCGGGGCAAGGCTGGCTGAACCATTCCGGGGGCGCGTTGGCAGGCGCGGCCAGCAAATCAGCGGATAATTAAGCGGTCATTCGCACGCTCCGGGTTGAAGCCCGGGGCGGCTGGCATTATGCACGCGCCATTCAGGACGGAACAGACGATAACATGGCAAGCATTGGCGATATTTCGGGCAACGAGGCGGCACTGGCGCGGCAGGCGGAGATTCTCGCCCAGCCGCTAACCGAGGACCGGATCATGGCCAACGCCATCCGCGCCCTGGCGATCGACGCCGTGGAAGCCGCCAAGTCCGGCCACCCGGGCATGCCGATGGGCATGGCCGACGCCGCCACCGCGCTGTGGACCCGGTTCCTGAAATTCGACGCCGCCGACCCGCGCTGGCCGGACCGCGACCGCTTCGTGCTCTCCGCCGGGCACGGCTCCATGCTGCTCTATGCGCTGCTGCACCTCACCGGGCATGAGGGCATGGGCATCGAGCAGCTGAAACCCTTCCGCCAGCTGCACTCCCCCGCCGCCGGCCACCCGGAATATCGGCGAGCACCCGGCGATCGAGACCACCACCGGCCCGCTGGGCCAGGGCCTCGCCACCGCCGTCGGCATGGCGCTGGCCGAGCGCATCCTGGCGGCGCGGTTCGGCAAGATCGCTGGTCGATCACCGCACCTGGGTGATCGCCTGGCGATGGCGACCTGATGGAGGGCATCAGCCACGAGGCCGCCGCGCTCGCCGGGCATCTGAGGCTGAACAAGCTGACCGTGCTGTGGGACGACAACTCACATCTCGATCGACGGCGACACGGCACTGTCGACGTCCGAGGACCCGCTGAAGCGCTTCGCCGCCTATGGCTGGGCCACCCGGCGCGTGGACGGGCATGACTTCGCCGCAGCTCCAGGCCGCGCTCGTCCTTCGCGCAGAAATCCGCCGAAGCCGACGCTGATCGCCTGCCGCACCATCATCGGCTTCGGCGCGCCGACCAAGGCCGGCACCGCCGGCTGCCCACGGCGCGCCGCTCGGCGGCGCCGAGGCCGCAGGCCGCCAAGCGCGCTCTGGGCTGGGAGCATCTGCCCTTCGCGGTGCCCGAGGATGTGTACGAGCCCTGGCACGCGGCCGGCACGCGCGGCGCCGCCGCCCGGCGCGCCTGGCTGAAGCGCCTGGCCAAGCACCCGATGCGCGCCGAGTTCGAGCGCGTGATGGCAGGGCAAGCTGCCCGAGGGCTGGGACGAGGCGATGTCCGCCTACAAGGCGCAGCTCGCCGAGACCAAGCCGAAGCTTGCCACCCGCCAGGCCAGCCAGAAGGCGCTGGAAGCGCTGGTGCCGGCGATCGCCCGAGCTGGTCGGCGGCTCCGCCGACCTGACCGGCTCCAACCTCACTTTGGTGAAGGGCATGGCGGGCGTGGCAGCCCGGCAACTTCGCCGGCCGCTACATCCATTACGGCGTGCGCGAGCACGGCATGGCCGCGGCGACGAACGGCATGGCGCTGCACGGCGGGCTCATCCCCTATGGCGGCACGTTCTTCGTGTTCACCGACTACATGCGCCCGGCGATCCGCCTCGCCGCGCTCATGCGCGTGCGCGTCATCCACGTGCTGACGCATGATTCCATCGGCCTGGGCGAGGACGGGCCGACGCACCAGCCGATCGAGCATCTGGCCAGCCTTCCGCGCCATGCCGAACGTGCTCACGTCTATCCGCCCGGCGGACGCGATCGAGACGGCGGAGTGCTGGGAGACTCGCGCTCCAGCCGCACCGACGGCCCGAGCCTGCTGGTGCTCACCCGCCAGGCGCTGCCGGCCCTGCGCGATGCGACGCCAACGGCAAGAACCGCTGCGCCCGCGGCGGCTATGTGCTGGCCGAGGCCGAGGGCGGCCGCGCGCCGCCACGCTGATCGCCACCGGCTCCGAGGTCGCGATCGCCATGGCGCGCGCGCAAGGCGCTGGCGGCCGAGGGCATCCAGGTCGCGGTGGTCTCGCTGCCCTGCTGGGAGCTGTTCGCCCGGCAGGACGCCGCCTATCGGCGGAGGTGCTGGGCAGCGCGCCGCGCATCGGCATCGAGGCCGCCTGCGGCTTCGGCTGGGAGCGCTGGCTCGGCCCGGACGGCGTGTTCATCGGCATGACCGGCTTCGGCGCCTCGGCCCCGGCTGAGGTGCTGTACAAGCACTTCGGCATCACCCGAGGCCGCGATCTGCCGTGCTGTTACCACGATCGCCAGTGCTTGAATAAATACATCCACGTAACGGAGAGAAAACAAAAATGGCTGTGAAAGTCGCGATCAACGGGTTCGGCCGCATCGGCCGTCTGGTGCTGCGCGCGATCATCGAGAGCGGCCGCGACGACGTTGTGCCGGTCGCTGATCAACGACCTCGGCAGCGTCGAGGCCAATGCGCACCTGTTCCGCTACGACAGCGTGCATGGCCGCTTCCCCGGCCAGGTCGAGGTGTCAGGGCGACAGCCATCACCATCCGCCATCAGCGGCGCGCACCTATGGCCCGATCAAGGTGTCGCGCCGAGCGCGACCCGACCAAGGTGCCCTATGCAGGGCGTCGACGTGGCGATGGAGTGCACCGGCCTCTTCACCGAAGGAGAAGGCCGTCGCGCGCTGCTCGCCGCGGGCGCGCGCAAGGTGCTGATCTCCGCCCCGGCCGACGGCGTGGACGCCACCATCGTCTATCGGCGTCAACCACAAGACGCTGACCAAGGACATGACGGTGATCTCCAACGCGTCCTGCACCACCAACTGCCTGGCGCCGATGGCCAAGGTGCTGCACGAGAATTTCGGCATCGAGCGCGGCTACATGGTGACGATCCACGCCTATACCGGCGACCAGAACACCGTCGACACGCTGCACAAGGACCTGCACCGCGCCCGCGCCGCCGCGGTCTCGGCGATCCCGACCTCGACCGGCGCGGCGCAAGGCCGTCGGCCTGGTGCTGCCGGAGCTGAAGGGCAAGCTGGACGGCACCGCCATCCGCATCCCGACGCCGAACGTGTCGCTGGTCTCGCTCGACGTGGACCTGAAGAAGCAGGCGACCAAGGACGAGATCAACGCGGCGATGAAGGAGGCGTCCGAAGGGCGAGCTGAAGGGCATCCTCGGACTACAACACCGACACGCTGGTCAGCAGTCGACTTCAACCACTGCCCGGCGTCCTGCACCTTCGATGCGACGCAGACCGCGGTGGTGGATGGCGCGCTGACCCGGGTGATGGGCTGGTACGACAACGAGTGGGGCTTCTCCAACCGCATGTCCGACACCGCGGCCTATTTCGGTGCGCTGTGAGCCAATGACGCTCGATCATGCTGAACGTGTAGCGGGGCAAGCGCGTGCTGCTCCGCGCCGACCTCAACGTGCCGGTGCACGACGGCAAGATCACCGACCTGACCCGCCTCGAACGGCTGTCCCCACCATCCGCGAGCTGTCGGAGAAGGGCGCGAAGGTCATCGTGCTCAGCCATTTCGACCGCCCGAAAGGCAAGCGCGTGCCGGAGATGTCGCTGGCGCCGATCGCCGCGGCGCTGGCGACGGTGCTGGGCAAGCCGGTGCGCCTTCGCCGAGGACTGCATCGGCCCCGTGGCGGAGGAAGCCGTCGCCAAGCATGCACGATGGCGACGTGCTGGTGCTGGAGAACACCCGCTTCCACGCCGGGCGAGGAAAAGAACGACCCGGCATTCGCCGCAGCACTTGCCAAGCTCGGCGACATCTATGTGAACGACGCCTTCTCCGCCGCGCATCGCGCCCATGCCAGCACCGAGGGCGTGGCCAAGCATCTGCCGCGCCTATCGCCGGGCGGCTGATGCAGGCCGAGCTGGAGGCGCTGGAAGCAGGCGCTGGGCAACCCGGCGCGCCCGGTGGCCGCCATCGTCGGCGGGCTCCAAGGTTTCCACCAAGCTCGACCTGCTCGGCAATCTGGTCGCCAAGGTGGATATGCTGGTCATCGGCGGCGCCATGGCCAACACCTTCCTCGCCGCGGAAGGGTATAATGTCGGCAAGTCGCTGCAGGAGCCGGACCTGCATGACACCGCGCGCGAGATCCAGAAGGCTGCCGTGGTGAAGGGATGCGAGCTCATTCTGCCGCGGGACGTCGTTGTGGCCGAGAAATTCGAGGCCAACGCCCCCACCAAGGTGGTGAAGGTGAGCGAGATTCCGTCCAACATGATGGCGCTCGACGTCGGCCCCGCCACCGTTGCCGCCTTCATCAACCGCCTGCCGGAGATCAAGACGATCATCTGGAACGGCCCGCTCGGCGCCTTCGAGACCAAGCCGTTCGACGCCGCGACCAACGCTCTGGCGGAAGCCATCGCGCTGGCGACCAAGCAAGGCAAGATCGTGTCGGTCGGCGGCGGTGGCGATACCGTCTCCGCGCTGAAGCTCGCGGGCTACCACGAGCACATGACCTACCTCTCCGCCGCCGGCGGCGCGTTCCTGGAGTGGATGGAAGGCAAAGTCCTCCCCGGCGTGATCGCGCTGAGCAAGGATCTGTCCAACATCGGATAATATCCGGGGCGCCTGTCCCCCCAGCCACCCGAGAAAGGGGTCCCTCGCGGGCCCCTTTTTTGATCATGCCCCCACGGAAGAGCCCCAGATGCCCCCGCGTCCCCAAGCCATCGTGCTGACATTCATCGCCGTAATGCTGTGGGGCATAGCGCCGGTCGGCACGCGCTATCTGCTGGGCGATAACCATGCCGGGCTGCCGGGCGCGCCTTTCGTCGGCTTGCGCTACGGCCTGGCCACGGTCTGCTTTATCCCCTGGCTGGTGCCGGCGCTGCGGCGCTGGTCCCGGCAGGATTTGCTGCTCGGCGCGTTCTGCGGCGTGGTGGGGGTCATGGGCTATAACCTGCCCAATTCCCTGGGCAACCGCACGGTCTCCGCCGGCATGGTCGGGCTGCTCAACGCGACTGAGCCGTTGATCATCGTGCTGCTGGTGAGTCTGCGCAGCCGCAGGATGCCGGGCGTGTGGACCTTTCTCGCCGCCGTCATCGGCTTTACCGGCATCGCCCTGCTGGCTCACAGCGCCGGCCCTGCGGAAGGGGATGCCAAGGGAATCGCCCTTGTTCTGTTCGGCGCCTTCAACTGGTCCTGCTACTGCGTGCTGATTCCCCGGCTGCTGGTGGCGCGTAGCGCCTTGCAGGTAAGCGCGGTGACGATGACCGCCGGCACGCTGCCGATGCTGCTGGTGGGAGCGCCCGGCATGGGGCACATGCTGAGCATGATGGATTGGCCGCGCTGGGAGATTGCCCTGGCGCTGGCCATCGGGCCTTCGGGCCTCGCCATGGCGGCATGGACCAAGGGCTCGGCGGAACTGGGGGCCGAGGCCTCGGGCTGGTTTCTCTACCTTCTGCCTGTGTTTGCCGCCGCGGGTGGCGTTGCCGTGCTGAGCGAGCCGCTCACCGCGCTTGAGTTCCTAGGCGGTGTCCTGATCCTGCTGTCGGTATTTTTGAGCCAGCGCGCGCCGGCATCACGGCGTTAACGGGAATTTGGACTTTCTGGCTCACCATCCTCGTCCTCTTCCGGCTTTTGCGGGAGTTTATAGCTCTCGGTCAGCCAGCGGCCGAGGTCGATATCGGCGCAGCGCTTGGAGCAGAAGGGCTTGTGTTCGGGCGAGGCGGGCTTGCCGCAGATCGGGCATTTTATGCTAGGGGCCATGAACGTGCCCCTTAGCATGAGTTTTTATTTTGCGCGCGGCCGCCCCGCCAGCCCCGCGCGCTTGGTGATCAAAACAGCTCATGCAAGGGCGGGCGGATGCGCCGCCGGTTGATCTCGGCGAAACCGAGATGGGAAAAGCCGAGCAGGCTGGGGCGCAGGGCATCGGCGGCCAGTGCGGCGCGCAGTGGCTCCGCCAGCTTCTGCCGCTGCGCCGCCTTCAGCCCGGCGAAGTCGATGAGGATTCCGCCCGAGAGGTTGCGCAGGGTTATCTGCCGGCAGATCTCGGGGATGATGGCCGTATTCAGCGCCAGTGGGCTCATGCCGCTGGCCGCGGCGGCGTCGATGTCGATCAGCGTCGCCGCCTTGGCGGGCGAAATGTGCATCATGGCGCCATGTGGCAGGGGGGCGGTGGGCTCGGCCAGCACGGCCACCTCATCCTCCAGCACGGCGTCGAATGCCTTGGCGTCGTGGCGCATCCGCCCTTCCAGGGCCGGGCGCAGCTCAGCCATCAGGGCGTAGTCGTCGAGCACGATCTCGTCTTCCGGCCGCCGCGCCGCCAGCTCCAGCAGCGGGCCAGGGCCGCGGCGGAGCAGGCCGGGCGTGTCGCCATGCGGCTCGTTCACCACCTCCAGGCGCGGGCCCTTGCCGCCCTGTGCGGCGCGGGTGACGCGCACCGCCACATAGGTGCCGATGGAGAGCCCCTTGCCCCCGGCGCTGTCCGGCAGGAACCCGGAGACATCGCCCAGGGCGAGAAAACATCCGGCGAGGGCGGGCATCACCGCATCCACCCGGGCGGTGTGGATGTCGCCCACGCCATCGGGTGCTGCCAGGTTCCAGAGCCAGTATTCGGTCAGAATATCCCCGCGCAGCAGGGCAATGCGCACGAGGTCTCCACGGCGGGAGACCGCGATCATTCCCGCCGCCAGCCCAGGCCCCGCAGCAGCTGCGGCGGTCTCGAACAAGCGGCAGGCCGACCACGTCGGAATAGCTGCCGGAGAGGAAATCGATGAAGGCCGCGGCCCGGCCCTGGATGGCATAGCCTCCGGCCTTGCCGTCGCCATTCCCCGCTGGCCAGGTAGGCGCGCATCTGCGGCTCATCGAGCCGGGCGAACCCGACCACGGAGGCCACCACCCGGCTGGCGATGCGTCCATCCGGCGCGCGCACGGCAACCCCGGTGAACACCGTGTGCCGCCGGCCGGAGAGCAGGCGCAAATAAGCCTCGGCCTCGGCGCGGGATGCGGCTTTGTGCAGAATCCGCCGCCCGGCAGCCACCACCGTATCGGCGGCCAGCACATAGCCATCCTGGCGCGGCAGCAGCTTTGGCGAGCGCCAGCCGTACCGCGTAGGCGCGCGGCACCTCCCCGGCGGGCGGGCGTCTCGTCGATCTCGGGGGCGAAAATCCTGTCCGGCGCGATGCCGATCTGCGCCAGCAATTCCAGCCGCCGCGGGCTGGCCGAGGCCAGAACCAGCGGGCGTCACTTGAAGCGGAAGGTGATCCGGCCCTTGGTCAGGTCGTAGGGGGTCATCTCGACGTTCACCCGGTCGCCGGCCAGCACGCGGATGCGGTTCTTGCGCATCTTGCCGCTGGTGTGGGCGAGGATGGCGTGCTCGTTGTCGAGCTTCACGCGGAACATGGCGTTGGGCAGCAGCTCCGTCACCGTGCCGCTGAATTCGATCATGTCTTCTTTCGACATCAACACCTCTGGGGATAATTGGAAACCAGGCGCTCACATGGGCCGGGTTTTTGTTGCGGTCAAGGTTTGGCCAGTCTGACCGACACAGAGCGGGCATGCGCGGTCAGCCCTTCGGCCTCGGCCAGCGCCACGGCGGCGGGGCCGACGCGCGCCAGCGCGCGCGGCGTCGGCCGGCGACGACAGGTGGTGCGCTTGAGGAAGTCGAACACCGACAGGCCGGAGGCGAAGCGCGCCGTGCGCCGGGTCGGCAGCACGTGGTTCGGCCCGGCCACGTAGTCGCCCACCGCCTCCGGCGCAGCGCGCCCAGGAACACCGCGCCGGCATGGCGGATCTGGGCGAACAGCTGGTCCGGGTCGGCCAGCATCAGTTGCAGATGCTCGGGCGCGAGGCGGTTGACCAGGTCCGCCGCCTCGTCCCAGTTGCGCACCAGGATGATGGCGCCGTGTGCTCGCCCAGCTTGCCCCGGCGATGGCGGCGCGGGGCAGGGTGGGCAGGATCGGCATCCACGGCGCCCGCCACGGCGTCGGCAAGGGCGCCGCTGTCGGTGATCAGGATGGCCTGCGCCGCCTCGTCGTGCTCGGCCTGGGCCAGCAGGTCGATGGCGATATGCTCGCGGGTCGTTGTCGTCATCGGCGAGGATCACGCACTTCGGACGGGCCGGCGATGGAGTCGATGCCGACCTGGCCGAACACCTGGCGCTTGGCTTCGGCGACATAGGCGTTGCCGGGGCCGACGATGCGGTCCACCGGCGCGATGGTCGCGGTGCCATAGGCCAGGCGGCCACCGCCTGGGCGCCGCCGATGCGGTAGATCTCCGTCACCCCGGCGCGGCGCGCGGCCGCCAGCACCAGCGGGTTCAGCACGCCGTCCGGGGCGGGCACGCACATGGCGATGCGGCGCACGCCGGCCACGCGGGCGGGGATGGCGTTCATCAGCACCGAGGACGGGTAGGCTCGCCTTGCCGCCCGGCACGTAGAGCCCGACGGCATCCAGCGGCGTCCAGCGCATGCCGCAGGTGGCGCCGGCATCGTCGGTGAACTCAGATCCCGCGCGGCAGCTGCATCTGGTGGAAGGCCTCGATCCGCCGTGCCGCCAGATCGAGCGCGTCGCGCAACGGCTTCGGCGTGCAGGCCATGGCCGCCTGGATTTCATCCTGCGAGACGCGCAGGCTCTCGGCGGTCAGCGTCACCCGGTCGAAGCGGTTGGTGTAGTCAAGCAGCGCGGCGTCGCCCTCCTGCCGCACGCGGCGGATGATCTCGGCCACCGTGCCGCTGACCTCCGGCGCAGTGACGGCGCGCGCGAGCAGATCGGCGAATTCGGCCTCGAAATTCGGGTGCTTGGTTGCCAGCAGCCTCATGAAGCCAATGCCTCTCTGAACGCCTCGATCCAGGCGCCGATCTCCTCCGGCCGGGTCTTCAGCGCGATGCGGTTGACGATCAGCCGGCGACGAAACTTGCGCGATCACCTCGGTCTCGACCAGGCCGTTGGCCTTGCAGCGTGCTGCCGGTCTGCACCAGATCCACGATCAGGCGCGACAGCCCCAGCCCCGGCGCCAGCTCCATGGCGCCGTTCAGGTGCCACGATCTCGGCCTGGATGCCCCGCGCGGCGAAATGCGTCGTGGCGATGTTGGGATATTTGCTGGCCACCCGCATGCGCGACCAGCGCGGGTGAAATCGTCTGCCCGGCATCGTCCGCGGGCTCGGCCACCGAGATGCGGCATTGGCCGATGCCCAGGTCGAGCGGGGCGTAGATCTCCGGATAGTCGAACTCCATCAGCACGTCGGCGCCGCAGATGCCGATCTGCGCGGCGCCGAAGGCGACGAAGGTGGCGACGTCGAAGGAGCGCACGCGGATCACGTCCAGTCCCGGATGGTTGGTGGGGAAGCGCAGGCGGCGCGAGGATTCGTCCGCGTAATCGGCTTCCGGGAAAATCCCGGCGCGGGCCAGCAGCGGACCGGCGTCCTTCAGAATACGGCCTTTGGGCAGGGCGAGAACGATCGACATGGCCTGGGCATTACCACTGGGCCAAAGGGGTGGCTAGGGCAGGGGCATGGCGTGGAGCGGCGGCGCTAACCGTTGGCCGGCGGCAATGCGCCGTCGATTGCGGCCGCCCGTTGCGCAGCGGGGCGGGCCCACAGGCGCGCGGCATACTCGGCAAGGCCGGGCCGGGCCTCGATGCGTTTGAAGTGCAGGCCAAAGCCGATCTGCGAGGCGAGCAGGATGTCGGCAGCCGAGAAGGTCTCGCCCAAAATATACGGGCCACGCGCCAAGGCTTGCTCCAGCGTGTCCAGCACCAGCTTCAGGCTGCCGTAGCTGACCATTCCGGCGCGCTCCGGCGGTATTTCCACCTTCAGCGTGCTGTTCGTCATCGCCGCCTCGAGCGGTCCAGCGGCGAAGAACAGCCACCGGTAATAGGGCCCGCGCTCAACCGAACCCGGCGCCGGGGCAAGGCCCGCTTGCGGGAATGCATCGGCCAGATAGGCGATGATGGCGGCGGTTTCGGTGATCACCGTGCCGCCATGGCTCAGCGCCGGGACCTTGCCCATCGGGTTGATGGCGAGATACTCGGGCGCCTTCATAGGCGGGCCGTATTCGATGATTTTGGTCTGGTAGGGGGCGCCGGTCTCCTCGAGCATCCAGCGAGCCATGCGGCCCCGCGACATCGGGTTGGTGTAGAAGATCAGCGCCATGTTGCGCTCCTCCCGCCTGCAATGTTTGGCGGGAGGATGCAACTCCCGGGTCGGGTTGGCAAGCGGTTAGTGCACCAGGTTGGGCTGCATGTCGTGCTGGACGATGGCGGCAGCCGCGAGCGTGGCGTTGGTGGCGATCGCCATCGGGGTGCCGTCCGCGGCGTGAATGGCGAAGGCAGGCCCCTGCTCGGTCATCACGGGCTTGACGAACGCGATCTCCTCCATGCCCAGCATGGCCAGCTGGTCCGCGGAGATGTGATGAATGTCCAGCACCGTGCCGGGGACGAAATTAGCCGTGCCGTCATGGTTTTTGATGTTCATCGTGATATCCTTTCCGGCCGCCGTGGCCGTTAGCCGATCTCACGGCGGGAATATGTCTTATTTGCGGTTCGCCAGGCGGTTATTCCCCGGCGTTATCTGCATTCCTGTCCGCTACCCTGCTCGGGGTCATGGCCTTGCTCTGGCCGCGCGAGATAGGAATGGTCTTCACCACCGGCTGCGGCATTGGGCGAACAAGGTCCACATGCAGCAGCCCATTATCGAGCCATGCGCCCTTCACTTCGATGCCTTCCGCTATGACGAAGGCACGCTGGAACTGCCGTGCGGCAATGCCCCGGTGCAGGAATACGCGGCCCTGTCCGTCGTCACTCTGGCGTCCACGAATTACCAGTTGGTTATCCTCAAGGGTGATTTGAAGGTCGTCCATGGTAAATCCGGCCACCGCAAGGGTAATTCGCAGCGAGACCGGGCTAAGCTGCTCTATGTTGTACGGCGGGTAGCCGTCCGACGAGGTTTTGGCGGCGCGCTCGATCATCTGCTCCAGATGGTCGAAGCCGAGAAACAAAGGCGAGGTGAATACGCGTGTATTCATGGTAGGGCTCCCCCAAGGTTGAGCGAAGCAGGTTGATGGACCCCGAAGGCGTCCGGATGTCCATGTTGTCATATCTGGGGCGGGATGCAAGAGGCTCGTTGCAGCCGGGGGCATCGCAGACTACATCCGTGGCATGTTAGAGACACAGATCGAAGCCCATCTTCTGCCCATCCTTATCTGCCCCGACCCGAAGCTGCGCAAAGTGGCTCGGCTGGTGACGCCCGACGACGCCGAGGAGGTGAGGGAACTCATCCCCGACATGTTCGCCACCATGTACAAGGCGCCGGGCATCGGCCTCGCCGCGCCGCAGGTGGGCCGGCTGCTGCGCGTGATCACCGTGGACGTGGCGCCGAAGGACGTGCCCGCCCCGCTGGCGCTGATCAACCCGGAGATCATCGCCAAATCCGAGGAGACGGCGGTGCAGCAGGAGGGGTGCCTGTCCATCCCCGACCAGTACGCCGATGTGGTCCGCCCGGCCCGGGTGAAGGTGCGCTACCTGGACGAGAATTGGGATAGGAAGGAGATCGAGGCTGACGGGCTGCTGGCAGCCTGTTTGCAGCACGAGATCGACCATCTGAACGGCGTGCTGTTCGTGGACTACCTGACCCCGCTGAAGCGCAACATCCTGCTCCGCAAGCTGGCCAAGGCGCAGAAAGATAAGCGATGAAACTGGCGTTCATGGGCTCGCCGGACTTCTCGGTTCCGGCGCTGCGGGCGCTTGTCGCGGCCGGGCATGAGGTGGTGGTGTACGCTCAGCCGCCCAAGCCGGCCGGACGCGGACAGAAAGAGCAGAAATGCCCGGTGCATCAGGCGGCCGAGGCGTTGGGCGTGCCCGTGCGCACGCCCCGCAGGCTGCGCGGCAATGCCGAGGAACTGGAATTCTTCCGGGGCCTGCATCTGGACGCTGCCGTGGTGGCCGCCTACGGGCTGATCCTGCCGCAGGAATTTCTCGATGCGCCGGAACGCGGCTGCCTGAACATCCATGCCAGCCTGCTGCCGCGCTGGCGCGGAGCGGGGCCGATCCAGGCCGCCATTGCCGAGGGCGACGTGGAGACCGGCATCACCATCATGCAGATGGAAGCGGGGCTGGATACCGGCCCGATGCTGCGCCGGGAGGCACTGCCGATCGGGGAGCATGATACCGCCGCTGATTTGCACGACAGCCTGGCCGAGATCGGCGCCAAGCTGATTCTGGCGGAGTTTGAGCACCCCAGCGCGCCCGTGGCGCAGAACGAGGCGCTGGCCAACTACGCGCCGAAGCTCTCGCGCGAGGATGCGCGGCTGAACTTCACCCTTTCCGCCGCCGTGCTGGAACGGCGGATCCGCGCCTTCACCCCCTGGCCGGGTGCGCTCGGCCTGCTGGGGGATATGGTGATCAAGATCCTCGCCGCCGAGGTGGTGGCGGGTGAGGGCGTCCCCGGCACCATCCTGGACGACAAATTCACCATCGCCTGCGGCGAGGGCGCGTTGCGCCCGACACGCATGCAGCGTGCGGGCAAATCCGCCATGAGCACGGCGGAATTCCTGCGCGGCTTCACCCTGCCGGAAGGGGCGCGGTTTTATTGAGTCTCTGGGCCTTAGAGATCGAGTATGACGGCCGGCCCTTCATGGGCTGGCAGCGGCAGAAGCATGGCCTCGCCATTCAGCAGGTGGTGGAGGAAGCGGCGGCGCGCGTGCGCGGCGGGGCTGAGGTGACCGAGGCCGTCTCCGCCGGGCGCACCGATGCCGGGGTGCACGCGCTGGCGATGATCGTGCAGATCGAACTGCCGGACCTCACGCCCTTCCGCGTTCGAGAGGCGATGAATTTCCATCTCAAGCCGCACCCCATCGTGGTGCTGCGCTGCTGCCCGGCGCCCGAGGGCTGGAACGCGCGCTTCTCCGCCGTGTGCCGTTCGTACCGCTATGTCATCTCCAACCGGGCGGTGCCGCCGGCGCTGGAGGCCGGGCGGGTCTGGCATGTGCGCCAGAAGCTGGACGCGGAACTGATGCACAGCGCCGCCCAACATCTGCTCGGGCACCATGATTTTTCCTCCTTCCGCGCCTCCGCCTGTCAGGCGAAAACGCCGATGCGGACGCTGGACTTCCTTACCGTGACCCGTGAGGGCGACAAGATCCATGTAGAGACCCGGGCGCGCAGCTTCCTGCACCATCAGGTCCGCAACATGGTGGGCAGCCTGGCGAAGGTGGGGGATGGCAGCTGGTCCGAGGCCAAGCTGGCCGAGGTGCTGGGCGCCAAGTCCCGCGCCGCCGCCGGCATAACGGCTCCGGCCGAGGGGCTGTATTTCACCGGCGTGGTGTATGACCCGGGGCTGAATCTGGTCTAGTCTCCCCCTACACTGGGAGTCACCATGCCTCACGCCGATTTCGTCCATCTTCGGGTCCACTCCGCCTTCTCGCTCTCGGAAGGCGCGATCAAGCCGGACAAGATCGCCGCGCTGGCCAAGGACTACGCCATGCCGGCGGTTGCGATCACCGACACCTCCAACATGTTCGGCGCGCTGGAGTTCTCGCAGTACTGCACCAAGGAAGGTGTGCAACCCATCGTCGGCTGCCAGCTGGGGTTGAAGCGCGAGGGGATCAACCTGCCGCCGGACAATGTGGTGCTGCTGGCGCAGAACGCGGCGGGCTACGCCAACCTGCAGCGGCTGACCTCGGCCAGCTTCCTCGAAGGCGACGGGGTGAAGCCGCAAATCACCCGCGCGGCGCTGCTGGAGCATGCCGAGGGGCTGTTCCTGCTTACCGGCGGGGTGCAGGGGCCGGTGGGGCGGCTGCTGGCCGAGGGGCAGATGGCCGAGGCGGAGGCGTATCTCGCCGCGTTGGCCGAGGCGTTCGCCGGGCGGATCGCGGTGGAGATCCAGCGCCATGGCGAGGCGATGGAGGCGGCGGTGGAGCCGGGCTTTTTGCAGCTCGCGGAAAAATTCGCGCTGCCCATTGTCGCCACCAATGAGTGCTTCTTCGCCAAGCCGGAGATGTACGAGGCGCATGATGCGTTGCTCTGCATCGCCGAGGGGCGCGTGCTGGCGGAGAAGGAGCGACGGCGGGTAACGCCCGAGCACTGGTTCAAGCCGGCCAAGCTGATGCGCGAGTTGTTCGCCGATCTGCCGGATGCCTGCGACAATACCATCGCCATTGCCAGGAGTTGCGCGGTGATGGCGCAAAGCCGCAAGCCGTTGCTGCCCACCTGCCCGAAAGTGCGCGAAGGGGCGTCCGAGGCAGACACCGTGCGCGCCATGGCCGAGGAAGGGCTGCGCGCGCGGTTGGCCTTCGAGGGGATCAGTGGCGAGGCGGAAGCGGAATACTGGAAGCGGCTGGAATTCGAGCTGGGCATCATCGTCCAGATGGGCTTCCCCGGCTACTTCCTCATCGTGGCCGACTTCATCCAATGGGCCAAGGACCACAAAATTCCCGTGGGGCCCGGGCGCGGCTCGGGTGCGGGCTCGCTCGTCGCCTGGGCGCTGCGCATCACGGATTTGAACCCGCTGCGCTATGCGCTGCTGTTCGAGCGCTTCCTGAACCCCGAGCGCGTCTCCATGCCGGACTTCGATATCGATTTCTGCCAGGAGCGGCGCGACGAGGTTATCGCCTATGTGACGCGCGAGTACGGTGCCAACCGCGTCGCGCAGATCATCACCTTCGGTAAGTTGCAGGCTCGTGCTGCGGTGCGCGACGTGGGGCGCGTGCTGGGCCTGCCCTATGGGCAGGTGAACAAGGTCGCGGAGCTGATCCCGAACAATCCCGCCAAGCCGGTGACGCTGAAGGAAGCCATAGACGGCGAGATCAAGCTGCGCGAACTGCGCGATTCCGATGAAGGCCTGGCGCGGCTTATGGAAATCGCGATGCAGATCGAGGGGCTGTACCGCCATGCCTCGACGCACGCGGCGGGCGTGGTGATCGGCGATCGGCCGCTTGTCGAGCTGGTGCCGCTGTACAAAGATCCGCGTTCGGATCTTCTCGTCACGCAGTATTCGATGAAGTACGTGGAGCAGGCGGGGCTGGTGAAGTTCGACTTCCTGGGCCTCACCACGCTCACCATCATCGACCGCGCGCTGACATTCCTGCGCCAGCAGGGGATCGATCTGGATATTTCCAAGATCCCGCTGGACGACAAGAAGACTTATGAGATGATCGGCCGCGGCGATACCGGCGGGCGTGTTCACTTTCGAAACGGCGGGCTACCGCGCGGCGTTGCAGCAGATGCGCCCGGACAGGTTCGAGGATCTCGTCGCCATCCAGGCGCTCAACCGCCCCGGCCCGATGGCGAACATTCCCGATTACTGCGCCCGCAAGCGTGGCGACCCGTGGGAAGCGCCGGACCCGGCGATTCACCATATCCTGGCTGAGACCTACGGCATCATCGTGTACCAGGAGCAGGTGATGCAGATCGCCCAGGTGATGGCGGGCTACACGCTTGCCGGGGCGGATTTGCTCCGCCGCGCCATGGGCAAGAAGATCCGCGCCGAGATGGACGCGCAGCGCAAGATCTTCTGCGAGGGTGCCGAGAAGCAGGGTTTTACTGAGGCGAAGGCCAACGAGATCTTCGACCTTATGGCGAAGTTCGCCGATTACGGCTTCAACAAATCGCACGCCGCCGCCTACGCGCTGGTCTCGTACCAGACCGCTTACCTGCGCGCCAACCATACGGTGGCGTTGCTCGCGGCTTGCATGTCGCTCTCCATCACCAATACCGACAAGTTGGCGATTCTGCGCGGCGACGCGATGCGCTCGGGCATCAAGGTGCTGCCGCCGGATGTGAACAAATCCGGCGCGGATTTCCAGCCCGAGATTCTGGAGGATGGCGGCTACGGCATCCGTTACGCGCTTGGGGCGATCAAGCGCGTGGGCGTCGGCGCGATGGAGGAGTTGGTGAAGGCGCGCGGCGGCAAGCCGTTCAAGGACATTTCCGATTTTGCCGCGCGTATTGATGCCAAGTCGCTGACCCGTGCGCAGATCGAAATCCTGGCCAAGGCCGGGGCGTTCGATACGCTGGAGAAAAATCGCGCGAAAATTTTCGCCTCGGCGGAGACGGTCATGCGCACCGCGCAGGCCGGGGCGGAGGAGCGCTCCTCCGGGCAGATCGGCCTGTTCGGCGGCGGCGAGCCGGAGAAGATCCGTCTGTCTGACATCCCCGACTGGCCGGAGCTGGAACGGCTGAGCAATGAGGCGGAGGCGATCGGTTTCCACGTTTCCGCGCACCCGCTGGACATGTACGCGCAGGCGCTCAAGCGGCTCGATGTCGTGCCCTCCGGGGCGATCCAGCGCCGGGCGGAAGCCGGCGCGTGCCGGATCAAGCTAGCCGGCACGCTGGGGGCGAAGAAGGAGCGCATCACCCGCACCGGCAGCCGCATGATGTGGGCGACACTCTCCGACATGCAGGGCAGTTTCGAGGTCACGCTGTTTTCGGAAGTCCTCAACCGCAGCCGCGAGATTCTGGAAGATGGCGTTGCCCTTCTGGTGACCGCCGACGTGAAGATAGAAGGTGAGGCCCTGCGCATCACCGCCGCCGATGTCAGCCTGCTCGACGCGGCGGCCGCTGATGCGGGGGCGGGGATGAAGATCTGGCTCGACCGTACCGAGGCGCTGCCGCATATCAAGTCGTTGCTGGAGCGCGAGGGCAGGGGCAAGGGGCGCGTGGTGCTGGTGCCCAAGACCGGGGTGGAGCGCAGCCTCGATATCTGGCTGCCCGGGGGTTACAATGTCTCGCCAAGACTGGCGCAGGCGATGAAACTCGTGCCGGGCGTGGAACTGGTTGAGGATGTATAACAAAGTAGCTTAGGATTTACGTTGGCTTTATGCCGGGATGCCGAAAATCGTCTCCTGGCTTTATGCGCTTCCGTCTAAGTATGCTTCGTCTTTTATGACGAGGTTCGCATGTCACAATATATCAATACGCCGGTGGCCAAGGCCATTGTGCAGCAAGAAAAAACCAATAAATTTCACCGCCATTTGCCGACGCGTCTGAGGCTGTTCGGCGCCGTCGCGGCAGTCTTTGTGCTGCTATACGGGATTAACGCCACGCTGCCGCATGATGCGGGTGCTGGCCAAGCAGGGCAGTTGCATGGTCATATTGTTTTCAGAGAATATGTGCCGCAGCCATAAGGATTGATAAATAACACGGCGCTGCCGGTGCCGGAATGCAGACTTTGGAGCGGGGCGCAGCAAACTCTCTCCAGGCATTGTGAGTGTCCGTCTAGAGCATTCAGCTTTTAGCTGAATGCTCTAGCTTTAAGTCTGAGCGTGCAATTTCATACGTTGAGTTTGACCGGGCCGGTTCAGGCTCAACGCATGTTGCTCTAAACGCGGCCATTTTTTATGGCGAGGTTCATGTGTTAAGGTATAGTAGTAAGCTGCCCCGGTGGCGGCAGGGAAAGCCGGTGGCCAAGGCCGTCGCGCCGCAAAGAAAAGCCGTGGAATTTCATAGACATTTTCTGATAGGTGTGCGGATGTTCTACTCCGGCGTGGCGGTTATTCTGGTGCTGCACGGGATCAATAGCGCGCTGCCGCAACCAGGGGCTGACGCGCAAGTCGGTGACATGCTGAATCTGTCTCCGGCGGCGGTTCCGCCTGGGGCGGTGGAGTCTGCGGTGCAGGCGCGGCTTGTTACCGATCCTTGGGCTAAGCCAGGTGCCGTCTGCGCGCTGGATGAATCCGTGATGCTGAAACCGGGCGGGGTACTTACCACCATGGCTGTCCGGCCGGATGGCATGATGCTGGCATGGAACGGCGGCGCCACGGCGCAGGGCGCGGCTGCGTGCCCGTCCTCCAGCCAGTTTCTGGTCTCGCGTAATGATTATCTGCAGCTGTACAAGATCGAACTGCCGAAGGGGCCGACGAATCCACGCTGATCGTTTGCCTGCCTTGACGGCATCGCGCCGCGCGCGCTGATATCCCCTCCGCCAGGAGGTGATATGCCGCATTTCACACGTCGAACGTTTCTCGCCTCCACCGCCAGCCTCGCTTTGGCCGCCGCCGCGCGGGCCGAGGCTTACGTGCAGCCGGTGAATTTCGTGCCCGGCAGCGGCCCGCCGGTGGCTCCGATGCGACCGGTGACGGAGACGCTGTGGGGGCATGAGGTCACCGACCGCTATCGCTGGATGGAGGCGCAAGGGCCGGAATGGCAGGCCTATATACGCGCCCAGGGGGAGTACGCCGCCAAAATGCTGGCGGCAATTCCGGGGCGCGACGCCCTCGCCGGCGCAATCAGCAAGAACACCGGCGCCGTCGCCATGGTGATAAGCGTGCAGACGGGCGGGGAGGCGGTGTTCATCGAGCGCCGCCCAGCCGGGGCGAATACCTCGAAGCTGTTCATGCGTGGCGGCGCGGCGGGTGCGGATACGCTGCTCATCGACCCGGACAGCTATGCCAAACCCGGCGCGCATGCCGAGCTGGACTGGTGGCAGGCTTCGCCGGACGGCGCTCACGTCGTTTTCGGCATTTCCGGCGGCGGATCGGAACGCTCGGTGCTGCGCGTGCTGGACGTGGCGAAGAACACTGTCCTGCCCGAGACGATCGACCGCACCAACTGGGCCAGCCCGAGCTGGCTGCAGGATGGCTCGGGGTTCTTCTACAACCGGCTGCAGGACGTGCCGCCCGACAGCCTGGATTACGAGAAGAACAGCCTGTGCTGGCTGCACCGGCTGAACACCGACCCGGCCCAGGATGTGAAACTCTTCGGCCGCGGCGTGGAGGCGGCGGTGGCGGTGCAGGATATCGATGCGCCGGGGATCGTCGCAACACCCGGGTCGCCGGTGGCCATCGGCGTGCTGGAAACCGGCGTGCAGAATGAGTTGACGCTCTACGCCGCGTCCTTGGCCGATGTGCTCGCCGGGCATCCGGCCTGGGCCAAGATCTGCGATCCAGCAGATGCCGTGACCAGCTTCACCGTGAGCGGGGAGGAGATCTTTCTGCTCACGCACAAGCATGCCTCGCACTACAAGGTACTGAAAGTTACAGCGGACAAGCCGCAGATCGCCAATGCGGTGGAGGTTGTGCCGCAGAGCAAGGCGGTGATCCGCGCCATCGAGGCAGCGCAAGACGGGCTGTATATCCGCGAGTTGGATGCCGGGCTGGCGGGGCTGCGCCGCCTCGGGCCGGATGGCAAGATCACGCGTGTGGAGTTGCCATTTCCCGGCGCCATCGACGAGGATTCGTTCTACGCCGACACGCTGCATGGCGGCGCGTGGTTCGGCCTGGAGTCCTGGGTGCGGCCCCAAGCCATTTGCCGCGCCGCGCCGGATGGCACGGTGGCGCAGACGGACATCGCGCCTCTGCCGCCGATCGATGTTACGCCCTATGCCTCGGAGGAGGTGTACGCCGCCGCGCGCGATGGGGTGGGCGTGCCGCTCTCCATCGTCTATCGCAAGGGGCTGAAGCGCAATGGCTCCGCGCCGCTGCTGCTGGAGGCCTATGGCGCCTACGGCATCACGCTCGACCCGGCCTTCCTGGCGCGCTGGCTGCCGTTTCTCGATGTGGGCGGGGTGTTCGCCGTGGCGCATGTGCGCGGCGGCGGCGAGTTGGGCGAGGAGTGGCACCTGGCCGGGCAGAAGGCGCAGAAATACCACACCTGGCAGGACGCCGAGGATTGTATGCTGCACCTCATCCAGGCCGGCTACACCTCGCATCGCCGCGCCGCTGTTATCGGCGGGTCGGCCGGTGGCATCACCGTGGGGCGGCTGCTCACCGAGCGGCCGGATCTGGTGGCGGTGGTGATCGACATGGTTGGCGTGTCCGACGCGCTGCGCAGCGAGTTCTCGCCCAATGGGCCGCCGAACATCCCCGAGTTCGGCACGGTGAAGACCGAACAGGGCTTCCACGACCTGCTGGCAATGGATGCCTGCCAGCATGTGCATGAGGGGGTGAAATACCCCTCCGTGCTGCTCACCACCGGGCTGAACGACCCGCGCGTATCCCCCTGGGAACCGTCGAAAATGGCGGCGCGGCTGCAGGCGGCCACGGCCTCGGGTAATCCGGTGCTGCTGCGCGTGGATGCCGATGCCGGGCACGGAATCGGCTCCACCCGCGCCCAGCGCGATCAGGAAACCGCGGACATCATGGCTTTTGTTCTGTGGCGGACGGGGGATCCGCGCTACCAGCCAAGGGTTTGATGAAGTCACGCGACAGGGCGTGATACAGCGGCTCGCGCGCCACCAGCTTGGAGGCGGCAAACCCGAGCATGGCAGCCAGCATCAAGGGGATGACGTTGGCGTCGTTGCCGGTCATCTCCAGGATGATGACGAAGGCGGTCATTGGCGCCTGTACCACTCCGGCGAAATACCCTGCCATGCCGAGTACGGCGCCCAGGCTGGCGCCGCTGGCCCCGGCCATCCAGGCGCCGAGCCCCGCACCCACGGCCAGTGACGGCGCGAAGATGCCGCCCGGCAGGCCGGAAATGGCGGTGACCAGCGTGGCCGCGAACTTGGCCAGCCAGAAATCCCAGCCGGGGGCGTGGCCTTCCACCGCGGCGCGGGCCTGGGCGTAGCCAGTGCCGAAGGTGGCGCCATGCGTGGCCAGCCCCAGCAGCGCCACCACGATTCCGCAGGCAAGAGGAAAGGCGAAGCGCCGCTTGGCATCATCGGCGGCGACCCAGGCACGGGCAAACCGGCTGCCCTCCAGCATCAGCCGTGAGAAGCCTCCGCCCGCCAGCCCGCCCAGCGTGCCGCAGGCCACGGTGAGTCCCCAGTCCCATGGACGGACGACGGTGGCGTGGGTGATGCCGAAATAGGTGTAGTTGCCGGTTAGCCCCAGCGAGACCAGGCCCGCGATGATAACGGTGGTCAGCACCAGCCCGTTGGTGCGAAACTCGAAAGAGCGGCTCATTTCTTCGATGGCGAAAACGACACCTGCGAGCGGGGCGTTGAACGCGGCGGCGATACCGGCCGCTGAGCCCGCAAGGATCAGCCCGCCCTCATTGGCCAGGGACTCGATTCGCGACACCTGCAGCATAAGCGCCGCGCCGATCTGCACGGTGGGGCCCTCGCGCCCGACCGAGGCGCCGGTGAGCAGCCCGACCACGGTGAGAGCGATCTTGCCGAAGCAGATTTTCAGGGACAGCAGCCGTTTGAGCGCCATGCCGCGCGGCATCTGGCGGGCCGCGATGGCCTGCGGGATGCCGCTGCCCTGGGCGCCGGGAAAGAATTCGCGCGCCGCCCAGGTGCAGAACACGAACCCCGCCGGGGTGAGTAGCAGCGGCCCCGCCCAGAAGGCGTGCCCCGCGGCAAGGAATGTTGCCTGCGCCCAATCCGCCAGCTGGGCGAAGACGACGCTGACGCCGCCCACCACCAGCGCGCCGACCCAGAACGCCAGGCGGCGCGCCCATTGCCGCCAAATTCGCCACAAACGGCGGCGCCATCTCTTTTCTTTGTCAACCAAGCTCTTGCCTCTTTGCTCCAACGCCGCTAGTAAGCCCGCGTGGATATGGGCGCTTAGCTCAGCGGTAGAGCATCACCTTGACATGGTGGGGGTCACAGGTTCAATCCCTGTAGCGCCCACCATATCCACAAAGAAATCAGACACTTATTGGCGTGTATGGCATGGCTCGGGGTCAGGCCTGAACGGCATGCCGCTTGGCCTTTGCCGCCGTTTTATCCAGGCGGATGAGCGCGTGAGCGTAATTGCCGTCGATGATATGCTGGCAGAAGGAGAGCAGCCGGAGCACGGCCGCTGCCGCGGCCTCCGCGGTTGGCGCGTCTGGCATGCAGGTCCGCAGAGCCGGCGGAAATGCCAAGCGCAGGAAGGCCATGCTGGCGGCGAAGAACATGGGCCGGACCCCGTTGCGCGCATGCGCGTTGCTGATTTCCTCCTGCCGGCGGATGAAGTTCGGCCCGTAATCGCCGGCGAACAGACTCTCCAGCCAGATCAGATGTGTCCGCTTCAGGGGCTCCGCACGTCCGGCGATGAGTGCCGCCATTTGCGGCTCTGCCTCCAGCAACTGGTAGAATCGCTCGGTCAGGCCCGGCAGGGCGGGGCGGATATAGGACCAGATGCGGGTGACGAGGATCTGGTCGGCCTCGGTGAAGCCGGCGGCTTTGTACAGCGCCTCGGGGCTGCGTGCCGGGGGTTGCGGCGCGGCGGAGGACATATACGGCATCAGCCGGGCGATGCTGGCGGCAGCATTGCTTGTGGCGAGGCGCAGTGCCTCCATCTGGACCGCCGGGCCGGCCAGTGTGCAAAGCATAACCTGCGGCCCGGCCCTGCGGAGCAGCACCTGGCCGATTGCGCCGGCGAGCAGGAGTTGGTCCAGCTTGCCGCATTTCAGCGTGGCGGCGAGATCCAGGGCACGGGGCAGGATTGCTGCCACAGTGGCGCTGATCCGCGACTCATTGAAGCTTGGAGGCAGGCGACAGGCAATGATCTGGCCATCCTCATGGATGACGGCGGCTCCCTCGATATTGGGCGTATTGCTGACCAACGCTTCCAACACGCCGTTCATATGGATGTCGCGCACTCGGATCCCCTCTAAAAATCAATTATTTCACCGGCTGGCGGATAAAAAATTACATTAATCTTTTGTTAATGTGATGCTTTTCGCACGAGCTGGCAATGATTTTTATTCGGGTTTTTGGCCGGCCCGAGTCCGCGCTACTGGCTGGCCCAGATGATGCGGTGCATCCAGAGGATGTCTCCCGCCCCGAAGCGCAGCTCCGGATAGGTGGGGTTCAGGCTCGCCAGTTCGATGCGCGAGGCCGTGCGGCGGACAAGCTGCTTGGCCATCACCGCGCCATTGGTGCTGCGGGCCACGACGCGGTCACCCGCGCGCACCGGCGCGGCGGGGGAGACGATGATGGTGTCGCCCTCGCGGTATACCGGTTCCATCGAATCGCCGCTGATGGTCAGGGCGTAGGCGTTCGCATCCGCGGTGGCGGGCATTTCCACCTCGTCCCATCCCGCCCCGGCGGGGTAGCCGCCATCGTCGAAATAGCCTTCTGCCCCGGCCTGGGCCATGCCGATCAGCGGGATCTTGGTGCGGCCTTTGCGGCTTTCCGGCATGGCGCGCGCGCCGGTGACCAGGGCGGTGAACTCCTCCATCCCCGCGCCGGTGGCGGCGAAAATTTTCGCCAGGCTCTCGGTGGAGGGCCAGCGCAGCTTGCCATCGGCCGTGCGGCGCTTGGACATGTTGAAGCTGGTCGGGTCCAGCCCGGCCTTGCGCGCCAAGCCGGAGGGGGAAAGCCCATGCTCCGCCGCCAGCGTGTCGATCGCGCGCCAGATGTCGTCGTGCCGCATGCCCATGCCGCCAATACTGTAATCTCAAAAGCTTATCTTGTTTTGGTGAGGCGGCCAAGGCGAAATAGGAATTTTGTCCGAAAACTTGGGATAAAAACGCGTTAACGAAGCAGAAAGTTCTTGTTTTGTTCTATCTATAGGAATATAAACCTCAAGGTCTATACAACCTTAAGTGTTTAAAAAAGGAAAACTCTCTCATGTTCGCCGTTTCAAGCTGCAGGCGTGAAAAATTTTTGCTTCCTATTGCGAGCTTTTTTAGTACGGCCGCCACTGGGAAGGGCAGGAAGCACGATCATGAAACGACGGTTGATCATGCTCTGATACGCGGGTTGGTTACCGCCGGACCTGTGATGCGTCGCGGAGCTTCCTCTGTCTAAGATCCAGCGTCGGATAAGATCCGGCTGATAGAGTCTACGAGGGTTCCCCTGGCCGTGATCGTGCCTCCGGCCTTGCCCAGCTTTGGATATATAGTTGCGGCGGAGAGCTCCTTTTTGGCGAGATATTCGATGTCAATGAGAAGGTGTCAGGCTGCTGCCGGTTGCACTTGATTGGCGATCGCCCAAACAAACCCCGCCAGTTCCCGCGCGATCGCGGTGGTTATCACCGTGGTCAACTTTCCGGCCCGGGCAAACTTGCGGTACCGGCGGCACAGTCGTTCCTGCGCTTTCCATGCAATGTCGCGGACCGGCTTGGTGAGCTTTTCCTGACGGATCAGCTGTGCGCGGCCGATCCGGGCCGGGAACCGGTAACTCCAGGCGGCCTCGATCAGCATCCGCCGCGCCGCCTCATTGCCAGCCTTTGTGATACCGCCTTGGCGACGCTTGCCACCGCTGGAGTTCTCGGATGGAACCAAGCCAAGATATGCCATGAGCTGGCTTGGCTTGGTGAAGCGGGTGATGTCGCCCAGTTCAGCAACCAGTGTTGCCGCCGCCACCATGGCCACGCCGCGCAATGCCTGGAGCGCCTGCACGACTGGTGCAAGAGACCAAGCCGGCAGCGCCGCCTCGATATGCGCCTCCAGACGATCGCGTCGGGCGGTCGCCGCATCCACCGCTTCGAGGCAATCCTCGAGCACGATGTAATGTACCGGGTTCTTAAACTTCAGCCCCGCCAGCCAACGCCGGTGTAGAAGCGTCCATGCCTTCTGGCCGTAGTGGCAGCCCTGGCGCAGCAGGAACCCCGACAATTGTTGGCGCGCCTTACGCAATGTGCGCACCGCCGCGAGACGCGCCCGAACCAGGTCACGAATCGCCTCGTGCGCTTCATCGGGAACCCATACCGCGGTTAACTCACCGGCCCGGTGCAGCTTGGCGAGATTGGCCGCATCGCGCCGATCAGTCTTAACGCGGTCGCCGGGCTTTTTAGGGATTAACGATGGCGCCACCACGGAGCATTCGTGCCCGGCCGCTGTAATCTGCCGTTGGATACCGTAGCCGCACGGCCCCGCCTCATAGCAAAACCGCAGTTCATGACCGGTGCTGGCTAACTTGGCGATCAGCTTCTTTAAGGCAGCCGGCGTATTTGCGATCGTTCCGTAATCACGCACCTCCTTCCGCAGCCCCGCTTCGGCGACCGCTATGGAGATCGTATCTTTGTGCACATCAAGGCCAATGTAAGTGATAAGCTTCTCCATGACTTGTCTCCTATGCATGAGGCTCGGCGCCGGCCAATCCAGCGCAACCCTCGAAATCCTGCATATTGTGAGACGGGTCACCCTCCTATCTCAGGCGAACATCTGGTCTATAGCTTTCTCGCTCCGCAACCTCTCGGTCCTCGCCTATGCCAACGGCTTCACGCTGTGGCACTACAAGGCGGGGAACGACAATTTCAGCCGCGCGGCCGAGGCCGGATATTTCGCCGATGCGGCGGATCTGTTGTGCGAGGGGGATATGGTGATGCTGAGCGGCACGGAGGGCGGGCGGATTGTCAGCGTGACCGGCGAGGGGCGGCGGATCGCCCTGGTGCCGTTGGCGTGAGAGTAGCGGGCAGGCCTGTCCGGCCTGCCCAAAGTGAGGTTCAGGCCTCGTAATTGTCCTGCACGAAGCGGTCCAGCAGCCGTACCCCGAACCCGGTGGCGCCTTTCGGCGTGATGGCGGAGTCCTTGGAAGCCCAGGCCGTGCCGGCGATGTCCAGATGCGCCCAGGGCTTGCCGTTGACGAAGCGTTGCAGGAACTGCGCGGCGGTGATGGAGCCGCCGGCCCGCCCCGCGCCGATATTCTTCACGTCGGCGATCGGGGAGTTGAGCTCCTTGTCGTAGCTCTCGCCCATCGGCACCAACGGCATGCGCCAGAGCTTCTCGTCCACGGCCTTGCCCGCGGCGGCGAGCTTCCCCGCCAGATCGTCATTGTTGCTGAACAACCCGGCATATTCATGCCCGAGCCCGACGATGATGGCGCCGGTCAGGGTGGCGAGGTCGACCATCAGCTTCGGCGCGAAGCGGAATTGCGCGTAATACAGCACATCCGCCAGCACGAGGCGGCCTTCGGCGTCGGTGTTCAAAATCTCGATGGTCTGGCCGGAATAGCTCTTCACCACGTCGCCCGGGCGGGTGGCGGTGCCCGACGGCATGTTCTCCACCAGCCCGACCAGCCCGACCGCATCCACCTTCGCCTTGCGCCCGGCCAGTGCGGCCATCAGCCCCACCACGGTACCGGCGCCGGCCATGTCCCATTTCATGTCCTCCATGCCGGCGGCGGGCTTAATCGAGATGCCGCCGGTGTCGAAGGTCACGCCCTTGCCGACGAAGACGATGGGATCTTTCGGCTTCTTCTGCTTCTTGCCGTCGTCATGGCCCGAGGCGCCAAGCCATTGCAGCACCACCATGCGCGCCGGGCGGGCGCTGCCCTGGGCCACGGCGAGCAGCGAGCCGAAGCCGAGCTTCTTCAGGTCGTCCTCGTCGAACACCTCGACTTTCAGCCCCAGCTTCTTCAACTCCTCGGCGCGCTCGGCGAATTCCGCCGGGTAGAGCGTGTTGGCGGGCTCGGTCACCAGGTCGCGGGTGAATTCCACGCCATGCGCCAGGGCCTCGAGCTGCTCGTAGGCGGCCTCGGCCTTGCGCGGCTCGGGAGTGAGGATGGTGAGGTGGCGCAGCTTCTGCTTCTCATCGTCCTTTTGCGTGGTGCGGTATTTGTCGAACCGGTAGGCGCGCAGCCGGGCGCCGAAGCCGATGGCAGCCGCCTGCTCGGGCGAGAATGCCTCGGCCAGCACGGCGGCTTCGCTCTCGCGCCGCAACGCAGCGGCGATGGCTCCGCCCAGTTCCTCCGCGCCGCGCGGTGCATCCGCCTTGCCGGTGCCCAGCACCAGCACCCGCTTGAAGCCCTTCGGCGCCAGCAGGTTGGCCTGGCTGCCCTTCTTGCCCTTGAACTCGGCTGCTTCCAGCGCGTGGGTCAGTCCGCCGTCGAGCGCCTTGTCCAGTGCCGCGGCATGGCCTGCGGGGGTAGCGCCCTCGGCCAAGGGCAGCACCAAAACACCGGATTTCGGCAGTTCGGGCTTCGCGAAAGAGATTTCCAGCATTCCATATTCCTCTGTCATCGTCTGGTCACAACCATAACAAACCGGCGTGGCTTGGCCAGAGCGGGGGGGTGGGGCTACAGGGGAGGCATGCGCGAATTGTTGAACCTGGCCGTGCGGCTGGTGGAAGAGGCGGCCGCCGTGATCACGGCGGTGCGGGCGGCGGGCTTCGCCGTGGATGCCAAGGCTGATGCGACGCCGGTGACGGTGGCGGATATGCGCGCCGAGGCGCTGATTGTCGCTGGCCTCCGCGCGGCGGCGCCGGAAATTCCGGTCATCGCCGAGGAAGAGGTCGCCGCCGGGCGTATCACCGCGCCATCCGCCCGTTACTGGCTGGTGGACCCGCTGGACGGCACCCGGGAATTTGCCGCCGGGCGCGATGAATTCGCGGTGAATATCGGGCTCATCGAGCATGGCGCGCCGGTGCTGGGCGCGGTTGCCTCACCGGCCCTGGGCGAGGTGCATTTCGGCATTGTCGGGCAGGGGGCTTGGCGCCGCCGTGGCGGAGTGGAGGCACCGATCTCCGCCCGCCGCGCTCCGCCCGAGGGGCTGACGGTGATGGCCTCACGCCACTATGCGGATGACCCGCGCCTTGCCGCGTTCCTGGCCGGGTACAGGATTGCCGCGCTCACCAATATCGGCTCGGCGCTGAAATTCCTGCGCGTGGCCGAGGGCGCTGCGGATTTTTATCCGCGCCTCGGACGCACCATGGAGTGGGACACCGCAGCACCTCAGGCGGTGCTGGAGGCGGCGGGGGGAAGCGTGCTCGCGCATGATGGCGCGCCCCTGCGCTACGGCAAGCCAGACTGGGAGAACCCGGACTTCTTTGCCTGGGGATTGCGCTAATATCGCCGTAATGCCGCCACCGTGCGGGGGGAACAGATGTTCCATCATGAAGAAGATTTTTGTCGCCCCCCTGGCTCTCGGATTGGCTCTCACCGGCTGCGTGTATGACGGTGGCGGGTATTACGGCAGTGGCGGATATTACAGTGGAGGCGGTGGATATTACGCCGCGCCAGAGCCAGCTTATGGCAGCGTGTACATTGGTGGCGGCGGCGGTTGGCATGACCATGAAGAAGATCACGACCACGGCTCGGACGGCGGGCAAGGCCATGAGGAAGATCACGGTGGTGGTGGCTGGCAAGGTCACAACGACGATCATGGCGGCGGCGGTTGGCAAGGCCATCAACAGCCGCAGGGTGGCGGTGGCTGGCAAGGTCATCAGCAACCGCAGGATGGCGGTGGCTGGCAAGGCCATCAGCAGCCTCAGGGCGGTGGTGGCAGGCAGGGGGACCAGCAACCGCAGGGTGAGGGGCAGCATCCGCCGCCGCAACATAATGACGGCCAGGGGCACAATAATGGCGGACAGCAGCCGTGGCAGCACGGCTAACCGCCTCCGGCTAGTAATTAATAATATGTGCTGATTTCAGGCACCGCCCCCTCTGAGGGGCGGTGTTTTTTTATGGACTCAGGCCGCCATGTGGCGCGCGCCGCGTACGCCGTCCGACAGCGCCTTCACGTCGCGCAGCACGGCATCCACATTTTCCCGGCACAGCGTCTCGATCAGCGCGGAGGCGACGATCGCGGCATCGGCATGCTGCGCCACCACCGCCGCCTGTTCCGGCGTGCGCACGCCAAAGCCCACCGCGATCGGCAGGTCGGTTGCGGCGCGGATGCGGGGAATATCGCGTGCGAGATCAGCCGCCGAGGCCGTGCGCGTGCCGGTGATGCCGGTGATGCTGACGTAGTAGACAAAGCCCGAAGACCCCGCGAGCACGAGCGGCAGGCGCTCATCGCTCGTCGTCGGCGCCACCAGCCGGATCACATCCAGCGCGTTCTTCGCCGCATCGGGGAGCAGCAAATCAGCCTCCTCGGTCGGCAGATCGACCACGATCAGCCCGTCCACGCCGACCTTCGCCGCGTCTTCGCAGAATTTTTTCACGCCATAGGAGAGGATGGGATTGAGATACCCCATCATCACCAGCGGGGTGTGGTTGTTGGTGCGGCGGAATTCCTCGCACCAGCCCGAGCACGCCGTGCAGGCTGGCACCTGCCAGCAGCCCGCGCCGCCCGGCGGCCTGGATGGTCGGGCCGTCCGCCATCGGGTCGGTGAAAGGCATGCCGATCTCGATGATATCCGCGCCGTTCGCGGCCATGCCGCGCAGCAGCGTCAGCGAGGTTTCGCGGTTCGGGTCATACGCCTCGACAAACGGGATCAGCGCCGCGCGGCCCTGGGTTTTCAGCGCGGCAAAAACGCCAGCGATGCGGCTCATAGTTCGACTCCCAGATGCTTCGCGACGGCGAAAATATCCTTGTCCCCGCGGCCGCAGAGATTCATCAGGATGATCTCGTCCTTGCGCATTTGCGGCGCGATCTTGGCCACATGGGCGAGCGCGTGGCTCGGCTCCAGCGCCGGGATGATGCCCTCGGTGCGGGTGCAGAGTTGGAAGGCGGCCAGGGCTTCCTTGTCCGTCGCCGCCACGTATTCCACGCGGCCGATATCGTGCAGCCAGGAATGCTCCGGCCCGATGCCGGGGTAATCGAGGCCCGCCGAAATCGAGTGCGCTTCGAGGATCTGCCCGTCCTCGTTCTGCAGCAGATAGGTGCGGTTGCCGTGCAGCACGCCGGGGCGGCCACGGCTCAAGGATGCCGCGTGCTCGTTGCTGTCCAGCCCATGGCCCGCGGCTTCCACGCCGATCAGGCGCACGGAAGCGTCATCCAGGAACGGGTGGAACAGGCCGATGGCGTTGGAGCCGCCGCCAATGGCGGCCACCGCCACATCCGGCAGGCGGCCCTCGGCCTCCAGCATCTGTTCCTTGGCCTCATTGCCGATGACGCACTGGAAGTCCCGCACCATGGCGGGGTAGGGGTGCGGCCCGGCGGCGGTGCCGATGATGTAGAAGGTGTCGCGCACATTCGCGACCCAGTCGCGCATGGCGTCGTTCATCGCGTCCTTCAGCGTGGCGGCGCCCGAGCTTACCGGCTACAACCTCGGCACCCAGCAGCTTCATGCGGAACACGTTCGGCTTCTGCCGCTCGACGTCCACGGCACCCATGTAGACGGTGCAGGGCAGACCAAACAAAGCGCACACGGTCGCGGTGGCCACGCCATGCTGCCCGGCGCCGGTCTCCGCGATGATGCGCGTCTTGCCCATGCGCTTGGCCAGCAGGATCTGGCCGAGGCAGTTGTTGATCTTGTGCGCGCCGGTATGGTTCAGCTCGTCGCGCTTGAAATAGATTTTCGCGCCGCCCAGCTCGCGGGTCAGGCGCTCGGCATGCCACAGCGCGCTCGGCCGCCCCACATAATGCTTCAGGTAGTAATCCAGCTCGGCCTGGAAGGACGGGTCGGCCTTCGCCGCCTCATAAGCGGCTTCCAGCTCCAGGATCAGCGGCATCAGCGTTTCCGCGACAAACCGCCCGCCGAATTCGCCGAAACGGCCGCGCTGATCAGGGCCGTTGCGCAATGTGTTGGGGAGTACCGTGCTCATCGCACGGCTTTAGCTCAAGGATGCGGCGGGATAAAGGCCGGGGCTGCCCCCGGCCTCCGGTAAAATCAGCCCCGGAACAGCCGCGCGGCAAGCATGTAGCTGATCCCGGTGCTGAGAAAATTCACGCCCAGGATAACCCCCAGCACGATCGCCGAAATCGCCGGCCAGCCGATGGCGATCAGGCAGGCCAGCAAGATGCTGATAATGCCCGAGATCAACATTCCCACCCAGCCGGGCAGCGGCTCCATCTCGAAGGCGAAGAACAGCTCGAACGCCCCTTGGAACACAAAGATCACGCCCAGCAGCAGGGTTAGCGCCACCGCACCGGCGAGCGGGTTGAACAGCAGGAACAGCCCGGAGGCCAAGCAAAGCAGGCTGAAAAGCAGCGCGGCGAAAAACGGCCCCGTGCCGCGGATCGAGAAGCAGCAGACAAAAGCGACGATCCCGGAAAACAACAGCGCCCAGCCGACGAGAACAGTCGCTACCAGGGTGGAGAAAATGGGGAACAAAATCGCGGCGACACCCAGCGCCGCCAGGGCCAAGCCAGCCCAGAACAGCCCGTTCGAGGCTCCCCTCAACCGGCCATGGAGAATGGATTTGTTGGAGTTTATGTTCATCAGCGGCGTGCCTCTCCATTTGTGTTCAGGACGTCAGCAGGTCCTGAATACGCAAGGCGAGGCACGCCGTCGTTGATGCCCGTCAAACCGGGCTGTTGGCTTTAGGCGCCCTGCGGACGCTCGAAGGCATCCTTGCCGTCGAAGCGCTGCAGCTTCTCGATATGCATCCAAGTGAACTTGGCGCCGAGGCGCTGCACCAGATAGCTGATCTCCGGCTGGCCGCTGCTGGTGGAGTTGGTCAGGGAGATCGGGTTCTTGAACATGAAGCGGCAGGCGAAGTGGTCCACCAGGAAGGTGAAGCCGCCCGTGGGGGGATAGACCTGCACGCCGCGGTTGGAGATGCCGGACAGGGTGAAGGGGCTGTCCTGCGCGATGGCTTCCAGCGTCCTGCCCAATTCTTCCGAACCGAGATCGGTCTCCAGGAACACGTCGATGCCGACCAGCTCGCGGGTCGTGGGCTCGGTATGGGCGGTCAGTTCCGGCCAGGTCTTCAGCTCGAACTTGTTGTACGTGCGGGACTTCATCGCCGAGAAACGGCCCAGGTTGGCGATGACCTGGTCGGTGAAGGCCGCGGTGCCGACGCCGTGGCCACGCGGGGCGAGGTCGCCGGTGAGGTTCTTGCCCTCGGCTAGGGTGATGAACAGCGCCTGCTCCACCTTCTCGGCCACATCGAAGGCGGCGATATGGCGCAGCAGCATGATCGCGGCGGAGAGCAGCGCGGTGGGGTTGGCCAGGCCCTTGCCGGCGATATCCGGCGCGGAGCCATGCACAGCCTCGAACATCGCCGCATGGTCGCCCAGGTTGGAGGAGGGGGCGATGCCCAGGCCGCCGACGAGACCGGCCGCGAGGTCGGAGATGATGTCGCCGTTCATGTTGGAGGTGACGATGACGTCGAACGCCTCCGGCTTGATGACGAGCTGGTGGGCGCAGTTGTCGATGATGATGTGATCAGGCTTGATGTCCGGGAATTCCGGGGCGACCTTCTCGCCCATGCGCTTCATCATGCCCTCGGTGAGCTTCATGATGTTCGCCTTGGTGGCGACCGTCACCTTCTTGCGCTCTTCCGCCTGGGCCAGGCCGTAGGCGGCGCGGATGATGCGCTCGCAGCCGGGGGCGGTCATCAGCTTGAGGCACTGGGCGACGGTGGTGGTCTGCATATGCTCGATGCCGGCATACACGTCCTCCACGTTCTCACGCACGATCACCATGTCGATCCCGCGGCCCGAGAACGGGGTGGTGATGCCGGGGAGCTCACGTACAGGGCGGATGTTGGCGTAAAGCTCAAAAAACTTGCGCATCGTTACGTTGGCGGACTTGCCGCCAAAGCCCACCGGGGTCTCCAGCGGGCTCTTCAGCGCCAGCTTATTGTGGGAGATGCTGTCCAGCGTCTCGCGCGGCACGCCGGTAATGATGCCCTTCTTGAAGGCTTCAGCGCCGGCTTCGGCATATTCCCAATCGATCGGGGCGCCGGCGGCGTCCAGGATGCGGATGGTGGCGGCCATCACCTCAGGGCCGATGCCGTCCCCCGGCAAAGCTGTGACTTTGATCTTCGGGCTCGTCGCGGCATTAGCATTCATGATGTAATATCCTGCTCTGTTGATGGCGCTGGCCTTATACCCCGCTCCCGGCGCATGGCATATACGGCATAGTCAGAGCGGGTATTGGTTTTAAGCGCCCCTCAGGGGGGAGGGGGCCTAATGCGCCTTGCCCCAGTTCTTGCCGATGCCGGTTTCCACCACCAGAGGGACGGATAATTCGGCGGCCTCCTGCATCACCTTTTGCGCCAGGGCGGCGGCGGCGGGGGCTTCCTCGTCCGGGGCCTCGAACAGCAATTCATCATGCACCTGCAAGATCAGCCGCGTCTTTAGCCCGGCTTCGCGCAGGGCCGCCGGCAGCTTCACCATGGCGTGCTTGATGATGTCCGCGCCTCCGCCCTGCAGTGGCGCGTTGATCGCCTGCCGCTCGGCATAGGCGCGTAAGGACGGGATCTTGTCCTTGATCCGGGGCACCCAGCAGCGCCGCCCGAACGGGGTGAGCACGAAACCATGCGTGCGCGCCTGCTCCTTCGTCTCGTCCATATAGGTGCGGATTTCCGGATAGCGCTTGAAATAGGCATCGATATACACGCGCGCCTCGCCGGGCGAGATGCCGAGCTGCCGCGCCAGGCCGAAGGCTGAAATGCCGTAGATGATGCCGAAATTGATCGCTTTCGCGCGGCGGCGCGTTGTGGAGTCCATGCCCGCCATCGGCACGCCGAACACCTCGGAGGCCGTGCGCGCGTGGATATCCTCGCCTTTCGCAAAGCTGTCCTTCAGCGCGGGAATATTGGCCACATGCGCGAGCAGGCGAAGCTCGATCTGCGAGTAATCCGCCGAGATCAGGCTGCACCCGGGGGCGGCGATGAAGGTCTTGCGGATGCGGGCACCTTCCTGCGTTCGTATAGGTATATTCTGCAAATTCGGGTCGGTGGAGGAAAGCCGGCCGGTCGCTGCCACCGCCATCTGGAAGCTGGTATGCACGCGGCCCGTGCGCGGGTCGATCTGCCCGATCAGTGCATCCGCGTAGGTGCTCTTCAGCTTGGCCAACTGGCGCCAGTCCATCACGCGCTGCGCGATTTCGATGCCCTGTTCGGCGAGCGTTTCCAGCACCGAGGAATCCGTGCCCCAGGCGCCGGTCTTGCCTTTTTTGCCGCCTGGCAGCTTCATCGTCTCGAACAGGATCTCGCCGAGCTGCTTCGGGCTGCCGACATTGAAGCTCTGCCCCGCGAGCCGGTGAATATCCGTTTCGATCTCGGCCATCCGGCCTTCGAACTCGGTGGACATGGCGGAGAGGTCGTCGCGGTCCACCATCACGCCGTACTCTTCCATGTCGGCCAGCACGGGGATCAGACGCTTCTCCACCAGCTCGTACAGCGCCAGCGCCTTATGCACGCGCAGCATCGGCTTCAGGTTTTGCCAGAGCCGGAGCGAAACATCGGCGGCCTCGGCGGCGAAGGCCACCACCTTGTCCAGCGGCGCGTTGGCAAAGGCCAACCGGCCGCGCCCGCTGCCCGTTACGGAGTCCGCATCCTTCAGCGTGTGGTTCAGATGCACGCGCGCCAGCGTCGCAGCGTCATGCGCGAAATTCCCCGCGTCCTGCGCGTAGGAGATCAGCATCACGTCATCATACGGCGCCATTTCGGCAAGCCCCGCCCGGCGTAAAACCTCCAGGCTGTACTTGGCGTCGTGGAAGATCTTCAGCACGCCGGGGGCAGCGAGCAGCGGTGCCAGCACCGCAACGGCTTCGGCCAGCGGCAGCTGTGGCGCGTCATCCAGCGTGAGGTTATGGGCCAGCGGCAGATAGCAGGCCTGCCCTGACGAAACCGCAAGGCCCAGCCCCACGAGATTGCCATGCAGCGCGGCTGGCGCGTCGGTCTGCACCGAAATGGCGATCATCCCCGCCGCCTGCGCCTGGGCGCACACCGCCTCCAGCGCCGCGCGGCTGGTCAGGGCCGCATAGGGCCCGAAGGGGGCGGCGCTGATGGGCGGCGGTGCGACCTCGGCCTCCTCGCCCTCCAGCCCCAGCCGGTGGCGCAGGCTCTTGAAATTGTTTTCTGATAGAAACGCGCGCAGCATCGCCGGGTTCCACGGCTTCACCACGAAACCCTCCACCGGGGCGGGCAGGGGGGTGTCGTCGCGTAGCGTCACCAGCTCCTTGGAAATCCGCGCCTTGTCCGCATGCTCGATCAGCGCGTCGCGTCGTTTGCTGGGCTTCATCGTGGGTGCGGCTTCCAGCACCCGTTCCAGCGTGCCGTACTCGTTGATCAGTGCCGCCGCACCCTTGGGCCCGATGCCCGGCACGCCCGGCACGTTATCCGTCGAGTCGCCGATCAGCGCCTGCACCTCGACCACCTTCTCCGGCGTCACGCCGAATTTGGCTTCCACCTCGGCCAGGCCGATGGCGGTGTTCTTCATCGGGTCGAGCATTTCCACGCCGGGGCGGAGCAACTGCATCAGGTCCTTGTCGGAGGAGACGATCACCGCCTCGCCTCCGGCGTCCACGGCGGCCTTGGCGTAGGCGGCGATCAGGTCATCCGCCTCCCAGTCCTGCAGCTCGATGGCGGGCACCCCGAAGGCGCGCGTTGCCTCGCGGATCAGCGCGAATTGCGGCACCAGCTCCGGCGGCGGCTCAGGCCGGTGGGCCTTGTATTCACCGTACAGCCGATTGCGGAACGTATGCCGCCCGGCATCGAACACCACGGCGATATGCGTGCCGGTATGCTCCTTCAACAGCCTTGCCAGCATATTGCAGAAGCCGAACACGGCGTTCACATGCACGCCGTCGGCGCGCGTCATGTCCGGGAGGGCGTGGAAGGCCCGGAAGATGAAGCCCGAGCCGTCGACGAGGACGAGCCTCAATGGCTGTGGTCCGTGGCGCCCTCTTCCAGCACATAAATGCGGGAGCAATACGGGCAGGCGATTTGCTTATCGGTAATTCGGAGGTAAATACGAGGATGCCCGAGCGGACCCACACCGCCGTCGCATGAGACCGCAGGGGTTTTCACATGAATGATTTCAGTCGCATTCACCGCTTCTGTCTGCACGCTCATCGCATCCTGCCTTATCTGGTCAAACTCCAAGGCATCATAACGGCATTCCGCGCATTCCCCAAGCTGGCCCGGGTGTTGGTTCTGCCGCTGGCGTTGGCGGGGTGCTCATCCATGGCGTTTGGCGTGCCGCATGACAGGCCTGATCATCCCATTATCACAAGCGGCTATTTTGCCCTGCCCGACGGCGCGAGCCTGCCCTACCGGCTATACCCGGCCCAGGGGCAGGTAAAAGCCGTCATTCTCGCATTGCATGGCTATACTGACAGCCGCGATGGTTGGGAGATGCTGGCGGACTACCTCACCCCTCACGGCATCGCCATCTACGCGCCGGACCAGTCCGGCTTTGGCGCCACCAGGAACCGCGGCTACTGGCCGGGCACGGATACGCTGGTGGACGAGGCGCGGGACGAGGCCGTGCAGCTGCGCACGCAATATCCGGGCGTGAAGCTTTTTGTCATGGGCGAGAGCATGGGCGGCGGCATCGGCCTGCTGCTCGGGGCTTCCAGCAACCCGCCGCCGGTGGATGGCTATATTTTATCCGCCCCGGCAGTGTGGGGCGGGCCGGCGATGAACCCGTTCTACCGGGAGACGCTGCGCGTCGCTGCTTTCTTTGCCCCGGGCAAGCGGCTCACCGGGCAGGCGGTGCATATAAAGGCATCGGATAACGAGAAGGCGCTGATCGCCTTCGGCGACGACCCGCTGAGCACACACGCGCCGCGCATCGATAGCGTCGCCGGGGTGGTGCGCCTGATGGGCCAAGCCCAGCTGGCCTGCGGCAATTTCCGCCAGCGCGCGCTCATTTTGTATGGCGGGCATGACGAGTTGATCCCGCCCGAGGCCATGCGGCGCTGTTGGGAGGCGATTCCGCCGGACGCGCCGGTGACGCTCGCCTACTACCCGCCGGATTACCACCTGCTCCCGCGCGATCTGGAGCGGGCCACGCCGAGCGCGGATATCCTCGCCTTCATCGAGGGGTGGGGGCTGCCATCGTCAGCCCCCACCCAAGCGACGATCTTCCTCGCCGATTAGGCCGGGTGAACCGGCCTCGGCTTACCCTCCATGTCGATGGCGACGAACGTGAACACTGCCTTCGTCACGCGGTATTCCTCGCCGCCGACGCGGGCGCGGCGCCAAGCTTCCACGGCGATCTTCATCGAGGTCCGGCCGGTGGCGAGCAGCTCGCAATACACGCTCACTTCATCGCCCACTTTCACCGGGCGGAGGAAGGTCATAGCATCCGCCGAGACGGTGACGCAGCGCCCGCCGGAAGTGCGCGAGGCGAGGTTGCCGGCGGCAAGGTCCATCTGGCTCATCAGCCAGCCGCCGAAGATGTCGCCGTTCACGTTGGTGTCGGCGGGCATGGCGATGACACGCACCATCGGCATGCACTCGGGCGGGTGCTCCCCATTCGTATCGAACATGTTAGAGGCTCTTCTCGATCCAGGCCTTCAGCGCGGATTTCGGCGCGGCCCCCACCTGGGTCGCGGCCGGCTTGCCGTCCTTGAAGATGATCAGGGTCGGGATGCCGCGCACGCCAAAGGTGCTCGGCGTCATCGGGTTTTCGTCGATATTCACCTTCACCACTTCGAGCTTGCCTTCATATTCCTTGGCCAGATCCTCGAGCGAGGGGGCAATGGACCGGCACGGCCCGCACCATTCGGCCCAGAAATCCACCAGCACGGGGGTGGCGGATTTCAGCACATCAGTCTCAAACGTCTCGTCGGTAACGGCTTTGCTCATGATACACCCGAGTAATTGAAGTTGGCGGGTAACATGGCCGCGAACCGCTCGGCGATCAAGCCGGTGCGGCGCCATCCAGCATCGCGCCCGGTACATCCATCACCGCTGCGCTCTGGGTCCAGATCAGCACGCAGCGCACCGGGCGGCCCGGGTACACCTGTTGCAGGATCGCCCGGTAGGCGGCGAGCTGGCTGACATATTTGGGTGGAATCCCGGCGGCGTCCTGGGGCGGGGCGCGGTCGGTCTTGTAGTCGGCGAGCCAGATTGCCAGGTCCGTGACCGCCAGACGGTCCACCAGGCCGCCGATTTCCTTCTCCCCCGCCACACCGGCCAGCGGCACTTCGGCGCGGGAGCTGGGGCCGAACAGCGGGGCGAGGGCTGGATTGTCGAGGATCGCCAGCACGGCGGCGCATAGCACTTCCGCCTCTGTGGCCAAAGCGGGCTGCGCCGCAAGATAGGTTAGTGCCGCTTCCGGCCGGGCCGGGGCGGGAAGGTCCGGCAAATGCTGCAACATGGCGTGGATCGCCGTGCCTTTTTCCATGGCAGCCGCCCGGGCTGCGCGCGCGGCGCCCAGTGCGGTGCCGAGCGGGCTGGCGGCGATGGCGCGCCTGGTTTCTTCCTCCATGCTCCGGCTGGGCACGATGCGCTCAGGTCTGGCGGCCTCCTTCGACGGCGGAGCGGCCTGCCAGAGCGGCACGCCGCCAAGCCAGGCGGGGAGGGGAGCCTGGATGGCCTCGCCATGGCGGGAGACGCGATCCGGCGCCGCGCTCTGCTCGCAATCATGCACCAGGGCGCCGTTTTCCTCGCGGGTCTCCAGCCGGGTGAAGCCGCGCTTTACGGCCTCGTACCAGCAGGTGTCGGGCGGGGCGTTTTTGCCGGCGGCGCCGCAGATCAGCAGTTCGTCCTCGGCGCGGGTGAGGGCGACGTAGAGCAGGCGGTTATATTCCTGGCGCGCCGCCTCGGTTACGTCCGCCGCCGCATCCGCCACCGCCTGCGCGCGCAGATCGCCGCGCGGGCAGAACACCGGCACAACCGCGTCCTCCTGCGGCACGTCGAGCCAGAACAAATTCCGGTCGTTCTTCGGCATCGCCGTGGTGTCGGGCAGAATCACGATGGGTGCCTGCAACCCCTTGGCGCCGTGCACGGTCATCATCCGCACCTCGTCGCCCCCGGCCTCGGCCTCGCGCTTGATGGAGGCACCCGTCTGGCGCAGCGAGAATACGAAATTCTGCAGCGAGCCGGGTTCACGCCCGGTGAAGGTGAGCGCCTCGGCGAGGAATTCGTCGATCGGCTCCGCCGCCTCCGGCCCCAGCCGCCGCAGCAGCTTGGCCCGTCCTCCCAGCGGCCCCAGCGCCTCGGCCAGCAGCGGATAGGGGGCGTAGAAATCCGCCTTGGCGCGCAGCGCCTCGAAGAAGGTCTTGGCCTCGGCCCAATCCTCGCGCTCCTGCGCCCTGGCATAAAGCGCCTGTACCAGCGGTTTCTGGCCCCGGTTGAGGGCGAGCGCCATCAGGCTGGCATCGGTGAGCCCCCCGAGCGGCGAGGCGAGGAATTGCCCGAAGGCGAGATCGTCATCGGGCAGCAGCAGCGCGTCGCACAGCGCCAGCAGATCGCTCACCGACTGCTGCTCGGTCAGCACCATGCGGTCCAGCCCCGCCACGGCGATGCCGCGCGCCTTCAGCGCGGCGGTGATGGCACTCAGCAGCGCATCTCGCCGGCGCACCAGGATCAGGAAATCCCCCGGCCGTGCCGGGCGGTCCCGCGAGGGCAAAATCTGCTTCAGCCGTGCCGCGATCCAGTCCGCGATCTCCCGCGCCAGCACGGCCTTGGCGGAATCGGCGCTTTCGTAATCCTCGGGCAGGCCCCAATCGGGCAGCTCGGCGGCCTCGCGCGGCTGGGTGAGGGGCCAGAGCGTCACCCGTCCGGCTTGTCCGGCGCGGCTCACCTCGTGGCGCAACGTCTCGCCGGGGGCGATCACGCCGTCCCGCGCCGGACCCTCGGCGAACACGGCGTCGGTGAGCGTCAGCACCGGCGCGGTGGAGCGGAAGGAGACCGAGAGCTGGCCATCCAGCCATTTCCGCCCCGCGCCGACCGCCTGGGCCTTAAATTTTTCCCTGTAGATGCCGAAGCTTTTCAGATCCGCGCCCTGGAAGGAGAAGATCGATTGCTTGGCATCGCCCACGGCGAAGATGCTGCGGCTGGCCTCGCGCGCGCCCTCGCCCGCGAAGAATTCCGCCGCCAGCGCGTTGGCGATCTCCCACTGCGCCGGGGCAGTGTCCTGCACCTCGTCCAGCAGCAGATGCTCGATGCCGCCATCGAGCTTGTAAAGCACCCAGGCGGCGCCGGGGTCGATGAGAAGCTGTCCGGTATGGCTGACGAGATCGGCATAGCTGAGATGCGAGGCGAGGATTTTCTCGGAGCACTCCTGCGCCGCGATCGGCAGCAGCAGCTTCACCAGATGCGCGTTCAGCGCCGCGAGCTTCGCGGCTTTCAGCTGCTCCTGAACCGCGAGGATGCGCTGGCTCTCCGCGATCAGCTCGTCCTTGAAGCTGTCTTCCTCGGCTTTCAGCTTCGGGCCGCAATAGCCCTTGAAGGTGCGGGCTTTGCCGCCTGTGAGGAAACCATGCGCCCAGACATCCCAACGCGCGGCACGGTCTTCCGGTTGCAGGGCCAGCCAGTCCAGCAGCAGCTCCGTGTTCTTGATGCCAGTCGCGTTGCCGCGTTCCGCGATCTGCCGCAAAATTTCACGCAGTTGCGCCTCGCGCGACATGCGGACAGCGCCCGCGAGAATCTCCTCGGCGGTTTTTTCGCCAGCGCCAAGCGCGCCGCGCTGCATGGCGATCAACCGGTCAGTGGCGGCAGCCCTCAGCAACTCCGCAGGCGCTTCCTGCACGAAAACCTGCGTAAGTGCTGCGAAATCCTGCTCGTTCGTTTCCGCCGCCAGGGCGCGCACCGCCTCGCGCACCTGTGGGTCGGCAAGTGCGGTCTCGCGCGCCTCGCGCAAGCGGCGGCCGGCTTGTTCGTCATCCGCCACCTCGAAATGCGGGGACAGCCCGGCCTCCAGCGGAAAGCGCCGCAGCAGCGACTGGCAGAAGGCATGGATGGTCTCGATGCGCATCCCGCCCGGCAGATCCAGCACATCGGCGAAGAGTTTGCGTGCCCGGCCAAGGGGTTTGGCGTTCGCGGGCACATCGAGTGCGGCGAGGTCGGCCCGCAGCGCCGCATCGTCCTTCACCACCCATTCGCCGAGGCGCTTGTTCAGGCGGATGCGCATCTCCGCCGCCGCCGCCTTGGTGTAGGTGAGGCAGAGGATCTTGTCCGGCGTGGTGCCGGAGAGCATCAGCCGCAGCAGACGGTCGGTGAGCAGCTTGGTCTTGCCCGAACCGGCCGAGGCCGCGACGAAAGCGGAAACCCGAGGATCGGAGGCGGCGCGCTGCTCCGCATTGGCGGTGTCGATCGCGTTCATTCCGGCTCGTCCTCCCATTCGGCACGGCGGGAAATCCCGGCATAGGCGTCATACTGGTTTGGCCGGGAGGGGTGCGGCCGCGCCAGATAGGGTGTCTCGGCGCGGGCGAATTTTTCGAACAGTTCCGGCAGGGCGGCGCCGGCCTGGGCGACGGCCTCGGCGATGTCCGCCTCTGTTTTGAACGGCCTGGTCTCATCCCCGGCCTCGGCCCGGCCGGAGAGCTTGAAATAGGCGAGCTCCGCCACCTTGGCGCGGAACTCCTCGCCGAACGCGCCGGCCTCGGCCATCACCGCCTCCAGCGGCAGCTGCGGGGCGGCGCCGTTCTTCACGGATTTGGCGTTCGGGACCGTGCCGGTCTTGTAGTCGATGATGCTGACCGTACCGGCGGCGCTGAGCTCGATGCGGTCGGCCCGGCCTTTCAGCGCGAACTTGCCCAGCGGCATCGTCCCTTCCACCTCGTGCCGCAGTGCCTTCGGTGCCCCCTGCGCCGCGCGGCGCTCCAGTTCCTCCCCGATCACCCAGGCGGCGATGCGCTCCAGCCGTGCGCCCCACCATTGCTCCAGCGCCGCGCGCGGGCGCTGCTTGAGCATCTCGGCCAGCAGCGCGGCGGTGAGCGCCTGCACCGCACCGGGGCGCACGGCGGCGTCCTTGTCTTCAAAGAAGCTTGCCAGCCCGGCGTGCACGATCTCGCCGAACAGGCTCTGGTCGCTTTCCTCGTCCAGCGCGTCGAGCTCCCGGATGTTCAGGATCTTGCGGCAGTAGATCGCATACGGGTCGGCCATCAGCGTGGCGACGTCGGAGATGGAAAGCGTATCCGGCCGCGCGGCGGCGGGCGGGGTGGGGCGGGGTTTGGGGCGAAGCTGGCGGGTTTGCGGCATGTCCAGCTGCGCCGCCCAGCTTGCCGCGTCGTGCCGTTCCAGCGCCAACCCGGCTCCGGCGAGCATCACCTCCAGCCGCGTGAGCCAGCGCGCCGGCACGGCCGGGGCGCGTTCGCGCCGCAGCGGGGCGGCCAGCACCACATCGCGGCACGCGCTGGCGAGGGAGAAGAAATGATGCGCCGCCTGGCCGATCTTCTGCTCCGGCGAGGGCAACCCGGCCAGCTTGCGCATGGGGCGGGAGAGCCAGGGGCCGGGCTCGGCCGGGGCAGGCCACACGCCTTCCACGAGCCCGCCGAGCACAGCCACGTCCACGCTTTGCAGCGCCGCCTCCTGGATGCCCCAGATGGCGATGCGCGGATGCCCGTCCTTGGCGCGGGGGCGGCGCACCACCGCGCCCTGCAGCAATTCGTCCAGCAGTTCCGCCAGCTCGTTGCGGCGAACATCCGGCATGTCCTCCAGCGCGCCGAGCATCTCCAGCAGCAGCTCGGAGAGCGCCATCCCGGCCTCGCCGGACCACAAGGCGGCGGCGCCTTCGGCCTCGTGGGTCGCGGCCATGGCCTCGGCGGCGGTAATGAGGTGACGCAGCGCCGTGGAAGGGTGGACCAGCTCCGGCAGGGCGAGCGGTTGCAGCAGGCGCTCCAGCCGGTCGAGGAAGTCCCGCTCCTCTTGCCGTTCGTCCTTGAGCCGGAATTTGATGCCGCCGAATCCGGGCGCCGGGCGCGGGCCGCGCAAGGCGTGGATTTCCAGCCGCCGCGCCAGGTTGCGGAAATTCTGCGGCGGCAGCCCCCCGGCGGCGAGCGGGTGCTTCAGCAGCGCCAGCAGCGGCAGCGGCGCGTAATCGGCCACGGCGGCGCGGGCGAGCAGGCGCAGGAAGATGGCGGGCGGGGTCTGGGCCAGGGGCTCGCCGGCGCTGTCATCGGCGGTGATGCCGAAGCGCTTCAGCGCCGCCGCCACCAGCGCCGCCAAGCCGCGATCCGGGGTGATCAGCGCCGCCGTGGTGCCGGGCACTTCCAGCGCCCCGCGCAGGATCATGGCGATGGCGGTGGCGTTCTGCGATTCCTCGGGCGTTTCCAGCCGAGCGAGGCCGGTGATGTTAAGCGCAGCTTCTTTCTGCCAAGCTGAGAGCGACTCGGCGGGCAGCAGCGCGCGGGAGATGACCGCTCCCCGCCCCGTCGGCACGGTGGAGGGCGGGGTGGATAGGGACTGGACCTCGTCCCGCCGCGCCTCGATGGCCGCCAGCAGCCGGGCTATGCCGCCCTGTGCGTGGCTGTCGTCCAGCGCGTCCCAGGCATCATCGGGCAAAGCCGGGTCGAACCCCGGCAGGACCAGCATGCCCTGCGGCATCCCGGCCACGACGCGCGCCATGCGGCAGATGGCGGGCGTGCCCTCGGCGGCAACCATCCATACGCGGTGCGGCGGCGGCGCGGCACGCCAGGCTTCGGCCTGGGCGTCGATCAGCTTCACCAGCCGTTGGGCCGGGTTCAGGAGTCCGTTATCGGCGAGATAGGCTGGCCAGGCATGGGTGACGATGCTCAGAAATTGCAGTGTCTTCTGCCAATGGGTGGCGAGTTCGGCCTCCACCACGTTGGGCAAAGTGGTCGCGAGGTTGATTTCCGCGTGGTCGGCCTCATCCAGCAGCGAGGCCAGCTCCGCCGCCAGCGCCCAGGCGGCGCCGAGCCGCGCCGGCGCGCCGCTCTCGCCGTTGAGGGCGAGGATGAGCTTGGCCAGCAGGGCCTGACGGCGCGTTCCGGGAATGGCGGGGGGCAGGGAAAACCCGGTGCTGAGCAGCAGCCCGGCTTCGTCGATATTGCCCAGCGCGACGATGCGCGGCAGCAGCAGCGCCTGGCCGTTATTGGCCTCCAGAAATGCCGCCGCCAGCGCCTGGGCGGCGCGGCGGCTGGGCAGGATGATCAGCCCGTCATGCGGGGTGCCGCCCTGGGCCAGCCAAAGCCGGGCGAGGGCGGGCAGGAACGGCGCCTCCGGGGGAAAGGCGCCGATTTTTGGTTTGCGCGTGGCCCCCTCCGGCGCCTTTCCAACGGTGCTATGCACCGTTGGAACCTTGGGCGCCTACGCCCTCGCCAGCCCCGCGCGCGGTCAAGTCGTGTTCCCGACTTCCCGCGCCTGGAGCACGGCTTCGGCACGGTCCAGGTCGTCCGGCGTGGAGAGATGGAACCATACGCCGTCATGCACGATGGCATTCAGCCGCCCGGCTTCCAGCGCCTTGTCCCAGAGCAGATTCAGGCTGAACGCCCCTTCCGGCACGCCGGCGAACAGGGAAGGGGTGGCGAGTTGCACCCCGGCATAGACGAAGGGCGCTACGTCCCGCTCGCCGCGCCGGGCCAGGGCGCCATCGCGCGGCCAGATGAAATCTCCCCGGCCGGTTTCCGCCACGGCCCCGGCGGCGCGGGCCAGGAGCAGCATCGTGTCCATGCGCGCCGGGTCGAAGGCGTTGGCCATCCGGGCCAGAGTCGGGCAGGGGCCGTCCACCCAGTAGCTGTCGCCGTTCACGATATAGAACGGCGCCTCCGGCAGCAGCCCCTTGGCCGCCATGGCCGCCACGGCGCCGCCCGTGTCCAGGAGCGCGTCCTCATGGGTGAGGGTCACCTCCGGATACGGGCGCAGGAATTCCTCGACCTGCGCGGCCAGATAATGCGTGTTGACGATGCAGCGTTTGACGCCCGCCTCACGCAACTGCACCAAGGTGTGGGCCAGGATCGGCTCACCGTCCAACGCCAGCAGGGGCTTGGGCGTGGTAAGGGTAAGGGGGCGCATGCGCGTGCCAAGCCCCGCGCACAGAATCACCGCCGTATCAGGATGCATCGAACCACCTTTCATCGCCGGACATGTCTATCATACGTCCGGCACCGTCATGCGAGAGAGTGAGGCGCAGCGCGTGGCGCGGGGCGAGCGGCCCCAGCCGGTCCGGCCATTCCACAAGTACGATTCCCGCCTGCGCCTCGTCCCAGCCCAGTTCCTCCAGCCCCGCCGGCCCGTCCAGCCGCCACAGGTCGTAATGCCAGATCTCGGTGCCCTCCGGCGTGGTGTAGCTCTGCACCAAAGTGAAGGTCGGGCTCGGCACGGTCAGGCGCTCATCGCGCATCAGGGCGCGGATGAAGGCCCGCGCCAGCGTGGATTTGCCAGCGCCGAGCGGGCCTTCCAGCAGCAGCACGTCGCCCGGCTTGGCCTTGCCTGCCAGGCGGCGGCCAAGATCCTGGGTGGCTGTGTCATCGGGCAGGCGGAGTCTCATGGTGCCCGTTTTGCCCGCCCGCGCTTGATTGTGGAAGGGCGGTGCGGCAGACCAGCGTCCATGGAACAGATTTCTACCGATGTCGCGATTATTGGCGCCGGCCCGGCTGGCATGTTTGCGGTGTTCGAATGCGGGATGCTGAAAATGTCCTGCGTGCTGATCGACGCGCTGGATGAGCTGGGCGGGCAGTGCGTGGCGCTGTATCCGGAAAAGCCGATCTACGACATTCCCGCGCACCCGGCGATCGAGGGCGCGGCGCTGATCGCGCAGCTCGAACAGCAGATCGCGCCGTTCGGCTGCGTCAAGCTGCTCGGCCGGCAGGTGACCGGGCTGGCCGGCGAGGCGGGCAATTTCACCCTCACCACCAGCATGGGCGACAAGATTAGCGCCAAGGCTGTGGTCCTGGCCGCGGGGGCTGGCGCCTTTGGGCCGAACCGGCCGCCGCTGGACGGGCTCTCCGCTTACGAGGCCAGCGGCGCGGTGCGTTATTATGTGAAGCGGCGTGAGGATCTCCGGGCTAAGCGCGTGGTCATCGCTGGCGGTGGTGACTCCGCTGTGGATTGGGCGCTGGCCCTGCAAGGCGTGGCCGCGCATATCGCCGTGGTGCACCGCCGGCCGAAATTCCGCGCCGCCCCAGAGAGCACCGCGCAGCTCGACGCGCTGGCCGCCGAGGGCAAGGTGGAGATGGTGATCCCCTACCAGCTGCACACGCTGCATGGGCAGGGTGGGGTGCTCCAGGCGGTGGAAGTCGTGGATTTGGACGGCGCCCCCCGCAAGCTGGAGGCAGATGTGTTGCTGCCCTTCTTCGGGCTGGCGACGGAACTCGGGCCGATCGCTGAATGGGGGCTGGACCTGGCGCAGCACCATGTGACCGTTACGCCCGCGACGATGGAAACCTCCATTCCCGGCATATTCGCGGTGGGTGACATCGCCACCTATCCCGGCAAGCTGAAGCTGATCCTGCAGGGTTTTGCCGAAGCGGCGATGGCCGCGCATGCGATCTACAGCCTTGTGAATCCCGGCACGGCGCTACATTTCGAACACTCGACGACCAAGGGTGTGCCGGGCTGACGCGCTGCGCTAACTATAGGTTAGACAATAAAAAAGCCGCCCGTACGGGCGGCTTTTTTTATGGCTGGCGATGTAGCTCAGATCGCCATTTCGATTTCCGGCATGCTGCTGCGCGCCTTGGTCAGCGCCATGCCGAGGTTGACCGTCTTGCGGCAAAGAAAGCACACCACATAGTCCTGGTTGCGGCGGCCGCGGATGAACACGTGCAGCAAGTTCTTGCTGTTGACGATGATTTCTTCGAAATAATGCTCGTTGCTCTCGATGCCACGGGATTTCTTGAAGAGATTTTCGACGGCGACGACATTCGGCCCCTGGAACAGATCGGAGGTGGCGGCGGCGAGCAGGTCGATCACTTCGTTGGGGTGGGAAATCAACGGTCTTGATGTCGAGCAGCAGGCCCGAGGCGACATCGACAACGCCGGCGGCGAGGCATTCGGGGATGGTGGTGATGGCTTTGCTGATGGTGGTGGCGAGATCGGCCATGGTCGAGGGCTCCTGATATAATTAAAAAAGGCCAGGAAGCTTCACGCTCCCTAACCTATGTTACAATATTGTTACACCTCTTTAAGGTGGATGAATAGTGCGGATTTTATGATGCGTTTTGAGATTATCGCGTAATTGCTATGCTGCTTTCACAGCTTGCACGGCGCGAAGGAAACAAAACCGCGGGCTGTTGCTCCGGGCTGTTAACGAAACGGCGCTAGATCGGCAGCGCGCCGTCTTTCATCCGCTCCATCGCGAAGCGCGAGGAGACATTGCGCAGCGGCACGGCGGCAATGAGCTTGCGGTAGAACGCGTCATACGCGGCGATGTCCGCCACCACGACATGCAGGAGGTAATCGACATCGCCGCTCATGCGCCAGGCGCCGACGATTTCCGGCGTCTCCGCGATGGCCTGGGCGAAGCGGGCCAGCCACTCCGCCGAATGGTCGGAGGTTTCCACCGAGACGAAGACCGAAACCGGCAGGCCGAGCTTGTCGGCATCCAGCACCGCGATGCGGCCCTTGATGATGCCCAGTTCCTCCATGCGCTTGATGCGCTTCCAGCACGGGGTGGCGGTCAGGCCGACCTTGTCCGCGATCTCGTTCAGGGAGAGCGAGGCGTCGGCCGCCAGCAGGCGGAGAATGGCGCGGTCGATATTGTCGAGGTCGGGCATGGGTGTCTCGGAAAGAAGTTGCGGCGGCGGGGAAATTGGGTTAGAGGGCTGTCCGGGTCACGCCCCCCCACCGGGGCGCTTTTCTTCTGTAAGGGAGAGGTTTCATGGCAGATTTTTCTATCGCCGCCAAGCCGGACGTCGCGTCCGGCAAAATCCTAATTTCTCCTCCGGCCCCTGCGCCAAGCGCCCCGGCTTTACGCTGGAGGCGCTTGACGGGCGCTGCACTCGGCCGCAGCCATCGCGCCAAGGGCCCGAAGGCGCGGCTCGCCGAGGTCATCGACCCGCTCCAAGCGACATCCTCGGCATGCCCGCCGACTGGCGGCTGGGCATCGTGCCCGCCTCCGATACCGGCGCGGTGGAGATGGCGCTGTGGTCGCTGCTCGGCGCGCGCCCGGTCGATGTGCTGGCGCTTCGAGAGCTTCTCGCGAAGGCTGGGCGACCGACGTGGTGAAGCAGCTGAAGCTGGCCGATGCCCGCGTGCTGAAGGCGCCCTACGGCCAGCTGCCGGACCTCGCCGCAGTCGACTTTTCGCCACGACGTGGTGCTGGCCTGGAACGGCACGACCTCCGGCGTGCGCTTCCCGAATGGCGATTGGATCCCGGCCGACCGCGAAGGTCTGGTGATCTGCGACGCACCTCCGCGGCCTTCGCCATGGACCTGCCCTGGGACAAGCTCGATGTCGTCACCTGGTCCTGGCAGAAGGTGCTGGGCGGCGAGGCGGCGCACGGCATGCTGGCCCTGTCGCCGCGCGCGGTGGAGCGGCTGCTCACCTACAAGCCGGCCTGGCCGCTGCCGAAGATCTTCCGCCTGACCTCCGGCGGCAAGCTGACCGAGGGCATCTTCAAGGGCGAGACGATCAACACGCCGTCGATGCTCTGCGTCGAGGACGCGCTGGACGGCCTGCGCTGGGCCGAGACCGTCGGCGGCCTCAAGGGGCTGATCGCCCGGTCCGAAGCCAACCTTGCAGGCCGTCGCCGACTGGGTTGAGGGCAACGAGCGCGTGCGACTTCCTGGCCGAGAAGGTCGAGACCCGCTCCTGCACCTCGATCTGCCTCGCCATCGCAGCGCCCTGGTTCGTCAGCGTTGGACGCCGAGGCCCAGGCCAAGGCCGCGAAGGCCGTCGCCGCGCTGCTGGAGAAGGAAGACGTGGCCTACGACACCGGTGCCTATCGCGACGCGCCGCCGGGCCTGCGCATCTGGGGCGGCGCCACGGTGGAGACCGCGAATATCGCGGCGCTGCTGCCCTGGCTCGACTGCGCCATCGATGCCGTGGCCAAAGAGTTTTAATCCGGACGCTGTTGGCCTGGAGATGGATTGCTTCGCTGCGCTCGCAATGACGGCGCGGCGGAGCACCCCAGGCGGAAAGTCTTATCGAATAAATTCCTCAAGGAATCCCGCACATGCTCAAAGTTCTGATCAGCGACAAGCTCTCGCCCGCCGCCGTCGACATCTTCAAGCGATCGCGGCATCGAGGTGGATCTGAAGCCCGGCCTGACCCCGGCCGAACTGCGCGCGATCATCGGGCAGTATGACGGCCTCGCCATCCGCTCCGCCACCAAGGTGACGCACGAACTGCTCGACGTCGCCACCAACCTGAAGGTTGTCGGCCGCGCCGGCATCGGCGTGGACAATGTCGACGTGAAGTCCGCCACCGCGCGCGGCGTGGTGGTGATGAACACGCCGCACGGCAACACCATCACCACCGCCGAGCACGCCATCGCCATGATGTTCGCGCTCGCCCGCCAGATGCCCGAGGCCTCCGCCTCCACCAAGGCCGGCAAGTGGGAGAAGAACCGCTTCATGGGCGTGGAGCTCACCGGCAAGACGCTCGGCCTGATCGGCTGCGGCAATATCGGCTCCATCGTCGCCGACCGCGCCGTCGGGCTGAAGATGAAGGTGCTCGCCTATGACCCGTACCTCACCGAGAAGCGCGCGCGTCGAGCTGGGCGTGGAGAAGGCCGAGCTCGACGACCGTGCTGGCGCGCGCCGACTTCATCACGCTGCACACGCCGCTGACCGACGCGACGCGCAACATCCTCTCGCGCGAGGCGCTGGCCAAGACGAAGAAGGGCGTGCGCATCATCAACTGCGCGCGCGGCGGGCTGGTGGACGAGGCGGCGCTGGCCGACGCGATCGAAGTCCGGCCATGTCGCCGGCGCGGCGCTGGACGTGTTCGAGACCGAGCCCGCCACCGCACTCCCCGCTGTTCGCGCTGGAGAACGTGGTGTGCACGCCGCATCTCGGCGCCGCCACCGCCGAGGCGCAGGAGAACGTGGCGCTGCAGGTCGCCGAGCAGATCAGCGACTTCCTGCTCACCGGCGCGGTGGCGAACGCGATCAACATGCCGTCGCGTGTCGGCCGAGGAAGCGCCGCGGCTGAAGCCCTATATGGAGCTCTGCCGCCTGCTCGGCGCCTTCGCCGGGCAGCTCACCCAGCGCGCAGGAGGGCGTGATCCGGCGCGTGCTGATCGAATACGAAGGGCGTCGCCGCCGCCCTCAACCACCGTCCGCTGACCGCCGCCGCTCTGGCCGGGCTGATGGCGCCGGTGATGGAAGGCGTGAACATGGTCAACGCCCCGGTCGCTGGCGCGCGACCACGGCATCGACGTGGCCGAGACGCGTGCACGACCGCGCCGAGCGAATACCAGACGCTGGTGCGCATCACCGTGACGACCGACAAGCTGACCCGCTCCGTCGCCGGCACGCTGTTCGGCATGGCCGCGGCCGCGCATCGTCGAGATCAAGGGCATCAAGGTGGAGGCGGATTTCGCCCCGCACATGCTGTACGTCACCAACCAGGACAAGCCGGGCTTCATCGGCCGCTTCGGCGCGACGCTGGCCGATGCGGGCATCAACATCGCCACCTTCCATCTCGGCCGCGCCAGCCGAGGGCGGCGATGCGATCTGCCTGGTCTCGGTCGATGAGCGAGTGCCGGAGGCGGTGCTGGCGATGGTGCGCACGCTGCCGCTGGTGGTGCAGGCGACGTCGCTGGCGTTCTGAGACTAAATTTCGTTCCGGTCTTGTCCCTCCCGCCGTGTTCCGGCTAGAGCCAGCGGTAAGAGACTACGGAATCGGGGCGTTGATGTCTGACTTGTTTGAGGTATTTCAGCGCTATAGCGGCAAATCAGCCGTTATGGCGCTGTTTTTGTTGTGCGCCCTGCCGGTGACCGTGTTGACTGCGCTGATCACCCCACCCGGGCAAAGCCCAGATGAGCCGGCGCATATCGCTCGTGCCGCTGGGCTGCTACACGGCGCGGTTCTGGGAGTCCGCAAGCAAGTGCCCAATGCCAGTACCGGGCAGATGGATACAAAAGCCGGCGTGAAGGTGAATCTTGGCCTGTTCCAGGCCGGTTTTGGCGCCACCACACAGATCGATGGGCATAAGGTGGTGACGTCGGACGATTTCTTGGCAATGCGACAGCAGTCGCCACTGAATCAATTGGTGTTCGTCAGTATTCCAAATACGGTCACGTATTTCCCACTAGCTTATCTCCCTGCAACAGTGGGTATGGCGCTTGGGATGCTCGTGGCGGGCGGCAAACCGTTGATATGCATTATGCTGGCGCGGTTTGGTATGCTGACGGCGTATCTGGCGTTAGGGCTGCTGGCATTGCGTCTCGCGGCCTATGGCGAGGCGCTGCTGTTTGCCGTGCTGCTGATGCCGATGAGTTTATTCCTGGCCGGTACCGTGAACCAGGATGGTGTGCTGATAGGCCTTGCCTGTTTGGCCGGAGCGGCGCTTACCCGCCGCACGCAGGGGTTCCGCTGGCTGGCCTTGGCCCTGTTTGGTGTGGTGCTGCTGTCCAAGCCGCCTTATCTGCCGTTGCTCGGGGTGTTTCTGTTGCCGCTGTTCGCGCCAGGCTTCGTCTGGCGTCTGCGTGACGGGGTGCTTGTAGCGCTGCCGGCACTGGTTTGGACCGGGCTGATCTCCGCCCTTGTCGTGGTCCCGTTTGGCAAGCCGCCCTATCATCCAGGACCGCTCTTTGCCGGTGACCGCTCGGTCCTGCTCGACCAGACGAACCCGGCCGCCAATCTGCATATCCTGCTGGCGCAGCCGTCACGCTTCATCACTCTACCGTGGGAAACTCTGCTGCAATGGGGCCCAGCCAAGCTGAGCGAGATGATCGGCGTGCTTGGCCCGCTACAGATTTCGATGCCGTTTGGCTATTATGTGTTGTGGAGCATCGCTACCGGCGTAGCACTGGCGGGGCTGCTGTTCAGCGGTCGGCCAGCGGTGCTCTCTGGTAGATCACAGGTGGTCAACCTGGTCTGGACCTCGGTGCTGTTGACCGCCAACGTTTGGCTGCTGTTCGTGATGTTCTATCTCGACTGGACCGATGTCGGGCTCGACTTGGTGGACGGTGTGCAGGGGCGCTATTTCTTGCCAATGCTGCCGTTCCTGCTCTTCGCCATTCCCAGTCTGCGCCTGCGTGCCAAATTGCCCCCGCTGCTGCCGGCTCTCCCGGCCGTGCTGTTGGGGCTTTACGACATCGGCTATATCCCGCTGCGTTTGTTGAATACCTATTACCTGCATTAGGATGACAAGAATGACCGCACTGCGGGTCGCTGTGCTGATCCCCTGCTTCAACGAGGAAGTCGCCATCGGCAAGGTGGTGGCGGATTTCCGCGCCGTGCTGCCGGGGGCGGAGATTTTCGTCTACGACAACAACTCGCGTGATGGCACGGTTGCGGCGGCCAGCGCCGCCGGGGCGCTAGTGCGGCGCGAGGCGTTGCAGGGCAAGGGCCACGTGGTGCGGCGGATGTTCGCCGATATCGAGGCCGACGCCTATGTGCTGGTGGATGGTGACGACACATACGAGGCCAGCGCCGCGCCGGAGATGGTGCGGCTTCTGCTGGACGAGCAGCTCGACATGGTGAACGGCCAGCGCATCGAGCAGGTGGGGGAGGGGCCGATCGGCGCCTACCGGCGCGGCCACCGCGCCGGCAACTTGGTGCTCTCCGGCTTGGTGCACACCGTGTTCGGCGACCGCATCCAGGACATGCTCTCCGGCTACCGCGTGTTCTCGCGACGCTTCGTGAAGACCTTCCCGGCCCTGGCCTCGGGCTTCGAGACCGAGACGGAATTCACCATCCACGCGCTGGACCTGATGATGCCGCTGGCGGAGTTGCCGGTGGCCTACCGCGAGCGCCCCGCCGGATCAGCCTCCAAGTTGCGCACTTATTCCGACGGCCTGCGCATCCTGCGCACCATCGTCGCCCTGGTGAAGGAGGAGCGGCCGCTGCAATTCTTCACCCTGGCGGGGCTGGCGCTGCTGGCGCTGGGGATCGGGCTCGGCGTGCCGGTGCTGATCACCTACCTGCACACCGGGCTGGTGCCGCGTTTGCCCACGGCCGTGCTGGCCACGGGCATCATCATGATCGCAATGCTCGGCTTCACCTGCGGGCTGATTCTGGACTCCGTCGCCCGCGCCCGCAAGGAAGCCAAGCGCCTCGCCTACCTCGCCATCCCGCGCTGGCCGGGGCTTTAAGCCCCGATACCCGCGCGGACGGCAGCCAGCGCGGCACTGGCTTGGCCCGCATTGGGGCCGCCGGCCTGGGCCACGGCCTTGTTGCCGCCGCCGCCTTGGCCGCCCACGGCCGCGGCTGCGGCGCGCACCAGCTCCACCGCGCTTTGCGGCAGGGCTTCGGACACGGCGACGACGATGGCCGCTTTCTGGTCGGCAGTGGAGACAAGGGCAACGATGCCGGAGTCCAGCGTCTTCAGCAGATCGGTGGCGATGGGCCGCAGCTCCTTGGGTGAGATGTCCCCCACATCGCGCAGGATGGCCTTCACGCCGTTCACGTCCTCGAACTCGGTGGCGGTGGCCAGCACCAGCTTCTTCTGCAGCTCGGCCACCTGGCGTTCCAGGCGCTTCTTGTCCTCCTGCAGCTGGCTAATGCGGCCGGGCAGCTCGGCGGGCTGGGCTTTCAGCGTGGCGGCGGCTTCGGCCAGGAGGCGGGATTCATCCTCGATGGCGGCGACGGCGGCCTCGCCGGCCAGCGCCTCGATACGGCGGATGCCGGCCGAGACGGCGCCTTCGGAGACGATGCGGAACAGGCCGATATCACCCGTGCGGGAGACATGCGTGCCGCCGCACAGCTCGATCGACCAGGCGGATTTATCCTCCTGCGGATCGCCCATGGAAACGACGCGGACCTCATCGCCGTATTTCTCGCCGAACAGCGCCATGGCACCGAGCTTCACGGCTTCCTCTGGCGTCATCAGCCGGGTGGCGACATCCGTGTTCTCGCGGATGCGTGCGTTCACGTCCCGCTCCACCTCGGCCAGTTCCTCGGCCGTGATCGGGCGGGGCTGGGAGATGTCGAAGCGCAGGCGATCCGGCGCGTTGAGCGAGCCCTTCTGGGTGACATGGGGCCCAAGCGCGCGGCGCAGCGCCTCGTGCAGCAGATGCGCTGCGGAGTGGTGGGCGCGGATCTTGGTCCGGCGGTCATGGTCTACCTCGGCCAGCACGGGCTGGCCGACGCGGGCCGTGCCGGCCTCGACCACGCCGACATGCACAAACAGGCCGCCGAGTTTCTTCTGCGTGTCGGTGATGCGGATGCGCAGATTATCCGGGCCGGTGATGAAGCCAGTATCGCCCACCTGGCCGCCGCTTTCGGCATAGAAGGGCGTCTGGTTGAGCAGCAGATAGACAGTTTGCTCCAGCAGCGCTTCGTGCGCGGGCTTGCCATCCACCACCAGGGCGGTGATCGTCGCCTCGGCGGACTCTGTGCTGTAGCCCAGGAACTCGGTGGCGCCGAGCGTTTCGTTCAGCTCGAACCATACGGACTCGGTCGCGGCCTCGCCGGAGCCGGCCCAGGCGGCGCGGGCACGGGCTTTTTGCGCCGCCATGGCTTCGTTGAAGCCATCCACATCCACGGTTTTTTTCTCTTCGCGCAGGGCGTCTTGGGTCAGATCCAACGGGAAACCATAAGTGTCGTACAGCTTGAATGCGACCTCACCAGGCAATGCGCCGCCGACCGGGATATTCTCGGATCTCGTCGCGCAGGAGTGAAATTCCGCGCTCCAGCATGGCGCGGAAGCGGTTCTCCTCCAGTTGCAGCGTCTCGATGATGAGCGCCTCGGCCTGGTTCAGTTCCGGATAGGCCTGGCCCATCTGTCGGGTGAGCGCCGGCACGAGCCGGTACATTAGCGGCTCCTTGGCGCCCATCAGGTGCGCGTGGCGCATGGCGCGGCGCATGATGCGGCGGAGCACATAGCCGCGGCCCTCGTTGGAGGGCAGCACGCCATCGGCCATCAGGAAGGCCGATGAGCGCAGATGATCCGCCACCACGCGGTGGCTGATCCGGAACTTGCCGTCCGGGTCCTGGCCGGTCTCCTCGGCGGAAGCGAGGATCAGGGCGCGCAGCGTGTCGGTGTCGTAGTTGTCGTGCTTGCCTTGTAGGATGGCGGCGAAGCGCTCCAGGCCCATGCCCGTGTCGATGGATGGGCGCGGCAGCGGGGTGCGCGTGCCGGGCGGGCCTTCCTCGTACTGCATGAACACGAGGTTCCAGATCTCGATGAAACGGTCGCCGTCCTCGTCCGGGGAGCCGGGCGGGCCGCCGGGAATGGAGGGGCCGTGGTCGAAGAAGATTTCTGAGCACGGGCCGCAGGGGCCGGTATCGCCCATGCGCCAGAAATTATCGTCGGTCGGGATGCGGATGATCTTCTCGTCCGGCAGGCCGCCGATCTTCTTCCAGAGCGAGGCTGCCTCGTCATCCGTGTGGTACACGGTGACCAGCAGCTTGTCCTTGGGCAGGGCGAAATCCTTGGTCAGCAGGGTCCAGGCATGGAGGATCGCCTGTTCCTTGAAATAGTCGCCGAAGGAGAAATTCCCCAGCATCTCGAAGAAGGTGTGGTGGCGGGCGGTGTAGCCCACGTTGTCCAGGTCGTTATGCTTGCCGCCGGCGCGCACGCATTTCTGCGCGGAGGTGGCGCGCACGTAAGGCCGCTTCTCCTGCCCGGTGAAGACGCTCTTGAACGGCACCATGCCGGCGTTGGTGAAGAGCAGCGTCGGGTCGTTGCGCGGCACAAGGGGCGCGCTCGGCACGATCTGGTGCCCATTGCGGGCGAAGTAGTTGAGGAAGGTGGCGCGGATATCGTTACTGGTGACCATGCGGGCTGAATTACAGGGCCGCAGGGTTTTCGCCAAGTATGGGCGTTGCCAGCATTTCGTCCACCAGCGGGGGCAGGGCGGCCATGGCGAAGGGCTTGTTGAGGACGCGCGCGCCCGGAAGGAGGTTTTCCGCCCTAAGGGGTGCGCTTTCCGCATAGCCGGTCATGAACAGGATTTTGAGGTCCGGGCGCAGGGTGCGGGCGGTGCCGGCGAGTTCATGGCCGCTCATGCCGGGCAGGCGGATGTCGGTGATCAACAGCTTGACCGGCGTGCCGGCGCGCAGGATTTCGAGCGCGCTGCGGGCGTCCGCAGCCTGCTCGATGGTGTAGCCCTGGTCCTGCAGCACCTCGGCCACGAGGGCGCGGATACCGGCCTCGTCGTCGGCGATAAGGATGCAGCCGCACGCCCGCCGGGGCTGTGGTACTGGCAGGGCGGCATTGGGGGATGGCAGCTTCTCGGCGGCACCGTCATGCCGGGGCAGGTACAGCGTGACCGTGGTGCCGTCGCCCGGGGTAGATTGAATGGCGACATGGCCGCCGGACTGCCGGGCGAAGCCGTAGAGCATCGACAAGCCAAGCCCGGTGCCCTTGTCGGGTGGTTTGGTTGTGAAGAATGGCTGAAAGGCGCGTGCCAGAACTTCGGGTGGCATGCCGGTGCCGGTGTCGGTAACCGCAAGGGTAACGTAGCCGCCGGGCGGCAGGTCGAGCGCCACGGCCTCGGCGGGGCAGAGGGCGAGGTTGCGCGTGGCGATGGTGAGAGTGCCGCCCTGGGGCATGGCATCCGAGGCGTTGATGCAGAGATTGAGCAGCGCGTGTTCCATCTGGTTGGGGTCCACCAGCGTGGTGTGAAGATCCGGCGCGCACGCCAGCTTCCGCGCCACGCCCGGGGCGATGGTCTCGGCGATCAGCTCCTCCATGTCGGCGATCAGCAGATTGATGTCGGTGACATGCGGTTCCAGCGGGTGATCCCGAGAAAAGTCGAGCAGCCGGTGCGTGAGGCGGGTGGCGCGGTTGGCCGAGTGACGCGCGGCGGCGATATGGCGCTCCAGCTCGTCCAGCCTTCCTTCCTGCAAGCGCAGTTGCACCATGTCGAGGCTACCCGTGATGCTGATGAGCAGGTTGCCGAAATCATGCGCGATGCCGCCGATGAGGTGGCCGATGGCCTCCATTTTCCGCGCCTGGCGCAATTGCTGTTCCGTTTCCATCAACTCCGCCGTGCGGGCCGCGATGCGCGTCTCCAGCAACTCATTGGCGGTGCGCAGCTGTTCCGAGGCGAGGCCTAAACGGATGCTTACACGCATCGTCAACTCGGTGAGGATGATGATGAGGGCCGACACGATCAGAAAGACGAGGATCATCATCAGCGGGCTCGGCCAGTACATGCCGTAGCGGGCCAGAGGCTGGAGGGAATAGCCCACCATGACCGCGGCGAGGACAGAGCAGAGCAGGCCGGGCCCGAAGCCGCCGGCCAGTGTAGAAATGATGACGGCCGGGATGAAGGTAAAAAAAGGCGCGGGGAGAAGGTGCCCTATGGCAAGGCGTATGGCCATGGCCAGCAGGGACGTACAGACCGCAATGCTGTAGCCGGCCCAGGTGCGTCCACGCAGGCTCAACAGCAGGTTGTACATTAAGGTAGCGTATCCCCCGGTTATTGGTTGCCGTAATGTAGAGGCCAGCCAGCGCCGGGGGTCAAGCAAATTTACGTGAATGGCCCAATGGGCCCGGAGTTTGGCTAGAGCAATATGCGTTTAGCTTGAACCGGCGTGGTCAAGCTAAACGCATGAAATTGCTCGCTCAAAGTTGAAGCTAGAACATTCAGTCAAAAGCTGAATGCTCTAGTCGTCGCCGCCGTCACCCTCGCTGGCATCAGAAGCCATCAGCGCGTCGGCGATGGCGGAGGATTGCTCACGGATCTTCTTCTCGATGGCCTCGGCCACTTTCGGGTTGTCGCGCAGGAACTGCTTCGCGTTCTCGCGGCCCTGGCCGATGCGCTGGCTGTCATGGGAGAACCAGGCACCGGATTTTTCCACCACGCCGGCCTTCACGCCGAGATCGACCAACTCGCCAGCCTTGGAGATGCCCTCGCCGAACATGATGTCGAACTCGACTTGCCGGAAGGGCGGGGCGAGCTTGTTCTTAACAACCTTGACGCGCGTATGGTTGCCGGTGACCTCGTCGCGGTCCTTGATGGAGCCGGTGCGGCGGATTTCCATGCGGATGGAGGCGTAGAACTTGAGCGCGTTGCCGCCGGTGGTGGTTTCCGGGTTGCCGAACATCACGCCGATCTTCAGGCGGATCTGATTCAGGAAGATCAGCATGGTGTTGCTGCGCGCCACCGAGCCGGTGATCTTGCGCAACGCCTGGCTCATCAGGCGGGCATGCAGACCCACATGGGAATCACCCATCTCGCCTTCCAACTCGGCGCGGGGGACGAGGGCGGCCACGGAGTTGATCACCAGCACGTCGATGGAGCCGGAGCGGACCAGCGTATCCGCGATTTCGAGCCCCTGTTCGCCGGTATCAGGCTGGGAGATCAGCAGGTTGTCGACATCCACGCCGAGCTTGCGGGCATAGATGGGGTCAAGGGCGTGCTCGGCGTCGATGAAGGCGCAGACGCCGCCGCGCTTCTGCGCCTCGGCGATGGCGTGCAGGGCCAGGGTGGTCTTGCCCGAGCTTTCCGGGCCGTAGATCTCGATCACGCGGCCGCGGGGCAGGCCACCGATGCCCAGCGCGAGGTCGAGCCCGAGCGAGCCGGAGGGAATGACCTCGATGGCTTCGGTGCCGCCCTTGGCGCCCATGCGCATGATCGAGCCTTTGCCGAAGGCGCGCTCGATTTGCGCCATTGCGGCGTCCAGCGCCTTGTTCTTTTCCAGATCCGGTTTTGCCATTGTTGCTGCCATTGGGGTTGCCTCGGGAGCGTCCAACATCGACTCGAGCGCTGTCAAACGCGGCTTTTTAGTTGTGGTGGCTACAACCATAACGTGTTTATCCTCAAAGGCCAGAGTGATTCGTTAAGAATGAAGCTGGCACGGAGAGAACAAAACGGCAACATCTTTGTTAACCATTTGTTCGTTTTTTGTTCGCGCTTGGGCCTTTTACCTGTATTCGTGTTGGCGGGCAAAAGTTTTACGCATGAAAAAGGGCGGGATGGCATGCCACCCCGCCCTCGCTGCCCGGCTGGTGCCAGGGATTACAGCGCGCCGCCGCGCCGCCCGATGGCAGCACCCAGGCGGAGGCGGAGCGAGTTGAGCTTGATGAAGCCCGCCGCGTCCTGCTGGTTATAGGCGCCGGCATCATCCTCGAACGTGACCATGCGGGTGTTGTACAGCGAATGCGGGCTCTCGCGCCCAGTGACGATGACATTGCCCTTGTACAGTTTCAGCATAACCCTGCCGGTGACGGAGGCCTGCGAGGTGTCGATGAGCGCCTGCAGCATCCGGCGCTCGGGGCTGAACCAGAAGCCGTTATAGATCAGCTCCGCATAGCGGGGCATGATGCTGTCCTTCAGGTGGCCGGCCTCGCGGTCGAGCGTGATGGACTCGATGCCCCGGTGCGCGGCGAGCAGGATGGTGCCGCCCGGCGTCTCGTACACGCCGCGGGACTTCATGCCGACGAAGCGGTTCTCCACCAGGTCCAGACGGCCGATGCCGTTGGCCTTGCCGTACTCGTTCAGGCGGGTGAGCAGGGTGGCCGGGCTCAGTGCCTCGCCGTTCAGGCCCACGGCGTCGCCGTGCAGGAAGTCGATGGAGATTTCCGTCGCCACATCCGGCGCCGCTTCCGGGCTGATGGTGCGCTGGTAGACGATCTCGTCCGGCGCCACGGCGGGGTCTTCCAGCAGCTTGCCCTCGGAGGAGGAGTGCAGGAGGTTCGCATCCACGGAGAACGGGGCCTCGCCGCGCTTGTCCTTGGTGATGGGGATCTGGTTCTGCTCCGCGTACTCGATGAGCTTGGTGCGGGAGGTGAGGTCCCATTCGCGCCAGGGGGCGATGACGCGGATATTCGGGTTCAGCGCGTAATAGCCGAGTTCGAAGCGCACCTGGTCGTTGCCCTTGCCGGTGGCGCCATGGGCCACGGCGTCGGCGCCGACCATCTCGGCGATCTCGATCTGCCGCTGGGCGATGAGCGGGCGGGCGATGGAGGTGCCGAGCAGGTACTGGCCCTCATACAGCGCGTTGGCGCGGAACATCGGGAAGACGAAATCCTTCACGAAGGTCTCGCGCAGATCCTCGATGAAGATCTGCTTTATGCCGAACATCTCGGCCTTCTTGCGGGCTGGCTCTAGTTCCTCCCCCTGGCCGAGATCGGCCGTGAAGGTGACCACCTCGCAGTTATAGGTGTTCTGCAGCCAGCGAAGGATGACGGAAGTGTCCAGCCCGCCGGAATAGGCCAGGACGACTTTTTTGATGCTTTTGTCCATGATGAAGCCTCGTATTACGTTGGCTGGTTGCCGCCAAGAGGCCGGCGCGGCGCGAACAGGGCCTTGAAGAACATTTTAGCCCCGCAGATCTGCTGCGCCATATAGCCGCCAGTGGCCAGGGCCTCGGGTGCCGTGGCATCGCCAGTGGGCAGGTACACCGGGGAGAAATCGGCGGTGCGGAAAATGACGTCCCAGATCGAGAACACGCCGGCATAGTTGCAGGAATTATACCCGGCGGCGCGCAGCGCGTGGTGCAGCCGGTGGAAGCGCGGCGAGACCAGCAGCCACTCAAACGGGCCGAAGGAGAGCTTGATGTTCGCGTGCGACAGGCTCTCGATGAACCTGAGCAGCAGCATGAGCAGCGGGAACTGCAGCGGCGGGATGCCGATGGCGAGGCCGATGGCGAAGAACCACAGGAAGGAGACGAGGTCGTCGAAGAAATGGTTGCGGTCGTCGGACCAGAAGCTCATCTGCCGCTGGGCGTGGTGCAGCGCGTGCAGCGCATACCAGGAATTGAAGACGTGGGAGAGGCGGTGGCGCCAATAATCGGCGCAGTCGAGGATGAGGGCGTAGATCCAGAAGGTGAGAACCGGGTGGCCGAACAGGCCGGGGATGAGCGAATCCAGCGTCGGCGGGATGAAGCCCGCATCCACCAGCCAGCCGGTGGTGACGGTTTGCACCTGATAGAACAGCACGAAGGAGACGACGGGAATGACGCCGACGCGGTTGAGCAGTGTGTAGAACACGTCCACCAGCACGGCCTTTTTGCTGGGCCAGTGTTCCACCGGGCGCCAGAGTTCCAGCGGCCAGCACACGGCGTAGGTGACGATGACCGCAAACAGGCCATAGATGCAGACCAGGCACCAGTCGAAGGCGAGGTCATCCCATTCCATCCAGTGGAAATGGTAGAGGATGGGAAGCACGGCGTACTGGTCCATGTAGCCGGCGAGGATGGAGAAAATACGGTCGAGACTCATTGATGGCGCCTGTTGCTTGCTCAATCCCGCCGGGGCAACAGGGTGCCCCGGCGCAACGCGGAGTATAGCCGCTTTGCCGTGCGCGGGCGAATTGAGAGTGGTTCGCGGCGGTTAGATGATTTGCGCCGTCAGCTTGCCTTTCCGCGTGAGGCAGGTGCTGAGGTAAAGCCCGTGCGGCGAGCGGCCTACGGGGATGGTGTCGTAATTGCCGGTCTGCGGGTCCATTACCGCCACGGCCTCGGCGAAGCGTAGCGCGATCCAGATCTTGCCGTCCGGGGCGATGCCGATATCGTCCGGGCCGCCGGGGATGGCGTAGGTGCGCTTCACTTCCAGCGTCACCGGATCGAGCGCGGAGAGCGACGTGTCACCCGGGCCACGATTGGAGATGTAGAGGATCTGGTTGTCCTCATCGAAGAACACGTTATGCGCGCCGGGGCCGGTCGCTTGGCGGCGGGTGATGCGGCCGTCCACAGGATCGACCTCGACGATGCCATTATCGCCCATGATGCAGACGATGAGCTTGCCGTTGAGCCACAACACGCCGGCCGGGGTGTTGCCGACGGGCACGGACCAGCGCGGGGTCATGGTGGTGAGGTCCAGCGAGACGAGGGTGTTGGACTTTTGCATGGAGTTGAAACTCCAGCGGCTATCCGGCGAGAAATCGAGGTGGCTCGGCCATTCGCCCGGCTCGAAGCGCTTCACCAGAGACAGGCTCGCGGCGTCGTAAACATCCACGTGGTCCAGGCGCAGGGCGTTGACGACGAGGTATTTCTGGTCAGGCGTATAGGCGAGCTGGTACGGGTCGGCGATTTTGAAATGCCCCTTGGGGGCGGCGGTGACGGGGTCGAAGGCGAAGAAGGCATTGCCGCCCGCATCGCAGACATACATCGTCTTGCGGTCCGGGGTCAGCGCCCAATGGCTTGGCTCGCGGAAGGTGGGCTGGGTCGCGATGACCTGCCGCGTGTTCATGTCGATCACGCTGACCGAGGCGCCGGCCGAGTTCATCACCATGCAGATCGGTGGTGCGGTTTCGCCATAGGCGGCGGGGGCAAGCAGGCCGAAGGGAAGGGCGAGGGCGGTGCGGCGCGTGATCATGCTGCCCGTGTAGTCCCATTTTCCGCGCTTGCGAAGATGCAGCTAACCCAAAGGAAGAATACCGAACTGGTGGTGGCGATGAGGGTGTTGTCCGTGGTAGAATGAACCGCAAAGCTAATAAAAATCAGTCGCATGAGCCAGCGTTGCGGCCGTGGCAGATTGGCCGTGCCGTGTAGCGCCCAGAGCGTCATGAGGCCAATGAGCAAAGCCAGTCCGAAGAAGCCGCCTTCCGCGCCGATGCGCAGATATTCGTCATGCGCGGCGTTGGTACCGATGATGCCGCTGAGGATCGAGGTGATAGGGATGATGACCTTGCCGGCCCCCACGCCCCAGCCGAAGACGGGTGAGGCGAGCAGGGCCTTCTGGAAATATGGCCAGACGAGGCCGCGGTTGGAGAGGTTGGCGGCTTCGCCCAGCTCGGTCAGGCCGACGACGCGGATGAAGGTGAGGCCCTTGGCGAAGAGGATGGCGACACACCCCAGCGCGCCGGCCAGCGCCAGCAAATAGAGCCGGCGCTGCATGACCAGCACGGCCAGGATGTTGAGTGCCGCGAGGAAGAGCGGGACGCGGGCGCCGGTAAGCAGGATGATGACGAGATTGACCACGACCATGATGGCTTTCTCGGCGTTGGGGGCGGCGAGGCTTTCCATCAGCCCGGCATAGACGCCGATGAGCGCGAAGCCGGCGAGAAAGGGCGGCTCGCCCGAGGCGCCGAGGCGCATCGCCCCTTGTTCGACTACATACATATGCCCCAGCCCGGCCAGCGCCAGCAGCGCCCCGAAGCCGATCGTGCAGAGCGGTCCCCAGATGGCAGCACGGATGACGGTGCCGATGATGTTCCGCGGCAGGCGGACAAAGGAAAACAGGAACGGTGCGGCGGAGCCGATGAGTGAGCGCAGCGAGTCCAGCGGCGTGAGCCCGGGGTAGAGCCCGTGCATCAGTCCGATGAGGAACATGGCGGCGAAGGCGAAAGCGGGGTTGAAGCGGTCCCAGCGCAGGCCCTGGCGGATGGCGAGCATTGCGGCAAGCCCGATCCCCGACGCCTTTACCAGGGCGATGATCGTCTCATGCCCGCCGATCAGCTGCGCCAGCCAGGCATCGGGCGAGGTTTCCAGCGTGAGGACCCAGATGACGGCGGTGGCCTCGGGGAAGCAGAAAACCAACCCCAAGAAGCATAGCGCGGAAATTGCAACTAAAACGGGAATCATGCCGCGCTCATAGCTGGTTTCGCGCCATGACGCTTGAGATTTTAGCGCGGGCGGGTGAAGAACTATGTCTATGATATTAAACGCGACCCAGATGGGTGAAGGTGAGCCGCTCGTGCTGCTGCACGGGTTGTTCGGGGCGGCGCGGAATCTCGGCGTGCTGAGCCGGGGCTTAAGCGGCAAGGCCCGGGTCATCGCCATGGATTTGCGCAATCACGGGGAGAGCCCGCACGGGCTGCCGATGGATTTCGTGACCATGGCGGCGGATGTGGCGGAGACGCTGGCGAGTCTGGGGATCGGGCGCGTGAAGCTGGCTGGGCACTCGCTCGGGGGTAAGGCCGCCATGGCCCTGGCGCTGACCCGACCGGAGATGATCGAGCGGGTGGCGGTAATGGATATCGCGCCTATCCGCTACGACCACGATTACGACGATTACGTCGCGGCGATGCTGGCGATTGAACTGCATCCCGGCCTGACCCGCGCCGAGGCCGAGCAGGCATTGGCGCAGACGGTGAAGGCGGCGCCGATGCGCGCCTTCCTGCTCAACAATTTGGTGCTCGGCGCCGCCCCGCACTGGCGCGTGGGGTTGCGGGAGATCCAGGCCGCCATGCCGGACATGCTGGACTGGGTGGACCCGCCGGGCGCGCTGCCATTTACCGGCCCGGCGCTGTTCCTGACCGGGGCGGACTCCCACTATGTGGGGCCGGAGGCGGATGGGGCGATCAGGCGCCTGTTCCCCAACGCGGTACGACAGAAGATTGCCGGGGCGGCGCATTGGCTGCACGCCGACAAACCGGCCGAGGTGCTGGGCAGTTTGCAGGAGTTTTTCGGGCTATGAGCGGGAATTTCGATGTCATCGTCATCGGCGCCGGGATTGTCGGCGCCTCCGCCGCCGCGGGGCTGGGGGCCACGCACAAGGTGGCGCTGCTGGAGCAGGAGGAGCAGGCGGGTTTCCACACCACCGGGCGCTCGGCGGCGATCTGGATCCTCAACTACGGCCCCCCTGATGTGCGGGTGCTCACCGGGCTCTCCGAGGAGTTCTACCACAACCCGCCCGCCGATATCGGCACGGACAAGCTCGCCGTGGGGCGCGAGATCCTCTACTTGGCGCCGGAAGACCAGACGAATCATCTGGACGCGCTGATCGGCCAGGGGCTGGGGATCAAGGAGATTTCCCTGGCCGAGGCCAAGGCGCTCTGCCCGGCGATCATCGACGGCTACGCCGTGCGCGCGGGGCTGGAGTCGGACGGGTTCGACATGGATGTGGCGGCGCTGCACCAGTTTTATCTGCGCCGGGCGCGCGCGGCGGGTGGACAATTGCTGCTGCGCCACCGGGCCGGGCGGATCGAGCGCAAGAACGGTCTGTGGGAGGTGGAGACCTCGGGCGGTGCCGTCATTACCGCGCCGGTGGTGATCAACGCCGCCGGAGCCTGGGGCGACGAGGTCGCTAAAATCGCGGGGCTGCCCCCGATCGGGCTGGTACCCTGCCGGCGCACCGCCGCGATCATCGACCCTGCGCCCTACCAGGTGGAGCATTGGCCGATGGTGCAATCCGCCGGGCATGACTGGTACGTGCGCACCGAGGCGCGGACCAAGCTGATGGTAACACCTTGCGACGAGACGCCCGACACCCCCCACGATGTGCAGCCCGACGAGCTGGATGTGGCGATTGGCATCGACCGCATGCAGCACGCGCTTAACATCGAGGTCCGCCGGGTGGAACATTCCTGGGCCGGCTTGCGCACCTTCACGCCGGACCGCTCACTGGCCTTCGGCTGGGATAATGCCGCGCCGGGATTCTTCTGGTGCGTGGGGCAGGGGGGCTACGGCATCCAGACGGCGCCTGCCGCCAGCGCGCTGGTGACGGCGATGGTGAAGGGCGAAGACCCCGGCCCCGCCGGTGCCATCATCCCCGCCATCGACCCGATGCGCTTCCGCAAATAGCCTCTGCATGGAGGGTGGTGCTCCCAGGAGGCTCCGCCCCCTGGCCCTCCGCAGCAGGTGCCGCCAGTTGTTTCGTGGCAGACAAACTTATTTTTGTGAATTCACCGCGAGATTATTCAGCGCGTAGTCGATGGCGAAGAGATCGACGCGCGGCGGGCGGCCGAGGAAGCGCGAGATGGCCAGCACCTGATCGATGATGAAACGGGCGTGGAAGGCGGCGAGTTCCAGGCGCTTTTCCTGCGTCACCTTGTGCAGGATGATTTCGAAAATGGTGTCGTTGAACTCGAGCTCGGCCTTGGCGCAGACTTTCTCGAAGATGCTGCGGTAGGTCTGCCTGCTCGGAGCGCCGATTTCGATCTTGTAGGGCAGGCGGCGGAGAAACGCGGCATCCATGAGTTCTTGCGGGTTGAGGTTGGTGGAGAAGATCACCAGCGCCTCGAATGGGATGGAGAAGCTCTTGCCGGTGTGCAGCTTGAGGTAATCGACATGGCTTTCCATCGGCACGATCCAGCGGTTGAGCAGCACTGCTGGCGGCACGATCTGGCGGCCGAAATCGTCAATAACGAAGCAGCCGCCGAGCGCCTTGATGTGCAGCGGCGCCTCGTAGAAGCCGGAGGCATGGTCGAAGTTGAGGTCGAGCATCTCCAGCGTCAGCTCGCCGCCGGTGACGACGAAGGGGCGGAGCATTGGCACCCAGCGGGCGTCGAATGCCTCGCGCCGCAGGCTGGCGAAGGCGCTGTCGCGCTGGTCCGGCTCCGGCGTCAGCGGCGCATGCAGGCTGGGGTCGAAGACGCGCATGATCTGGCCCTCGATGACCACCGCATGGGGCATGTAGATGATGGTGTTGAAGACATTGGCGAAGCTCAGGGCCACCGAGGTTTTGCCGTTGCCGGGCGGGCCGTACATGAGCAGCGAGCGCCCGGCATTCAGGGCTGGGCCGATGCGATTGATGAAATCGTCGGTGACTTCGTAGCCCGCGAGCGCGGCGCGGATCTGTTCGAATGTGATGGCGTCGCTGTTGACCTTTTGCAGCTTCACGCGGGCGCAGAACTGCTCCAGCGTGACCGGAGCGGGGCCGAGATATTGCGAGTTCTTCAGCGCCTCCTGCGCCCAGCGCCGCCCTTGCTCGGAGAGTTCGTAGCGCATGGTGTTGTGCATCGTGCCCATGGCCGCGAGCAGGTTGCGGGCGATGCCCATCTGCACCAGTTCCTCCACGATATGCGGCGGGAGTTTGATCTTGTCGGCGAATTGCGGCGGGGTTTCGAGGCGCAGCGCGCAGATCTGCTTGAGCAGCAGGGTGAGCAGCTCGCTCGGGTGGATGCCGACATCGTAGACATTCTTCGGCTCGTCCGGCATGCGCTCAAGGAAAGCGCGTAGGGCCTTCGCCTTCTCGGGCAGGAGGGCGATGAGATTGTCGCCAAGCCGCCCGCCGCGCTCCTGTTGCAGCCGCAACGCTTGGTTGATTTCGTCGCTGGTGACCAGTTTCGCGACGACAAGGAATTCGCCGAGCAGCATATGAATCCTAAGGATAAGCGAGACGTTAACGCGTTGTTTACATAAATAAAAGGTTAGGACAATGCATGGTTCTAACGGCTCAGTCGCGGACCCGGGAGCCGCCATGTGCGGTTATTGTTGCCGAGTTGCCATCCGGCTTTTATGCGCGGCGCGCAGGCCCAGCAATGACGCAGCCGCTGCGTGGCTTGGCTGCCGGATGGCAAGCGCCTGTATTTGAGCGAAGGCGAGGGCTACGAGTTGAAGCGGCCCGGCGGCTTAGCGGCCGAAAATATCGCCGAGTATGCCGCCGGCGATGGCCGCGCCGCCGATCTGCTGCGGGCTGGCGGGAACCTCGCCGCTGAGATAGGGGCCGACGGCATGGGCCAGGCCGGGCACGGTGAGGCTCTGCAGCCAGACTTTCCCGGGACCGGTGAGCCGGGCGATGAACAGCCCGTCGCCGCCGAAAATGGCGTTCTTGACGCCGCGCATGAAGACGATGTCGAAATTCACCGTCTCCTGGAACATACCGATATGGCCCGGATGCACCCGGATGGATTTGCCCGGGCGCAGATCGTAGACCACGCTCTCCCCGCCCAGCTCAACGAACGCGGTGCACGGCCCGGAGAGGCGCTGGAGCATAAAGCCGTTGCCGCCGAACAGCCCGGCGCCGAGCTGGCGCTGGAAGCCGATGGAAAGCTGCACGCCCGGCGTGGCGCAGAGGAAGCCGTGCTTGTGGATCATGTAGGAATGTCCGGCGGGGACATCCACCTGATGGATGGTGCCGGGCACCTTGGCAGCAAAGGCTACAAGGCCCGGCCCGCCGGCGGCGGTGTACTCGGTCATGAACAGCCCGCCGCCCGAGAGGGCCCGGCCGATGGCGCCGAACAGGCCGCGGGCACCGGCGGTCTGTGTTGTGGTGTTGAGCTGGATGTTATCGCTCATCCAGGAGAATTCGCCGGGCTCGGCGATGATGGTCTCGCCCGGGTCGAGTCCGACCTGCAGGACGGGCATGGTGGTACCGGCGATATTCGTCTTCATGCTGGCCGCTCCGGGTTTTTATGCCCGGATACAAGCATTTTTACCGGGCCCGGGGAAGGTTTCAGCGACCCGGGAATGGGACGTTTAAGCGACCTCGTCCAGGTCCAGGTCCAGCGCGTAGCCGGCGGCGCGCACGGTGCGGACGATGTCGATCTCGCCCGGGCCGTTGATGGCCTTGCGCAGGCGGCGGATATGCACGTCCACGGTGCGCGGCTCGACATGGATGTCCCGCCCCCAGACGGCGTTCAGCACATCCTCGCGCGAGAAGACGCGCTTGGGGTGGCGGAGGAAGAATTCAAGCAGGCGGAATTCCGTGGGGCCGAGATGCAAGGCGCGGCCATTGCGGATGACGCGGTGCGAGGCCGGGTCTAGCGAGATGTCGTGGAAGTTCAGCTTCAGCTTCTGCGGCACCGAGCCGGCGCGGCGCAGCAAAGCGCGGATGCGGGCAATCAGCGCCTCGGTGGAAAAGGGCTTGGTGATATAGTCATCCGCCCCGGTATCCAGGCCGCGCACCGCGTCCTGCTCCTCGGCGCGGGCGGTGAGCATGATGATGGGCAGCGCGCGCGTGGCCGGGCGGCGGCGCAGCTGGCGGCAGAGCTCGATGCCCGACATGGTCGGCAGCATCCAGTCCAGCAGCAGCAGGTCGGGCGGGGCTTCGGTGATGCGCGTCAGGGCCTCGCCACCGTCGCCAGTGTCTTCCACGCGGAAGCCCTGTTTCTCCAGATTATAGCGCAGCAGCGTGACGAGCGGCGCTTCGTCCTCGACGATGAGGATGTAAGGCTTGTTCAGATCGGACATCTTAACCGGTGGTGGCGGGCATATATGTGGCGGTGTTGTCGCCCTTGGGGCGGAAATCCGGCAGGTCCTCGCCGGTGACGGCGTAATAGGCCAGCTCGGCGATGTTGGTGGTATGGTCGCCGATGCGCTCCAGGTTCTTGGCAATGAACAGCAGATGCGTGCAGGCGGTGATGTTGCGCGCGTCTTCCATCATGTAGGTGATCAGCTCGCGGAAGATGGCGTTGTAGAGGTCGTCCACCGCCTGGTCGGCGCGCCACACGGCGACGGCCTTCTGCGGGTTGCCTTCGCTCACCGTGTCGATGCAGGATTTCAGGTTCTGCTGCACCATCATCGCCATCTGGCCGAGGCTGGAGAGCGAGAAGGTGCTGGCCACCTGGTTGATGACGATGCTGCGCTTGGCGATATTGGCGGCATAGTCGCCGATGCGCTCGAGATCGGTGACGACCTTCAGCGCCTGGATGATCTGGCGCAGGTCATCGGCCACCGGCTGGCGCAGGGCGAGCAGGCGGACGGCGAACTGCTCGACATTATGCTGCTCGGTGTTGATCTTGGGTTCATGCTCGATCACTCGCGAGGCCAGCTCCTGATCGTGGTTCAGCAGCGCGGAGGATGCGTCGGCGACGGCGCGCTCGACCAGTCCGCCCATCATCGCGATCATGTCATGCAGCTTCTTCAGATCCGCTTCGAAGCTGGAAATAATGTGCTTGGGCTCTTCGGCCATGATGCGGATTCCTTAACTTAGCCGAAGCGGCCGGTGATGTATTCTTGCGTTTTGCGCTCGCGCGGGGCGGTGAAGATCTGGCTCGAGGGCCCGACTTCAACCAGCTCGCCGAGATAGAAGAACGCCACCTGGTCGGCGCAGCGGCCGGCCTGCTGCATGTTGTGGGTGACGATGACGATGATGAAATCGCGCTTCAGCTCGTCCACCAGCTCCTCGATCTTCAGCGTGCTGATCGGGTCGAGCGCGGAGGTGGGCTCGTCCAGCAGCAGCACCTCCGGGCGGACGGCGATGGAGCGGGCGATACAGAGGCGCTGCTGCTGGCCGCCGGAGAGGCCGAGCGCGGAGGTGTGCAGGCGGTCCTTCACCTCGTTCCACAGCGCGGCGCGGGTCAGCGCCCATTCCACGCGCTCTTCCATCTCGGCCTTGGAGAGCTTCTCGTGCAGGCGCACGCCGAAGAGCACGTTCTCGTAGATGGATTTGGGGAAGGGGGTCGGCTTCTGGAACACCATGCCGACGCGGCGGCGCAGTTGGTTGAGGTCCTGACCGGGGGCGATGATGTTCTCCCCGTTCATCAGCACCTCGCCCTCGGCGCGTTGGCCGGGGTAGAGGTCGTACATGCGGTTGAGGACGCGCAGCAGGGTGGACTTGCCGCAGCCGGAAGGGCCGATCATGGCTGTTGTCTGCCGGTCAGGGAAGTCGATCGAGACATTTTTCAGCGCATGCGTCTCGCCGTAATAGAAATTCAGGTCGCGAATGGAGATGCACGCGTTGTTGCTGCGGGCGGCCTGGCGGAGGGCATCGGGCAGCCCCTTGTCGGAAGACATTTTCTGATGACTCGCTATTTCCATGAGAGCTTCCTTAAGCGCGTTCTGTGACAGTGCGATGACGGTAGTGTGAAGCTTCCGTGACAGGAAAGGATTCTTAAAGAACCGTTAGATGGCCGTCCGGCGCGATATGGAAACGGCCAAGCGGGGAGCGCCTGGCCGTTAAAAGTTTAGGATTTCACAGGCTTTGGCGGCAAGGCCAGAGCGATGGAGAGTTCCTTCAACCGCGCCGGGGGCACCGGGGCAGGGGCGCCCATCATCAAATCTTCGCCCTGCTGGTTGAGCGGGAAGGCGATGACCTCGCGGATGTTCGGCTCGTCGGCCAGCAGCATGACGATACGGTCGATGCCAGGGGCGGAGCCGCCGTGCGGCGGGGCGCCGTAGCGGAAGGCGTTGAGCATGCCGCCGAAGCGGGCTTCCACCTCTTCCGGGCCGTAACCGGCGATCTCGAAGGCCTTCAGCATGATGTCCGGGCGGTGGTTACGGATGGCGCCCGAGGAGAGCTCGATGCCATTGCACACGATATCGTACTGGAAGGCCTTGATGGTGAGCGGGTCCTGCCCCTCAAGCGCGTCCATCCCGCCCTGCGGCATGGAGAACGGGTTGTGGCTGAACACGACCTGCTTCAGCTCCTCGTCGTACTCGTACATCGGGAAATCGACGATCCAGCAGAACTTGAACTCGCCAGCCTTGATCAGTCCAAGGTCGTTGCCGAGCTTGGTGCGCACGGTGCCTGCGAACTTGGCGGCGTCCAGCTCCTTGCCTGCGGCGAAGAACACGGCATCGCCCGCCTGCAGCCCGCAAGCCTCGCGGATGGCTTCGGCGCGCTCGGGCGAGAGGTTCTTGGCGATCGGCCCCTGCGGACCAGCCTCGGAGAAGGTGATGTAGCCAAGCCCGCCAGCGCCTTCGGCGCGTGCCCACTCGTTCAGCTTGTCGAAGAAGGAGCGCGGATTGGCGCCAGCGCCCGGCGCCGGGATGGCGCGGACGATGCCGCCGCCTTCGATGATCCGGGCGAACAGGCCGAAGCTGGAGTCGCGGAAGGCTTCCGTCACGTCCGAGATGACGATCGGGTTGCGCAGATCCGGCTTGTCCGAGCCGTATTTCAGCATGGATTTATCATAGGGGATGCGCACGAAGGGCGGCTTGCCGACTTCGCGGCCGTTGGCGAACTCGTCGAACACGCCGTGCAGGATCGGTTCGATGGTGTTGAACACGTCCTCCTGGGTGACGAAGCTCATCTCGAAGTCGAGCTGGTAGAACTCGCCGGGGGAGCGGTCGGCGCGGGAGGCTTCGTCGCGGAAGCAGGGGGCGATCTGGAAGTAGCGGTCGAACCCGGCAACCATGAGCAGCTGCTTGAACTGCTGCGGGGCCTGCGGCAGGGCGTAGAACTTGCCCGGATGGTTGCGGGAGGGAACGAGGAAGTCGCGCGCGCCCTCAGGCGACGAGGCGGTGAGGATCGGGGTCTGGAACTCGGTGAAATTGGCCTCGATCATGCGGCGGCGGAAGGAGGCGATGACGCCCGCGCGCAGCATGATGTTTTTGTGCACCTGCTCGCGGCGCAGGTCGAGGAAGCGGTATTTCAGGCGCAGCTCGTCGGGGTAGTTCTCGTTGCCGGCCACCTGGATGGGCAGCACGTCGGCGCCGGACTGGAGTTCCAGCACCTCCACCCGCAGCTCGATCTCACCCGTGGGGAGTTTCGGGTTGGTTGTGCCGGGGGCACGCTCCACCACGCTGCCGGTGACGGTGATGACCGACTCGACGCGCAGATGCTCGGCCGCCGCGAAGGCCGGGGTGCCGGCGGCGAATACGCATTGGGTGAGCCCGAAATGGTCGCGCAGGTCGATGAACAGCAGGCCGCCGTGGTCGCGCTTGGCGTGGACCCAGCCGGAAAGGCGCGCGGTTTTGCCGATGTCGGAGCTGCGCAGGGCGGCGCAATCATGAGAGCGATAGGCGTGAATTTGTTCCATGGCGGGCAAAGAAACCGGGGGCTGCTTCCTGTCAAGCCGGTAGGGAGTTAAGGGATGGGTATGACCGAGACACAAACCCAGTTCATCACCACCACCGAGGCTCTGGCCAGCCTTTGCGCGCGTCTGGCCGAGGAAGAGTTCATTACGGTGGACACCGAGTTCATGCGCGAGAAGACCTATTACCCGGAGCTGTGCCTGGTGCAGCTGGCCGGGACTGGGGATGTCGCGGTGGTGGACGCGATGGCCAAATGCATCGACCTGGCACCGCTGGGCGAGTTGCTGGCCAGCGCGGCGCCGGTGAAGGTGTTCCATGCCTGCCGCCAGGATGTGGAGATTTTCCTGCTGCTGTTTGGCGCGGTGCCGCTGAACCTGTTCGACACCCAGGTGGCGGCGATGGTGGCCGGGTTCGGCGACCAGGTGGGGTATGATTCGCTCGTGCAGTCGCTGACCGGGGGGCATATAGATAAGACGCACCGCTTCTCCGATTGGTCGGCAAGGCCGCTGACCAAGGCGCAGATTGACTATGCCGCCGCCGATGTGACGCATCTGCGCACCGTGTACGAGAAGCTCTCCGCCAGGCTGCTTGTCGAGGGGCGGATGGACTGGGTGGGACAGGAGATGGAGGTGCTGGCGGACCCCAACACCTACCGGGTGGACCCGGTGAAAGCCTGGGAGCGGCTCAAGCTGCGCACCAATAACCGCCGCCAGCTGGCGCTGGTGCAGGCCATCGCTGCCTGGCGCGAGCGCGAGGCGCAGCGGATCAACATTCCGCGCGGCCGGTTGCTGAAGGATGAGCAGATCCCCGAGGTAGCCGCTTTGGCGCCGGAGAGCGCCGAGGCGCTGACCCGGGCGCGCGGGATTTCCGCCGGGTTCGCCAATGGCAAATCCGGTGTGTCTCTGCTGGCGGCGATTGCCGAGGCCAAGGCGTTGGGCGAGGCGGATCTGCCGAAGGTGGAGCGCCCGCGCGATACGCCGCGCGCCTCGCCCGCGCTGGTGGCGCTGCTGAAAGTGCTGCTGAATGCGGCGGCCGAGCAGAACAACGTGGCGGCAAGGCTGGTGGCGAGCGGCGAGGAGATCGAGGCGCTGGCTCTGGACGAGAAGGCGCCGAATCCGATTCTGGAAGGCTGGCGGCGGGAGATGTTCGGCGAGGACGCGCTGCGGCTGATCCGGGGCGAGATCGCCCTCTCGACCCAGGGCAAGCGGATCAAGATCGTCGAGCTGCACGGGTGAACCTTGTCATCCGCCCGGCGCGGGCGGGCGAGGGGCAGGCACTCTACGACGTGACAGCGGCGGCGATACGCGCCCTGGCGGCGGGGCATTATTCGCCCGCCCAGATCGCCGCCTGGATGGATGGACGGGATGCCGCGCATTACGAGGCAGTGATCGCTGCCGGCACTGTGCGGGTGGCCGAGGCGGGCGGGATTATTCTCGGCTTCGTCGATACCGCGCCAGGGGTGCTGACGCGGTTGTTCGTGCTGCCGGAGGCGGCGGGGCAGGGGCTGGGAAAGCGGCTGCTGGAGATTGGCGTGGCGGCGGCGCGGCTGGATGGGCTGGTGCGGCTGGAGGCAACGCTGAATGCGGCGCCGTTCTATGCGCGCTGCGGCTTCGTGGAGACCGGAAGGGCGCTGTACACCCACCCGCTCGGCGGGCTGCCGGTGGAGGTGGTGAACATGGAGTGGCGGGATAAGATCAATATGCGTTTAGGTTAAATTGGCAGGTTCAACCTAAACGCATGAAATTGATCGCTCAAACTTAAACCTAGAGCATTCAGCTAAAAGCTGAATGCTCTAGGTCTCGAGTTGCGTCAGCGTTGCCTCGTCCCACTCGCCGCCGAAAAAATGTTCCAGCGCCTGGACGAAGAGCGGGTTCTTCCCGGCCGAGGCGAACAGGGTGAGGCTGGAATGGAGCTTCTGCGCGTCGATGGGGCCGAAGATGTCCAGCGCCATATGCCCGGAGTCCAGGGCGAGACTGGCGCACTCTTTTAGGCGCGGTCCCAGCACGGGGTGGGCGAGATAGGCGCGGGCCTCGTCCAGCCCGGAGATGGCGTAACGCTGCGACATGGCGGAGAAGCCAAGCCCTGCGATCTGCGGGAAGATGAACCACATCCAATGCGTGCGCTTATGCCCGGCAGCAAGCTCTTGCTGCACGGCGGCATAGACCGGATCCTGGGCAGAGACGAAACGCTCCAGATTGAACTCGTCCATGCCCAGGAATGTGGGGTGGTCAGGCCACCCGTTCAATCCTCGCGCCGCAGGCGGCGAGCTTCTGCTCCACCGCCTCGTAGCCGCGGTCCAGGTGATAGACGCGGTTGACCATGGTCTCGCCCTGCGCCGCCAGCCCGGCCAGGACCAGCGAGAACGAGGCGCGCAGATCGGTCGCCATCACCGGCGCGCCGGACAGCTGCTTGCACGCCGCGGACGATGGCCGAGGCGCCGTGCACGTTGATCCGCGCGCCCATGCGGTTCAGTTCCGGCACATGCATGAAGCGGTTCTCGAAGATGGTCTCGGTGACCATCGAGGCGCCCTCGGCCACCGCCATCAGCGCCATGAACTGGGCCTGCATGTCGGTGGGGAAGCCGGGGATAGGGTTCGGTCATCACGTCGGCGCCGTGCAGCCCGTTGGCGCGGGCGACGCGGAAGCCGTTGGCCTCCTCGGTGATCTCGACGCCGGCCTCGCGCAGCGAGGTGAGCACCGGCGCCGAGATGCTCCAGCCGGGCGTTCGCCAGGAACAGATTCGCCGCCGGTGATGGCGGCGGCGCAGGCATAGGTGCCGGTCTCGATGCGGTCCGGCATGATGGCGTGCTCCGCGCCGTGCAGGGCTGTTCACGCCCTCGATCGACCAGCGTGTCGGTGCCGATGCCCTCGATGCTGCGCGCCCATGGCGATGAGGCAGTGCGGCGAGGTCGGCGATCTCCGGCTCGCGCGCGGCGTTGGCCAGCGTGGTGCACGCCGTCGGCCAGGGAGGCGGCCATCAGCAGGTTCTCGGTGGCGCCGACCGAGACGAAGGGGAAGACGATGGTCGCGCCCTTCAGCCGCCTGCGGCGCGGCGGCGTCGATATAGCCGCCGTCCAGCGTGATCTTGGCGCCCATCGCTCCAGGCCCTTCAGGTGCAGATCGACCGGGCGGGTGCCGATGGCGCAGCCGCCGGGCAGCGAGACCCGGGCCTCGCCGACTCGGGCGAGCAGCGGGCCGAGCACGAGGATCGAGGCGCGCATCTTGCGCACGATGTCGTACGGCGCCTCGGTGTTGGTGATGCGCCCGCCGAGCGAGATGCTGCGCCCGTCGTCCGATGGCTCGACCGCGATGCCGTGCTGGCGCAGCAGCTCGGCCATGGTCGCGATGTCGGCCAGCCGCGGCGACGTTGGTGAGCACCAGGCGCTCGTCGGTGAGCAGGCCGCAGGCCATCAGCGGCAGGGCGGCGTTCTTGGCGCCGCCGATGGCGATCTCGCCGGAGAGCGGCCCGCCGCCGCGGATACGAATGCGAATCCATGACAATTTACATCCTTGGCAGCGCGACGCCGCGCTGGCCCATGTATTTGCCGGCCTTGTCGGCATAGCTAGATCTCGCACGGGCTCGTCGCCCTTGCAGGAACAGGAACTGGCAGATGCCCTCGCCGGCGTAGATCTTCGCCGGCAGCGGCGTGGTGTTGGAGATCTCGATCGTCACCTGGCCTTCCCATTCGGGCTCCAGCGGCGTGACGTTCACGATGATGCCGCAGCGCGCATAGGTGGACTTGCCGAGGCAGATGACCAGCACGTCGCGCGGGATGCGGAAATACTCGACCGTATGGCCAGGGCGAAGCTGTTGGGCGGGATGATGCAGACGTCGGCCCGTGCGGTCGACGAAGCTGGCCGGGTTGAAGGCCTTGGGGTCGACCACCGCCGAGTCGACATTGGTGAAAATCTTGAACTCGTCGGCGCAGCGGGCGTCGTAGCCGTAGGAGGACAGGCCATAGGTGATCACGCCGTCGCGCTTCTGCGCCTCGACGAAGGGGTCGATCATGCCGGCCTCAGGGCCATGCGGCGGATCCAGTGGTCGGGCATTACGGGCATTTGTCGTTTTCCTTCTCCGGTGCGGGGGTGTCGGCGGCGCGCGCCTGGGCCTTGCGGCGCAGCAGATTCGCGCGCAGGGCGGCGGCCTCGGCAGCCTCGCGCGCGGCCCGGGCGGCCTCGGCCGGGCTGGGTTTGGGAGGATGCTGCGGAGCCTTCATGCGGGATGTTCAAGCCTTGTACACGGTAATGCGTCAAGGCCTGTTGCATCCGGGCGCGTGGTTGGATATACGGCCCGAACCGCGCGCTGTCATAGCTCAGGGGTAGAGCACTTCATTGGTAATGAAGAGGTCCTGGGTTCAATTCCCAGTGACAGCACCAGCGGGCTTGCAACAGGGGCCAGCCTAGTTTAGGCACCCTGCTACCCAAGTGCCCAGGTAGCTCAGTTGGTAGAGCATGCGACTGAAAATCGCAGTGTCGGTGGTTCGATTCCGCCCCTGGGCACCATTTCTTCTTCCAGAACGCTAATATTTTTAACGCGGTGGCGCGCAATGCTCTGGTGTTTTTGCTAGGTGCAGGCTAGACCTTTAGCCAACGCGCCCGGCTGTTCGCAGTCGCGCCTGGAGCGTTTTGACTGGTAGGAACAGCGGTTTGGCGAAAACAGCCCAGCCAGGCCGCGTAACAGGAAAGAGGCTATAAAATATGTCTAAGGCATTTATTGCTGAAGTTATCCAGAACTCCGCCGAGATTACCGGTGTTGCCGCGAATCGCACGGCGACTGACCTGATCGAGGCGATCGTCAAGGAGATGAAGAAGAACGGTAAGTTTACGCTGCCGAGCTTTGGCACCTTCACCGTGCGCAAGACCAAGGCGCGCAAGGGCGTGAACCCGCGCACTGGCGAGGAGATCAAGGTGAAGGCTGGCAAGACCGTGCGCTTCAAGGCCTCCCCGACGCTGAAGAAGCTGGTCTAAGCTATTTATTAATGGAATTTAAAAGCGGCTCCGGGGCGAACTCGGAGCCGCTTTTTTGTGGCCGGAGGGATGAGCGGTGAGCGCAACGCCGTTTCATTGGGATGAGGTGGCGCCTTACGGCGATGCGAAAGCCGACCGCAGGCTGATCCCCGGGCAGGCGGGCGACTTCAAGCGCGTGACGGTGAAGGCCGGGCATGTTGCGGCGCGGCATGCGCATGCGTTCGAGCAGTTCTTCATGGTGGCGGAAGGCGAGGGCGTGCTGACCTGGGCGGGCGGCGAGATTGCGCTGCGCCCGGGCGTGGTGATCCATCTCGAACCGGAGACCTGGCATGAGGCGCGGTTCGATGCGGATACGGTGATCTACGAGGTGAACTTCCGGGAGAACGGCGGCTAGATGTCGAGTTCTTCGACTTTACCTGCATTCTCCTGGATGAACTGAAAGCGCAGCTCGGGGCGCTTGCCCATCAGGCTGCTCCACCAGGTCGGAGGTTGCGGCGCGGGTTTCAGGCGAGGCCATGATGCGCAGCAGCGTGCGTTTCGCCGGGTCCATCGTGGTTTCCTTCAGCACCGCGGGCGGCATTTCGCCGAGGCCTTTGAAGCGGCTGATCTCCAGCTTCGCGCCGGCCTTGAATGTTTTTAACAGTTTTTCGCGGTGCGCATCGTCCATGGCGTAGACGCTCTTGGCGCCTTGCACGATGCGGTAAAGCGGCGGCTGCGCCAGATACACATGGCCGTGGCGGATCAGCTCCGGCAGCTCGCGGTAGAAGAAGGTCATCAGCAGCGAGGCGATGTGCGCGCCGTCCACGTCGGCGTCCGTCATGATGATGATGCGCTCATAGCGCAGATTGGCGCGGTTGAAACTTGCGCCGATGCCGCAGCCCAGCGCCTCGATGAGATCCTTCAGCTCCTGGTTCTGCCTGAGCTTTTCGCCGGAGGCGGAGGCGACGTTGAGGATCTTGCCCTTGAGCGGCAGAATCGCCTGGGTGTTGCGGTTGCGCGCCTGCTTGGCGGAGCCGCCGGCGCTATCGCCCTCGACCAGGAAGATTTCCGTCCCCGCGGCATTTTCCGTGGCGCAGTCGGCAAGTTTGCCGGGCAGGCGCAGCCGCCGCGTGGCCGATTTGCGCGGCGTGTCCTTCTGTTCCTTGCGGCGCAGGCGGTCCTCCGCACGGTCGATGACGAAGGCCAGCAGGTTGTCCGCATTGGCTGGGTCGCCGGCGAGGAAATGGTCGAAGCGGTCGCGCAGCGAGGTTTCGGTGAGGCGCGTGGCCTCTGCTGTTGGTCAGCTTTTCCTTGGTCTGGCCCTGGAATTGCGGTTCGCGGATGAACAGCGAGAGCTTGGCGCGCGAGCGAGCCCAGCACGTCCTCGGCGATGATGGCAGCGCCGCGCTTGTTGCCGCGGGTCTCGGCCCAGGCGCGCAGGCCCTTCAGCAGCGCGGCGCGGAACCCGGCCTCGTGCGTGCCGCCAAGCGGGGTGGGGACGGTGTTGCAATAGGTGTCGATGCTGGAGTCGCCATGCTCCACCCAGGCGAGCGCCCATTCCAGCTTGCCCTGCTCGGAGCCGTCCGCGCCCGGGGCGAATTTCGCCTCGCCGGCCCAGATCTCGGGCAGGACCAGGGCGGTGTCGCCGAGTTCGGCCGCCAGGCAATCGCGCAGGCCGCCGGGGAAATGCAGTTCCGCCTGGGCGGGCATCGTCCGAATCCGCTTTGATGCAGCGAGGGATCGCAGGACCAGCGGATGCGCACGCCGCGGAACAGATAGGCCTTGGAGCGGCAGAGCCTGTAGAGCCGGGCGGGGGAGAATTTCAGCGGCGCCGAAAATCTCGGTATCCGGGATGAAGCTGATGGAGGTGCCGCGGCGGTTCTGCACCGGACCGACCTCGACGAGTTTGGTCTGCGGCATGCCGCGGGCATAGTCCTGGCGGTAGAGCTTCTTGTCGCGCGCGACTTCGGCCGTGAAGCTGGTGGACAGCGCGTTGACCACCGAGGAGCCGACGCCGTGCAGGCCGCCCGAGGTGGCATAGGCCTTGCCGGAGAATTTGCCGCCCGAGTGCAGCGTGGTGAGGATCACCTCGAGCGCGCGATTTGTCCTTGAATTTCGGGTGCGGGTCGACGGGGATGCCGCGGCCATTGTCGCGGACGGTGAGCTTGTTGCCGGGCTCCAGCGTCATCTCGATGACGCTGGCGTGGCCGGCCACGGCCTCGTCCATGGAGTTGTCGAGGATTTCCGCGGCCAGGTGGTGCAGGGCGGTCTCGTCCGTGCCGCCGATATACATGCCCGGGCGGCGGCGGACGGGCTCCAGGCCTTCCAGGACCTCGATGTCCTTGGCGCCGTAGTCTTTGCTCGCACCGCTCTCGAATAAGTCGCTCAAGGTGTTCCGGCTCCGGGGTTGACGGGCGCCTTGGTTGCCATGCCCGCCGCGCCGGGCGCAAGGGGAACTCTGAGAGGCTGTTTCAGAAGTCGCTCTGGCGAGCTGAATAGCTGGGTTTTTCGAGCACCGGAGCGGAGCGTACTTAAGGTACGTTAGCATCGGAGCGCAGAAAAACGCGACTAGGCGGCCGCCAGAGTAGACTTATGGAGCAGCCTCTCATTCGCCCGTGCGGTGGATGTCGTAGGAGTTGATGCCGCCCTCGCCCGTGAAGGTAAGCCATTCGTGGTGCGCCAGGGTGTTGCGCGTGTCGTAATAGCCGGCGCGCCAGTGGTCCTTCATGGAGATGCGGCTGAACTCGTAATCCTTGGCGTCGCCCTCGTAGGCCTTCTGCTGGTAGATCAGCTGCATGATGTTGATCTCAGGCAGGCGCTCGAGCTCGGCCTTCATCTCGCGCTGGGGCTCGGTGAGCAGTTCGGGCGGCACCATGTGGAGCGCCTCGCGCAGGGCCTGCTGCAGCCGGTGGGTCTGCAGGAAATGGTCGGTGGTGGTGCGGGTGCGCGAGGAGTACTGGATGTCCTTCATGCGGGCCAGAACCTCGGGCATGTCGCGCGGGACCTCGCCCTGGGCCGCGAAGAGGTCAACCTGAAAGACCAGCATGTTGCGCCCGCCGATATGGTCCAGCAGGTGCTGTAGCGGGGTGTTGGAGACCAGCCCGCCATCCCAGTAGCGGTGGCGGCCGATGCGGATCATCGGCAGCCCGGGGGGCAGGGCGCCGGAGGCCATGATGTGCTCGGGGCCGATTTCGGTCTCGTGATTGTCGAAATACTGGAAGTTGGCGGTGGCGACGTTCACCGCCCCGACCGCGAAGCGCACCGGGCCGTCATTGATGAGGTCGAAGTCGACGAGGTTTTCCAGCGTGTGGAGGAGAGGGGTGGTGTCGTAAAGGGCGGTGGCGGCGCGGGAGCCGCGCGGCGCGAAGAAGCCGGAGAAGGGGCGGGGGCGGAAAAAGCCGGGCTGGCCGAACAGGACGCCGTTCATGGCGGAGACCATGTTGCGCAGCATGCGGGCATAATCGCCCTCGGGCCACACGGTATAGGGGTCGCGCGCCGTGATATCGAGCCAGAATTTCTCCAATTTGGCGACGCGGTGCTCCGGCGGGTTGCCAGCGATGATGGCCGAATTGATCGCGCCGATGGACATGCCTGCCACCCAGTCGGGCTCCAGCCCGGTCTCGTGCAGCGCCTGATACACCCCGGCCTGATAGGCGCCGAGCGCGCCGCCCCCTTGCAGGATAAGGCCGACACCCTCGCACCCTTTGGGGCGGGGGACTTTCGGCATCGGGGAAAGGGGCTTTTGATGCGGGTGCCGCATGTCGGTCAGCAGGTCCATGAGCCGGGAAAACTCCTTCGCGTTGCGACCGGTTGTACTCACTATAGGGGGCGGGAGGGAACGCCCCCGCCATGCTTGACGCGACAGGGGGCGCGTGATGCTCTCGACCCAGTTCCAACGAAGGGTGTTCGAGATGGCGTTAAAAGGCAAGGTGGCTCTGGTAACCGGCTCGACCAGCGGCATTGGTTTAGGCATAGCCCGGGCGCTGGCGGCGGCAGGCGCGGATGTGATGCTGAATGGCTTTGGCGATCCAGGGGAGATCGAGGCGCTCCGCGCCGGTCTGGCCCAAGAATTTTCCGTGAAGGTTGGCTATGATGGCGCGGATCTGAGCAAGGCGGAAGGCGTGGCGGGGCTCGTCGCCAACACGCAGGAGACGCTGGGCGGACTGGATATCCTGGTCAACAATGCCGGGATCCAATTCGTGGCGCCGGTCGAGGAGTTTCCGGCCGCGAAATGGGATGCGATCATCGCCATCAACCTCTCCGCCGTGTTCCACGGCATGAAGGCGGCCATTCCGGGCATGAAGGCAAAGGGCTGGGGGCGGGTCATCAATATCGCTTCGGCCCATGGGCTGGTGGGGAGCGCCAACAAGGTGGCCTATGTGGCGGCCAAGCATGGCGTGCTTGGGGCGACCAAGGTGGCGGCGATCGAGCTGGCCAATAGCGGCGTCACCGTGAATGCCATCTGCCCCGGCTGGGTGCTCACCCCGCTGGTGCAGAAGCAGCTGGAGGACCGTGCGGCCGCGAACGGCACCACGGTGGATGAGGAGAAGAGGGCGCTCCTCTCCGAGAAGCAGCCGATGCTGAAATTCTCCACGCCTGAGCATCTCGGCGCGCTGGCGGTGTTTTTGTGCTCCGACGGGGCGGAAACCATGACCGGCGTGGCGCATTCCATGGATGGCGGCTGGGTGGCGCAGTAACGGCGCGCTGACGTATAAGCCACCGCGAAACAGGGGGCGGGAGTTGACCATTTCGATGTACGAAACGGAGGCTGGGCGCTATGCGGCGATGCTGCGGCGCTCGGCGGAGTTGAAGCTGAGGCTGGCCGAAGACGCCGCTCCTGTGCTGGCCGTGGTGGACGCTTGTGAAAAGGCGATCCGGGCCGGGAATAAGCTGATTTTCTGTGGCAATGGCGGCTCGGCGGCGGATGCGCAGCATCTGGCGACCGAGTTGGTCATCCGCCTGCGCGGGGGGGTGGCGCGCCAGAGTTGGCCGGCGATCACCCTGGCGCTGGATACCTCGGCCGTGACCGCGGCGGTGAATGATTTCAGCGTGGAAGAGATGTTCGCCCGCCCGCTACGCGGCCTGGGCCGGGCCGGGGATGTGCTGTTCGGCATCACCACCTCCGGCAAATCGGCCAATGTGCTGGGGGCGCTGCGGGCGGCGCGGGAGATGGGAATCGTGAGCGTTGGGCTGCTGGGAGGCGATGGCGGGCCGGCGCGGCCGTTGTGCGACCTCGCGATCGTGGTGCCGGAAACGGATACCGCCCGGGTACAGGAATGCCACATCACCCTGGGGCATGCGATTCTGACCCTGCTCGAAGACAGGCTGGTAGGCTGATGCGCGTTCTGGTCACCGGCGCGGCCGGGTTTATCGGCTACCATGTGGCGCAGGCGCTGCTGGCCCGGGGCATCGAAGTGGTGGGGGTGGATGACCTCAACCCGTATTACGATGTGAGGCTGAAGCACGGCCGGCTGGCGCGGCTGGGGGAGGGGTTTACCTTCCATAAGCTCGATATCGCCGACCACGAGGCTGTGCTGCGGCTGGGCGACGGCGTGGAGGTGATCGTGCATGTCGCGGCCCAGGCGGGGGTGCGCTACTCGCTGGAGAATCCGTTCGCCTATGTGGCATCCAACCTCACGGGGCATCTCTCGGTGCTGGAGCTGGCGCGGCACGCCAGGAGCGTGAAGCACCTGATCTACGCCAGTTCGTCCTCGGTTTACGGGACCGGCTCGGTCTTGCCCTATGCGGAAAGCGAGCGGGCGGACAGGCCGTCCTCGCTTTACGCCGCCACGAAGCGGGCGGATGAGCTGATGAGCGCCTCGTACACGCATCTGTTCGGGCTGAAGCAGACTGGTTTGCGATTCTTCACCGTGTACGGGCCGTGGGGCCGCCCGGACATGGCGTATTTCGGCTTCGCCGAGGCGATCATGGCCGGCAAGCCGGTGCCGCTGTACGAAAATGGCGGGTTGAAGCGGGATTTCACCTTTATCGACGACATCATCGCTGGGATTCTCGGCGTGTTCGACCATCCGCCAGGGGATGATGCGCCGCACCGGCTGTTCAACATCGGCAACCACCGGGCGGAATATGTGAGTGACCTGGTGCGGCTGCTGGAAGAATCGCTGGGCCGGAAGGCGGTGACGGTGAGCCTGCCCAAGCCTGAGGCGGATCCGGCGGAGACCTGCGCGGACGTGAGCGCGCTGAACGCGCTGTGCGGTTACGTGCCCTCGACCAAGCTGGAAGATGGGATACCGCGATTTGTCGAATGGTACCTGAAATGGCGGGAGATGCGCGCCGGGCTGTAGGGGCCCGGCGTTTTTTTGCCCCCGGGAGTAAGGGGGGGCGGGGTTCATCAGCCGGGGTAGAGCCGACGGGGGCTCTGAATATTTTTTATCTATATATTTCAGTATGTTAAAAGATTTTTTGGCTTAAAACGCAGTTTTGCGAGCCTCCCCTGGTTGACGGTCTTCGGGCAACTGAATAAAAGCTGCTCCACCGACGGCGGTTCGAACTTGAAAACGAGCGGCTCGTCGGGTAGACTAATCGGCCTTCGCTACAGGATGTAAGTCCTGAGGCAAGGGAAAATTAGTCTTTGTTGTTTGACAATTGCATAGGCTGGGAAGGGATACGCTGGTGGCGTTTCCGGGTTGGGGAGTGATCCCTGGCTTGCTTGACCTCTGAGAGGGGGTTGGGGGTAGCTTGGTTTGGATGGGCTTTGCTCTGTTCACGCCTAAGTTTATTAGGAAGCGTTGTGGTGTATTTCTTTTGAAATTACGTACAGAACGCTTTGAATTAAGCGTACATCGATGAGATGTGCGTGAGCAACATGTGAGCAGGGTTTTCGTTTTATTTGAAGTCAGTTTTGACTGAGAATGGGATGAACTTGAGAGTTTGATCCTGGCTCAGAGCGAACGCTGGCGGCATGCTTAACACATGCAAGTCGCACGGATAGCAATATCAGTGGCGGACGGGTGAGTAACACGTAGGAATCTATCCCGGGGTGGGGGATAACAGTGGGAAACTACTGCTAATACCGCATGATACCTGAGGGTCAAAGGCGCGAGTCGCCTTGGGAGGAGCCTGCGTCTGATTAGCTAGTTGGTGGGGTAAAGGCCTACCAAGGCGACGATCAGTAGCTGGTCTGAGAGGATGATCAGCCACATTGGGACTGAGACACGGCCCAAACTCCTACGGGAGGCAGCAGTGGGGAATATTGGACAATGGGGGAAACCCTGATCCAGCAATGCCGCGTGTGTGAAGAAGGTCTTCGGATTGTAAAGCACTTTTGGCAGGGACGATGATGACGGTACCTGCAGAATAAGCCCCGGCTAACTTCGTGCCAGCAGCCGCGGTAATACGAAGGGGGCTAGCGTTGCTCGGAATGACTGGGCGTAAAGGGCGCGTAGGCGGTTTGTACAGTCAGAAGTGAAATTCCTGGGCTCAACCTGGGGACTGCTTTTGATACGTGCAGACTAGAGTAAGGAAGAGGGTTGTGGAATTTCCAGTGTAGAGGTGAAATTCGTAGATATTGGAAAGAACACCGGTGGCGAAGGCGGCAACCTGGTCCTTTACTGACGCTGAGGCGCGAAAGCGTGGGGAGCAAACAGGATTAGATACCCTGGTAGTCCACGCTGTAAACGATGTGTGCTGGATGTTGGGGGACTTAGTCTTTCAGTGTCGTAGCTAACGCGATAAGCACACCGCCTGGGGAGTACGGCCGCAAGGTTGAAACTCAAAGGAATTGACGGGGGCCCGCACAAGCGGTGGAGCATGTGGTTTAATTCGAAGCAACGCGCAGAACCTTACCAGGATTTGACATGGGCAGGCCTGGCACAGAGATGTGTCTTTCCCGCAAGGGACCTGCCGCACAGGTGCTGCATGGCTGTCGTCAGCTCGTGTCGTGAGATGTTGGGTTAAGTCCCGCAACGAGCGCAACCCTTGCCTTTAGTTGCCATCATTTAGTTGGGCACTCTAAAGGAACTGCCGGTGACAAGCCGGAGGAAGGTGGGGATGACGTCAAGTCCTCATGGCCCTTATGTCCTGGGCTACACACGTGCTACAATGGTGGTGACAGTGGGAAGCTAGGTGGTGACACCGTGCTGATCTCTAAAAGCCATCTCAGTTCAGATTGTACTCTGCAACTCGAGTACATGAAGGTGGAATCGCTAGTAATCGTGGATCAGCATGCCACGGTGAATACGTTCCCGGGCCTTGTACACACCGCCCGTCACACCATGGGATTTGGTTTGACCTTAAGCAGGTGCGCTAACCTTCGGGAGGCAGCCTACCACGGTCGGGTCAGAGACTGGGGTGAAGTCGTAACAAGGTAGCCGTAGGGGAACCTGCGGCTGGATCACCTCCTTTCAAGGATTTTTCTCCGAGCATTCTGCTCATCTTCGGGTGGGGGGAATTTGGAGAATCCGAGAAAATAAAATCCTGCGATGGATATCGTAGGTAACATGCCTGGTTTAGATCAGGTTATTTGAAGCGCCATCAACGTATCCCTTTCCTGTAACAGCGGTTGGAACTTTAGTGTTCCGAACCGATGCGGACTTAAACTCTTGGGCTAGTAGCTCAGTTGGTTAGAGCACACGCTTGATAAGCGTGGGGTCGGAGGTTCAAGTCCTCCCTGGCCCACCATTAGTTGGTGGTGGCGTCCTGATGCTGGAGCGGCGAAGCCGTGGAAGCTGAATCAGGTCGTTCAGAATAACTGGGGATGTAGCTCAATTGGTAGAGCACCTGCTTTGCAAGCAGGGGGTCGTCGGTTCGATTCCGTCCATCTCCACCAGTTTGGTTGAGAGGTGCTGGCGCAAGCCGGCGGACGATGCTGTTACAGGGATAATCGAGTTTCGATTCTTTGCCGCTCAATTCCTGTAAAGGTTTGAGATGGTGGAGAGTTGGATGTTTGTTCCCAGCTTAATTGTCGGGAGCAGAAATGTTCTTTGTCAGGGTGAATAGGTTTTGGTGCATCTGGATGCGCGTATTGGTTTGCGTGAAAGCGTAAACTCGTCCGGGCTCTTGTGCTTGGGTTGTCTGACCCGTGGAGCGGCGCAAGCCGTGAAACGTAAGCGCAAGTGGTTCGAGTGTTCAGAGGCATGTGTGTGATCTCACCTACCGGTGCAGTCAAACGCTGTCGGGTTGTGTTCTGGTCGATGAAGTTTTGAAAACAAGCTGTTCCTAGCGGCGGGTTTTGAAAATGGAGAGTGGAGCTGAAATCTGATGGATGGTTCCTGTGCATGGTGGGTAGCAGTTTGAATGTGTTCAATGTTCAAGCTGTGGTGAGGATAATTGAACGACAAAAGGGCATTCGGTGGATGCCTTGGCACCAGGAGGCGATGAAGGACGTGGCACGCTGCGAAAAGCCATGGGGAGCCGCGAGCAGGCTTTGATCCATGGATATCCGAATGGGGAAACCCCCTCGTAAGAGGATCGTATGCTGAATACATAGGCATGCGAGGCAAACCCGGGGAACTGAAACATCTCAGTACCTGGAGGAAAAGACATCAATTGAGATTCCGCTAGTAGTGGCGAGCGAACGCGGAGCAGGCCAGTGCCTCAATTAAAGCTAGCAGAACGGTCTGGAAAGTCCGGCAAGATGGGTGATAGCCCCGTATGCGAAGGCGATGATTGGGGACTTGAGTAAGGCGGGACACGTGAAATCCTGTCTGAACATGGGGGGACCACCCTCCAAGCCTAAATACTCCCTGGTGACCGATAGTGAACAAGTACCGTGAGGGAAAGGTGAAAAGCACCCCGACAAGGGGAGTGAAAGAGACCTGAAACCGGATGCCTACAAGCAGTCGGAGCACCTTTTGGTGTGACGGCGTACCTTTTGTATAATGGGTCAGCGAGTTTCTGTTCGCGGCAAGCTTAAGCCGTTAGGCGTAGGCGCAGCGAAAGCGAGTCTGAATAGGGCATTCAGTCGCGGGCAGAAGACCCGAAACCAAGTGATCTAGCCATGGCCAGGCTGAAGGTGGGGTAACACCCACTGGAGGGCCGAACCCACGCCTGTTGAAAAAGTCGGGGATGAGCTGTGGCTAGGGGTGAAAGGCCAATCAAACTTGGAGATAGCTGGTTCTCCGCGAAATCTATTTAGGTAGATCGTCGTATGTATACCCTCGGGGGTAGAGCACTGGATGGGCTAGGGGGTCCCAAAGACTTACCAAACCTAACCAAACTCCGAATACCGAGGAGTTTTGTACGGCAGACAGACGGTGGGTGCTAAGGTCCATCGTCGAGAGGGAAACAGCCCAGACCACCAGCTAAGGTCCCCAAATTATGGCTAAGTGGGAAAGGATGTGGGAATTCCAAAACAACCAGGAGGTTGGCTTAGAAGCAGCCATCCTTTAAAGAAAGCGTAATAGCTCACTGGTCTAATAGAAATCCTGCGCCGAAAATGTAACGGGGCTCAAGCCATATACCGAAGCTGTGGGCGTGATTTTATCACGCGGTAGCGGAGCGTTCCGTAGGCCTGCGAAGGGATACTCGTGAGAGGTCCTGGAGGTATCGGAAGTGCGAATGCTGACATGAGTAGCGACAAACAGAGTGAGAAACTCTGTCGCCGAAAGTCCAAGGGTTCCTGCGCAAGGTTAATCCGCGCAGGGTTAGTCGGCTCCTAAGGCGAGGGCGAAAGCCGTAGTCGATGGGAAACAGGTGAATATTCCTGTACCTGCTAGAAGTGACGAATGCGAGATGTTGTCAGGTCTTATTGGATTGATCTGGCTTTTTGAGCATTCCAGGAAATAGCTCTAGCGTATAGACCGTACCCGAAACCGACACAGGTGGACTGGTAGAGTATACCAAGGCGCTTGAGAGAACCATGTTGAAGGAACTAGGCAAATTACTTGCGTAACTTCGGGATAAGCAAGACCCAATCGTGGGCAACCATGGTTGGGTGGCACAAAAGAGGGGGTAGCGACTGTTTAGTAAAAACACAGGGCTGTGCGAAGTCGAGAGACGACGTATACGGTCTGACGCCTGCCCGGTGCCGGAAGGTTAAGAGGAGGTGTGCAAGCACTGAATTGAAGCCCCGGTAAACGGCGGCCGTAACTATAACGGTCCTAAGGTAGCGAAATTCCTTGTCGGGTAAGTTCCGACCTGCACGAATGGCGTAACGACTTCCCCACTGTCTCCAGCATGGGCTCAGCGAAATTGAATTCCCCGTGAAGATGCGGGGTACCCGCGGTCAGACGGAAAGACCCTATGAACCTTTACTGCAACTTTGCAGTGGTATTAGGAGAGTGCTGTGTAGGATAGGCGGGAGGCATTGAAGCATGGGCGCTAGCTCGTGTGGAGCCAACCTTGAAATACCGCCCTGAACTCTTCTGATATCTAACCGAGTCCAGTTATCCTGGATCGGGACCCTGCATGGTGGGCAGTTTGACTGGGGCGGTCGCCTCCCAAAAAGTAACGGAGGCGCGCGATGGTGGGCTCAAGCCGGTCGGACATCGGCTGTTGAGTGCAATGGCATAAGCCCGCCTGACTGCGAGAGTGACAACTCGAGCAGAGACGAAAGTCGGCCATAGTGATCCGGTGGTTCCACGTGGAAGGGCCATCGCTCAACGGATAAAAGGTACTCTAGGGATAACAGGCTGATCTCCCCCAAGAGTCCACATCGACGGGGAGGTTTGGCACCTCGATGTCGGCTCATCACATCCTGGGGCTGGAGCAGGTCCCAAGGGTTCGGCTGTTCGCCGATTAAAGTGGTACGTGAGCTGGGTTTAGAACGTCGTGAGACAGTTCGGTCCCTATCTGCCGTGGGTGTTGGAGGCTTGAGAGGATCTGTCCCTAGTACGAGAGGACCGGGATGGACGTACCTCTGGTGTACCGGTTGTCGCGCCAGCGGCATAGCCGGGTAGCTAAGTACGGAAAAGATAACCGCTGAAAGCATCTAAGCGGGAAACTTACCTCAAAACTAGGCCTCCCTGAGGGTCGTGGTAGACCACCACGTTAATAGGCCGGGTGTGGAAGCGGGGTAACTCGCGAAGCTAACCGGTACTAATCACCCGATAGAGTTCAAATATCCCTCACCAACCCCCATACACAGCAATCATCCATCGCCGGCGTCCCGATGGTTCGAGCGAAAGCGAGAAGCTGAATCGGGCCGACCAAGCAAAAGATGAATGACGCTGACACACACAGCAAAGCACCAAAACCAAACCACCCAGATCAAAACAGATTTGATAGGCTGGACGACCTGGTGGCTCTGGCGGGGAGCCTACACCCGATCCCATCCCGAACTCGGACGTGAAAATCCCCAGCGCCCATGGTACTGTGTCTTAAGGCACGGGAGAGTAGGTCGCCGCCAGGTCCTCCAGCCTATCAAACACAAACAACAAAACCGCCCCCAAAACGCACAAGCGTCAATAAGGGCGGTTTTGTCGTCAAACTACCAACGCGGGGTGGAGCAGCCCGGTAGCTCGTCAGGCTCATAACCTGAAGGCCGCACGTTCAAATCGTGCCCCCGCAACCAGTTTTACTAAATAAATCAATAAGATAGAGCGGCGCAGAGCCGCCGGAACAGCCAAAATCCGTTAACACGGTCTTAACACATAGTCACTTGCCGGTAAAAACCTGACAACCTACGCGGTTGTAAAAGTTTTGCCGAGTGCAACCGAGGCTGTGTGCCGGGCGCCTTGATCCGAATTACCCGTTCCCGCGGCCCCCTATGTTTGAGGGTGTTCGATGGATAATCATCTGACGCTGCTGGGTGGCAAGCTGCAGCTCTACCGGCGTGGCAATAGCCGGTTCTGGCAATGCTCGGCCTCCGTCGGGGCCAAGCAATGGCGGACCACCACCAAACAAGAAAACGTTAATCTCGCAACCAAGGTGGCGCAGGATTGGTATCTGGGGCTGTGTGGCAAGCAGGCGGCCGGCACGCTGGTGACGGAAAAAACCGTCGCGGATGCGGCGGAGAAATTTACCCGTGAATATGAGGTGATCACCGAAGGCGAGCGCTCCCCGAAATGGGTGCAAGGGCATCAGATTCGGCTGCGCCTGCATCTGTTGCCGTTCTTTGGGAAGATGGGGTTGTCGGAGGTCACGCCCGGAACCGTGCAGGATTACCGGGTGCACCGGATTGAGACGGCGACGAAGGCCAAAACCAAACCGCCGGCGCGTAGCACGCTGCATGATGAGGTGGTGACGCTGCGCCTGGTGTTGAAGGCGGCGATTCGCCATGGCTGGCTGACGCATCTGCCGGATTTGGCGCCGCCCTATAAAACTCAGGGCAAAGTGGTGCACCGGCCCTGGTTCAGTCCGGAGGAATATAAGCAGCTTTATACGGCCTCGCGAGACTGGGCGCGCAATCCGCCACAGCCGCAATACCGGTGGAATGCCGAGCAGATGCACGACTACATCCTGTTCATGGGCAATACCGGGCTGCGGCCTGATGAAGCCGGAAATCTCCAGCACCGGGATGTGTCGATCGTGACCGATCATGCCACGGGGCAGACGATCCTCGAGATCGAGGTGCGCGGCAAGCGCGGCGTGGGGTTTTGTAAGAGTACGCCGGGGGCGGTGCGGCCGTATGAGCGGTTGTTGAACCGGCCGAAGCCGACGCGCGGCAAGCAGAAGCGCAGCCGCAGCAAGAAGAACCCGAACGCGCCGCTGCCGGTGGAGTTACCGGAGCCGACTGATAAGGTGTTCCCGCAAGGCGGGCAGTTGAAATTGTTCAACCGGATATTGGCGAAAGCCAAACTCAAGGCCGATCGGGAAGGCAAGCCGCGCACGGCCTACAGTTTGCGGCACACCTATATCTGCCTGCGGCTGATGGAGGGGGCGGATATTTATCAGATCGCCAAAAACTGCCGGACCTCGGTCGAGATGATCGAGAAACATTATGCAGCACACATCAAGAATACGCTCGATGCCGCCGCCATCAATGTGATGCGCCCGAAAGCCGCGAAGGCGGCGGAGAAGATTGCCAAAGCTGGTGCTGGTGGCAATGGAAAAGGGAAGGGCGGCGGTAAATCCGGGCGGTCAGAGAAGGCGGTACGCACAGAGATGGTTGCGGAAGCAGATTTTGTGCCGGGGGCGCTGACCGCCGAAAATACCGGGTAATGCCACACCAGTTTGGGGAGGCCGTGGGGCCGACCAGGTAGCGATCCGCTTGGCGGATCGCCCAGAAGCGCACCCCTTGCGGGTGCGCAACCAGGGGCTTGGCCCCGCTCAATCATCTTTATCGACCTTTCAAAACGCCTTGGCGATCAGCATCTCCTCGGCGCGAGTGGTGTAGCGTGGTGAGTGCCTGGCTTGGCGGCTGGCCCAGGTTTTGATCATGCCGGTTGCCGCCGGGCGCAGCGTACCGCTGCCAAAACGGGCGTTAACGGCATCCAGCGCGGCCATGGCGCGGGCGGATTTGACGGCATCTCGGGTGCTGAAAAGCCCGCTTTGCTGCCGGGCGGGCGCGAAATCGCCCAGCATGATGCCGGCCTTGAAATACCGGAAATTCGGCCGCCAGATGGCGCGCAGCAGGCGCACCGTCTCGGTGATCAGGGCCAATGTGTCGGCGGTTGGTTCGATCTGGGCGGCGCGGCTGGCGCTGTACCAGGCATCGCCATTATGCGGGTTGGTGTGGGCAAATACCGAGAGATGACCGGCTTGTAGCCCGTCAGCCCGCAGCTTCTCGGCGGCGCGGGTGGCAAAGGCGGCCACGGCCTCGCGCAGTTCACCCCAGGAGGTGACTAACCGCCCGAAGGAGCGGGTGACGGCGATGGCCTGGCGCGGTGGCGGCATTAGTGTGAGCGGAATGCAGCTTTGGCTGCGCAATTCGGCCTGCACGCGCGCGCCGGTGACGGTGAGCAGCTCGCGCACCTGTTCGGGCGCCAGCCTCACGAAATCGGCGATGCTGGTGATACCTAGTTTGTTGAGTTTTTCGGCGGTTTTGCCGCCGATGCCCCAGACCATGCTGAGCGGTGATTGGGCGTAGCAGGTGGCGCGGGTTGCGGGGTCGCGCAAATCGCAGACGCCGCGGAGGGCAAAATCATCCTTGGCGATGCGGTTGGCGAGTTTGGCGATGGTCTTGGTTGGGCCGATGCCCACACAGGTGGGGATTTTGGCTAGGCAGCGGACATCATCACGCAGGCGCCGGCAGAAATTTTCCACATCGGGCAGGCCGGTGAGGTCGAGGAACATCTCGTCGATGCTGTAGGGTTCCACTTGCGGCACGCGGGCGGCGAGGACCTCGTACATGCGCCGGCTCATATCGCCATAAAGCGGGTAATTGCTGGAGCGCCATTCGACTTGTTTGCACGCGGGCCGACGCTGGGCGAGGTGCCAGGGCTCGCCCATTTTAATGCCGAGTGCTTTGGCTTCGGCGGTGCGGGCGATGGCGCAGCCGTCATTATTGCTCAGCACCACCAGCGGGATGCCGCGCAGTTCGGGTGCGAAGGCCCGCTCGGCGGAACAGTAAAAGCTGTTGCCGTCAATCAACCCGAAGACCGGCATGGCTTACACTTGTGTGCGGATGAGGCCGGTGACCACGGCCCAGATTTCGGCGTCGTCACCCGCGACTGCGACGGGGGCGATGTCGGGATGGCCGGAGGCCAGCCACCATTGCTGCTGGCGATAGGTGAGTTGGCCAACCAGCACCGCGCCGTTGAGCATCACCACCGCGACCTTGCCATGGGCTAGGGGCGAGGCGGCATCGGCGATCAAAATATCGCCCGCGAAAATGCCGCGTGAGGCGAGGGCATCACCTGCAACCCGCACCGGGTAACGGCTGGGGCGCGACAGGTCGAGCATCGCGGCGAGGTCGAGCCGGCCTTCGAGGTTGTCTCCGGCGGGGGAGGCAAAGCCGGTGGTGTTGCCCCCGTTGTAGTTCATGACCCGGCTCCGTTTGCCCGATGTAGGAATGGGAACATATAGAGAACACGCGCCGCCAGCAAGCTGAAAAAACTCAATGTTTATAAATCGGGCAGGGCGCGGTAGGCTCTGCGTATGTGCGGGCGTTTTGTCAGTACCACGCCACCCGAGGCAATCGCCCGGATGGTCAAGGCGGTGAACCCGGTGCCAAACATGGCGCCGAGCTGGAATATTGCGCCCAGCCAGCAGGCCATGGCGGTGCGTCGGCACCCCAAGACGGGAGAACGGCATCTCGACCTGCTCACTTGGGGTTTTGTGCCGCACTGGGCGGATGACCCGAATACCAAGCGCAAGCCGATCAATGCGCGCGCTGAGACGGTGGCGACATCACCGATGTTCCGGGCCGCGTTTGCCCATAACCACTGCCTGGTGCCGGCGGATGCCTATTACGAGTGGCAGGCAGCGCCGGACGGCAAGCAGCCCTACGCCTTCGCCCGCCAGAATGGCGTGCCGATGATGCTGGCCGGGTTGTGGGATGTCTGGCAGGGGGAGGGAGGTGCGAGGCTGCGCAGCTTTACTCTCATCACGACCAGCGCCAACGAAATCGCCCGGCCGATCCATGACCGGATGCCGGTGATCGTGGAGGCTGGGGATTGGCCATTGTGGCTGGGTGATGACGAAGGAGATCCAGGGGAGTTGTTGCGGCCCGCAGGCGATGAGATTCTCAAAGCCTGGCCCGTCAGCCGCCGGGTGAACAGCCCGGCGAATAACGACGCGCAGCTGATGGAGGCAGTGCGATGCTGACCGCATTTGGCAAAGACGGGCCGTAAACCGCCTGTCTCCTTTCGGGCACCAACAGGGAAAAGCGGACGTTGACGCTGGGGTGCTGCCGCTGCAGTTTTTGACCCAGGGCTGCCTCTCGGCTCGTCGCTCCGTTACCCCGAAAGGAGAACGGCAGCTCTGTAGCAAGCCGAGCCAAGAAACTGCCGTTCGCACCGCCTCTACATTTGCTCGCTTCCGACCCAAGACCGTCTCTCGGTTCACCGGTCCGTTACCCCGAAAACGGACGCTGCCTTTCTTCGAACACGGCAGCGACCAGCAGCTTCCATTCCACTTGAGGGGGCACCTTCCCGTCACTGTTATTGAGCACATGGATGGCCGATATTTTGGGATCGTACCTCTCGGGCTGGATCAGGCGGTCATAGATTGATTACTGCTCCTTCTTGAACAGATCCTGGAATATCAGGGGGCCCCAGATCCGGTCGCGTGCGTGGACCAGTGCGCCACCCTCGTTGAGTTTGCCAAGCGTAACGGGTGCGAACCCGAGTTGTCTGGCCAAGGCCGCCACGGAAGCGGTCGCCTCCTCGTCGTCGCTTGAAAGAAAGACAACCCGGTGGCCGCCCTCGACGATCGGATCGGCAGCCAGGGTGGCTGCAATCAGGTGATTGAAACCTTTCACGAGCTTGGCACCGGGGAACGCCTTCGCGACAAAGGCGGAGGACGGAAGGCCGTCCAGCTCTTCAGGGGGAACGCCAAATGTGTTCATCGCATCGATGATTGTCTTGTTTTTCCAGTTCGGCAGGGCCGACGCCACCTCGCGATGCTCTCCGAACGGGACCGCCAAAATGATTGTGTCGGCCTCAAGCGCATCTTGCAGCGACTTGGCAACGACCGTGGGGCCGATTGCCCGAGCCTGCGGCGCCAGTACCTCGGGCGACCGACGGCTTGCGACAGTGACGTCGATGTTCCTACGGGCGAAGGCGTGGGCCAGGGCCTGACCGATTTTGCCGAATCCTATAATGGCGTAACTCATGGTGCTTATCCGTTCTGTTTCGATGTTGATGTGCTGGCCTCAGGAAGGCCGGGTTTGCGTTTCGTCGTGCGAGAATCATCGCGGTAACATCCTGTTGTGCACGACGCCCGCATGGCCGACCCGGGTGTTCAGCACGGGCGTTGTTCCACCTTGGACGCGCCAGTTCCCGCCGGCCGGCCACTTCCGGCGATCCGACGCGAATTCAGATGGCCGAGAAACCACCGTCGACAGACAACTCCACCCCATTCACGAAGCTGGAATCATCTGAAGCAAGAAACAGTGCGGCCGCCGCAATTTCCTCAGGCAGGCCCATCTTTCCTCGCGGGATCAGGGATTCGAACATCTGCTTAGCCTCCGCCGTGAGAACTTGGTCCTGCATCGGTGTGGCGATCGGGCCTGGGTGCAGCACGTTCACCCGGATGTTCCTGGTCTTCAGCTCGTTAAGCCACCCGCGTGCAAATGCGTGTAACGTCGCCTTGCTCGCCGCATACACGCTGTAGCCAGGAAAACCTTTCATCGAAGCTACTGAACCGGTCATGAAGATTGACCCGCCATCATTGAACAGTGGCAACGCCTTCTGGACCGTGAACAGCGTGCCGCGCGCATTCAGGTTAAATGTCGCATCGAAGTGCTGCTCGGTAATCGCGCCCAGTGGGACGGCTTCGCCGATACCGGCGCTCGCGTACAAGACGTCGATCTTGCCCTTTTCCCGCTTGACCGTGTCGAACAGACGGTCAAGGTCATCGAGATTGGAAGCATCGCCGCGCACGCCAGTCACGTTCCGGCCAATCAGCCTGACAGCCTCGTCGAGCGCCTCCTGCCGTCGGCCCGTGATGAAGACATAGGCACCCTCTTCAACGAACCGCTTGGCGCTCGCCAGCGCCATGCCGCTCGATCCACCGGTGATGACTGCAATCTTACCCTCTAGCTTGCCCATGATATCTCCTTTTAGGTTCCGTTTTCGGTCGTACGGGGATGCCCCCGGGAACCCCGAGATAGGTCCGTTAGAGACGGGCTTTGAGTGCGCAAACGCGCACATCGGTGGTGCGAAATCGATCCGGTAGATGGCTGACGTTAGATGCGGCGATCAGTGCCCGCCATTCATAAATGGGCTGCGCTTGCCGGCATGGGCCATAATCACCACCCGTGCTATCCTCATTCGAAAGGGGTCTCCAATGGTGTCCGAGACCGGCTCTGGAGGGCGCACCGTACGGTGCGGGATTGCACCATGATCGACTGGGATGACGTCCGCTACTTTCTTGCCGTCGCGCGCGGAGGCTCGGTGCGAGCCGCGGCCGAGCGCCTCGCGGTGAACCACGCGACCGTGCTGCGGCGTATCGCCCAACTCGAGGCACGTCTCGGGGTCCAAGTCTTCGAAAAGCTGCCTTCGGGCTACCGCATGACGGAAGCGGGCGAGGAGGTGCTGGAATTTGCGGACCAAATGGAAGCGTCGTCGCATTTGCTGGAAACACGAATCTTCGGACGCGATCAGAGCGCGGGCGGACTTTTGCGGGTGACGCTGCCACCCTTCCTCGCGACACATCTGCTCATGCCGGACCTCGCCGATTTCGCGCGTCTGCATCCGGGCATCGAGATGGAAGTCTTATCAACCGGCGAGGTCGCTAATCTGACTAACCGGGACGCCGATGTCGCGATCCGCGTGGTCGTCGATCGCAAAACCCTGCCGCTCAATCTTCACGGCCTGAAGGGGCCGGAGTTATCCGGCGGCATCTACATGTCCCGCGATCGGTTGCAAGCGTGGCGTGCAGGTGTGCATGACCCCCTCCGTTGGATCGTCATCAACAATCACAGAATTCCGGACTGGGCTCGAGAGAGTGAAATTCACACCACGGAGGTTCCGTTCAGGACTCCGGACGCCGAGGCGCAGATCGTTGCGGCACGGCAAGGGATCGGAATGACGAAACTGCCGTGTTTCGTCGGAGATGCCGACCCGTTGCTGGTGCGTGTGCCGGGCACTGAGGTGCACCAGCATGGAACTCTTTGGCTTCTCACGCAGGGGGAGACACGCAAGACCAAGCGCGTGCGGCTCTTCACTGATTTCATATCCCGCAGGCTCGCCGCGTACGCTCCGCTCCTCGCGGGGCTGTCCATATCGCACGAATCATGCCCGGCAGGCTGATGCGCCCAGGCCGAATGAATGGTCCGGTATGGGTTACCAAGGGAATGACTGCTCTGGAGGGACAGAGCAACTTGGCTGAATAGCGATCTTGGGCGCAAACCAACCGGTCCGCTGACAGCCGGACCGGGCCGGTGAACGAACCCGCTATCGCGGGATTGGTGCTTGTGGTGAGGGCATGGCTTGGCTCGGCTGACAGGTTTTGTTTGAGCGTTAGGGCGGCCCGGCCTGAGGATGATGGCTTCTTTCATTGCAAAGGAGCCTCCCATGACCAAGCCTGTTTTGCCACCGCCGACTGGTCTGCGCCAGCGGATGATCGAGGATATGGAGATGCGCCGTTTCTCGCGGGAGACGCAGCGCAATTACCTCCGCGATGTCGGGCGCTTTGCCAGATTTTTTGGCCGCTCGCCCGACACGGCAACAGCGGATGACATCCGTCAGTTTCAGATTGCGCAGCATGATGCCGGGATGCCCGTGCCGACCATGAACAGTATTGTTTCGGCGTTACGGTTTTTGTTCACCATCACGGTCGACCGGCCCGATCTGGCACGCAGGTTAGTCCGGGCAAAGCATCCGCGTAATTTGCCGATCGTGTTGAGCCAGGATGAGGTCGCCCGGCTGCTCAACGCCACGACCAGCCTCAAATATCGTGCCGCACTTTCTGTTGCCTATGGCGCCGGCCTGCGGGTGGCGGAAGTTGCGGCGCTCAAGGTCAGTGATATCGACAGCGAGCGCATGCTGCTCCGGGTCGAGCGCGGTAAAGGCGGGCGGTATCGCAACGCCATGCTGTCCAATGACCTTCTGATCATGCTGCGTGCGTGGTGGAAGGCCGGGCATCAACAGGGAATCATGCAAAGGAACGGGTGGTTATTTCCGGGACAATACGTGACGAAGCCGATTTCTACCCGGCAGCTGCACCGTGTTGTCGTGGAGGCGGCGCGGGTGGCAGGAATCACCAAACGGGTTGGCCCGCATACGCTACGTCACAGCTTCGCAACGCATTTGCTGGAAGACGGCACCGATGTTCGCGTGATCCAGGTTCTGCTCGGTCACACCAAGCTTGAGACGACGGCGCTGTATACGAAGGTCGCCACCCGCATGGTGCGCCGCGTGACCAGTCCGCTCGACAGAGTGATGGTGTTGATGGAGGCCAAAACGGCGCCCGGCCCCTGAGCGGGCCGTGGGCGCCTCTCTTGAGGTCGCCGACATTTTCCGTGCTGAAGGTCCCAGATACCGCGCTGCCCAGGCCGGGCATCTGAGCCTGCTCCAGCTCAAGGTCATGTCGGCGATTGAACGTTGCCGTACCGCAGCACTTGGCGGCCATGTCGAAGGCTGCGAGGACTGCGGCCACCAGCGCATCGCCTATAACAGCTGCCGCAACCGGCATTGCCCCAAATGCCAGGGTAATGCGGCGCGGGCATGGCTGGCCGAGCGCGAGACCGATCTCCTACCCGTCGGCTATTTCCATGTCGTCTTCAGCCTTCCGGCCGAGATCGCCGCCATCGCCTGGCAGAACAAGGCGCCGGTCTATGATTTGCTGTTCCGCGCCGCGGCGGAGACGATGATGACCATCGCCGCCGATCGCCAGCATCTCGGCGCCAGGATCGGCATCACCGCCGTGCTCCACACATGGGGTTCGGCCATGACGCATCATCCGCACATCCACATGATTGTGCCCGGCGGTGGCATCTCGCTCGATGGTCAGCGCTGGATCGCCTCACGGGCCGGCTTTCTGCTGCCGGTGCGGGTGCTCTCAAAATTGTTCCGCCGCCTGTTCCTGACCGGCATGATGTCGCTGCATGCTGCCGGACAGCTGACCTTCTTCGGCGAGATGCAGGGCCTGGCCGATCATCGTACCTTTCTGCGTCATCTGGCACCGCTCCGCCGCAAGAACTGGGTGGTCTATGCCAAGCCGCCATTTGCCGGGCCGACCGCGGTGCTGGCCTATCTCGCCCGCTACACGCACAGGGTTGCCATCTCCAACCGTCGGCTGATCGCCATGGACGAGGCCGGCGTCACCTTCCGCTACAAGGATTACCGCCGCGACGGCGCCGAACGCTATCAGACGATGACGCTGGCGCCGGCAGAATTCATCCGCCGCTTCCTGCTGCACGTGCTGCCCAGGGGCTTTCACCGCATCCGTCATTATGGGCTGCTCGCCAGCGCCACCCGCAAGGACAATATCACCCGCATCCGCCAGTTGCTCGGCGTACCCCAGCCGGTCGCGCAGGAAACACCAACCGGCGAGACCACCCCAGAGCCTTGGTGCCGCTGTCCGTGCTGCGGCGGGACCATGGTCCTCATCGAAATCCTGGCGCGCAGCATCCAACCCAGAGCGCCGCCACCAAGTCGGGGATCAGCCGGGAGATGGATATCGTGACCCGGCACGGACTGCACCAACCCAACGTCCTGGTAGCTCTGCCGCGGACCGCACCGTTCCTCGCGCTCTTGCGGCCATCGACCTTGTCCATGACCGCGAGCTTCACTCATTGGAGCATAAATCGGCCGGCATCGTGCCAGGGATTCTGCAAGGAACGTGAAATATTCAGGCAAAATCCAAGCCATGGAACTGCCGTCCGGTGCCAGTCCAGCACCACCATGTTTCCCAAAAACCTCAAATCCCCATAGCCGTAGCATCTGGCCCGCGGGTTCGTTCCTCGGGGACTTTCGTACGCCAAGAGGCGCCCGAAACTCTTCACGATAGCTGCTGGTCGGCTTTTGGGGGCGAAAAATAGGAAAGCGGACATATCCCGAGTGACCAGCCGCCAATCCGGTCGTTGGATAAGCCAGTAATTACTTCCCCAAACCATCGCGGTGCTTTTGCCGAAATTCCTCCTGGCACTGCATTGCCATTGGGCCGATATCTTTTACGAGAATCCAAAGCACGGCGCTTGTGGCTCGCCGGACCATATCAGGCCGAGACGAAAGTAGAGCGTCGGTTATGTCAGCAAGGCTGTGTGCAACCATCTGGATCGGATCGACCAAGCCACCATTACTTGGCCCGACAAGCATCGCCACATTACGATCAGCTTCTGCCATGCCCAACAGCCCCTTGGAGCCACTGTGTCCGCCGTGAATGTGCTGCGAAGCCCAGCGGTAACGTGGCCGCCAGAAGTCCCTACCAGTGTCCTGTTCTATGTCGTAGAGCGTGGGGCGTTTGATGTTTAATGTAGAAGCTGACCAAGCATAATCTTTACTAAGATCAATGTTGGAATCGAGTTCCAGTGTCCGTTTCAGTTCGGCACATTTTTGCTCAAGCGCCTTGATTATTTCAGGAGCTATTTTGATAGACGGGTCATCTTGACTATAGGATTGTGCTTGCTTGGCATGCCGCAAAGCCTCAAAGTAGGCGTTCGAAAGGTAAAGGTGAGCAGTTTTATTTCCGTGCTTTAGAAGAAAATGTGCGGTTACATTAAACTCATGAAGCGTTCGCCAGCGACTCATGGCACCGTCAGGAAAACCTCCTTCAAGTAAACAGAGCGCTTCCTTGGCAACCAAGAGCGCACGGCTATGCAAGTTGACCAATGCTTCAAATACATGGTCGTCTTCATTCACGGCTTTTCCACGTTCGTCACGAAAGAATTCGGAGCCAGCTTCTTGGGATATTGTCCATTCTGCTTCAAGTAAATCAAATGCAGGCTGCCATCGTTGAAGAATTCTTGTGCGAAAGCCGTCATTGTACTTTCTCCGCCGCGTCGCCGCATCCGGCCACGTTCTTTTTATTTCATCATATAGCTGTCGAGCGAATTTTGGTACCGTTTTGCTAATCGAAACTTCAAAAATCTCGTTGAAATTATCTCCAGCTAACCCGTTTTGACTGGCTATTTCCTTCGCTTGTGCGACGAGATTTTCAGCCATCTGCTTCAATGACTGCTGGTCGGAAACTTCCTCGTCCGGGAATTCGGGTTGCATTGATAAAATTCTCCAGCGTGATTTGCGTGCAGCAAAAAAATTCAACGGGTAATCTTCGCCAATTAGAGCAACAATTTGACCGCCTGCCTACTGGCGTTGAGCTCATGATGTCGTTCGCAATTGCGTGATTAAGAACCATATGACTTGTTTTTAGGCTGGTTACTCGAAAACCAGCCATTCCGCCTTCCACCAGCCAAATCCAGGTGCCGATCAAAGTTGCGAACCATCAACTCAAATCCCCCACCTCCGCGAATGATCTCGAAGCCGCAGGTAATGTGCATCTTGCACGAGATTTTGACTCAGCCACCGTGATCTCGTCCAAGCATTGATCCAACTCCTGGGGCACCCACTGTTGGTCAGCAATCACAGTACTCAGTAACAGTAACGCCTCCGCAGGGAAGCGTCTGCACAAACCTGATTTATGCAGCAGAGTTACGACGTAGTCCGGGTATTCAATCGGTTGTAACCACTGCTGCACAGCTGCGAAGGCAGCTGGGAATTCGCCTCGGGCAGCAATGGCTAATCGGGTCAAGGATTCGGCGATTCGTGGACTGGCCACTTCGCGCGATTTGGGCCAGATCTGTTGCCAGAACGGTTGTACGCGGTTTCTCCAGTAATCCTCACGCTGATCGGCGGCACCTTCAAGCGCCTGGGTGAGCGCCTGGGCGGATCGTTCCAATCCTTCTTGGGGCAGCGCGCCTATCGCGGATCGAAACTCATCCACGGAATACCCTTCGGTCGGGCCAATTGATGCGTATGTCAATAAAGCAGCAAACTGATTGCGGTGCTCCCCAAGTTCGGCGTAATGGTTTGCGCTCTCCAGAAATTGCAGTTTGAAGGCGGTCAGCAAAGGCTGGTACAGGCGGGGTGACCAGAGGAAGCCTTCCCATACGGCCTTCGCTTCGGCTGGGGTATCCCAGGCGAATAGCGGCAAGAGATACTGCTCGGTCCAAGGGCGATCCACGCGGAAAAGAGCGATCAGGTGTGAGCCCAGCAGCACTCGGCCGTGGCGGAACCGATCCACCTGAACATTGCAGATTTGCGTAAAGAAGGATGCGATGTCATCTGGAAGCAGATCGTTGTCGTTTGGCTTCCGTTTGAACCACTGACCGATCAGCGCTTGCGTGACATGTCCGATCGGATGGTTAATTGCTTCGGTGACGGGTTGGTCAATCGGCTTTCCGTTCATCGTCGTTCTATTGTCCGCTTCAAGCGGCAGCTCCAGCACGCGACAACACAGGTCCAGCAGGATATCCTCGTGTCGGTTTATCGACTTGGATGTCGCTTCCATCCACCATGCGACAGCGTGGACAACCTCCTGAAGTACGGCATCGGGCATAGTTTTCACCAGCGGCGCCGCATAGCGCCAGGAGCGCAACACCATGCCCTCTTCGGACCAAGTCTGTAGTGCCACTCGCCATCGGTCGGCTGGCCACACGCCCTCCTCTACCAGATCGCAAAGCGCATATAGGCTGTGAAAGAAACGGGTGCGGCAGACGTCGCGCCACGTATCTTCGTAAAATGGCGGCCGTTCGGGCAGCGATTTTTTAAGCCATTGAACAAGTTCACGCCGCTTTCGCGGGGCAATGTCAACGTTCCGACTTTCCTCGTAGTCCGGATCGCCGGTGCCGCTCATCCAGTGTGAGAACTCATCACGCTCGTTGGGTGCCAACAGCCATTGCGGGTAAGCAATGGAGAGTTCTGTTAGCCGGGCTGCCGCAGATGCTCCCAGAGTGAGGCCAGATGCATTCAGTTTGGCCAGATGCAGCCAGACGGAGCGGGCCACCAAGTCTTGCCACCGATCAGACCCCAGATCATCCCTATACATTTCGCGCGGCGGGCCAGCCAATATGGCCTCCTCCAGACGTTCCTGGTCAGTCCCTGCCAACTGTCGCCCCTGCAGAACGAACAGTCTGAACACCTCCCGCCCCGTATCGGTGGACCATAACCACCACGCGCCATCAGCCAACAGCCAATCTACCCACTGTTTGGGCGGGATGCAGTCATCTTGGCTGGCAGCAAACAAGGCCAGTCGTTTGAAGGTGGAGTATGGCAACTCGAACCAGGCCTGGGCAATCGCCGTGGAACGATTACTGTTATCGCTGTGGACCGCCAGCCACGCGTCGCGCAACAATTCGATCAGGCTCACCCAGTCACGGAAACCCCGGTTCTGCCAGTGCGGCGTAATGGACGGCAGATCCCAGTGTGATCGGTCGCTGTGGTCGTCGGCCTCGCCTAGCTCGCGCAACAGGTCTAGCGAATCACGCAGCAATTGCTGGAAATCCTCCAGCAGGTCCGGCAGGGCAGATATCCAGTGCTCGCCGCCGAGGTCGCGCAGGGTGGAATGCACATGATCGGCGGCCAGTACCAATTCCCAATCCACCAGTTGCCGCAAGCGCGTGGGCTCGTCCGCGCTTGCTTCTTCTTCACCCCAGCGAAACGGCTTTTTTAAGGTCACCTTGGGGGCAAGCAGTTCGCGCAACTCCAGGCGCAGAGTGGTAGTCAACCGTTCTCGTTTCAATCGACTCAGCCAACGGTAGAGGGCAGGATCGCGACTAAATGATTTCACCCGCTCGCTGAGCAGCAGGCGCCACAGCGTACGCATCAAGGGGGAGGGAATGGCATTCGGTGCCTGTGAGCGGATTGCATCCAGTTCAGCAGTCTTGCCTTCGCGCTCCTTGGATGAAAATTCATTCAGTTTGTCTTCAATCAGCAACGACCAGCGGTAATGCAACTGGCCGCCGTGTTGTGCGATCCAGATTACTAATTTCGGGTCATTAAGGTGGCGCACGAGCCAGCGGGCCAGTTGAACCATCACGTCATCCCACTGACTACCGGTGATGTCACCGGTGGCCAGCAGCATCGGTGGTGCGCGGTCATAGGGCGTAGGCCGCCGAATAAGGCTGAAGCGCAGCTTGGCGTCCACGTCATCGCGTGGCGGTACGCCAAAGCGTGACAGATCTCCGTGCCCAAAGCGTCCATCCGCGAAGGCCTCCAACAGCCAGTCTAGCGACGGCACGGGATTGAAGTCGGCAAAGCGTTTGGCCGGCAAGCCGGATTTATCCGACAAAGCCCACAACATCCGCCCGACGAAATCATCTTGTTGCGTGCCGTCCTGTGGCCGAGCCAGCGCGTGTTTGACGACGATGGCTTCTTTGCCCTGCACGCCATCGCGATAGGTGTCCGCCCAGGTTTGCAAGGTCTGGTGCAGCGCCGAATGGTCGTGGCTGCCCGTGGCCAAGTTGTATAGGATAGGGGTGACGCCCTTGGCTTTCCACTCGATGGTCTTGCGATCCTCCTGCCCGGTCTCGCAGTCGCCCAGTGCCCAGGCTGGCGGCGTCACTTCGCCTAGCATCCGGTCGGCCGCCAGCGCATCCATCATGTAGCGCAGCACTGGGTCGTTGATGCTGTAACCGACGAAGCAGACGACGTAGTTGCGGAACAGCTCGCTTACGAAGCGGGCAGCCCAGCGTTCCGTTAGGTAGGCCAAGCCGAAATCACCGCTGGTGACCACCAAGCGGTTCAGTGCTGTGTCATCCGCCTTTTCGGGCAGCAGGCCGTGCAGGTAAACCACCCCGTTCCAGCGACTGTTCTTCGGGATCGGTAGCATCGGCGCGGCATAAGCCTGGAACGCCTGACCGGTACGTTTAGCCGCCATATGGAACACGCGGTCGAAATTGGTGGTGACTAGCCGTAGCGCGCCCTCACGGCTGCGCGCCAAGCGCAAGAGCGCCGCCTGCGTATCGGTGGCGCCCTTACGATGCAGTTTCGGTTTCAGCGCCTGCACCAGCGAACGGCGGACGGTCAGGCGTTGCCCCGGCAGGCGTCGTTCCAGTAGGTCGAGCGTAGCGTCGAACTGTCCACGCTCGAAAGCCTCGCGCTCGATGTCCGAGAGCGCCGTACCGGTTAGCTGGTAGATTTTCTCCACCAGCCCCATAAAGCCCGGCAGGCCGGCTGGATAGGAAATGCCTGCGCCACAGAAAAACACCACGCGACCTTCCTCGTGCGCCCGCAAAAGCGCATCGGGGATGTCGGGGCCGTTGGTAACGAATTGCACTCACTGGCTCCCAGGAAAAACCCGCTCCAGCGTCGCCGGCATTAGCGCGGCGTTGGCCTGACGGTTGGTGGCATGTTTGGCTTTGAGGGCGCCCACTTCGGTTTGCATGCCGTTGAAGGTTTGTTGGGCGATCAGCGGGGGCATGGGCACTTCTATGGCCATGAGCTTTTCTAGGCCCAATGTCGGGTTGCGCCCAAGGCGATCCAAACGCCACATCACCAGGGTGCCGCCTGCACGCAATGCCTTCAGGCCGTGGCCGCACTCTGTGCGACCAGCGACCTTACCGTTCGCCATCTCTTCGCAGACCAATTGAACCCTAACAGTTGCCAGACAATGTAAAATAGACGGGAACCTTAACAACTTGACAGCTTTTCTGGCAATGTCGGGCAAGAAGGTTTTTGACATCTAGGAAGCCACCGTTTTCCGAACAAGAAAAAGAAAGAGTGCCGAGCACTCCTCCATAGGCCCGCGAGATCGAGGGGTATTTTCGGAAGCCTACTAACTCTACCGCGGTCCTTGGCTCCCAGCCGGGCGGTGGACCAAGAAGCCCTCATAACATGAGAATGTCTGCTTCGTAATTGGCGCCTATAGTCTCCGAACGGCCGCCATGGGCGCGTTGCTGCCAATAACCGTGGCGATTTCTGGCCTCGGTGCCAGGCCTGAGAGTGAGAGTTGGGCTGGGCGCTTCATGACTGGTTTTAGTCCGGAGGAGAGGCTTCCGGGGCCTGTCATGGAGAAGTGCCATGGATATGAGTGCGTCTGCCGCGGTGGCGGTTATGGGAGCGAACGCTGGCCGGTCTAGGTCGGCGGGCTTTAAGGTCGATGTCAGCCGGGGTGAGCGGCTGGGGCGGGTGTCGTCGGAATGGTTTTCGCGGCCCGACGATGAGCGGTTTCTGTCCCTGCCGGAGTTATATGAAGCGGTGCGTGCGCGGGCTGACCGAGCCGCGGCGCGGAATGTGGAGAGCCGGGCGATCCGGGTTGAAGCCCGCCGCGATGATGGCGAGAGGCTGGCGCTGATTGTCCCGGGGCAGGAGCAACCGGTGGCGCCGACGCATTGGAGTTTTGGACAGCTTTGCGGGCTGGTGGGAGCGCCGGCGGGGTATCTGCGCGAGCTGCCCGCACCGCTGGCGGGTATCAATCTGCAGCACGGGTTGCTCAACCACCGCGCCGAGCTGGTAAAGACCCTGGAGACCGATGATGGGCGGGTGGAACTGCGCGCCGTGACCGGCCCGGATTACGGGCGCATCTGGGATCATGAATTAGTAGCGGCGGTGATGCGCATTGCCGGGAACGGTACGGGTGACACGAATTGGAAGGTGCCGGGCGCGCTGGATTGGGCGACCATGACGCACAACCCGTATGTGGATGTGACGAAGGAGACGACCACGCTCCATGCCAGCGACCGGGACGTGTTTTTGTTTTTGGTCGATGATACGCACCCGATCGAGGCGGGGCGGTTGCCGAATGGCGATCCGGATCTGTATTTTCGCGGGTTCTATTGCTGGAACAGTGAGGTCGGTTCGAAGACCCTGGGTATCGCCTCGTTTTACTTGCGCGCGGTGTGCGCCAATAGATGCTTGTGGGGCGTGGAGGATTTTCAGGAGATCAGTATTCGCCACAGCAAATTCGCCACCCAGCGTTTTGCGCATGAGGCGGCACCCGCGCTGCAGCGCTTCGCCAACTCCTCGCCGGCGCCATTCGTGGCGGGGATCAGGGCGGCGCGGGAACAGATTGTCGCGCGCCAGGATGAGGAGCGGGAGAGTTTCTTGCGCAAGCGCGGTTTCAGCAAGGGCGAGACAGCGAAGATTATCGCCACCGTGCTGGAGGAGGAAGGTCATCCGCCCGAGAGCGTGTTCGACTTCGTGCAGGGTATCACCGCGTTGGCGCGCTCGCGCCCACATCAGGATGCCAGGCTGGAGTTGGAGGGCAAAGCGAAGCTGCTGTTGGAACGGGCGGCGTAACGGGCGCCTTGTTCTTCGTGGTTATGTTTGCCGTGGGCCGGTTTTGGTCCACGGCATTTTTTATGCGGCGGGCAGAGAGCCAGAGGGCGGCTGAGAATTTCGTGACGGGTGATAGGCCAGGAGAGTGGCTCCAGGCCGCCCGTCATGGAGTTTCTCCCATGGCCAAAACTGTTCAGAAAATCACGCTCAGCGCGTCCCGCGATATTCCGTTCGACCGGCTGGTGCTCTCGCAATCCAATGTCCGGCGCATAAAGGCCGGCGTTTCCATCGAGGAGCTTGCGGCGGATATTGCCCGGCGAACATTGCTGCAAAGCATTACCGTGCGGCCGGTGCTCGATGACAAAGGTGCTGAGACCGGCATGTTCGAAATCCCCGCTGGCGGCCGGCGCTACCGGGCGCTGGAATTACTGGTGCGGCAAAAGCGCCTCGCCAAGACCGCGCCAATCCCGTGTGTGGTGCGCACCGAGGGCATCGCTGAGGAGGACAGCCTGGCGGAGAATGTGCAGCGCGCACCTTTGCATCCGCTGGATCAGTTCCGGGCGTTTCAGGCGTTGCGCGAGAAGGGGCAGAGCGAGGAGGAGGTCGCGGCGGTGTTTTTTGTCGCGGTCTCGGTGGTGAAACAGCGGCTGCGCCTCGCCGCCGTGGCGCCCCGGTTGCTGGAGGTCTATGCCGAGGATGAGATGACGCTCGACCAGCTTATGGCCTTCTCGGTAAGCCCGGACCATGAGCGCCAGGAGCAAGTGTGGGAAGCGCTGCAGCGTTCCTACAATAAGGAGCCGTATCAGATCCGCCGGATGCTGACCGAAGGGGCGGTGCGCGCCTCCGATAAGCGGGCGCAATATGCTGGTGAGGATTATATCGCGGCGGGCGGCGCCGTCATGCGCGATCTGTTCCAGCAGGATGATGGCGGCTGGTTGCAGGATAGCGGCTTGCTGGCCCGCGTGGTGGCGGAGAAGTTGGAGCGCGATGCCGATGCGATCCGCGCCGAGGGTTGGAAATGGGTCGAAATGGCACCAGAATTCCCGTATGGCCATAGCTACGGCCTGCGGCGGATTACAGGCACGCGCCGCCAGCTCACCGATAAGGAAATCGCCCAGGTCGAGGCGTTGCGCGCCGAGGCTGAGCAACTCGAGGAAGAAGCCGCCGAGGCGGATGAAGTCTCCGATGATGCCGATGCTCGCCTTGCGGAAATCGAGGCGGAGATTGACGCAATCACGCAGCGCCCGCCGGTCTACAATGCAGATGATATCACCATGGCGGGGGTGTTTGTCAGCATCGACGGCAATGGCGGGCTGCGTGTGGAACGCGGCTATGTCCGCCCCGAAGATGAGCCGCTGGTGGTTGAGGAAGCCGATGAGGCGGCTTTGGCAAGCGAGGGTAGTGGTATCGCTGATGATGATAGCGATCCCGCCATCCCGGAAAGCCGCATCATCGTTGCGCATGCCGGTGATGCGGGCGAACCGGAGGTGGAGGAGGAAGATGGCATCAAGCCCTTGCCTGACCGGCTGCTGACGGAGCTGACGGCATATCGCACACTGGCGCTGCGCGAGGCGCTGGGCAATGAGCCCGGCATTGCTTATCTCGCCCTACTGCACGCGCTGTGCCTGCGGCTATTCTATCGCTACGGCGCCGAATCCTGCCTGGAGATCGAGGCGAAGAGTGTGATGTTCGGCGCCCAGGCGCCGGGCTTGGCCGACACGCCCTTGGCGGCAGGGGTTGATGCGCGGCACGAGGCCTGGGCGGCGCAATTGCCCGAAGATAGTGCTGAACTCTGGAATGCCCTCGCCAATCTCGACACGGATAGCCGCGAGGCCTTGTACGCGCATTGCGTGGCGCTAACGCTGAACGCCACGCATGATGCCTATAACCGGCGGCCCCGGGCGTTGGCGCATGCCGGGCGGCTGGCGGAAGTTCTGGCGCTTGATCTGGCCGCTGTGGGCTGGGCTCCGAATGTGGACAATTACCTCGGCAGGGTGACGAAGGCGCGAATTCTTCAAGCCGTGTGCGAGGCCAAGGGCGAGCAAGCCGCGCAACGGCTGGAGGGGTTGAAGAAAGGCGCCATGGCCGAAGCCGCCGCACAAATGCTGGCGGGCACCGGCTGGCTGCCAGAGGCGCTGCGCACGAAGGGCGTGGAGACCATGACGACGCCGGCAGATTCTGCGGCCTTGGCCATGCAAAGTGCCGTCGCCGCCGATGCCAGCGCGGATGTGGCCGGTGAGGAGGCTGAGGTAGCCGACCTTCCATCCGTCGAAGACCATGAACAGCTCGAGTTCGCATGAGATCGCGGCGGAGTGATCCCAGAACCCCGAGGCGGCCAAGAGACCGCCTCGGGTCTATCCCTTCACCCCATTAAAACCCGGCTTCGTGCCGGGTTTTGTATTTCTGGAGACAGATCATGTCAGACAATCACAATCAGGCGCCAGACCAACAATCACTTCCTACGATAGATCCTTTTGTGGCCTCATGGGAACAAAAAGAACGCGCGTATCGCGAGCGCGCCTGTGCCTTGCTCGATGGCAACAAGAAAGCGCTTTTCGGGATTCTGGCGGAACATGGCATCACCGCCGTGATCGTGAATTTTGACGGCTATGGCGATAGCGGCCAGATCGAGGACATCACGGCCCAGAGCGGCGATGTTGCCGTTGAATTGCCGGATGAGCGGATTGAGATTTTCCGGCCGGGCTGGGATAGCCCGGACATTGAACGCCAGACCCACACTGTGCGTGAAGCCATCGAGGCGTTGTCCTATGATTTTTTGGCGCAGACGCATTGCGGCTGGGAGAATAATGATGGCGCCTACGGCGATTTTACCTTCGACGTAACGGAGGGCAGCATCACGCTCGACTATAATGAGCGCTATACCGCCTCCGAAAACTATTCCCATGAATTTTGAGGAGGCGGCAATGGCACATCCTTACCATCATGCTTTATCCTCTGCAAAAAAATGGGGCGGGACGGCAGAAGATTTCTTACCGCTGCATTCTTGGTTCGATGAGAGCAAGATGATCTCATCGGATTTTCGGCATCGGGCACTTCGCCATCATGCCGAGGGAATTTTCATGGCGGAGAGATTTTTTGGCCATGTGATGACGATCTCGACGGGACGCATCGTACCTGTGCGCCTGATCGGCGAGCAGCATGTCCGTGAAGATCTCGGCTTCATACCGGGCTTCGCGGATTGGATCAAAGCGATCCGCCCCGAACCCTGGATGGGCCGGGCCATGGCGCTGCATAGGTTGCTTGATCCATTTGAAGTCGATGCTGCCTGAGCATCGATATTCAATATCCATCTCCCTCAACAAAGAACCCGGCCCCGTGCCGGGTTTTGCATTTCAGGAGGCCAACATGGCGGATTATTTTTCACCGACCGTGATACCGGAGATCATTCCGAATGCGGATATGACGAAGCTGGAGCTGTTGTTACTCTCGCATATGTTCGATGCCGACTCGGATGGCGACGGAACTTATTTCCATTCCTGGCAGGGACCATCGGACCTGATCTGGGTCGATCGCGCCGAACTTATCGTGGCGTTGGACGCGGCCAGCAGCAGTGACAGCCAGGCGCGCAACTATGTAGAGCAAAAACTCAAAAACGGCGCTGCGGATGATACATCCGTTGAACTGGATATGAGCGGGTTGTCGTGGGAGGGGATTCTCCCAGACATCGTGCGGCGCTTAGCCAAATTGCGTTATATTACCGTGACGACGGCATTTACGTGTTCAAAAATGCGCGCCGATGGTTTTGGCGGCATGGCGCTGTTTATCACTGCCGATGCCATCAAAGGCTGCTCGACCACGGAGTTTCTGTCGGACTGTCTTGCCGACATCGCCGGGCAGGAGGGCGGGTAGAAGGATGCCCGGGACAATTTACGCAGAACCATGACCAATGCGGATGGGCCGAACCCGGCAGCGGGACGGCCCATTTTGCGTGGGGCGGTGTTCTGCGGGTGCCGAAGGAAGGAATGTCCGCAGCCCCGCGGGGAATTGATGCCACGGGCCACTTGTCGCCCGTGCCAGTGAAACGGCGCCCTCGCACTTCCGATTCGGAAGATAGCGCCTGGGCAGGGCGGAACGATAGGCTGCGCTGTTCGGCAGCTTGATGGGCTGGTGCCCCGGTTGGCGGAAACTCTTTGGTGATGGAGGAGAAAGCGATGCCCAAGCATGATTTTACCATGCCTGTGGCTGAGCTGGCGCAAATGCTGGCCCGGCAGGCTGAGGCAGTGTGCCGGCATTATTTGCCCGCCGGGCGGCGCGAGGGCCGCTATTGGCTGGTGGGAGATGTGCATAACACACCGGGGCGGTCCTTATTTGTGCGGCTCAGTGGCGGCGGCACGGGCAAGGGCGCCGCCGGGCGTTGGCAGGACGCCGCCGAGGGCACGCATGGCGATTTGCTGGATTTGATCCGAGAAAACTGCGGCCTGACGGATTTCCGCGACGTGGCCGTGGAGGCGCGGCGGTTTCTCGGGCTGGTTGGCAGCGACAGCGCTCCAGCCGCTGTCAGCATTGATCCCGCACCAAATAATACAGACGATACTGATGCTATGGCAGCACAGGTTCAACGCTCTGCCCGGCGTCTGTTCGCCAAGGCTCAATCGCTGCCTGGAACGCTTGGCGAAGCCTATTTGCGTCGTCGCGGTATTACCTCGGTGGCGCTTGCTGATATCGACTCTGGTGCGCTGCGCTTTCACCCACGCTGCTTCTATCGTGCGACTCCTGACGCGGTGCCGGAAGCCTGGCCCGCTTTGATCGCGGCGGTGACCGATCTTGATGGCATGATCACCGGTGTGCACCGCACCTGGCTCGATCCTGGCGGCTTTGATCGCATTCGGCTGGGCAAGGCACCGCTTGAGACACCACGGCGTGCACTGGGCTATCTGCTCGGCCATGCCGTCCGGTTCGGTCTGGCGAATGGTCTTGATGTGCTCGTCGCCGGGGAGGGCATCGAGACCATGCTGTCGCTGCGCTGCGTGTTGCCTGCGATGCCGATGGCAGCATCACTCTCGGCGGGGCATTTGGCCGCCCTGCTGCTGCCTGCTGGATTGCGGCGGCTCTACATTGCCCGCGATGCTGATTTAGCCGGTGATCGCGCCGTGGCAAGCCTGACCGAACGCGCAATTGCCGCCGGGATCGAGGCGCTGGTCCTTTCGCCCCGCCTGGGCGATTTCAACGATGATCTCCGAGAACTTGGCATTGCCGAATTACGAGCGAATTTGCGCGGCCAGATCGCGCCGGAGGATGTCGCGCGCTTTATGATTTACGACTGAAATTTGACGCTGCGGAAACGCTGATTGCTGCTCGTTGACGCCGGTATCGTATTTGCAGCCAGGGCACGCTTGTGTGCCGGGCGGCCGCGCCGCCGGCCTTCCGAGAGGGCGCTCTGTGCCGTGGGCGGCGGCGGCCCGCAATGGCGGCGGGGCCGCTATTTTCCGCCGCCCCGGGGAATGGTCAGCAACACTGATCATACCGAGTGACGCCGGGGCTTTGCATCGCGAAGCAAAATAACGGCCCCGCCGCCATCCTCCGCTTACGCTCCGGCCTCACCGGTGCGGGCCGCCGCCGCCTACGGCTGGGATCGCCATGGAAGGCCGCGATGGGCGCGGGCTTCCGGCACAAAGGAGAATCCCATGACCCGCGAACACGACGATACCGGCTACGAACCACCGCATGCCGCATCCCCCACCGCGCATATTCTCAACGAACTCCAGCTCTATGGCTACCATCCCGGCCAGGACGAGCCTGACCCGCGGCCATTGCCTGAAGCGCCGCTGATCGCAGGCGCCGTCGCGGATATCTTTGATGCCTTCGCCGCTACCCTGACGGACACGCGGCTGGAGCCTGATCTCGAGGAACTGCTCTGGGCGACGGTTAATCTTTTCCACCGCGCCGTAGGGCGGATCGAGCGGGCGCTGGACGACAACGAGCAGGCGCAAAAACGCAGCCAGAAGGAGCAGGATGGCTCCGAGGTGCGCTCGGTCGAGCTCGAACGGCTGACAGCGGAAGGCCAGACGCTACTGGAACGGCGCGACTGCTTGGAATTCTTCCGCGATCAGGCCGCCGAGCACTTCGAGCGCCAAACACGTTCAGCCTGGCGCCCGCGCTCCGGCTCGATGGTCAATCATCGCGCGCTGACCGCCGCACTCATCGACAGTCGCGACTTTATCGCCGCCAAGCGCCGGGCCGAGACCGAGCCGCTGCTGCCCTCCGGCCCAAAAATAGCCTTCACCGGCGGGATGGAGTTCAACGATCACATCCTGATCTGGGACAAACTCGACAAGGTCCACGCCAAACACCCGGACATGGTGCTGCTGCATGGCGGTAGTCCGAAGGGGGCGGAGCGCATCGCCGCCGCCTGGGCGGATGCGCGCAAGGTGACGCAGATTGCTTACCGGCCCGACTGGGCACGGCATGCCAAGGCGGCACCATTCAAGCGCAATGATGCGCTGCTGGATGCCTTGCCGATCGGCGTCATGGTATTCCCCGGCACTGGTATCCAGGAGAACTTAGCCGACAAGGCCAAGAAACTCGGTATTCCGGTGTGGAGCTTTGGGAATGGGGGCGCATAGCCCCTACAATCCGGCCCCACGCATGCCGTATTCCAACGGCAGGCTAAAGCCGCCCGCCGACGGCGGCTTTATTCATCGGACAAGCCCCCGCCAAACACCCCGCCCGGCATCACCGGCGGAATTCACCGTGGCGTGTGCCCCGTTTTGCTGGGGAAATCGGACGGGAAAAGCGTGATCCTCGCGCAGCATTGCCGTGGATTGGCATGATCAGGTGCGCGTCTCGATTTATCGCGTGATCGGAATGATCTCTCCACTGCGAAATGCAGGACCATGTGCCGCCAATCCGCTTGTCCATTGATGTGAGGGCAGGCGCGTTGGAGCAACGGGTTATGCACGGCATGATGGCGCGGCTACGTCTGCAAAAAAGTATCGTTCTCGGTCATGGGTGATGCCGCTTCATGGAAGAATCCAGGTGTCGCCAAATATTTCCTGAATACGTGCCCCAAGCCGCGCCACGCGGCCTCTCCGTGGCTGATCTGACCGAAGGACGATCGCCTTCCTGCAATGGCGGCATCTGACTTTTTTCCCCGGCAGCGATGCTGCCTCCTCGCGGACGCTGCGCTTCAAAAAAGCCAGATGCCGCCATCCTCCGCTGACGCTACGGCCGCAGGCGGTGCAGGCCGATCGTGCCCCCGGTCAATAGATCGCCATCGAGGCTGCGATGGTCGCGGGCTCGAAACAGCACAGGAGAATTGACATGGCTAACATTGGAACCTTCAAAAAAGCTGGCAATGAAATCCACGGCGAGATTGTGACCTTAAGCGTGCAGACGAAGAATGTGCGTATCGTGCCTGAAACAAACCGCAGCAACGACAACGCACCCAGCCATCGTATATTCTGTGGACGCGCCGAGCTCGGTGCTGGCTGGTCCAAGCGTTCCGCCGAAGGGCGCGATTATATCTCGGTCAAGCTGGATGACCCAAGCTTCAGCGCGCCGATCTACGCCAACCTCTTCGACGATGAAAGCGGCGAGGGCTACACCCTCATCTGGTCCCGCAGCCGCAAACAAAACGGGGAATAAGCCCCGCGACGAACCCCCGCCCGGCGATGCCGGGCGGGGGTGTGTTATAAACTTGACGGGAGCTTTTGGGAAATGTCGATATCAACTGGCAAAAAGTCCAGGCACGGAGCACGCAGCTTTTTGAAAAAAGCTGCACCAAAAACTTTTTGAATTAACAGAGTAGGCTGGTCATGTTGGAACTCCTGATCCGAGACGACTTACAAATATTGACGCCCAGTATCGGCCGTAAATAATTCAGCCGTTCGAAATGACTCCCTAAATATCCGCTATGCTGTCAACATCGGCCATTCCGCCGCTACCATCAACGCTTCCGATAATAAGCAGGATGGGCCGGGAGCGGACTGGCCGGTTCAGGCCAACAATGGCAAAAAGCTGACATGTCAGCGCCTACCATTACACCGTCTGGTTTGCCTCTTTCCTGTGGGCATCTTCGGATTTATAATGAGAGCATGACAAATATCGATCCCGCCCTCATTGAGGCAGCTGCCTTCTACGACAAGCATTATGCCCCTGCCCAGCCGTTGTTCCTTCGGCCTGGTGACAAGATTTTTCTGGGCAACAAGAACGAACGACTTTGCCGGTTTTGTGGGCTCGGTGAACAGGATGTGACGTTCAAGGACGAGGCACACGCCATCCCCGAAGCGCTCGGAAACAAAAGTCTCTTCAGCTACTATGAGTGCGATGCCTGTAACAATTTTTTCGGGAAAGGTATCGAAAACGACCTTGGCAACTGGTCGAAGCCCAGCCGGACTTTTTCCCGCATTCGTGGCAAAAAGGGCGTGCCATCTCTGAAAAAGGGGGGTGAAAAGCCCGGATGGCGCATTGATTACGAGTTGACTGGCTTCGTCATCAAGCAGTATGAAGACGATCCGCTCATGATCGTTGATGAGGCGAACAAGACGATCACCTTCGAACTTAAACGGGATGCATACACACCCGTCGCAGTGCTGAAGGCGTTCGTAAAGATCGGCTTGACCGTGCTGCCGTCCGAGGAACTGTCAAACTTCACGGAAGCTATGAACTGGATTCGGGAAGCTGATCACAGCAAGGGGTTGGTGCACGAATTCCCCCTAATTAGAAGCTTTCAACCTGGACCAATGCCCAATGATCTTATTGTCCTTATGTTATTCCGGCGCCGTAGAGACGTTACGGGCGTTCCATACGCCTTCTTGGTGCTGTCATTCGGCAATGAGGTGTTCCAGGTTTTTCTTCCATCGCCAAAGCAGGATGCCGCTATCAATGGTGTGAAGCTGAATTTGCCCCCTTTCCCTGTGCCAGGAAGCGTTGACCGTGCCAAATACGGCAACACCACCGTTGCGGTAGTTGATCTGACCGGCCGTACTGTCGTCAGAGGCGAAACCGTTCCATACGCTATGGGCTTCGAGAACTTTACTCGCAATGAGCCAGAGGCCGACGCCAAGTCTAGTTGATAAGTGCAGAAGTTACTTTGATCACGAGTTTCGCAATGGTTGTAGATCGCAATAATATCAGCAGCTTAATTGGTGCGAAAGCTTAGCACGACAGTCCGCTTACTGGATCTCGACCAAACTGGTTGAATGACCGGGTTGGGCGCAATCACGCCGAAAGTGGCGGTTTGAGACGGAATGGCGGCTTTTGAAGATCTCTTGTCGGCCACGATTATGCTCAGGGTAGCTGGGCAAACGGATCATGCACTGGCACGTCGAGCGACTTAAAATGCCGCAGGTTGCGGGTCAGGACGGTCAGCCCGTGGTGCTGCGCGGTGGCGGCGATGATGATGTCGGCGAAGCCTGGCGCACGGCCCTGGCTTCGAGCGAGGTCGGATAGGCTGCCGGCGAGGCGAGCGGTGGCAAGGTCGAATGGCAGGATGCGGGCCGCGTAGAGGTGCAGCACGGTTTCCAGCCAGGCGGTTAGATCACGGGCTTTGCGGGTTGCCCCCTCACGCTGGGCCTTGGCGATGCCGTCCTCAATCTCGGTGATGGTGACAATGGAGAGGAATAATTCAGCCGAGTTGGCGTCCATCCAGGCGGCCAGTTCGGGCAGGGGAACGCGCGAGGGTGCGCGCGCCGAGATGACATTGGTGTCGACGAGATACAAGGATCAGAGGCCGCTATCACGGAGCGGGGCTTGGTTGCGTGGCGGCAGATCGCCCTCATTGAGAGGTGCGGCCATCAGCAATTGGCCGAAAGAGGGCACATGCGAGAGCCGCTGCCATTCCGCGAAGCTCAATACCACTGCCTCGGGTTTGCCGTGGCGGGTGATAATGGCGGGCTCGCCGCGCACGGCATCGTCAACCACGGCAGACAGGCTGGCCTTGGCGTCGCGAAGTTGGATTTCCCGCATGGCGGCCTCCGGGTGGTGGGGTGAACTACAGTAGTCATATTTAGGGCTGTGTGCGGGGTTGGGCAAGGGTAATGTCCCGGGCGGCGGCTCAGTAGGTCCTGCTGGCAGGCGGAGCTGGAGGTTATTGGGCGGGTGCTGAAGGCACGGCGGGGGATATCGGGTTCGGTCCAGACCGGCATGAAGCAGTAGTGCCGCCCGCTGGCGTCTTGCTGCATGGATTTGCGGCAGGCGGCCATGGCGGTGGCGCCGTCATTATCCTGCATCAGCTGCCCCCAGGCGATGGCCTCGGCCGGGCTGGCTTTCATGGCGGCGGGGATGATGTGTGCGGCGATTTCGGCCTGGAACCGGCCGTCATTCAGCCCGGCGGCATAGGTGAAGATGCTGGGCACCAGGATGGCCAGCGCCAATGCGAGACCCAAGGCCACGATGCTGCGGATACGCAGGGTGGTGATTTTCTGCCGCATGGTGCGGTCGGCGGCATTGGCCAGTTGCGGGGCAAGCTGTTTGACGATGTCCATGCCCGAGGCGTGCACCCGATCGATGGCTTCATTCGCGATGGCGCCGGTTTGGGTTTTCAGGGTGTTGGCGATGTTGATCTGGGTGGCCTCGCTGGCCTGGTAGAGGTCACTCAGCGCACCGACGCAGACGGCAAGGGCCTGGAGCTGCTCGGCCAGCGGGTCGCTTTTCAGGGCAGCCGCGGCAGCGGCGCGACGCAAGACCATCTGGGCCTCGGTGATCTGCTCGTGCAGGGCTTCCCGGCGGGCGGCGGGGCTTATGGGATCCATGATCTGACCCCTGCGAAGCGGAGGTCCATGGCGCCCAGCCAGACGCGCACCCGGGCGGCGTCGAACAGACCGAGCGGCGGATTGATGGTGCCGTCGCGCGCGGCGGCAAAACTGCATTGGCGGCTTTCCACGGCTTCGGCGGCGTGCAACCGGGGCATCCACAATTTCACGCAGTCAGCGGCCAGATTGCCATAAGCGGTGGAGGCGGTGAGGCGGGCAAAGGCGCGCTCTCGGGTTGAGCCGGGCTCAATGCCAAATTCGTTGAGCACCAGGGCTTGCGCCGTTGGCGTGAAGCCGCGCGCAGCCAAAGTGAGAGCAGGGAGGATATCTTCGGGCTGCGGGCCGGTGAGATGGAACATCACCGGCGCCATGCCGGCGGCCTCGATATGAGTGGCCAGGCCGGGCATTTCGGCGGCGAGGGAGCGCAGGGTGGTGTCGCCGCCGCCGAGGTCGATGAGGGCGGATTGTCGCTCGGCGATGCAATACTCGATCAGTTCCTGCAGCCAGGTGGCGACGCCAGCGGGATTGTCCGTCTCAGGGCGGGCGACATCGGCGAAATAGGCTGAGAAGGTGGCGTTGCTGGGGTCAACATCGGCCAGGATCGGTGAGCCGTCATTGCGGATGGAGGTTTCGGTCAGCCAGCGGAGCAGGGTGGTCTTACCGGTTTTGCCGCGTCCGGCGGCGAAGATGATTTTGGCTTGGCCGGTAAGGTCGATACCCTGCTCGATGTCGGGTTCTTGCTCCTTGGGCGGCGCCAGGCTGATGATGTCAGCGCGCGGGCCGGTGAATTTTGTGGCGCTGGGGCGATAGGGCGTGGCACCTGATGGCTTGGTTGGAGTGGTGGGCGTTTGCGGTTTGTCCTCGGGCATCAGCTTGGCTCCTTGGGTTCAGATGGGCCGAATGTCAGGCGATGGTTGCGGGCAACTTCCGCCGGGGTGGATTCGCTTGGCGCGGGTGACGTTTCCGGGATGCGGAACGAGGCGGGCTTGAAGCGGGGCGCCGCGGCAACCGCTGGCGCCGGTGGCATACTGAACGCAGATGGCGGAATTGGCGTCAGGTCCGTCTGAGCAACTGCACCAGGCGATATGGCAGTTTCGGTCGTTGCTTGTGCTTCGGTCTTCGGCGGCCGTTTTCGATAGCCTTTGAGGGGCATCAGCGCACGTGACAGCTCGCTGCGCAGCCTTTTGTTGGTCCAGGATGTGCCGGTTCGATAGGTGATGCCGACCTTGGTCAGCGCTGCGCCAACCGCGGCCCATGACCACTCGCCATGCACGAGCGAGCGCAGCAGCTTATGGTGCTGACGCAGCCACGGGCGCATAATATCGCCTTGCCGCCAGAGCGGGCGAAAGATTTCAGCCAGGGCTTCGATCTCGGCATCAGTTGGTCTGCGCTTGAGCGACATGAACAGTCTTTCAAAAATAGCGGGGGGAGTTTCACTATTTTTGACGCTACGGGCAATCTTCCGAATTCGGAAGTAGGGGAAGGCGGATTGCTCAATCGCTGGTGCAATCAACAGCTCATTGGCTGGCTCAATCGCTATCGCAATGGCTATCTCATTGGCTGGCGCAAAGGCTATCTCTAATCTCGTTGGTCTGGTGTGGTATCGGGTTATGTTTCTACGACAGACCAAGGAATGCTAGCGCATGCGGAAGCGGTGGTATCAGGAGCGTCACGCGATGATGCTGACCACTAATGAGGGCGTGATGATGACCGCCAGCGTCAATGCAATGCCCGTGTAAAAGAGTGGCCATTACTTACCTTCAAACATTACCTATATTTCAATTTACGCAATCGTTCGGAACGCGGTAGTGCAATTTGGCGTTGTCTCCATATAACCGGGAGGCTTGTGATGATTGCCGGATCGGATGATGGCTACGAAGAGATTGTCACCCAGATTGGCGAGGCCTCCAGCCTTGCGGCCATGCAGAAGATCGCAGGCAATATTTGCAAATTCTATCATCTGGCGAACATGGCTTATCACGCGGTTTATATTCCCGGCGCGAAGATGTTCAATCCGATCTTGGTTTTGACTTACGATCCAGGCTGGGTTGCGCGGTATAAGGACAATGACTACTTCAAAATCGATCCTGTGGTTGTATCTGGCACGAAGAGTTTTTTGCCGTTGGATTGGGCGAAGCTCGATCGCGAAAGTGACGTTGCGCGCGAGTTTTTCGCGGAAGCTGACCGATTTGATGTTGGCCGGCAAGGCATAACTCTGCCGGTACGAGGGGCCGGGGGCGAACGCGCATTGTTCACAATCACCGCCAACATGTCGATGCGAGAATGGGAACAGCGCCGGGCGGGCTATATGAAAGAGTTCCAGATGATCGGGCATTACATGCATGATCGGATTGTCGAGCTCTCGGGTTATCGGGATACCGCACCCAAGCCAACGTTATCGCCGCGCGAGATGACATGCCTGGAGTTTGCGGCACGTGGCGCGACCGTGAAGCAGATCGCGGCAAGTTTGCACATTACCGACCGGGCCGTTCGTTTATATCTGTCATCCGGCTGCACCAAGCTCGAATTGTGCCACGATCCCGCAGGCGATTGCCCGGACGGTGTCACGCGAAATGCTGCGCCCGTAAGCGTGTGGCCAGCGCATCTCGAAAGTTCAAGCCAATATAGCGTAAATTATATATTTAACCGACTGAAGCAACGCCCTGTCATCTTATGTGCCAGGGCGTTTGCGTTGTCCGGCGCGTGGGGCTCGACATATATCCAGACAAAACTTCTAATTGATGCGCGATTGAAGAGACCTGTCAAGATTCCGATTCGGAAGATTGCGGCCTGAATCATCCGGCTTGTAAACATGAATCCGCCGCGCCGGAGACGCTCAAATCTCTCATGCAGTCGGCGCTGATATTTTGTTGGCCATGATGTTTCAAGAACTGAAGCGGAGCACAAATGATCATAACTTTGAGCCAGGATGACAGGATTGAGCATCCCGCATTATTCGACCAGATGTTTCAGTCCCGCGCGGCGGTATTTCATGACGGCATGGGATGGGATGTGGTGGTCAAAGACGGCCATGAGGTTGATCGCTACGATGAAGAGGCTGATCCGGTCTATCTCCTTGCGGTCGATGAGCATCAGCAAGTGCAGGGTTCCTTGCGCTTATTGGCGACCACCGGACCGACGATGCTGCAAAGCGAGTTCAGGCATTTTTTCGATGATGACGTGGACGTGACGGCACCCACGATCTGGGAATGCACGCGGTTTTGCGTGCCGCCGGTTCTGGACAGGACCGAACAGGATGTGGGCACTGTTTCCGCTGAATTGCTGATTGGCCTGTGTGAGCTTTGTCTCGCGTCGGGCATCGAATTTGTTGTTGGTGTTTACGACACACCGATGACGCGCATCTATGCGCGGATCGGTTGGCGCCCGGAGGTTTTGGCGCGGGCACGGCCGGAGATTAGAAATATAACCGCTGGTATCTGGGAGGCGACGCCGGCGGCACTGTCAATCATGCGTCAGCGCGTGGCCGCCCGGTTGCGCGGGCGGCCAGTCCTGGTGACGTAAATGGCCGCGCGGCGGGAAAGGTTGCGTGGATATCGGCTCGCCGGTGTGCTGCTGTGCCTGAGCGCGATCAGCCCGGCGCCGGTCTTCGCGGCAACCTTATCGGATGCGGATTTTGCCACGCTCGCGGCCCGTTGCGCGCCAGGGGTGCCGGAATGGGTTCTGCGCGGTGTTGCCCGCACGGAGAGCAATTTTTATCCGTGGGTGCTGCACGATAACAGCACCCATGCCAGTGCCAACCCGGCGGCCCTGGCCAACGCCGAGGCTCAGAGCTTGAAAATGAATTGCGGGGCTTCGCGCAAGTGGCGATCTCGCGGTTCGGGTTTTCTTTCGACCGCGCGCTAGCACGGCCCGCTTGATGTTCACCTGGCGCGAATGGCGTTAGTTTCGGTGGGAGGAGGGTGATGGAGTGATATACTGCGACCTTCACCTCCGACGACAGAGGTGAATATGATGGCGAAAGCTCCAGCAGCAAGCCGCTCGACGATCTCTGTTTCCATGCCTGCCATCGGAAAGCGTCGACTTATGCCTCGATCAGACGCCAGGAGCAGACCATATTGTGGGTCAACCCATGCCACAAGGCAATGGTTTTAACCTTCTCAACGCCCCGCACAAGGAATTGCGTCAATCCACGATTGCGAACCTGTGCGTTGGCACATTCGGCGGTCGCCGCGCGCTCCTTGTAGATTTCCTTGGCCTCATCACTGCCCATGCGTTTGCGCCATTCGGCCACGCCGGGTGAATCCTCGGGGTGCGGCGCGTAGCGATCACCGCGGGCATCGCGCGGCTTTGGCACCGGGGCGAAGGTTTCCACACCGCGCTGCGCCATGGTTTCGATATCACCAAACTTGACGAAGCCGCCGTCGACGAGATGCTGGCGCGGTCGCTCGCCATAATATCTGGCCAGTGCATCGTTCATCGGTGCCATCTTGCCCATATCCGAGCCGATATTATCGACCGCGACACCGGCGATCGCCGTGCTCTTGGTGTCAGTGGCGAACTGAACATTATAGGCTGGCCGGAAACCACCATCGGCCATCTTCATCACCCGTGACTGGGCATCGGTCGTAGAGGCGCGTGGCTCTTTCACGCAGGGCGCCTTCGATTGCAGCTTCGAAACAGTATCGTTCTGGCTTTGCTCGCGATCACGCTGTGTTTTTTTCGCAGCACGTTCGGCCTCCTTGCGCGCCTGTTCCTGCTGTTGGGCGTGCAGTTCTTCCGTCACCGCCAGGGCTTCGCGCACGCGCCGCTCGCGATCCTCAGCCACACGCAGGCGCGCCGCAGCTTGCTTGCGACTGGCTCCAGCCGGATCGGCACTCACCTGCGCACGTAGTCCCCTCAGCGTGTTCTCAGCTTCGCGGCGGCATTCCGCCAACGTCGAATGCCGGCGAAATGAGGATGCTCCCGCCGCAGCGCGCACACGCACGCCATCCTGGGCAACACGATCCAAACTCGCAACGCCAGCGCGCACGAGCGCCGTGAAGCTGTCGACCAGTAGGCGCTCAAGAACCGCGCCGTGATCAACCCGAAAATCAGCCAGCGTCTTGGCATTCATGCCGACGCCACCACACAACCATTGAAACGCGATGTGCTCTTCACATAAACGAGCAACTTCGCGCGCGCTGCCAACCCCCTCCACCGTGGCATACAACCAAAGCGCCAGCAGAATTCGCGGATCCGCCGGTGGATGACCCGGTCGTCCATCCACCGACTTGATGGTCGTGCGCAGCGCCCCAAGATCGAGCCCTTCGACAAAGCGCCACACCAGCCGAACCCTGTGATCCTCCGCCAGCAATGCATCCAAACTCACCGGGCGCCATATCATCTGATCGCGCTCGGCATAGCGAAGACGGGGGCGCCCAGAACCAACCCGTTCAGGTGCCGCTTGCTCGGGCAAACTCCCAAACAAACCATCCTCGATAATCGCCATTACCCACCTTCGTTAGCAACCAGATCTCGCAATTTTACCAAGCAAATCGGAGCTCCGCACGCCTCCCAGCAGCACCATGCCGAAAGATTTTCAGGCTCTCAGGCGACCGCATGGATCGCCGAGGGGCATTCCGTCGATCTTGGCCTGATGCAGATCAACAGCGCCAATCTGCCCGCGCTGGGGATGACGATCGGCGCGGCGCTCGATCCCTGCGCGTCATTGGCGGGCGGCGCGGCGGTGCTGCGGGCCGCCTATGGCTCTGGGCCGGTTGATACCGGGCAGCAGGCCGCCTTGCTTATGGCGTTGTCGATTTACAATACCGGCTCACCGCTCAAAGGGATCATGAACGGCTATGCAAGGCGGGTGATGCGCCATGCGGATGAGGCGGCGTCGGGCCTTCCCGTGCCGCCGCTACCGCCCGCTAACGAGCCCGTCATGCCGCCCGCTTGGGATGTTTCGGCCACCGGCAGTTACGCGCGGAACCATGGCGCGCCCTGGCTGGTGCCGCTGGGGCTGGATGTCGCCGGGCGAAGCAATGCCGCGGCCGCTGAGGCCGATTCCCAACTCCAAACGATGAGGTCGCCATGATCGACATGATTGCCCCGATGCTTCTTGCACAGGCGCAGATGTTTCGCCTGACCAGATTATGGTCCGTAGCCGCCCGAGCGTGGCCCATGACGTTGCTGGCGGTCATGCTGGGGCTTCCGGCATTTGCCTACGCCCAGACCGTCTCGGGCGGGGCCAGCCCGCAGACGATGATCAATAATGTCTGCACCTTTATCCTGGGGCCGTTTGGCGAGACGATCGCGGTGCTCGGGATTATCGGCATCGGGTTTCTGTTCATGTTCGGCCGGGCGTCACTGGGGGTTATTGCGGGCATCATTGGCGGTATCGTCATCATGTTCGGCGCTTCCTATCTCGGCCAGACCCTGACCGGCGGCGGCTAAGATGGAACCCCTTGAAGCTGACACGCTGTATCTCGCAGCGACACGGCCCGCGATGTTCATGGGCGTGCCACTGACTCTGGGGGCGATGCTGCTCATGCTGGCGGGGCTATCGTCGTGATTTTCAAGAACCCGCTTTATCTGACGATCATGGCGCCGCTCTGGCTCGCGGCGCGGGAGTTGGTGGCGCGGGATTATAACGCGGTCGGAGTCGTGCTGCTGTATTTGCGTACCGCAGGCCGGTCGGTTGATAGCAAGAGATGGGGCGGAGCTTCGGTGTCACCGGCACCGGTTCGTGGCCGCGCTCGTTACCGGGGAATGCGCGATGTGGGGGGATAGCGCCCGCGCCGAGCGCGCCGCCACGCAGTATTTGCCCTATGTCGGGCATATCGGGCCGCAGACCGTTCTCCTGGAAATCGGGGCGCTGCTGGCGATGGCGCATGTTGAGGGCCAGCCGTTCGAGCTGGCTGATCATGCGCTGCGCAACGCAAGGCTGCGGCGGCTCAACACGACCTATCGCAACCTCGCCGATGATAATGTCGCCATCCATACGCATCTGGTGCGCCATGCCGACCTGGGGGCAGCACCCACCCGCTGCTTCAGCTCCGGCTTTGCCCACGCGCTGGACGCCGCATACCGCGACGTGGTGCTGGCAAACCGGCTATACCGGAATGATTATTTTATCAGCCTGGTCGTGTCGCCGCGCAGCCCGCTTGGCACGGGCATGGCCAGAAGGTGGCGCGGCTTCGGCGTAACCCCCCGGAAGCAGCGGATGGGCTGGCGCGAGAGTTAGAGGACCAATGGCTTGTTTTGGCCAATGGGCTGGAAGGGTTCGGAGTCCGGCGCCTTGGTGTGTATGAGCGGGATGGGATCGCCTTCTCTGAAATCGCCGAGGCGCTGCGACTGATCATCACCGGCAGGCCGCTGCGGGTGCCGGTCGTCTCCGGGCATCTGGGCGATTCGATCTATACCGATCGTGTCATTTGCGGGCGGCGGGGCATAGAGATCCGGGCGCCGGACAAGAGCTCGTTCGGGACGATTTTCTCCTTCCGGGAATACCCGGCGAAAACCCGGCCTGGGATGCTGAACACGCTGCTCTCGGTGCCGTTCCCGATCGTGCTGGCGCAGTCCTTCGCCTTCGTCACCCGCGCCCAGGCGCAAGACAAGCTCTCCCTGAAATCCGCCCAGATGCTGGGCGCGCAGGACAAGGCGGTCACCAGATCGCCGGGTTGGAGGAAGCGGCGGATGCGCTGGCGTCCAATGAATTCGTCATGGGCACACATCACCTGTCGCTGGCCGTCTATGGCGACACGCTGGCGGAGGTCGAAGATCGGGCCGGCCGGGCGCGCAGGCCGTTTGGCCGACTCCGGCGCCGTGGTGGTCGAGGAGCGCCTTGGCCTCGAACCCGCTTTCTGGTCGCAACTGCCGGGTAACGGTGGCTGGCGCGACCGGCCGGCCGCGATCAACTCACGCAATTTCGCTGGGCTCTCCAGTCTCGATAATTTCCCTGCGGGAGAAGGCGGGGCCATTGGGGCAGGCCATCGCGCGTTTTCGAACGGATGGGGGCACCGCCTATGACTACGTGCCCCATGTCGCCGATGTCGCCATGACGATTATCTTCGGGCCGATCGGATCCGGCAAAACCGCACTGCTGATGTTCCTGCTCGCAATGTTCGAGCAGGTCATGCTGGCTCGCAACGCCATCTCGGGCGCCCGGGGCTCGGTCGTCTTCTTTGACAAGGACCGGGGCGGGGAACTCCTCGTCCGCGCGAGCGGGCGGCACCTACCTCGAGTTGCGTCGCGGCGAAGCGTCGGGGATGGCGCCGCTGCGCGGGCTCCGAAGGACACCGAGCGGACGCCGACTTCCTGCGGGGCTGGATTATCGCCCTGATCCAGAGCGACGGCAAGGGCACGCTGAGCCCGGACGACGAGAAACGTCTCGAACGCGCGGTCGCCCGTCAGCTGAATATGCCCGAGGAGTTGCGCTCACTGGCCGGCCTTCGGGAGTTCCTCGGCCACTCCGACCCCCTGGGTCTGCGGCCCACGCCTGGAGAAATGGTGCCGCGGGAATGCGCTCGGCTGGGCATTCGACGGCGAGCGCGACGAAGTGCGGATCGACGAGAACATCACCGGCTTCGACATGACGCAACTTCTGGAGCATGACGAAGTCTGCGCTCCCGCTGGCGCTTATCTGCTCTACCGCGTGACGCAGATCCTCGACGGTCGCCGTGTCGTGCTCTGATCGATGAGTTCCGCTTCTACCTCAAGAACGCGCAATTCGCAGCTGTTGTTGATAACCTTCTTCTGACTGTCCGCAAGAGCAATGGCGCGGTGTTTCTGGCCCTGCAAATGCCCGAGCACATTCTGGAAAGCCCGCTCGGGCCGTCGATCGTCGCGCAATGTCAGACGAAGATCATGTACCCGTCACCCACCGCCGATCGGGATGTCTATATCAGACGGCCTCAAATGCACTGAAGGCGAATATCGTGCGGTGCGCGAAGATATGCTGGTCGGCAAGCGCCGCTTCCTGCTCAAGCGCGAGAAGGCCAGTGTCATCTGCGAATTCGATCTTGGCGACATGCGCGAATATATCGCTGTCCTTTCGGGCCGGGCGAATACCGTCCGGTTTGCAGAAAAGCTGCGGCGCGAGTTGGGCGAGGAGCCAGCCAGATGGCTCCCCGAATTTATACAGCGTCTTACCATGAAGCCAAGGATTGAGAGGGGAAGATGTGAATCCGATGAGACGCATATGTGGTTGCCCTGGCGCGGGTGTGAGCTGAGCCTCTGCGTGGCGCCGAGGGCCGACCGCCCAAATGCCGGTGATCGACAGCGCCAACCTGGCGCAGAACATCCAGACTGCGGCGCAAGCCGTCATCGAGGTGGAGCAGCTCAAAAACCAATTCTCGCAGCTTGAGCAGACCTATCAGATGTTCACCAACCCGACGAATGTCATGGGCATGGCGGCGGAATGGAGAACCAGTCGATCGAAAACCCGATGCCCATGGCGAACGCGATGGCGGGGCTGGTCGGAGGAACAACCGCGCCGTCCGGTGCGGCCGCAAGCTATTATAACCAGAACCATGTTTATGCACCAACGGATGGCTCGGCCGCGAGTGCACAAATGAATGCCAATGGCAATGCCATAGCGAATATCGAGGGCATCGCATCGACGAACCTCGCGGCGATCCAACAGCGCATGCAGGATTTGCCGAATCTGGAATCGGATTTGAACGCTGCCACATCGATCACCCAGGTCGACGCGATCAATGGCCGCATCGCGGCGGAATCGCAATTCGTGCAGGCGCAGCAGGCGCAGGCGCAAAACCTTCAGGTGCTGGCGAGCGAGCAAGCATCGTCGCAGCAACAGCAGCAGAAGGAGCAGTTCGTCGAGGATATGACCAATGCCTCTTCGGACTACAGCCAGGCAGCTGCCGCCGATAATACAGGACAATAGCCATGTTAAAATCCCAGATTATAATTGGTTCATTGATCATCATAGGTGGCTGCGGCGCACTTTATCTCGTTGTCGATAACAGCCATTCTGGTCGTTCAACTGGTTCTTCAAGCACTGAAATAAGCCCGGTGAACTTGCCGCCTGAAGTGCACTCGGCGGCGTGGTATGTTCGCCATCCAGATGTTCTGAAGCAGGATGAGCGGCGCTGTGCCGGAAATGCCGAAATGATGACGCCGGCCGCATGTCAGAACGTGGCCTCGGCGGATGCGCAGCTGGCGGGCGCAGATTATGCGAAGGCTGCAGCGGCATTCAATGCATCAGCAGGACAATCGAACTCCAACCCGAAACCTCCATGAGGTGAGTGATGGCAAGCGCAAGCAATCTTGATCCGTTCTATGTGTTTGATCAAACGATCCAACAGCCATTTACGAATGGAATGATGGCCACTGTGAATGCCGCGATGTCGGCGATACAGGGGCCGCTCACGGCAATTATAGTGTTGTGGATTTTATTGACGGGTATACTCGTGATGCGGGGAGATGTCGGCGTCAGGACCGGCATTTCGAGGATCATATCTGTCAGCCTGGTGGTTGGTATCTTGATGTCCGCAACACTCTATAATGAGTATATCGTATCATTCTTTTCAAGCGGTATTCCAAACTGGCTTTCATCGGCGTTTTTGGGTGTCACAGGCGCACAGCCCACGGCCCATCAATTTGATGCGATCTGGAATGAAGCCAATGAGCTATTTGTGACCGCAGAAAGGAACTTGAACTTCTACAATGTTCTGTATTCTGTGGAGCTTGGTCTTTTGCAGGATCTGATCGTTTTTCCAATCGGCATCACCTTCCTCATTTATGAGGCAACCAGGATCATGATCGATGTTATTGTCTCGATCGGTCCTTTTGTCTTGGCCGGTTATCTATTTTCCGCGACCAGGGGGATAGCTGATCGGTTTATTGGTAAGCTGATCGGTCTGACAATTCTCACGCTGCTTATCGATATCGTGTTGAGCATTATCATCAATGGTGACGCGGCGTATTTCAATGTCAGCATGACCAATCTGAGTTTTGCGAATACGGCGGAAACGGTCACCATCTGCATCCAGTTTTTGGTTTTTCTGACGCTGGGCAGTTTAATCTGTGCCTTTTTACCGGCTGTGGCGAGTTATCTCGGTGGTGGTGTTGCCGTCAGCCCGTTGAGTATGGTGTCGTCAGCGATGCAGGCGGGGCGTGTGGTGCAAATGGTTCGCGGTAGCGGACGACCAGTTCCGGGGAGAGCGTAGATGTACAATTTTATGATTATCTCAGCAAATAATCTGATTCACCTTCCACTCTTGCTCATTCTGGTTTGGGTTGTCTGTCGGAAATTTTTCTCGAAAAAGCCGCTTCCCGCGATATTGACGGTTCCTGGGCGGTTATTTCGATTTCTACTGATCATCATCACCTTCGGGCTTCTCGCCGGATGCTCTAATCCCGATCCTCTTGCCGTGGCGTCCGGGCCGCTCTTTGTGCTGAATGCGGGGCACTGGCAGCCAACGCCGCAGGATTTGGCCGCCCCTCCCAAGGTTGCGGACAGGTAGGCCGTGATGGATCAGAACTCCGGCACATTCCCTCTCGCGCCCGCCATGCTGGATAAGCATTACAGGGAGGTTTTGTCGTTTCAGGAAGCGCGGGCGCGCTCGGCGCGACTACTCTCCAAAGGCGCGCTGGTGGCGTTCGCTGTTTCCATGCTCGCCAATCTGGGCTGGCTTGGTCAGTAGCTTCCATGCTGCCCCTTACCAAATTCGTGCCGGTCTATCTCCTCATTCGCCCCGACGGCACGATCGACACTTCGGTCGCGCTTTCAACCTTCCGGCCTCGACGAACCAAGCGGTCGTTCGCGCCGCCCTTTGGCAATACGTGCAGATGCGCGAAGGCTATTCCTATGACACCGCGCAATATCGCTATGAGATCGTCTCGGGTATGTCGGACGTGCGGCGCGAACAAAACTATCAAGCTTGGTTCAACTATCCCAACGCGCAATCCCCCCAGGTGACCATCGGCAAGAATGGCGTCTTCACCGTGCAGCCGATTTCAGTCGCCCTGATCGGCCCAAGCGTCGCGCAAGTGCGCTACGAGCGGAGCTTTAAGGAGGGCACGAATGCAGCGGTTACGACCACATGGACCGCAACGCAGCAATTTGAGCAGGTCGATACCATGCCCGCGGCCGAACGGCTAAATGATCCTGGCGGCATCATCATTACAAGCTACCAGAATGAGCAGGACACGGCGCCATGAGGAAGAGGCTTCTGCTTTGTGGCGTGATTGGTTGCAACTATTGCCGCCAGGCGCCCGTGCCGATCAGGCCCCGGTGCGGGCCATTATGACAGCCGGATGCGGTATGTCGCCTACAACCCGGGCCAGGTCGTCCACCTTTCGACGATCGTGGGCGCCACGATGGTGGTCGAGCTTCGCGTCGGATGAGACGGTGACCTCGGTAGCCGAAACGGACAGCCTGCACCTGGCGGCCGTGCCGAAGGGAAATTACCTGTTCCTCAAACCCAGCGCGCCGCTGTCATTGCAGCCGATCATCGTCCTGACGCAGCGACAGGATGGCGCGCTGCGCCGCTATGTATTCGAAATCGAGACTGTGCACGCCCCGTCCACTGCCGATGGCGCGGCGGTGTGTTCTACTCGGTTCAGTTCACCTATCCGGCGGATGCGCAAAGCAGCGGCGGCGACGTGCAGCCGCCGACGCTGACAAGGTCGCGGCGCTCAATCGGCGGCTTTGAGCCGCCGCGCGACACAAACCGCCGCACCGCGGCATCGCTCAGGACGAGCATACGCAATCCCTTCTGCCGGCCCGCGAAACTACAAATACGTCGCCAAAGGAGATCGCTCGCTCGCCCCTTCGCGGTCTGGGACAATGGCTATTCCACGCTGATGAAGTTTCCAGGCAACGCCCGCATCCCCTCGATCTTCGTCATCAACCCGGATGGGAAGGAGGCAACGGCCAGCTATTCCGTCCATGGCGAGATCGTGGAGGTCGACCAGACCGCACGGGAATGCCGCCTTCGCTACGGCCACACCGTCCTGAATATTTATAACCTCGGTTACCATTCGCTGGGCAGCAACCCCGGCACGGGTACGGTCAGCCCGGATTGTCGCGGTCGTTGCCCGCCGGTAACATCTCCGGGAGCCAAGCCATGAGCGGGCAAGCGCCCAACGGGCCGGAGATGGAGTCGAGCAAACAGGCGGCAGCCTCGCCGGTGGAGGATGGCAGTTCGCCCGTCGCAGGCACGGCGCGCCGCGAGCTGACCACCGGGACCAAGCTCGGCCTTCTGGCGCTGGTGGCGGTTTTGGGGCTGGGCTTCATCTGGTTCAATGCGCTGTTCAGCCATAAGCGGGCGGACCAGCAAGAAATCATTCCAGCGGCATATACGAATGGCGGGCGAAGTTTTTAACGGGCCGCCGGACGCGGTCATGAAGCCCGCCGCGCAGATTTGCCACCGCCGCGCCAATACACAAACGGCATCGCTCTGGACGCACCCGCGCAAGCCTCGCCTGCTGCGGCGCCGATCCTGGCCTTCTCCGGGTCATCGGTGCCGGTTCCCGACCAGCCGGCTTCCTCCAGTGCCAGTCAGCCGGGCGCCACGGCGGCGGTGACGCCGATCGCATGACAATTCCCCCTTGGCGGCGCGGCTAAGCCCACGGCTCTCGATGGCGAGCAGGCCTCGGTTATGCAAGCATCCGGACATGGTGATCACCGAGGGCACGGTTATCCCGTGCATCCTGCAAACGGCTATCGATAGCCAGCTGCCTGGGCTTGGTGACCTGTGTCGTGCCGATCGATATTCGCGGTGCGACTGGCGATGTCGTGCTGCTCGACCGCGGCACGAAGATCGTCGGCCAAATCGAGAGCGGGCTTCTGCAGGGACAGAACCGGGTCTTCGTCGATTGGACCCGGGCGGAGACACCGGATCATGTCATCATTACGCTGGATTCGCCGGGCTCCGATGAATTCGGCCGGGCGGGGTTGCCGGGCGAGGTGGATAATCATTTCTGGGACCGCTTTGGCGGCGCGCTGATGCTGACGTTGGTGCAAGGCGCGCTCAATGCCGGACAGCCCTGGCGGCGGCAGGGAATGGCAACAGCAATTCGACCTCGCAGCAGGCGGCACTTGGCTTTGTCTATGCCGCGCAGAGCAACGGGCAGTCGGTTGCCAACACGGCGCTGGAAACACGATCAACATTCCGCCGACCCTGACCAAGAACCAGGGCGATACTGTATCGCTTTTCGTGGCGCATGATCTGGACTTCTCGAGCGTGTACCGGTTGCGGCTCGATGATACTGGCGCGGACACGGGCAATGGCGGGTGAAGCGGCGCCTTAGCTGACATTATCTGATGCGGCCCCTGGCGTCCTGGCTGGATGATCCCGCCACGGAGGAGATCTGCATCAACCGGCCGGGCGAATTGTTCGTCCGGCCAGCGCGGCGCAGTTCCGCGCGGAAGCCGTGCCGCTCGACTATGCCGACCTGGAGGATATCGCCACGCTGGCCGGCGCGCTGCGTAAGCAGGATGTCGGACCGCGCAATCCGCTTTGCGCCACCGAACTGCCGGGCGGCGAACGGCTGCAAATCTGCATGCCGCCCGCCGTTCCGGCAGGAACCGCTAGCCTCACCATCCGCAAACCGGGCAGCTCGGTTGCGCCGCTTTCGTCGCTTGCCGGCCGCTACCGAGGCGGCGCGCTGGAACCAATGGCAGCCGCCGGAAAGAAGCGGTGCAGCGAGATTTGCGGCGAACTGCTCGCGCTCTATGACGCAGGCGATCTCCAAGCCTTTCTGGAAGCGTGCCGTCCGTCGCGGCTGACCATCCTGCTGTGCGGCGCCACCGGCTCCGGCAAGACCACCATGAGCAAGACCCTGATTGGCGCCATTCCCTGAGCAGGAGCGGCTGATCACCATCGAAGACACGCTGGAGCTGGTCATCCCCCAGCCCAATCATGTCCGGCTGCTCTATGCCAAGGACAATATCGGCTTGGCGCGGGTGACGGCGGAGTTGCTGTTGCAAGCCAGCCTGCGCATGAGGCCTGATCGGATGTTGTTGCAGGAACTGCGCGACGATGCGGCCTGGACCTACATCAACGAGGTCGTCTCCGGCCATCCCGGCTCGATCACCACCATTCATGGCCGGGACCCCGAGCAGGCGTTCAAGCGGCTTTTGCCGCTGGTGAAGGGCAGCCCGCAGGGCGGGAGGTGGGATGACAAGACGCTGATGGAGTTTCTATCCACCGCCGTGGATCTGATCATTCCCTTCCATAATGAGGGCGCGGTCTATGAGATCGGCGAGGTCTGGTTTGCGGCCGATGCCGCGCGGCGGGGTGAGAGTGCTGCGCATCTGTTGCGGGCGGCATGAATCATGAGCATCGCCATTTCAGCGCAAACCGGCCAGCTCATCGTCAAAATGGGCTTTGGCGTCATCCTGGCGCTGATCGCCTGGACTGTGGTTGCGTCCTTCGTGTTTTTCTTCGGGACCGGGCTGCTGCATGATTTCCCGCATCCATTCTGGCAATGGTGGCTCTATGCGCTGAATTTTGACGGCAACCCGCGTGTGGCGCTCTGGCTCAAGATCGGTGCCGGGGTCGGGCGCGGTGCCGCCGGTGCTGATGATCGCGGCACTGATCTTTCGCGGCCGGCAAGTGGTGGGCCCAAGGCTCCGCCGGCCGCTGTTTGGTGGGATCGTCAAGTCGCCGCTGGCGGTGACCGATAATCATGGCCGCGCCGCTGGATGAGCGATGGCGCCGGCGCGCGAACGCTTTCCCGGCCCAAATCCTGCCTTTGGCGGCATTGTCGTCGGCGAGGCTTATCGCGTTGACCAGGACAAGGTGGCGGCTGGCGCTTCGACCCGGACGATCCCAAAAGCTGGGGGCAGGGCGGTAAGGCGCCTTTGCTGATCGATCCCTGCCGTGAGGGCCCGACCCATTCGCTGGTGATCATCGGCAGCGGCGGCTTCAAGACCACGACGGCCGTCTCCACCTTGCTGCATTGGACCGGCTCGGCGGTCATCCTCGATCCCGCCGGCGAGATCGCGCCGATGTTGCGGGACGCGCGCAGGCGATGGGGCACATGGTGCATGAACTCGACCCGCGCGCAGGGACTGGCTTCAATGTGCTGGACTGGATCGACACCACCTCGCCGCTGGCGGCCACCAACATCAATTCCGTTGTTGCCTGGGTGTGCGGGGATACCAAGCCAGCGGCCAGAAAAGATGATTTTTTCGACAGCATGGCGCGCAATGTGGTGCGCTGTTTTCTGGCCCATATTCTGTTCGACCGAGACAGCGCCGGCAAAGCTCAAGACCTTGCGCGCGGTACGCCGGGCGATCGCTATGCCGGTCAATGAGGTCAGGGCCGTGCTGCGGGGGATTTTTGAGGCGAGCCCCAGCGCCTATGCGCGCCAGTTAGCCGGGCCGGTATGCGGGCTGGTGGATGAGACCTTCAGCGGGGTGATCGGCAGCGCCGCCGAGCTGACCACCTGGCTCGCCAACCCGGCCTTTGCCAATCTGGTCTCCGGCAACAGTTTTAGGACCTCCGCCCTGCTGGACGGCAAGGTGACGATCTTCCTGAAAATGCCGTTGAAGGCGTTGGAGACCGAACCCGGGATATCGCGCACCATCATCGGCGCGCTGTTGAATGCCGTGTACGAGGCGGATGGCGCGATGCAGGGCCGGGTGTTGTTCCTGCTCGATGAAGCGGCGCGGCTTGGCTATATGAAAATCCTGGAAACCGCGCGGGATGCCGGGCGCAAATACGGCATCACCATGCAATTGCTTTATCAGTCGAGCGGGCAGATCGTCGAGCAATGGGGCGAACAGGGCAAACGCTCTTGGTATGACGGCGTCTCCTATCGCTGCTACGCGGCGGTGCAGGATCTCGATACCGCCACTGAGCTCGAAAACTCCTTTGGCACCTATGGGGTGATGGCGAGTTCCGAGGGGATGAATACCGGCAAATCCGGCAAGGCCATGCAAGCATCCTCGCTCTCGCGTGGTTCGAATATTTCCTATCATGAGATCGGTCGGCCGCTGATCCGCAAGGCGGAGCTGATGCACGATGTGCGCGATGACGAGATGTTTGTCCTAGCGCGCGGCATGGCCCCCTTGCGTTGCGGGCGGGCGATTTATTTTAGGCGGCCGGAGATGCGTGCGCATGTGTCCGAAAACCGCTTCCACAAGCCGGGGTATCAAGCCGGTCCCACGCAATAACCACACCAGCAAGGAGTATGAACCGATGTCAGAAATAGATGCCGATCTTGACCGCGCTGCCGCCGCGTACTGGCTTTCGGTGGCCAGTAAATCGACACCGGAGAAGAATGCCGCCCTGGCGCGGGCGGCAAACCTGCTGCGCGATGCGCGGGCCGAATCGCGTATCCCGGACAGTGCGCGCCAGCCAACGCTCAATGATCTGGAAGCACCGCCCTTGGACGTGCCGCACCGGCGGCGGCTGACGCCGTGAGACACGGCGGAGGTTGAGAGTGCCGCCCCCAGCATCGCCTTTGTCCCTGGAGGCGATTGCCACGCGGCTGGCCGCACTCGATGCCGGGCAGGCGGCGATGAATGGTGCGCTGGGGTTGATGCTCGATACGCTGCATGTCCAGACCACTTTGCTGCGCAAGCTCAGTGAATTTGCCGCCGCGGATTCAGCACCATCGCCGCTGCTTAAAACGTTGCAGGGTCTGACTGAGGCGATCATGGATCTGGATGCATCGGTCGGCGATGTGGAACGCAAATTCGACGGGCTGGCGCAGGTTCTGCGCGTGGCCTTTGGCGTGCCGCCCGGCGAAGCACCGCCGGATCATAACGGGCCGGAATGGCCACAGAGTCCGGCCATGGATGGTGAGGGCGGCTGAATGCTGACCTATCGCACCGGGGCGGCGGGAGCGCCGGCTGCGGCGAGGTTCATGAGCGAACATTTATTGCAGCAGACCTTGTCGCCCGAGATGGCGGCGATGGCGGAATATTACGAGCAGGGCGTGACGCCGCCAACGCTCGCCGATGCGGCCGCGTCGCGCTACGGCCGGTTCACGGCCGGTGGCACTCCTTTGGCGGCGGATACGCTGGATGGGCTGGTGCGGGTGGAAGCGGAACGCCTTGCCGAAAGCGGCGCTGCGACCGCCACGGGCGCGGATAATGGGCGGGATGAACCGATTTTGCGGGCCTTGGCGGCCTTCGCGGCGGCGGGGCTGGTGGGCTGTGAAGAGGCGCTGGCCAGTCTGGTTCGGCTGTCTGGGGCGGGACCAGCCAGCGAAGGGAGCGGTGCGGAGGTAGACGACAAAGCGAGGCGTTTGGACGCTGCGATGGCTGAGGCCGCTGTTGCGCCAGATCGTAGCAGCGCGACGGCAGCGCCCCGGCGGGACATGAACCCGATGCTGGCGCGGCGACTGGGGATTGAGCCGCAGCGCGGGTTGAAGCCGGATGAGGTGGCGTGCCTGCTGAACGGGCAGCGCGCGGATGGCAGCGCCATCGAGGGCCGGGTGCAGCGTGCCTCGAGCCTGCCGCTGTCACAGATTTTTGGCTTGGATGCAGCACGGGTGCCAACGCCCGAACAATTGGCGCGGATGCTGGCCGGGCGGAAGGTCAATGGCGAGGCGTTGCCCGCCGAGGAAGCTGAGCGGGCGGTGCGACGTTTGCTCTCGGGCCTGGGCGTCAAAGACAAAACGCTGACTACCGAACAACGCGTGCATATTCTCGCCGGGCGTGATGCCGAGGGGCGGGAGGTGGAGGCCCGCCAATACCGGACCATTCTTGAAGCCGCCAAGATGCGGATTGGCTATATCGATCTGACCTTCTCCGCGCCCAAATCGCTTTCCATCGCCTGGGCGTTTGCTCCCACCAAAGCCGAGCGAGCGATGCTGCATCAGGCACATCGGGATGCCATCGATAATGTCATGGCCGCTATTGAGCAGGAGATCGGCCGGGCCTCAATCGGGGACGCGGCTAAGCGGGGCTATGAGGCTGGCTCCATCAGCTGGGTATCCTTCGATCATTACGCGGCCCGGCCGACGGTTGAGATCGTGCGGGAAGACGAGCACGGCCAGCCGGTCACTGAGCTGCATACGCTGACCGGCACGCAGGGCCGCGCACCCGGCGACATGCAGATGCACACCCATGTTGCGGTGTTCAACATCGTGGAAACGCCGAGCGGGCGCGTGGGCAGTATTAATTTGGCGCTGCTCGAAGGGCGGATTCATGAATGGGGCGCGCTGTATCAGGCCTATCTGGTCAATCATCTGCGCGCGCATGGCGTGGAGGTGGACCTCGATGCCCGGACCGAGATGGCCAAACTTTCCGCCGTGCCCGACAGCATTGTCGCGCAATTCAGCAAGCGGACCATGGGCGGCACCGCAGCGGCGCGGGTCTATGCGCGATCTTTGGGCCTTGATTGGGAGACTCTTACTCCTGCCCGTAAAATCGCATTGCTGAAAGCCGGGGTACAGAACCCACGAGAGGCCAAGAGCGATGATGTCAGCGATCTCGCCGCCTGGCGAGCGACGGTAAAGCGGCTGGGTTATGAGCACCGAAGCGTGCTGCGTCCGGATGGTGTCATGCCTCTTCCCAGCCGTGAGCAGCGGCTGGAGACCGCCTTCCAGGCCGCACTGCCGCTGCTGGGCAGGCAATTCGATCGACGGGCGGTAATTGATGGTGCGGATGCACGGATCGCCGCCGCCAAGGGGCTGATCGCCGCGGGGATTGGGGAGGCCGTTGACGTGGACGCCATCACGCAGGCTTTTCGTGAACGCGGTGTTCAGCGCCGGGGTGAGGACGCCGCGTTGATCTGGGGGCGTGTGCCGGGGCGCCAGGGCCGGGACCGGGTGGCGGTGACCACGACGCTCGAGCTTCGTGAGGAACAGAGGCTCATCGAGACGGCACGGGTTGGGGCGCGGGACCACAGTGCCGCGCTCTCGCGCAAAGCCATCGCAGCAGCGGTGGCCTCATTCCCGGAGATCGATTTTACCAGTGCGCATGGCCGGGCGCAGCGGCGGATCATCGATCAGCTGGGCACTGGCGGGCGGGTGGGGCTCGCCATAGGCGTGGCGGGCTCCGGCAAGAGCACATTATTGAAGCCGTTGGTTCGGGCCTGGCAGGCGGATGGCAGGGTGGTCCATGGCATCGCCCTGGCGTGGCGGCAGTCGGATGATCTGGCGGAAGCCGGGATAGCGGCCGCGAATACCCGCGCTGTGACGGCGTTCCTGCGGGATTTGGAGCGGGGAAAGCTGGTCCTCGGCCCCAAATCCGTGGTGGTCGTTGATGAGGTGGGGTTGCTTGGCACACGTCAACTGAACGCGATCATGGCGGCGCAGGCGGAGAAGGGCTTCCAACTGGTCATGATTGGTGACCCTAAGCAGATGCAGGCGGTGGAGGCCGGGCCGGTGATCGAGCTGCTGCGCCAGGCCCTGGGCGCCGACAAGGTGCCGGAATTGGGCTCTTCGGTCAGGCAAAAGGCGGAGGACGAGCGCGAGACCGTGCTGATGTTCCGCAATGGCCAGACAGAAGAGGCCGTACGCCGGAAGGATGCAAACGGCACGTTGCAGGTTGTGCCGGGCGGGTATGAGGAGGCGGTGGCGCAAACAGCATCTCTATGGCGGCAGCGGCTTGAGGCGAACCGGGATCGACCGGACTTCAGCATTTCGGTGAGCGCGCCGAGTAACGCGGAAGCGTATGATATCAGCCTCGCCATCCGTCAGCAGCGCCGGACCATGGGAGAAATCGAGGCGAATCAGATCACGGTCAAGGCCACCGATGGGGCGGGTGAGCGGGAGTATGAACTGGCGCTTGCCGTGGGGGACCGCGTGCGGTTGTTCCGGCGTACAAATGCCAAATTCACCGAGACCGGCACGGTCGGGAATATCGGCCGCAACGGGTCAGTGCTGGAAATTGTCGAGGTCGACGCCGCCGGGCTGACTTTGCGGAATGCCGCGGGCAGAGAAGGCGCTGTTACCTGGGATACATTGCGGGGTGAGGCCAGCGGCAGGGTTCAATTGGCCTATGGCGATGCGCTGACCACAAATACCGCGCAGGGCACCACCGTGACGGAGCATATTCATGCGATGCCCGCCGGCACGAAACTGGTCTCGGCGTTTGGGGCCTATACTTCAGGCAGCCGGCATCGGGAGCAGAGTTTTATCGTGACATCGGAGGGGGCAGAGCGGGCCGAGGTGATTGCGCGGAGGCCGTTGGGCGACCGGCGCGAGATTGGGCGCGGTGATCTGTTGCACAATATCATCCGCAATTTTGCGCAAACGCCGGAGAAGGAAGCGGCGCTGGCATTGATCGATCGTGCCGTTGGCTTGCGGCGTGGCGCGGTCCAGGCGGTGCAGAAGGTTCACCAGGCTGCGGAATTGCGCGGAGATGTCCGGAATCAGCCGTCGAAGCTGGCTGAGGGGGTGATGAGCCGCCGGGTTGCAAAGGCGTTCGCCGAGATTCTGCCCGGCTTGGCGGCGCAATTGGGCCGTCATGGCGGGGCATTGGCGCGTGTTGCTCGTATCAGTGCGGAGGTGGTGGAACTTCTGGCCAGGGTGGCCCGTCGCCCGTTGGTCAATCGCCATGCCGAGGCGGAATTCTGGCATCGGGTAGGTCAACGAGAGCAAGATATGCAAGATCACATAGAGCAGCGGGAACAAACGAGGCGGCATGGCCGATAATGGAGGTAAGCGGATTGTATTGTATAATGCGCTACCGTGATCTATGTGTATCCCATGACAAAAGCCACAGCCATGACCGCCTCAGCCAAGCGCAAAGACCACCCGCTCTCAATGCGGCTGCCGGAGGGTGACATCGCTATTATCGACCGCGCCGCCGATTTACGCGGCCGCTCGCGGACGGATTTTGTGCGTGAGGCTGCGGTGCGGGCTGCCGAGGAAGTGCTTATGGAAAGCACGCTGGTGCGTATGAGCGCAGAGGGGTTTGATGCCTTTATTCAGGCCGTGTCCGGGCCTGCCGCGCCCGTGCCGGAAATGGTGGCATCCCTTCGCCGCGGGGCGCCGTGGGAGAAGGGAACGGCAAAGCGCTGATGGCGGAGGCGCCGCTCTCCGCGCCGGAGCTCCTGAGTGCCGGTCACGATGTATCCCAGTTCTCATGCGGCAAGCCCTCGCTCGACCATTGGCTGAAGACCCGGGCGCTGGCCAACCAGCAAAAGGGGTTCACGGTGGTCATGGTCGTCCATGTGGAGGGCAGGGTAGTTGGCTATTACGGCCTGGCGCCTACCGCCATCGTGCCCGCCACATTGCCGCGTGCGATCCGCACGGGACAACCGCCGAACCCGGTGCCATGTATTCTGCTCGGGCAGCTTGCGACGGACCGCGCTTGGGGCGGGCAAGGGATTGGCCTGGGGTTGTTCAACCATGCCCTGGCCCGCAGCGTGAACGGCGCCGCGCTGATCGGTGGCCGGGCGCTTATCGTCAATGCAATTGATGACGAGGCGGCCGCGTTCTGGCTCCGCCGGGGGGGTCTGACGTCGCAGGATGACGCGCTGGTGCTATTCTGGTCGATTGCCGACGTCGCCGCCTCGTTACGGGTGGCTGGTGATAATGCCGGTGGGTAATCTAGTTTGATAAACTCCGTGGCACCTCACGACGCCACATTCACTGTAGTATAAAATCTGCCAGATATTCAGAGGTTGGCATCACGCCGGTCAGCAGGAGATGTTCGCGTGCCCGGGTGCAGGCGACATAAAGCAGCCGCCGCTCGGTCTCAAAGATGTCGTCCAGCTCTGCTTCATCGGCGGCATCGGCAACGCGTTCGTCGAGTGGCAGAATTCCCTGGTCGCACGCCATGACAATAACAGCCCGAAATTCGAGCCCCTTTGCCAGGCTCATGGGTCCTGTCACCATTTCATCGGTGCCTGCAAGCCCGGCAATGGCGGCGCGCGCACGGGCGACAAGCTGCGTGGTGCGGACGAACAAGCCGATTTCATGGGCTGCAATGCCCTCATCAAGCCAGGTTGAAACGGTTTTACGAACGGTCTCGCCTTCAATCTCTGCGCTGGCGAGAGATTTAACCTCCGGGGCGGGGCCTTCGAAGACTGAGAGCCTGAAAATCTTTCGGCATGGTGCTGCTGGGAGGCGTGCGGAGCTCGGATTTTCTTGGTAAAATTGCGAGATCTGGTTGCTAACGAAGGTGGGTAATGGCGATTATCGAGGATGGTTTGTTTGGGAGTTTGCCCGAGCAAGCGGCACCTGAACGGGTTGGTTCTGGGCGCCCCCGTCTTCGCTATGCCGAGCGCGATCAGATGATATGGCGCCCGGTGAGTCTGGATGCATTGCTGGCGGAGGATCACAGGGTTCGGCTGGTGTGGCGCTTTGTCGAAGGGCTCGATCTTGGGGCGCTGCGCACGACCATCAAGTCGGTGGATGGACGACCGGGTCATCCACCGGCGGATCCGCGAATTCTGCTGGCGCTTTGGTTGTATGCCACGGTGGAGGGGGTTGGCAGCGCGCGCGAAGTTGCTCGTTTATGTGAAGAGCACATCGCGTTTCAATGGTTGTGTGGTGGCGTCGGCATGAATGCCAAGACGCTGGCTGATTTTCGGGTTGATCACGGCGCGGTTCTTGAGCGCCTACTGGTCGACAGCTTCACGGCGCTCGTGCGCGCTGGCGTTGCGAGTTTGGATCGTGTTGCCCAGGATGGCGTGCGTGTGCGCGCTGCGGCGGGAGCATCCTCATTTCGCCGGCATTCGACGTTGGCGGAATGCCGCCGCGAAGCTGAGAACACGCTGAGGGGACTACGTGCGCAGGTGAGTGCCGATCCGGCTGGAGCCAGTCGCAAGCAAGCTGCGGCGCGCCTGCGTGTGGCTGAGGATCGCGAGCGGCGCGTGCGCGAAGCCCTGGCGGTGACGGAAGAACTGCACGCCCAACAGCAGGAACAGGCGCGCAAGGAGGCCGAACGTGCTGCGAAAAAAACACAGCGTGATCGCGAGCAAAGCCAGAACGATACTGTTTCGAAGCCGCAATCGAAGGCGCCCTGCGTGAAAGAGCCACGCGCCTCTACGACCGATGCCCAGTCACGGGTGATGAAGATGGCCGATGGTGGTTTCCGGCCAGCCTATAATGTTCAGTTCGCCACTGACACCAAGAGCACGGCGATCGCCGGTGTCGCGGTCGATAATATCGGCTCGGACATGGGCAAGATGGCACCGATGAACGATGCACTGGCCAGATATTATGGCGAGCGACCGCGCCAGCATCTCGTCGACGGCGGCTTCGTCAAGTTTGGTGATATCGAAACCATGGCGCAGCGCGGTGTGGAAACCTTCGCCCCGGTGCCAAAGCCGCGCGATGCCCGCGGTGATCGCTACGCGCCGCACCCCGAGGATTCACCCGGCGTGGCCGAATGGCGCAAACGCATGGGCAGTGATGAGGCCAAGGAAATCTACAAGGAGCGCGCGGCGACCGCTGAATGTGCCAACGCGCAGGTTCGCAATCGTGGATTGACGCAATTCCTTGTGCGGGGCGTTGAGAAGGTTAAAACCATTGCCTTGTGGCATGGGTTGACCCACAATATGGTCTGCTCCTGGCGTCTGATCGAGGCATAAGAAGTCGACGCTCTCCGATGGCAGGCATGGAACCAGAGATCGTCGAACGGCTTGCTGCTGGAACTTTCGCCATCATATTCACCTCTGTCGTCGGAGGTGAAGGTCGCAGTATATCACTCCATCACCCTCCTCCCACCGAAACTAACGCCATTCGCGTCAGGTGAACATCAAGCGGGCCGTGCTACCGCGCGGTCGAAAGAAAACCCGAACCGCGAGATCGCCACTCGCGCGAAGCCCCGCAATTCATTTTCAAGCTCTGAGACGATTCCGCGCCGCTCGTCTTCCAGCCCATCGGTGTCGCGCAGCACGGTCGGCAACAACCGGTCGGCGGCTCGTCGGATTTGCTGAGAGGTGCGGTAGCAGACTTTCAGCGTGTGCGACCGCCCCCGCACGTCGACGCCAAGGCTCGCCCATGAATAAGGGTGCTGGAAAATGCGCTGGCCCGACGTCGCCCGACAGAAACAAGCCGTCCGCCTTTGCAGGCGCCAGAGCTGCGAAGAACCTCAGTTCAGCCGGAGCGAGGTCCTGCGCTTCGTCGATGATGACGTGGTCGAAGGGCTTGTAGGGGCCGCTGGGCCAATGCGTCAGCAAGGCCGGTGAAGACATCGGCCCAGGTCGTATATCGTTCCTCCGCCAGCGCCTCGCGCACGGACTGGAACACGGGCCACAGGCGTGCACGTTGATTGGGTCCAAGCCTGCTTTTGCGGCCCATGCGCTGGACCGTGGAATAGGCTTCCAGCGAGGTCAGCCCCCATGCATCAATAACGTTGGTCCATTCGGAGATGAGGAACCGCTCTGAAAAGCCCTTAAGGTTAACCGCGGCTGTGCGCAGCCGCTCTCGGAGCACGGTCTCCGAGGCAATACGCGGGCGCACGCCGTGTTCGAGCTGATACATCTGCTCGGCGATCCCGTGGAAGGATGCGGTGGTGATCCGCTGGACGATGCCGCCGGTCTCTGGTGCCAGCACCAGCAGCTTCTTCGCCATGGCGTCCGCCAAAGGCTGCGAAAAACTTGTGAGCAGAATGCGGGCGCTGGGATTTTCGCGCGCAAGTCTTACCGCACGATGGATGGCGACGATGGTCTTGCCGGTGCCCGCCGACCCGGCAACGCGCGCCGGGCCGGAGAAAGAACGCTCGACCAGCGCACGTTGCGAAGGATGCAGGAAGACGCCCCATTTCTCCCATGGGAAGGCCAGTGCCTGTTCCAATTCCTGCTGATCGGCGATGGGCCTGATCCGCCGCAGCGCGTCGGGGTGGGCGAAGGGATCGGCGATGGCGGGTTTCGGTGCGGGGGCGTGCCAGCCTGCCGGTGGCGGCATATTCGAGCAGGGCTTCAGCGGCTTCGGCCGGGAGATGCTGGGCCAGCGCGAAGAAGCCCTCTTCGCTCGCAATTCGGACATCGGCCAGCCAGTCGGCGGGCACGCCAATGGAGAGCAGCGCGTTGTCGTCCAACTTGGCGAACAGCGCCGGGGCGGGTTCTTCTCTTGCGGTCTGGAAGCGAATCGCGTGCGGCGGGCGACTCCTCGACACGCTCGCGCACCTCGACGATCTGGATGGCGCCGGTGCGCGGATGCGCCTCGATCCGCCGCCGCTCCGCCCAGCCATAGGCGTCATCATGATGGCCGACATAGGCCACAAGAAGACTCTCACCGGTCTTATGAACGATCAGCCGAACATCGCGATTGACGCGAGCGGACCAGAAATTCGGGTCCTTGCTCTTGTCGATGCGGTGCAACTGGAGTCCATTGCCGGACGGGTCCATCTGCAGATCGAAGATGCTGGCTTTTACCGCCTTCTGGTCCAGACCCGACAGGCGGTTGAATGAAGCCGTGAAGGTTTCGGCGATGAGAAAGTTCAAAGTCCTACACCCCGAATATTTTCATGACTTCATCGCCAAAATGGTTGATGACCTTCACTGCGATGCGCCCGCGCGCCGGGCGCGGGAAAGGCCGGGAGGTGTCAGAATACAAACGTTGCCCAGGCATCTTCGTCAATTTCGGCTTGCAAGGCGGTTTTCAGGCTCTTGTACGGGATCGTTGGCGCCGAGGAAATAGGCGTGGCGGACGAAGAAGCTTTCTTCGTTATAATCGGTGTCGATGAACCAGGCGGCGATGCCGGCTGTGTCGTTTGAGCGGATGTCGCCGGTGTTGGGGTCGAACACGTCGATGCCGTGAACCTTCACGCGGATTTCGGCGCCGCCATCATCGAGAATTTCCACATCCGGCTCGCCGAACACCACGAACATGTTGCCGCGCCCGGTGTTTTTCAGCTCGTCGGACATGTGCATGTCCGGGTTGATGCGGGCTTTGAGGATTTTGAAGCTGCCGAGACTCCCCAACTCGGAGGAATGGGCGTCGAAATTGAAGGCGCAGGCGATCAGCACGTCAAACCTCGCGTCCACCGCCTCGCGCGCCGCGGCGACGATATCCTGGCGCCCGACCGTGCCGTATTCTGGGCCAATCAGGATGGCGGCGCGGCGTTCGGGGCCATTTTCACCCTCAATGAACGTGCCGCTAGCGCCGATATAATTGCCGGGCCAGGGGGTCAGGCTCTCGAAGGCGATGCGGTCGTGCTTTTCCTGCTGTTTCACGCCTTCGGATTTGAGATAGTCGATGACGATGGCAGAAAAATCCTGCCCGGCCTGGTCTGGCATCGGCGGCACGTTGCCCTCGGCGGCTGATCAGTCATCATCCTCGCTGGCGGGCAGTACGCGGTGCGGCGAGAGGCTTTCGACCGTAAACGGGCCGGCGACGCGGATGCGGGCGTTGTCGATGTAGGGTTTGTCGTACAGAAATTCGACATCGGCGCGGGCGGCGATGCTGGCGTCGATCTCGCGCTGCCGAGCGATGCGCGCCTCCCACCATTTTCGTGCGCCGCGCGCGCGGCGCCGGGCGCAGCAGCGGGCAATTCCCGGGGGATTTGCCATTCCTCCCATTTCTGGTCCAGCGCCGTGTTGAGGGCAGCGCGAAGCGGCTCCAGTACTGTCTGAAATTTTTCCCAAATATCGTCTATCAGCGGGTTGTTCGCGATGGATTTGAGAGTGATGTGCGGCACGCGCTCATAAACAAAACCCTGGCGGACGTCGTCATGCACAGGCGTGTCGCCGGGCAGGCGTTTGGTGAGTTCAGCTTCTTTGAGGCGGCCTTCCCGGCTGTCCGCCAAGCAGATACCACGGGTAGCGCGCTGCCATAAGGCGGGTGCGGGCCAAAGCGAGGGCCACCCGGCTCGTGTCCATGGTAATCCAGCGCCTTCCCCATTGCTCGGCGACGTAAGCGGTTGTGCCGGAGCCGCAAGTTGGGTCGAGCACGAGGTCGCCAGGGTCGGTGGCCATAATAATACAGCGTTGCACGAGGTCTGTATTCGTTTGGACAACATAGACAGGCGCGTTTTGGCCGAGAAAACCGTCCCAGAGATTGCCGATAGCCGTTAAACTACTTTCGTGCAGATAGCGTAGGTGCCGCAGTGAATTTCCAATTACGATGATACGATTGGTTTTTAGTGCCCGTTCAAGCTGAGGCTTAGTCGTGCCCCACCAACGACTTCCTGAACTGAATTTACGGCCGACATGCTCAACCTCGTATTTTGCTCCCGGCCCTGGTTTCGTTAGAGAAACGTCTTGACCTAGTAGTGCATTTTCGGGCAGTGAGGCGCCATCGCGTTCGAATTCGGTGCGCCTGCGTCGCTCGCCTGACGGTAAGATGACCCATGGAAAGTTAGGATCATTCCTTTCAGATTTGAGCATGAATAGCTGTCGATATTTAACTTGGTCGGACCGTCTCGCGTACCAGATAATATAATCGAGACGAGCCGGCATTCTTCCGCTCGCCGATAAACCAGTCGCCCCCTTGGTGATTGCTATAAGTGATAGGAAATTGTCCTCTCCAAACACCTCATCCATCACCGCCCTAACGCGGTGCACGTTTTCATCGCCAATCTGGACAAAAATCGAGCCGCTTTCGGTCAGCAAATCGCGCATCACCGTCAGGCGATCGCGCAGATAGGTAAGATAGGAGTGAATGCCGTCCTTCCAGGTATCGCGGAACGCTTTCACCTGTTCCGGCTCTCGCTGAAATATCGGTCTGTTTGCCGTCCTTCACATCGCGCGATTGGGTGGAAACCTGCCAATTGGAGTTGAATTTAATCCCGTAAGGCGGGTCGAAATAGATGCATTGCACTTTGCCCTTGAGGCTCTCGCGCTCGGCAAGGCTGGCCATCACCTGGAGGCTATCGCCCAGGATCATGCGGTTCGACCAGTGCTGGTCATGCTGATAGAATTCGGCACGCTGCTCTGGCGCGATGCCGTTGAAATCGGCGAACAGGTCCGGCGAGTCGGTCTCGGCCTCGCGCTTTTCGCGCCGTGCGGCGTTTCAGGTCGTCGATGATCGCTTTCGGGTGGATTTTTTCCTGAATATAGAGCGGCGGCACGTTGACGACGAGGTCGGACCAGTCCTGCCGGTCCTTGCCGCGCCAGACGAGCTGCGCGTCGGACAAGGTGAGCGTGCCGGTCTGCGCCAGCTCGCCATCTGCTCATCGGTGATGGTGATCCGCGCGCCGTTCCAGATCAGCTCGGGCTGCGTGGCTCCTCAGACGTTCGCGTTTCGCCTTCTGGCCAACGGCCGCGTGCGGGATAATGCTTCGGCGGCCGGGGCGCGGAATCCTCGTCACGCCGGAAGAAGCTTTCCATCTCCGCAGTGGGGATATTCCGCCGAGTCGCTGCATCGTGCTTCAGCGCGTCGATCTGTTTGGAGGATTTAGGCGAGCGGGCCATCAGGCGGGGACCTTTTGCAGCAATTGTTCGACCAGGGTGGCAAAATCTTCTTCCATCAGCGCCCAGTCACGGAATTCGGCGAAGGCCCAGCGACCGAAACCGCCGAGCGCGTTGACGCCCGGCACCCATAGCTCGCGCGTGGTCTGCGCTTTGGCTTTGTCGGCTCTCGTCGCGCCAGCCCTTCACTTCAAGCACGAGGTTGAGTGGCTCTCGCCGCCATCGTCGAGCCGGACCAGGAAATCCGGGCATGTAGCGGCGCATGGTGCCACTATCGAGATAGGGAATCTCGAAGCCCATGCGCCTGATTTTTGGCATAGGCGATGCACGCGCGGATGGTTTTCCAGAGCGTCAGCGCGAGCTGTTGCTCCCAGGTGCTGTCCAGCACGACATGGCTGATGTGGCATTTGGGCGGACGCGCGCCGGTCGCCCAGCAGGATTTCGAGGTGATGAAGTTAACGTGGCGCGTTGAGCCTTTGGGATTGTACGGATCGAGCACGGCGATGATCCGCCCCTCGCTGCCGCGGGTGAGCGCGATGTCGATCTTTTCGGCGGCGCGGGCAAGCTGGTCCTGATAGAGGATCGCGCCGATCGGCACACCCTTGGTGACGAGATAGCCGCCATCGAGCCAAAGGCGGGCAAGGCGATGGATTTGCGGAAACAGATGCTGCTTGGCGATGCCGTCTTCGTCGCGGAAATGCGCGTAGAGAAGGTGCTTGGCGAGGTTGAAGCTGATCTCCGAGGGGCGCAGCCGCTCCAGAACCTGGGGCGTGATCGTCACCCCGGCGCCGACGATGCCCTCCATGACGACGGAGGTGGGGCCGATGTCCGCCGGGCGTGATTTCCAGCTGGCTGTCCTCGGTGAAAACAGCTTCGAGCTTCTCCGACGGCAGATCGCGGCGATAGCCGCTGACGCGCGGGAAGATGATTTCCAACGCGCTGCGTTCCTTGATCGCGTGGACGCGCGTAACCGGTTTCAGCTTGGTCGGCTTGGCCTTTTGCGGGGAGGCGGCGAAGTCGAACGGGATGCCCATGATGTCGGCATATTCGACGTCGAACAGGCCGGTTTCCGGATTGAGGTCGTAGGATTGCCGGCGCAGGCCGCGCCCGACGACCTGTTCGCACAAAAGCTGGGTGCCGAAGGCGCGGACGCCGAGGATGTGGGTGACGGTGTTGGTATCCCAGCCTTCGGTCAGCATCGATACGGAAACCACGCAACGGATCTGCTCGCCAAGGCGACCGGCGCGGCCGACGGTGTTCATCACCTCGCGCAACAATGCGGCTCTCGCTCATCTCGCCCTGCGCGCTGGCGGCACCCTCGCGTGCGGCGAGTTCACGCTTGAACTGCTCGATTTCGGGCTGCAGCGGCGGCGCGAAAGCCCTTGTCCAGCGCATCGCCGGATTCGATCTGGCGGGAGTCGATCAGCAGCGTGCGCGGGCGGGGAAGGCGAGCACCGTGTTCGTCGTAGTTGCGGAACAGTTCGAGGTGCCCGGCATGGAAGGCGGCGCGCTCGCCCTCCTCGGCATCGCCGCGCTCGAAGCCGGCGATCCATTCGAAGACCAGTTTGGAGATGGCGGTGTTCTGGCAGACTACGATGAACACCGGCGGAACTCCGATACCGGCGCGCTGCCAGCGATCGAACTCGCCCTCATAGTGGCTGTAGAGGGCATTCAGCGCTGTCTTCAGCGTGTTGGGCAGGTCGAAGGGGCTGAGCTTGGCGGCGCCCGCGGCAGTCTTGGGCAAAGTCCTTGCCGATATGCTTCCACAGATCGCGGTAGACGACCGTGTCGGTCTGCACCAGGTTGTCGGTGACCGGCACGCGCGGCAACTTGACGATGCCGCTCTCGATCGCGTCCATCAGGCTGAAATCGGAGACGACCCAAGGGAAGAGAGAGCCTTCGGCATAGCCCGAGCCGCGCAGGAAGAAGGGCGTGGCCGAGAGGTCGTAGACCGCGCGCACGCCCTTCGACAGCTTGCGGTCCAGCGCTTCGATGCCGTTGATCCAGAGCCGCGCGGCCTCCTCGTTCTCGGCGGCTTCCTTCTTGTCGTCGCCGGTCAGAGCGCCTTCGGCGTCGCCGCCGACCTTGTGCCGGTAGCAATGGTGCGCCTCGTCGTTGATGACGTTGACGCGAGTCGTAGTTGAGCAGCTTGCCGCAGGCCCGCTCCAGCATCTCCGCATCGGTTTCCGTGGTCTTGAGCGGATCGGGATGCGTTGCCTTGCAGGAAGCTGCGCGCGACCTTCGGCAGAGCCAGCGTCTCGCGGTGCTGGAAGGCGTGGTAGTTGGTGATGACGATCTCCGCGCGCCGGACTTCCGGCAGCATTTCCGGCGGCACGAGTCTCGCGGGTCTCATAGTAATTGTCCGGCTCGCTCGGCTGCAGCACGCGGAGACGATCCTTGATCGTGATGCCGGGGGTGATGATCAGGAAGGCGCGGGAGAAATCCTTCGAGTCCTTGCGGGCGGCGTTAACCGCCTGCCAGGCGATCAGCATGGCCATGACGGTCGTCTTGCCGCTGCCGGTCGCCATTTTCAGGGCAAGGCGGAACAGCGCGGGATTGGCCTCCTCATTGGCCTTGGCGATCTGATCCAGGAGCCCCTTCGACGCGGCGCGCTTCGGGCGCGACCTCGGTCAGCCAGATGATCGTCTCGACGGCTTCCAACTGGCAGAAGAAGGGACTGCGGGCCGGACGAATTTATGATGGCGCCAATGTTCCAGAAGCCGCTGCGTTGACGCCGGTCACGCCCCAGTCGGCAGGGATTGCGCAGCTCGCGCCAGCGATCGACGATAGCCGCGGATTTCGTTGATCAGCGCGTTTTCGGTGTAGGTTTCCAGCTCGAGCGACGCCTGGCCGGCGGACGCCTTCTTCCGTGACGCCGGAACCGGGACGATGAAGCGGGACGGACGGCGCCCTGGCCTTGGTTCGCCCTCAAGCGGCTGGCCGTTCTCGTCGAGCGGATGGTGCAATTCCGGCGCGCGATAGGGCGAATTCAGAATTGGCCGCTCGTAAAAGCTGCTTTCGGTCATCGTTTCGCCCTGCTCACCTTATTCCGGCTATAGCATCTGCGGCTTGGGGTCAATTTATGGGTGAGTGAGTTTGGCTGATTAAAACAAAAAAAATCAATTATTTATATGGGTCTGCGGCACGGCGCGGGCGCGAAATTAGGGCCATGCCGGAATGGCTTGCCAGGCCAAAGCCGATCATGCCACGACAAGGTGACATTGGATGGACATTGCATGGCCAAGACAACAACTTTGAATACCAAAAACCTCGAAGCGCTCGGCCCGGAACGCCTGGCGGGTTGCTGATCGAGATCACCACGGGAAACGCTTTGGCGAAGCGGCGGCTGAGGATGGAGCTGGCGGGTGCGCAAAGCCCCGGTGAGTTGGGCAAGGAGGTCCGCAAGCGGCTTGCCGCCATCGGCCGGGCGCGCTCGTTTGTGGATTGGCACGGGGTCAAGCCTCTGGCGGCTGACCTGGAGGCCCAACGCGCCGCGATCATGGGAAGCATCGCCGGTGATGATCCGCAGGAGGCGCTCGACCTGCTGTGGCGCTTTATGGCGTTGGCCAGCCCGGTCTTCGCGCGCTGCGATGACAGCAACGGTGTTATCAGCCCGATTTTTCATCAGGCTTGCGATGATCTCGGCGTTGTCGCCGTGTTGGCCAAGGCCTCTCGGGTAACTCTGGCGGGCCAGGCCTTTGATGCGCTGGTGGCGAATGATCACGGCCGGTTCGACGGGTTGATTGCCGCTTTGGCCAAGGCGCTTGGGCCGGAAGGGCTGGGGCGTTTGAAGCAGCTCATGATCGGCCTCTCAAACAGCCCGGTGGAAAAGCCGGTCGCGAAGGATCGCGTCAAGATAGGCTATGGCTCCTCCGGGCCGATTTTTGAGGATGAGATCGCGGAGAGTTCTCGCGTCAGTACTGTGAAACTGGCCTTGCGGGAGATCGCCGATGCGCAGGGGGATGTTGATGCCTTCATCGCCCAATATGAAGCGGAGACGCGCACGGTGCCCAAGATTGCCGCCGAGATTGCCCGGCGCCTGCTCGCGGCCGGCCGGGTGGATGACGCCTGGGCTGCGATCGAGGCTGCGGCAGAACGCAAATCACGAGGCTGGGACTGGCCGGATTTTGACTACGAAGACGCCAAAATTGCGGTACTCGAAGCATTGGGGCGCGCCGATGACGCCCAGGCGGCCAGATGGCGCTGTTTTGAGCGCTCGCTCTCGGCATCGCATTTGCGGGATTGTAAGCGGAATGTCCGCTCCGGAACTGACACCGGCAGTAAGCGGACTAAAAAAGCTACCGATTCGCCAGAAGCTTTATATTCGACATCAGATTCTCAAAATAGTCTGATCGTAATCGCTCAAAGCGTACATTACGTTAATTCAATTGGGCAAGTCGACAGACAGTAGCCATCGCCATGCAGCCAGCACGTCACATCGCGTCCATGCTCATCGCGACGGAGAGAGCGTATGAAACGCTGGCCGCCCTCTTTAAGGACCTTGGCAAGAGCGCGTTCGCCTTTCCTTGTCCGGGCGCCCGAACCCGGAAAGATTCCGGCACCAGAGACAATAGTCTCAATGGCGGGCGCCGGAGTCCTCTCCTCCAGTCCGCAACCCCTCACGGCGAGGCCGGGCCGTCCTCTCACTCTAAATGGGGCGTTGCGGGCATCCCCCCGCAGAAGGGGGTGCGTCGGCGACCGCGGCACCGACCAGAGGGGAAGGCTTTCCCCTCAAGGCCTTCCAGATCGCGGCCCCGTAACTTCCAATCTAGCGGACCATTGACTCCCAATCAGCCGATACCGATAGTTCCAATCTTCCGGATTCGGAGATGGGATGTTCGAGCGGTTTGTGGAGCGACGGGCGGAGGAAGCCCTTTCTGATACGCCGGTGGTCCTTATCGTAGGCCCGCGCCGTGCCGGCAAGACCACGCTAGTCCGAAAAATGGGAGAAGCCGGGCGGACCTATATCACGCTCGACGATCAAACGGTCCTCGAGGCCGCCCAGTCCGATCCCGCCGGCTTCATCCGCGGCCTCGACCGGGCCATCATCGACGAAATCCAGCGCGCCCCTGACCTGCTGCTGGCCATCAAGAAGACCATCGACGAGGACTATCGGCCGGGTCGCTTCCTACTGACCGGCTCGGCGAATGTCCTGACTTTGCCGCGGGTCGCCGACAGCCTGGCCGGCCGGATGGAGACCATCCAGATGCTGCCGCTCGCGAGGGTTGAGATCGAAGGCCGGACGCCGACTTTCCTGGAGCATCTCTTCGCAGGAAAGCTCCTGAGCCACCGGGAGGCAATCCTGGGCGACGATCTTGTCCAGATTGTCCTGCTCGGCGGTTTCCCCGAAGCGATCAGCCGCGATAGCGAGCGCCGGAGGCAGGACTGGGCGAGATCCTATCTCACATCGGTGCTGACGCGCGATTTGCGGGATATCGCTGATGTCGAGAAGCTGACGGAACTTCCGAAATTCGTGCGGCTGCTGGCCGAGCACTCCGGCCAGTTGGTCAACTATTCGCAGTTTGGCGCCGGCATCAATGTCAGCCACAAGACGGGGCAGCGCTATGTCGGGCTGCTTGAGCAGGTGTTCCTGATCGCGACGGTGCAACCGTGGTTCACTAATGCCCTGAAGCGCATCGTCAAGACGCCAAAGCTGCATTTCCTCGATTCCGGCCTGCTAGCAACAGTGCGCGGTCTTTCCTTCGACAGGGTCAAGGCGGACCGCGGCACGTTCGGCGCGCTGCTCGAAAGCTTTGTGTTTGCGGAAGTTCTGAAGCTGATGACGGCCTCGGACCTGCGGCTGACGCCGCACCATTTTCGGGACGGGACGGGCGCGAGGTGGACATTGTGCTGGAACGCGATGACGGGATGATCGCAGGCATCGAGGTCAAGGCGAGCGCGACGGTCAAAGCCGGTGATTTCGGCGGCCTGCGGGCCTTGGCCGAAGCGAGCGGGGACCGCTTTGCTTTTGGCGTCGTCCTTTACGACAGCGCGGACGTCGTGCCGTTCGGCGACAGGCTAGCGGCAGCGCCATTGTCGACTCTCTGGAGCGGAGAGCCAATGACGAACAAGGCAGACAAGGTGAAATAACCGCAGGAAAAGGGGAGGCGTAGGGGGTATGTATCTCGACAAGCTGACGCTGAACAACTTCCGATCCTTCGCTCAGTCGGAAATTCCGCTGTGCAAGGATCTGACTCTGCTTGTCGGAGAAAACAACGGCGGCAAGAGCAACGCGATCGACGCAATCCGTCTTTTGACAGCGCCGTTGGGCGGCCGCCGAGAGCTCTATTGCGAGACCACCGATATCCGGTTCGGGAGCGCAGAAAGGAAATTCGAGCTGACCGCAACCTTCGCGGAGTTGAACGCTGCTCAACAGGGGCGGATGATATCGGCCGCGACCGACGCGACGATTAGTGGATGTGTCTTCGGTCTGAAGTACGACGAGACGACGGGCCGCTTCCCGATCCGACCGGCCTTGTGGGCGGGACATCAGCGTGGCAATCCCGAGGCCGGATGCCACGAGATGGTCCGCCACGTCTATTTGCCGCCGCTGCGCGATGCGAAGCGCGCGCTCGCCTCGGGAAATCCGACCCGGATTTATGCCCTCCTAAACCATTTCCTCGAGGGCGGTGATCCGGAGGCCTTAGCTAAGAGTCTGCGGCGCGGTGCCGAGGCGGAGATCCTCGGCAAGGTCGGGGGAGCCGTCGAGATCGGATTGAGCGCGCTGACGGCCGGTGTCCGGCGCCAGGCGGCATCGCTAGGTTTCGCGAGCGACGAGAAGCTGATCGATATCGCGCGTGACCTCCGCTTTAAACTCGCCGATCACGGCATCGAACCCGAGGACCTCCGCTATTCGGGAAATGGCTACGCGAACCTTCTCTACATGGCCACGATCGCGGTCGAGCTGGAGAAGGTCAACGACGCCGATCTGACACTTTTTCTCGTTGAAGAACCAGAGGCGCATCTCCACCCTCAACTCCAGGCCGCAGTCTTCGAGCTTTCTGGACGAGCAGGCCGAGAAGTCACGTAAACCCCGCGAGGGCCACCAGGGGCCTGCCGGAGAGCTGCAAGTGATCGTGGCGACCCATTCACCGAATCTGTCGGCGTGGGTTGAAAGCAAGAAGCTCGTCTTTTTTCGCTCCTTCCTTCCGGCGCCGGTGGACGCTCCCGGTGACACTGGAGAGGAACCACAGCCGCTGGCCGGCGTACCCGCCGAGATCATGCCGGAAATCGAACCGAACCCGGTCATGCCGGTCGGTCGGCCGAGGCGCGTGACGCGGTGCATTCCGCTCGCGGCGCTGGCGCTCGATCCCGTCGAGCGCCGCAAGGTCGATCGCTATCTCGACGTGACCAAATCGGCCTTCCTTTTCGGAGGTCGCGTGCTCCTGGTGGAAGGCATAGCCGAAGCGCTTCTGCTTCCGGTCATGGCCAAGAAGATCGTACTGAAGGACGATGCAGATAGGCTACGCTTGTTCCGGTCGGCCGTGTTCGTGCCAATCGACGGTGTCGATTTCCAGCCTTACGCCAAGCTGCTTCTATCGCCTTTCAACGAGGTCCGGATCGCAGACCGTGTCATCATTATAACAGACGGCGATGGCGGGGAAGTGGCTGATGGCGCGGAGAGACCCGGCGCGGCACGTAAACGCGATCTGGAAGCCCTGGTTGCCGGGCTTGGCGCAGGCGACCTCTTGGAGGTCGTCATCAATGACTATTCGCTTGAAACGGAGCTCGTGCGCGCCGGCAACGCCGCCGTACTCAAGGAGGGTTATCTCAAGCTTCACCCGCGCTCTGGTGACAAGTGGGACGCGGCGGTTGCGCTGGCCAGCGCTGCGCAGGCGGTCGCGATCCAGAAGCTCTTCGAGACGACGCGCAAAGGCGACTTCGCGCAGCTTGTCGCCGAGGAGATCAACAAGGGCACGGCCTTCACGGTGCCGGCCTATCTGACAGCGGCGATTGAGGCCCTGGTGAAATGATCGCCAAGCCGTTTGAGCCGAGTAACGAGCAGCAGCGGGTGATCGAGCATGCGGGCTCGGCGTTCATCGCTGCGTGCCCGGGCGCGGGAAAGACCCGCGTCATGGTCGAGCGAGCGCGAACGCTTCTTGGCGGCAGACCGACAGGCCGCGGCATAGCGTTTCTGTCTTTCACTATAGCCGCCGTCTCGGAATTGGAGGATCGGCTACGTCGAGAGGGGCTGGTCGAAACCCCGGCGTTCCCGCACTTCATCGGCACGTTCGACGCGTTCCTCTGGCAATTTCTCATCGCACCGTTCGGCATGGATGGATGCGCCGCCAAGCCGAAATTGATCCCAGACAAGGACGATCGGACCATACAGCCGTTTGCGGGCGCGCAGGCCCTACCGCTGGAATGTTTCGACCGCGCGACGGGAAGCGCGATCCCTGCCATGATTCAGCGCCACGGGTTTCGCGGGAAGATCAAGGCACACGAGACGGCCGCACGGAACGCGCGCGCGCGATTTCTGGAGCGCGGTGAACTCGACTTCGCCGACGCGCGTTCTGTAGCGCTCGCGCGGCTGCGCGACCCGGCGTGCGGCGCAGTGCTTGGACCGGCGTTCGCTGCACGCTTCCAAGAGCTCATTGTCGATGAGGCGCAGGACTGCAATCCGGTCGACCTGGAGATTATCGCCTGGTTCCGGGCCGCCGGCGCACCGGTGAAGGTGATCTGTGATCCGAACCAAGCCATCTACGGATTTCGTGGCGGTGTGACGCGGGAGCTTGGTCAGTTCGCAGATACATTTGGCGCGGCCGAACGATTGCCCATGAATGGAAATTTTCGCTCGAGCGAACACATCGCGAAGGGCGTCGTGGCCTTGCGCGCGCCCGGCATGCGCGCCGCCGTCGATGAGGCCCTAGGAGAGCATCGCGAGGAACCGACGGCGGTACATATCTTGTTTTATTCTGGCCAGGGCGTGCCCTCGACGATCGGGGCAAAATTCCAGCAGTTGGTGGCGGCAATGGGGCTTGCGGCGCGAGATTGCCCCGTCGTCTCGGCGACGCGCCGGACCAGCGCGAATGCCCTTGGCCATCCCCAGGATTCCGGAGTGCGGGATCTCAGCTACAGGCTGGCGGTCGCAATCAGTGATTTCCACTTCTCGTTCGAAGTCGGTGGCCGGAAGGAGGCGCTCGTCGCCATCCATCGGATCATGCTCGAACTGAGCGGCCGGATGAGCGGAAAGACGTATCATCAGTATCTCGCTGACGGTAACATCTCTCCCGAAACCTGGCGGCCAGATGCACTCGCTTTGGCTCAGGCGCTTCGGTTCAGCCCGGAGCAATTCGCCACGGCCGAGGCATGGCACGATGAAGCGCGGCGACTGCTCGAGCCGCTACTGCCGGCGGACGGCCCATCCATCAATCAGCGTCTTCGTCGCAATGGTGACCTTGAGAAAGCATTGTCAGTCGCGCCCGCCTCCGGTCATCCCGCGCGAACCATCCATAGCGTGAAGGGCTTGGAGTTTCCTGCGATCTGCGTGGTGATGTCGCCAAGAACCGCGAAAGGTATCATCGATTTTCTGACTAGTGGCGCAGGGGATGACAACGAGGAGGCCCGAAAGATCTATGTCGGTGCGTCGAGGGCGCAACGCCTTCTGGCGATCGCGCTGCCGCGAACTCAGGCGCCACGCCTTCGGGGTTTGATGGCGGAAATGGGTGGTGCGGTCGAGCTGGTTGCGCTCTAGCGCCGTGCGTTACTCGGCCGCCAGGACACTTGGGGAAGCGCGGGCAGCTTCCACTGTGTTGGCAACGGACTTGCGCGCAAGGTGGAAGACGGGCTGTTACATCGAAGATGCCGAGCCGTTGAGGCGCTAATCGATCGATGCGCGGACACCGCCGAACTGGCGAGCCGCGCCGCAGAATGTTGAAAACGGGGGGGGAGCGTGGGACTGTACGAAAAGTGGTGTGACGCCACCAAGGAAGAAAGACAAGCGCAAGCACTACTGGACCTATGTCGAGAAGGACGGTGGCCGAGACGAAATTCGCGATGACCTCGCCGAGACGATGCGCTCGCACTACGATCGCCTTGAACGCATCGCCGATGATGTCGAGCGGCTTGGCTACAAGGTCGCCGCGAAGATCCTGCGTGCGCGGCTGCCCCAGACGCCCAAAGGCCGCTCCGGCGATCTCGGCGAGATTCTCGCGACCGAGCTGGTCGAGGAAGAGATCGGTCTGCGCGTCCCCGTGCGCCGCCTGCGCTACAAGGACGGCCGCAACATGGCCATGCGCGGCGACGACTTCATCGGCGCCGGGTACGATGGGGCCGGCGACTCGAAGCTCTGGCTTCTGAAAGGCGAAGCCAAGAGCAACAAGGTTCTCGGCAAAGCCACCGTCACGAGCGCCCGCAAGGTGCTCAATCGCGACAACGGCCGTTGCACGCCCGACTCGCTGGCTGTTCGTCGCCAATCGCCTGCTGGAGAGCAACGACGACGGACGATGTCGCACTGGGCCGCAGACCTTCGCGATGAAGTCGGCCTGAAGTCCCTGCGCGCCGATCGCATCGACCACATGCTCTTCACCGATGTCGGGCAACGGCCCCCACGCTTCGCTGAAGGAGGACCTCGACGGCGCGGGGACCAATCGGGACCACTACGTCGTGAACCTTCACATCGAAGACCACCAGGACTTCATCGCGGACATGTACCAGGAGGCGGAAGACCTTGGAGACGATTGATGAACTGCACGGCATTCCTGACGAGCAGCGACCGTCAGACGGCATGCTTGGGCGCCTCCTCTATCGCGGCGCGGCTTGGTCGCTGATGCGCAAGGATGGCGTCCTGCCGACGAATGCCCCGCCGCTCGGCGCGACGATCGAAACCGACCTCGCAGAACATGGCTTCGCGCTGCTTGCGGGCGGCAATGGCCCTTCGTGCCCAGGCTGGCGCCTCGGATCTGACCAGCAAGGCGTTCGAGCGCGCTGGCAACGCGTTTGAAGCCTTGGTACGCAATGGCGATCCAGAAGCCGCCGATCGCGGCTTCCGTCAGCACCATCGCCGCCGCCGCCTATCATCTCGCCGGCTTCTCGGCCGTCGCCTATTCGCTCTTCAACGAGGCGGCGGGCGATCTCAATGCCTGACGCCGGGCGAAACGGCGGTGATACGGCTGATCCTGCGCGATCTCGACCAGCTTGCGCAGCTTCGTTCGCGAGCTGGCTGGACGACGAGGCTCATGGTGATGAGCGGATCGCCGCAGCGCTACGGGGCGAAGAACCTGACGTCGACGAGGTGCTGTCGACCATCCTCAACACGACGATCTGCCGCGCGCTGGCGCATTCTTCGACTTCGCGCTCGAGACCGGCGAAGCCCGCACCGATCGAGTAGCGCACGGGCTTGCTCGCCACAGCGCGTCAACCTGGCCGACAATGCGGAGAATGTGCCGCTGTGGTGGATCACCAATCTCTGCCGGCACCTGATCGACGACCTCTGGCAGCATTCGCTGCACCAGAACCTGCCGACGGAGCCGCCAGCGGGGACGGAGGAAAAATATCCGGACCTGCGGCGGCTGTTCATCTGTCGCTCTATGCGCGAAAAACTCCGAGGTGGAGCTATGGCCATCGCAGCGCGAGGCGGCCCGCGTTCCACGGACGTCACGGACGATCTGGTCGTCGCTCTGCCGACCAGCGCCGGCAAGACGCGCGTGGCCGAGATCGCCGCGCTGATGACGCTGTCGTCGGCGCGCAGGGTGCTGATTGTGACGCCGCTGCGCGCCCTCTCGGCCCAGACGGAGCGGTCCTTTCAGAAAGACCTTCGCGCCGCTCGGGTTCAGCGTGTCGTCCCTATACGGCGCCAGTGGGCTTTCGGCTGGCGACGAAGACGCGCTTGCGCACGCGCGAGATCATCATCGCGACACCGGAGAAGCTCGACTTCGCGCTGCGAAGCGATCCGTGCGCTGATCGATGATGTCGGGCTGATCGTCCTCGACGAAGGCCACATGATCGGCCCGAGCGAGCGCGAAATCCGTTACGAGACGCTGGTGCAGCGCCTATTCGGCGCCGCGCGACGCGAGCCGAACGCCGGATCGTCTGCCTCTCCGCCATCCTGCCGAGCGGCGATGAGCTGGATGATCTGACCGCCTGGATACGCTCCGACGAGCCGGGCGATGCCGGTGCGGTCCGACTGGCGGCCGACACGCCAGCGGTTCGGCGTGCTCGCCTGGCGAGGGCTAAGGCACGCACTGCTCCGGCTCGACCTGACGACAACGGGCCCGTTCCTCGACAAATTCGTCGTGCAGAAACCAGCCGCGCGGGAAGGAGAAGAAGCCCTATCCCCGCAAGAACTCGCACCTCGCCTTGTTCGCGGCGTGGGAATTTGCGGCCAGGGCAAGCGGACCCTGATCTTCTCGACCCAGGCGAATTGGGTCGAGGGGTACGGCAAGCAGGTCGTCGACCTTTGCAAGCGTGGCTATCTGGACTCGCTGCTGGAAGACGAAGCGTCGATCGCGCGCGCGCTCGAGGTCGGCAAGGAATGGCTCGGCGAAGACCATCCGGCTGTGGCGAGCCTGAAGGCCGGCGTCGCCATTCACCACGGCCGGCTGCCAAGCCCGTTCTTGCGTGAATTGGAAGTCCTGCTGTCGGAAGGCGTCCTGAAGGTCATCGTCGCATCGCCGACGCTGTCGCAGGGGCTCAATCTCAACGCCGCCGTCTTGCTGGTCCCGGCGCTGTATCGAGCGGGCAAACCGATCACAGGCGAGGAGTTCGCCAATGTCGCCGGCCGCGCCGGCCGCGCGTTCGTCGACGTGGAAGGCCTCATCGTCCATGTCATGTTCGATCGCGATCGATTGGCGGAGCGGAGAATGGCGAGGATTGGTCGCCTCCTCCAAGGCCCGGACACTAAAGAGCGGCCTGATCCAGATCGTCGCCGAGATCCTTGAGCGCCTGGCCCGCGAAGGTGTGCTGGATCGCGCTGATGCCTGGGAATATCTCGCCAACGCCCGCGAGGCGTGGAGATCGCCGGCGGAGGAAGCCGACGGTCGCCGCGCGCTTGCGGCAGCCCCCGAATACCGACGAGCCGATGGCGACGACGATGAAGACGGCGGCGATGAGACGAGGAGGAGACCATTGACGAGGAACCGCTTTCGCAAATTAGTCGAGCGCCTCGATGCAACGGTCTTCGGCCTGATCGAGGCGCTCGATGCCGATCGCGCCGACCTGCCCAAGCTTCTCGACGAAGCGCTCAAGGGATCGCTCTGGGCCCGCCAAATCGCGCGCGAGGGCGAAGGACGTCGCGGCGCAGCACCGGAAGGTGTTCGAGGCGCGCGCCAATCTCATCTGGAAGACGACCACGCCGCAGGCCCGCCGCGGCCATTTCGCGATGGGCGTCGGGCTTGAAGCTGGCCTGACGATCGACGCTATGGCCGAAGAGCTGGCCGACCTCATCGATCGGGCCGACGCCGCGTCCCTGCCAGGAGACGTCGACGAACTCGCGGATGCCTTGGCGGGCCTCGGGGAGCGCCTGCTGGTGATGCGGCCGTTCATTCCCGACAAGAAGAATGCGCTGCCCGGCGAATTGGAAGGCCATCCTGAAGCAGTTGGGTGTCGGGCGCGGACGTCGCCGAGATCGGACCGCAGAACATGCGCGGCGTCGAAGAGGCCTTCACCTATCGTTTGGTCTGGGCACTGGAAGCCATCAGTACCCGGCGCATGTCCCTCGGCTGGTCGCCGGACATCATTCCGGGCGGCGCCGCCGCATCGTCTGGAAACCGGCGTCCCGCAATTCATGATGTCGATGCTGATCCGTGCGGGCCTTCCGTCGCGGCGGGCGGCCATGGCGGCGATCGAGACCACCAACCCTGTCTTCGTGACGCCGGCCGAGATGCGGGCATGGCTGGAATCCGACGAGATCACGGCGTACACCGACGCTGGCGACTGGCCAACGCCCGATACTGCCGCGCTATGGGCGCGCTTCAGGACCGAAGCCCTCAGCGGCGGAATCCAGAAGTGGTCGGTCGAACGCTATAAGCGCTTGCTCGACATTCCGCGGCCGCCCCGCCTGGCCGGGCTCTATCGGATCATCACGGACGAAGGGGACGGGCGGACGTGGCTGGCGACGCCCGACTACCGGCGGGTCGCCGCATTCAAGAAGCCGGCTGTCGATCCGAAGCCCAGCCTCTTCTCGGGCAGATTGGCCGGCAACACCAGGCTTGTGGAAGCCTTGCGCGTCGGCCGCGGAAAACTGCGCTGGCCGCAGGCCGATGCGTAACGGAGAGCGGTAGCCATGCTCTATGCCTGGGTCGGCAACCAGAAGCGCGCGCCCATCGCAAAGAGAGAGCGCACGACTTGCCGCGACTGCGGCGGTCTGCTCACCGCTGTCATGCCGGTCGAGAACACGCCCCACTGGCGGCATAAGGCCGGCGATTGCGACCCCTGGAGCGAGCCCGAGGGGCCCTGGCATCTCGGCTGGAAAGAACTTTTCGACATGTCGTGTCGCGAGATCGGTTTGCGCGATCGGATGACTGGGGAGCTTCATCGCGCTGACGTCCTGGTAGGCAGCGGCACCCCTATGGCCACCGTGCTGGAGCTGCAGCACTCCTCGATCAGCGAGGACGAACGCAACGCGCGGGAGGCTTTCTATCGGCGCGAGCATCGGATGTTCTGGCTGGTTCACATCCACAGCGAAAGCTCGTTCCTGGGGAACTACTTCAGCATGTCGCTCGATTTCAGATCCCGTGTCGTCAATCTCGGCGGCAAGGAATTCGCGATCATGCGGTGGATGGGACCAAACAAGCAGTTTATTGAGAAGTGGAAGCGCGCCGCTGCCCACGTCTTCTTCAATGCGGGTCCATACATCTTCTACCTCGCCGGCCCCGGCGCAACGTCCCGCCTTGGGGGCCCTTTGAAGCGCGGCGAATTTGCCCTCTGTGCGCTCACTCGCGATGAGTTTGTGCGAGCCGTTCGAGGCGAGGACCTTCGAACAGCGTAACGCGCCGGTCAGAGCTACGACGAAAATACGTGATCGATCCATGAAGCGCAGGCGGCCACGACCTCGAGCCCCATTCCCGGCGAATGGATGTCGGACGTGCCATGAGACAATCGTATCCGACGAGCACCTTGAAGCCACAAAAGGCGAAGGCTGCGGCGACGGCGTAGGGGCCACGGTGACGAAGATCGGACATTTTGTGCCAATCTTTATGGACCGTGTGGGTAAATATCGGTCGATAACGTCGATTAGCACATTTTACACGATTTACCGTAACGAGCCCCGTGAGTTTAGCACATGATTTATCACATAAGCTAATATTCAATCAAATTTCTTAATTGAATCAGATTTTTATCAAAAATTCGGTCAGGCTCATAACCTGAAGGTCGTCAGTTCAAATCTGGCCCCCGCAACCACTTTTACCGAACTCAAGAACAAACCAGGATCAGCCTCGCCCCTCGCGGCGGAAGGCATTGCAAGCGCTGGCTTGTCGCCCAGACCCAGCCCGACCATCGCCGACAGCGCGCCCGTGAGAATGATCTCCCGTTCGCCGCCCTCAGTCCCCGGCCCAAAATCCACCCGCTCAATTAAATCCCGCAGGGCTTCCAGCACGGCGCTGTTGCTGCCGTTGGACTTGGCCAATTCTGTCTGCAGCGACGCAACCCGATCCCGGTAAAGCTCAGCCAGGTTCGGATGCAGCGAGGGTGTCTTAGCGGCTGGAGCGGCGATGCGGGCCTGCAGCTGGGCCTTCTGCTGCGACAGCGCCTCCAGCTGCTGCTTCAGCTCCTCGCTCCGGAACCCTTCCATTACCGCCTCGATGATCTTGTCGATCTTGCGTTGGATCGCAGCCAGCCGGCTCTGGTCATGAGCGCGTCCGGCATTGCTCTCGGCGGCCAGCCGGTTCCACTCGGCGGTGAATTCCTTGACGAAGTCATGGACGTCATCCGGCGCCATCAGGTTGGAGCGCAATGCCTCGATGACGGCCGCTTCCAACTGGGAACGGCGGATGTTGGCGCAGGTGCCGCGCTTGCGCGCGCCGCCACAGGCCAGGTAGTCGCGGCCGACGGCGCTCAAGGCCCCGCCGCAACTGGCGCAGAACAGCTTGCCGGTCAGCAGGTGTTTGGCGCGGCGCGTCTCCCAGTACTTGGGCCGGTCGGGATCGTTGGCACCGGAGGCTTCGCGGATACCGGCAAGGCGGTGCTGGACCTGATTCCATACCTCCTGCTCGACGATGCGCAGCTGCGGCACCTCCTCGGTCACCCATTGCTCGCGCGGGTTCATGCGCGACACACGTTTGCCGGTGTTGGGGGCCTTCATATAGCGCATGCGGTTCCAGACCAGCCGGCCGATATGTAGTTCATTGCGCAGGATGCCGGTGGCGCGTGCGGCATGGCCGCGGATCGCCGTGTCCTGCCAGGGGCGGCCATCCGGGCCGAGGATCCCTTCCTGGTTCAGTTGCTTGGCGATGGCGATCGGCGACAGGCCCTCGGCAAAGCCGCGGAAGATGTGGCGGACGATGGCGGCTTCGGCCTCGTCGATGCGGCGGTCGCCGCGTTCGACCATCCCGTCGCCCATGATCTTGGGGGCGAGTTTGTAGCCGTAGCACAGGCCGCCCGCCGATTTGCCGGCCGCGACCCGGCCGAGCAGGCCGCGCCTTGTCTTCTCGGCTAGGTCCTTCAGAAACAGAGCGTTCATCGTGCCCTTCAGCCCGATGTGCAACTCGGAAATCTCGCCCTCGGCGAGGGCGAAGAGGGTGATGCCGGCGAATTTGAGCCGTTCGGCCATTTGTTGGGTTGTCAGATAAGGCTCACGGCCAGGGCTTTTGCGAGACTTCAGCCCCTCAATGCCAGCCTCGTTGTAACGATGCACCCAATCACGAAGGGTTTGCCGGTCCATGCCGTTCAGCACCGCAGCCTCGCTCCGTGACCGGCCATCCAAAACCAGAGCCAACGCCAGCATGCGACGGACCTGCGCACCATCGGCGCATTTGGCCGATTGGGCCCGCAACTCGGCACCCGTATGATCCATGCGTGTAATCGCTACTTTCGCCCCCATAACATGCCCCCCGATGCAAATCTCCCCATCAGGGCATCGAATCGGAAATTCCCACCCTTGGGAATCCCCCACAGAGAGTCAGGAGTAAGGCGGGCTGGTATAATATGCCGGTGTCTGGGCCTCGCTCCAGTCGGGCTACGCCCTCCTTGCGCGAGGCCCAGACACCGGCGGCGAAGTTTTCAGGCGGCCGCAAGCAGCGGGGCCTGGGTGAAGTAGACTCGGTCCGGCGTGCGCGCGCCAAGGCTCGAATGCGGGCGCCTTCCATTATAGAAATTCAGATACCGGCCAAGGCCGGCGCGGGCCTCGGCGACGCTGGCATAGGTGTGCAGATACACCTCCTCGTGTTTCACCGAGCGCCAGAGCCGCTCGACGAACACGTTGTCGCGCCAGGCCGCCTTGCCGTCCATGCTGATCGCGATTTTGTGCTCCAGCAGCAGCCCGGTGAAGTCGCCGCTGGTGAACTGGCTGCCCTGGTCGGTGTTGAAAATCTTCGGCTTGCCGTACCGGGCGAGCGCTTCCTCAACCACCCCCATGCAGAATTCCACCTGCAGCGTGATCGACAATTTCCAGGCCAGAACACGCCGGCTGAACCAGTCCACCACCGCCGCCAAATACACAAAACCCCGCGCCATCGGGATGTAGGTGATGTCCATCGCCCAGACCTGGTTCGGCCGGTCGATCAACATGCCGCGCAATAGATATGGGTAAACCTTGTGGCCTGGAGCGGGTTTTGACGTATTCGGCCGGCGATACACCGCCTCGATCCCCATCCGCCGCATCAGCGCCGCAACCTTCTCACGGCCGATGACGTTCCATCCCACCCGCATATCTCGCAGCACATTCGCCGCCACGATGTCCCCATCCTCTGATACCGCCGCGAGCCGTGGCATCAGCAATCCCAGCCGGTCCATCATCCGCCCCGTCAGCACCGCGCGGTCCTGGGGACCCTGCGCCTCGGCGGCCGCGGCAATATCCCGCCACCCGGCGCGCAACAAGCGGCGGATGCTCCATTCCGCTCCCACCGAACAACTCAGTTTTGTGACCACCAAGGCGGCGGCCACCCCGAATACCAGGGACGCGGCGTTGTTCAGATAACCCGCAAAATCCCCTACGTACCCGTTCTCGAGCGCCAGGTTTGTTGGGCCAAAGGCTACAACCGCCAGGCCGATGCCGGCGGTCGAAGGTCGGGAAATCAGCACGCCGATGATCAGCCCGATCGGCGATAAAGCCAGCGCCAATTCGACAAACGTTTCCACCCGCGGCAGAATGACGAAGGTATAAAACCCGATGACAATAACCACGATCATGACATTACGGAGCATCTGCGCCAGCGCAGGAGCAGGATCATCCTGCGTTGCAAAGAGGCAGCATACGATCGCCGCCATCAACGCCGCATTGGCACCGCCGGGCCAGTCCGCGTTAATCCAGAACGCGCAGACCAGCAGGACCGCCAGAAAGGCAGCCAGGCTTGAGAGAAACACCATCCCATGGTCATGCAGCCGCACCGCCGCGGCAACATGTTCTCCGTCCAGGACAGCGTTTTTCGGTGGCGGAGCGCCGTTGACAATATGCTGTCGGATTGCGCGCGTATGCCGCATGATGGTGATCAGCTCGTTCAGGCGCACAGCCAGGCTGGCGCGCAGCAGCCCGGCCCAAGATGTTCCACTCTCCGCCAGCGCACCGATCCGGGCACGCACCGCATCCGCATTCCCAGGTTCGCCGACCTGCACCCAGCCGGACATCGCCTCCAGGACTTCCTGCAATGCGGGGGTAATGCCATTCATGCGTCGCAACTCCGCGACGCGGTCGCCGATCGAGCTCGCCACCGGCATCAGGCTCAGCATGTAAATACGCAGGCGCTTGATATACGGCACCGCCGCTTGCAACGGCGAAGTGTCGAACGCCAGTTGCGTGGTCAGCAGGCCAACATCGTTCACCTCGACGGCCAGCCGGTACCTTGCCGCACGTGTCTGGGCGTCCTCATCCTTGCCCACCAGCGACGCGACCGCCCAATCGTTCGTCGGCGGCACCCAGCGTGCAATCCGGCGGGCGATTACAGGCCCCATCGGCCGCGGAAACACAATAGCGCCGAGAAAGGTAGTGCAGGTAATGCCAATGACGATTTCCTCCACCCGCGTCAGCGCTGTCTGAAAGATCATGTTCGGATCGGTCACGCTGGGAAAACCGATAATTGCCGCCGTATAACCCGCTAGTATGAAGGTGTAGGAGCGGGGGGAGCGATCCAGCAGTGAAAGATATAGGCACCCGCCAATCCAGCCCGCCATCGCCAGGCACAGCAGTACCGGCGCGTTCACCAGGCTCGGCACCATCACCACCGCCGCGGTACTTCCGATCATCGTGCCGATAAACCGGAATACCGCTTTCGAGCGCATGGCTCCGGTCAGAGGCTGCGCGACGATGTAGGCGCTCGTCATCGCCCAGAAAGGTTTATCCAGCCCGAGCCAGCACGCCAGATAAAACGCTGCCATCGCCCCTGCGAAGGTTTTTAGCGCAAACAGCATTTCATCGGGTTTTGGAATCATGTCAGCCAAACTAAAAATAACACAGAACGCCAAACATGTTGGCGCGCCTTTGCAATACGCCAATCAATAGACAAATTTTCCTGCTGTAAAAAACGCAGTCAGCCCAACTGGCTCGGAGCGCCGCTGAGGGTGCTCCCTGGATTGCCAGCTATTTTGCACCTCTCTTGCCCACAACTTGCCCTTCTTCCGATTTGGAGGCTCGAGAAATTCGCCGCGCCAAGGCGACAAAGTTGCGCACGACCGTACCATGATCATCCTGCCGATAGGCAAGGCTGATCGGCGCGTGGGGCACGTCACCTTCAATGCCAAGAAAGACGACGCCTTCGGCGTGGATCTGCTTGATCGACTGAGGCACGATCGACACACCGAATCCCGCCGCCACCATGTGAACGATCGACGATATCTGGGGCGCTTCCTGGCCCAATTTGGGACTGAACCCAGCCCGTTGACAACTTGCGATGACGGCATCGTAGAGACCGGGACCGATGGCACGCGGGAATAGAATCAGTGTCTCCCGCGCGAGAGCTTCAAGTGGCACTGAACGATCACCGGCGCAAGGATGCGATGCCGGCAGCACGACCACCATAGGTTCCTCGACCAAAGGCTCGATGGCAAGCCCTTCGCCGTCGCTGATCGGCGGCCGAACGAACGCGATGTCGATCTCGCCGTTCCGCAGACCTGCAACCAGTTGTGGCGTATTGCTTTGCTCGGGTGAAAGGACGACGCCGGGATAATGCTCACGGTAAGCACGAATAACAGCAGGGACGAGTGGCTGAAAATAGGTCGCGCCGGCGAAGCCCAGGTGAATGTGTCCTGTCTCACCGCGCGCGCGGCTCTGCACGCCAGCCTTGGCCCGTTCCACCTGGTCGAGAATTTGGCGCGCTTCAACGAGCAGCAACGCTCCAGTTTCGGTAAGCTCCACACCGCGTGTCAGACGGTAAAAAAGGGGCGCGCCCATTTCATGCTCGAGCTGGCGAATTTGCAAGCTGAGGGGCGGCTGTTTGATGCCGAGCCGTTCGGCTGCGCGGGTGAAGTGCAACTCCTCTGCAACCGCAACGAAATAACGGAGATGCCTGAGTTCCATGATCCTATGACTGGCGCTAACCGGCTCAGGTGCGGTTCACGGGGGGCTTGGGCGCCAACAAGACAGACAGCGAGCGGACGCCCTGCGCGCCGAGGATGAGCACGCCTTCAATATCCGCCGTTGCCGAGGGGCCGGTATGGAAAGCGGCATAATGATGTTCGCGGAATTCTGGCCGGGCATAGGCTTGGTGCAGGTTGACCACGATATCCGCCGGATCGAGCAGCACGATCAGGTGCTGAGCCAGATAAGCGAGTGAGTTCACCTGCAGATCCGTGTCGGTAAGCAGCACGGACCCGGTTTCCGCAACACCGAAGGCTGCACGCACAACAGCATGGTCAACATCGGCCAGCGCGCGCGGCTCAGTGACAGCAGCAAGATCGCGCTCACCCGCGATCTCCGGCACGGCCGAACAGATGAGGCGGCTCTCTGCAAGCAGCGCCCGCACCGGCGCCAGCGGATCGCCCACCGGTCCGGGATCGAGCAGGCGTCCGCCCATGCGCTTCAGCATGTCGCCGAACGCGTCGATGAGCGATGCCGGTGGGTTGCTGTCGAAGTGCGGCACCACGGGAAGCGGCCGCTCCACCTTCGGAAGGTTGGCGCTGACCGAAGCGAGAATGGCTTCACGGCTGCTCATTTCTTGTCTCCGCGGTTTTTCTTGTACCATTGATGGAAGGTCTCGGCGGGGGCGTGCGGAACCTCGCGATGCTTACCCCAGGCGTTGAGACCATTATAGACGACAAAACGAGGCAGTGACTCTATCGCAGCGTTCCCCGCCTCCACCGCCGCACGGTAGACCGCAGGACGCGACAATACGGCACCCGCCGCCTTCATTGCCGCGCGTTTGACGAACGGCGTCTCGTGCTCGCGGACCATTTCCTGGCGCCAGGCGTAAATCTGCTCGTGAATATTGATCTTCACGGGGCAGACATTGGTGCAACTGCCGTTCAGCGTCGAGGCGTAGGGCAGGTTGCTGTACTTTCGCGCATTGAAGGTCGGGTCGATGATAAGCCCGATCGGCCCGGAATAGGTAGCCCCGTAGCTAAGCCCGCCGGAGCGTCGGTAAACTGGACAGGTATTCATGCAGGCGCCGCAGCGAATGCATTTCAGCGACGTCCAGAATTTTTCCATCCCCAGCCGTTCTGAGCGGCCATTATCGACCAGCACGACATGCATCTCGCCGCCAGCCCTTGGGCCGCGGAAATGCGATGTATACTGGGTGATAGGCGATCCTAGAGCGCTGCGCGAGAGCATCCGGATGAAGACCGGCAGATCCTCCAGCCGCGGAATAAGCTTCTCGATGCCGATCGAGGCGATGTGCAGGTCAGGCACGTTGGCCGACAAATCCGCATTGCCCTCATTGGTGCAGACAACGAAAGTACCGGTTTCGGCGACCACGAAATTTGCCCCTGTCATGCCGGCGGCGGCATTCAGGATCATCGGCCGGGTCGTCTCTCGCTGGATTTCCGCAAGATGGTAGATATTGGAATTGTTCGGATCGCTGCCGAGGGTCTTCGCGAACACTTTCGACACGTCGGTTCGCAGCTTGTGGACGGCAGGCACGACGACATGGCTTGGATCCTCGTTATCAAGCTGCTGGATCCGCTCGCCAAGGTCCGTCTCGATCACCTCGATACCGACTTTCGCCATATGCTCGCGAAAGCGGCACTCCTCGGTCAGCATCGACTTGCTCTTGATCAGGGTCTTCGTACCGCGGCGCTCAAGGATCTCTTGGACGATGCGGTTATGCTCGTCGCCGTCCTTCGCCCAATGGACCTGGATGCCATTGGCTTTGGCATTGGCCTCAAACATCTCAAGGTACTTGTCGAGATGGGTGAGCGTGTGCTCCTTGATGGCCGCGGCAAGCGCGCGCATCTCCTCCCATTCGGGCATGGCCTGCATTTCGCCGTCGCGGCGGCTGCGCAATGTCCAAAGGCGCTCGTCATGCTGCTTCTGGTGGAGCGGAGCGGCGATGAAGCGCTCCGCCGCTTCCGCCTGGTCGATCGGCCTGTCGCCATGCACCCGCGCGCCGCGCGGCTGCGGCTCGATCGCCTGATTTTCAGACGGGTGTTCGGAATCGCTCATGCTTCGGCTCCATTCAGGATCTGGGCGATATGAATGAACTTCGTCGGCACGCCGATCCGCTCGGCGCAGCCACGCTGATGCATCAGGCAGGAATTATCCGCCGAGACGATATATTCCGCCCCAGCCGCAGCATGGTCCTGAACCTTGTCATAGCCCATTTTCGACGAGACGGCCTCATTGAAAACCGAGAAGGTGCCACCGAAACCGCAGCACTCGTCGGGGCGGGATGGCGTCACGAATTCGAGCCCCTCGACCTTTGAAAGCAGCGCCTCCGGCTTGGAGAAAAACGGCTCATGAAGTTCCGAGGCATGGGCATGGTGAAGTCCACGCAAGGTGCCACAGCTGTTGTGCAAGCCGACCTTGTGCGGGAACCGCGCCCAGGGAAAGGCATCAACTTTCAGGATGTCGTGGAGAAACTCCACGAGCTCAAAGGTACGAGCGCGAATATCCGCGACATCGCCCGTCTGTTCGACAGCGGTGAAATGGTCGCGCACATGATGGACGCAGCTTCCAGATGGGGCAACAATATAGTCAAA
>CAVQHB010000011.1:0-373224 GCA_963712195.1 uncultured Alphaproteobacteria bacterium | reverse complement strand
ACCGTTTGAACTCCACGCCCGTGTTCTTGCTTGTGTCTGTCACGGGCAGTGATCCAAACACTAAGAGCCACGTTTGGCGGCCTCCATCACCCGGCATTGCGGTGCTGGTGGAACCGTTGGGGGAGATGGCGGGGGATGCGGCGGGGGGAGTGCGGTTCAGATGGCGCTCCCGGAACAATCTGCTAGACTGCCATGGAGGGTGGACTTCCAAGGCGTCAAAAATTGAATAATTTCGTCCGCAGCAAGCTGAGTTTTATGCGTAGCCCGCATGGGCTGATCGAGAGGGAGCGCCTGGCGCCGGTGCGCGATGCCGCGGCGCGGGCGCGTCTTGTCACGCTCACCGCGCCCGGCGGGTATGGCAAGACCTCGCTCGCCGCCGCCTGGGCCGCGCATTGGCAGGAGCAGGGGGCACGCTGCGCCTGGCTGAGCCTGGAGCCCGATGACGACGTGCCGGCACGCTTTCTGTTCGGTCTGACACAGGCGCTGCGCGGCCTGGGCCCCGGCATTGGCGACGCGGCGCAGGCCGTGCTGGCTGGCGCCTCCCTGGCGGCGCCACGGGCGGTGATGTCCATGCTGATCCGCGATCTTGAGCAGATCGAGGATGAAATGTTCCTCGTGCTCGATGATTACCAATGGATCCATGACGCCTCGATCCACGATGCGGTGGCGTTTTTGCTGCTGCACGCCCCGGCGTATCTGCACGTTGTCATTACCTCGCGCACGCGCCCGGAACTGCCACTGGCCCGCCTGCGCGCGCTTGGGCAGTGGCTGGAGCTGGATGTCGCGGATCTGCGTTTCGATGAAGACGAGACCAGGCGGTTCCTGCAGGCCACCAGCCCGCAGGCGCCGACCGCCGCGCAGGTGCGGCATTTACATGAGCATACCAATGGCTGGGTGGCCGCTCTGCGCATCGCCGCCTTGGGCGCCAGCGGCGCCGGGGCCGTGGACGTGCAGGTCTCCGGCGCCTCGCGCGCGTTCGCGCATCTGATCGAGGATATGCTGGAGAACCTGCCCCCCGCCACGGTCCTTTTCATGGCGCGCACTTCGGTGCTGGAATACCTCAATGCCGGGCTGTGCGAGGCGGTGACCGGCGCGCCCGACAGCGCCGCGTTGCTGGAGCAGATGGCGCAGAGCTATCTGCTCGTCGAGCCGCTGGACGGTGAAGGCCGCTGGCTGCGCTACCACCAGCTGCTGCTGGATTACCTGCGCGGCAAGCTGATCCAGCGCTTGCAGCTTGATCCGGTGGAATTGCATCGCCGTGCCGCCCAGTGGTTCGCTGATCATGCGATGTGGACGGATGCCGTGCGCCATGCGCTCGCCGCGGGCGATAACGCGCAAGCGCTGGAATGGCTGGTGCATTGCGGCATGGCGCTGGTGAAGAAGGGCGATCTGATGACGCTGCTGGCATGGCGCCGCGCCTTTCCGCCGGAGTTGCTGCGCAAGCAGCCGGGCGTGCAGGTGGCGGTGGCGTGGGGCCTCACCCTGGCCATGCGCTATGGCGACGCGGAGCCGGTGCTGAGCGAGGTTGAGCAGGATGAAGCCGCCAGCGCATCGCCGGGCGTCCTGGCCCAATGCCAGGCGGTGCGCGCCGTCGCCGCCGCGTTGCAGGATGATTCGCAGCGCGCCTTGCAACTCGCCGAATCCTGGCGGACGCGCCAGGGCGTGTCCGATGCCTGGACGAGCAATGTCATTTCCAACGTGTTGCGCTTTGCCTATTGGAAAGCCGGGCGCTGGGCGGATGTCTATGAACAGCCCTGGGTGCCCTATTCGCTTGAGGACGATGCGCGCAACGTCTTCTCCACGGTCTATCGCGAGATGCTGCTCGGCTACGTGGAGCTGGAACAGGCCCGGCTGGGCGTGGCCGGGCGCCATGCGCGCGAGGCCCTGCGTCTGGCCGAGGTGCATAGTGGCCCTTGCTCGGTGGCCGCGGCATTGGCGGCCCCCCTTTGGGCGATGATCGCCTACGAGCAGGGCCAGTCCGAAGCCGCGGAGACAGCGCTGACGCCGCTGCTGCCGCTCATCGACAACACCGGCATGCTGGAGAGCGTGCTGCAAACCTATCTGGTGCTTGCCCGCATCGCGCGCGGGCGTGGCGATCCGGGGCACGCCTATGGCTTGCTCGAACATGCCGAATCCATTGGCTATAATCGGGGCTGGGACCGGCTGGTGAGTGCCATGCTGCTGGAGCGGCTGCGCTGGCTGGCGGCAGATGGCCGCTTCGACGAAGCCCGTGCCTGCGGCGTGCGCCTGGGCCGGCTGGCCATGACCCATACGGGCACGGAGCGCTGCGCGCGCACGGACCTTGGCATCTACCGCGATTGGGGACAGGCGCATCTGGCGTTGTTCGACCAGCGCGCCGCCGATGCGGTCAGTGGTTTTGCCCGGCTCTATGCCGAGGCGCGCGCGCTTCGCTTTGAATACCGGTCCCTGGCGCTGGGCGTCTCGCTGGCGCTGGCGCACATGGCGTGCGACGACCGGAACGCCGGCTTCAGCGTATTGCGCGAAGTGCTGCAAGGCGCGCAGCGCAGCGGGGCGGGCCGTAGCATCCTCGATTTCGGCGCGGATATACGGATCATGCTGTCCCGCTTTCTGATCAGCGATCAGCGCGATCCAGCCTTGGCGCCTTACGTGCAGCGCCTGGTGGCTGACCAGGCAGCCGCCGTGCCCGTGCCACCCGGCAGCACGGAGACGGCGCTGACGGAGCGCGAACGCGGCGTGCTGGTGCTCGTGGCTCTAGGGCAATCCAACAAGGAGGTGGCGCGGGAGCTGAACATCTCGTCCGAGACGGTCAAGACACACCTCAAGAACATCTTCTTGAAGCTGGATGTGCAGCAGCGCTGGCAGGCCGTGGCGCTGGCGCGGTCGCTCGGCTTCCTTGAGGCTGGATGAGGGACGTTACTCCTGCTCGTGCAATAGCCGCACGAAGGTGGAGAGAACCAGGTTGGGATGGCGGCTGCGCAGGGTGACGGCCTGATACTCCACGGTCTGGCCGTAGAGGTCAGGCCTTATCGCCCGCATCAGGCCCGGCACTTCCCATTGGCGCGCATAGTGTGTGGGCAAAAACCCGATATAGCAGCCGGTGAGAATCAGGAACGCCACGCCTTCGCGGTCCGCGGCGGTCGCGGTTACCCGGAGTTGCGGCGTGCCGGCCAAGCCGGAAGGCGCCACGGCATCGGCTTCGGTGATTGCGGCCTCGTCCAAATCCTGATCGGGGCGGGCAAAAAGAGGATGTTCCGCAGCGCAGTACAGATGGGATACTTCATCATAGAGAGGCAGTTCGCTTAGACCAGGCAATGTCCGCCCGGCTGGGATGATCCCGACATGAAGCTGGCCGTCCAGCACGCCGCGCTCAATCTGGCTGGGCGGGATCATCCGGATATTCACCCGGACATCCGGTCCCTGGGTCTTCAGGGCGCGCAACGCCCGGGTCACGCGCATGCGCGGCGAAGTCACCAGATTATCAGTGATCCCGATATTCAGCTCGCCCCGCAGATGGGCGTGGACGGCGTTTATCTCGGTGCGGAAATTCTCCACGGCCGCCATCAGGCGCAGCAGGGCGTCGTAGACTGCCTCCCCCTCATCCGTCAGCCGGAACCCGGCCCGGCCGCGTTGGCACAGGGTCAGGCCCAGGCGCTGTTCCAGGTCCGCCATGTGCTGGCTGATCGCGGGGCGCGAGATGTTGAGCTCCGCTTCGGCGGCGCTGAAGCCACCGCATTCCACAACGGTGCGGAAGATGCGGAGCAGCCGGAGGTCGGCCTCATTCAGGCGGGCAGGGAGGGGCATGCGTAAGTATTGTCATAACTAAGCATAATCAAGTTTAGATTTATTGCACCAAATTTACCGCATAGCTTCCCGTCAACCATACCACCTAGATGACGGGAGCACAGGCGTACCATGTCACCCTATGATTCGAACGACGCAACGGCCCGCCAAGCGGCAGCCGGCCTCAGCCGGGACGAACTGAACGCCTATTGGATGCCGTTCACGGCCAATCGCGAATTCAAGAACAACCCCCGCATGATGGTGGGGGCAGAGGGTTGCCATTTCATCGACGGCAAGGGCCGCAAGGTGTTCGACAGCCTCTCCGGCCTGTGGTGCAGCGGCTTCGGGCATGCCCGGCCCGAAATCGTGAAGGCGGTGAGCGAGCAGATCGCAGCACTCGATTTCGCTCCCAATTTCCAGTTCGGTCATCCGCTGGCCTTCCAGCTTGCCAACAAGGTAGCCGGCATGGCGCCGGCGGGGCTGGACCATGTGTTCTTCACCAATTCCGGCTCCGAAGTCGGCCGATACCGCCCTGAAGATGGCGCGCGGCTATTGGCGCCAGAAGGGAATGGCCTCCAAGACCCGCGTGATCGGCCGCGTGAAGGGCTATCACGGTGTGAATTACGGCGGCACCAGCGTTGGCGGCATTGTCGGCAACCGCAAGCTGTTCGGCTCGCTGGGCGATGTCGATCATCTGCCCCACACGCTGCTGCCCGAGAACCACTTCTCCAAGGGCCTGCCCGAGCACGGTGCCGAGCTTGCCGACGCGCTGGAGGAACTGGTCGGCCTGCATGACGCCTCGACCATCGCGGCTGTGATCGTCGAGCCCTTCTCCGGTTCCGCCGGCATGGTGGTGCCGCCCAAGGGCTATCTGCAGCGCCTGCGCGCGCTGTGCAGCAAGCACAACATCCTGCTGATCTTCGACGAGGTGATCACCGGCTTCGGCCGCGCCGGGGGCAATTTCGCCGCGCAGGTGTTCGGCGTTACGCCGGACATCATCACCTGCGCCAAGGGGCTGACCAACGGCACCGTGCCGATGGGCGCCGTGATCGCCTCCGCGGACATCTACAACACCTTCATGGCCGCGGGCGGCCCCGAGTATCTGGTGGAATTCCCGCATGGCTACACCTATTCCGGCCATCCGGTGGCCTGCGCCGCGGGCCTCGCCGCCCTCGATCTGTTCGAGCGTGAGAAGCTGGCTGACCGCGTGAACGAGATGGCGCCGGTCTTCGAGGACTCTCCTGCACGGCCTCAAAGGGCTGAAATACGTGGCCGATATCCGCAATTTCGGCCTCGCCGGCGCGGTGCAGATCGAGGCCGCACCCGGTGAGCCCGCCCGCCGCCCGTGGGAGATTTCCATGAAATGCTGGGAGGCGGGCTACTACGTGCGCTACGGTGGCGATACGCTGCAGTTTGGCCCGCCCTTCATCGCCGAAAAGAGCGATCTGGAAGGCCTCATGAACGCCGTTGCCGACGCGATCACCTCGCTGGCCTGAATTGAAGGAAGACAGAAGAATGACGACTCCCATTGCCCACCTGATCAACGGGCAGATCGTGTGCTGCCCCCAGGCCCGCCTGCAGGACGTGTTCAATCCCGCCACCGGCGCGGTTTCCGGCCAGGTTGAGTTGGCCTCCCGCGCCACCGTCGAGACCGCGATCGCCTCCGCCGAGGCCGCCTTTCCGGCCTGGCGCGACACGTTGCCGCTCAAGCGCGCCCGCATCCTCGCCCGCTTCCAGCGCCTGCTGGAGGAGCGCGCCGACGAGATCTGCGCCGCCATCACCGCACGAGCACGGCAAGGTGACCGAGGATGCCCGCGGCGAACTGACCCGCGGCATCGAGAATGTCGAATTCGCCACGGGCATTCCCGAACTGCTCAAGGGCGAACATTCCAAGAATGTCGGTCCCCGGATCGATAGCTGGTCCGAATTCCAGCCGCTGGGCGTGGTGGCGGGCATCACGCCGTTCAACTTCCCCGCCATGGTGCCGCTGTGGATGTACCCGGCCGCGATCGCCTGCGGCAATTGCTTCGTCCTCAAGCCCTCCGAGCGTGACCCCAGCGCCGCCCTGCTCATCGCCGCAGATCGCGCTGGAGGCGGGTGTTCCCCCCGGCGTGCTGAACGTGGTGAATGGCGACAAGGAGGCGGTGGACACCCTGCTGACCGACCCGCGCGTGCAGGCTGTCAGCTTTGTCGGTTCCACCATCATTGCCCAGCATATCTATGCAACCGCCAGCGCCCACGGCAAGCGCGTGCAGGCGCTTGGCGGCGCCAAGAACCACGCGGTCATCATGCCTGACGCCGATCTCGACAACGCCGTCAGCGCCCTGATGGGCGCGGCCTATGGCTCCTGCGGCGAACGCTGCATGGCGATCTCGGTGGCCGTGGCCGTGGGCAACGAGGTGGCCGATCAGCTGGTGGAGAAGCTGAGCGCGGCACTTGGCCGCCTTGCTGTCGGGCCCGGCTCCGATGGCACGTCCGAGATGGGCCCGCTGATCAGCAAGCCGCATTTCCAGAAGGTGCGCGGCTATGTCGATGCCGGCGTGGCCGAAGGCGCCAAGCTGGTGGTCGATGGCCGCACCTTGACGGTACCCGGCCACGAGCAGGGGTTTTTCCTGGGTGGCTGCCTGTTCGACCATGTCACCCCCGAGATGATTATCTACAAGGACGAGATCTTCGGGCCGGTGCTGTGCGTCATGCGCGTGTCCTCGCTGCAGGAGGCGATGGACCTCATCGACGCCCATGAATACGGCAACGGCACCTGCATCTTCACCCGCGACGGCGAGGCCGCCCGCTATTTCACCGACCTCATCAAGGTCGGCATGGTGGGCGTGAATGTGCCGCTGCCGGTGCCGGTGGCCTATCACAGCTTCGGCGGCTGGAAGCGCTCGATGTTTGGCGATCTCGCCGCCTACGGGCCTGATGCGGTGCGCTTCTATACCCGCCGCAAGACCATCAGCCAGCGCTGGCCAGCCGGTGGTGTGCGCGAAAAAGCCCAATACGCGTTCCCGGCCTGAAGCGGGATTGGAGAAACAGATGACTGAATTTCAGCGGCTCCATCAGACGCGCGAAGCAGCCCCTGGCGCCGGGACGCTCTTTGCAGCCATCTGCGACATGAATGGTATCTTTCGCGGCAAGCGCCTGCCCTTGGCGAAACTGGCCAAAACCCAGGCCGAGGGGATTCGAATGCCGTTGTCCTCCATCGGCGTCGATATCTGGGGGGTGGATGTGGCCGGCACCCGCCTGACCCTGGAGCAGGGCGACCAGGACGGCCTGTGCCTGCCCACCGGGCGGGCGCCCGTGGATCTCGGCTGGGCCGGCCAGGGCACCAGCCTCTTGCCGATGTGGATGCGGAAAGAGGCCGGAACTCCCTATTTCGCTGATGCCCGCTATCTGCTGGCCGATATTCTTTCCCGCTATCAGGCCAAAGGCCTGCGCCCTGTGGTGGCGACCGAGCTGGAATTCTTCCTGCTCGATCCCGGCGAAGACAGTGCGGCTCCCGCCCGGGGCAAGACCGGCAACCCGCCCCGGGAGTTCGACAACATCTATTCCCTTGAAGAGTTGAGCGAGGCTTCGGGCTTTCTCGACGAGGTTTGCGCCATGGCCGCCGCCGCGGGCATCGAGGTGGAGGCTGCCACGTCGGAAGGCGCGCCGCGCCAGTTTGAATTCAATCTGCTGCACCGGCCCGATGCCCTGAAGATCGCCGACGATACGTTGTTCTTCAAGCAGATCATCAAGAACGCGGCCCGCCGCCATGGCACCCTGGCCAGCTTCATGGCCAAGCCCTACGAGGCCCATGCCGGCAGCGGCCTTCACGTGCATTTCTCGGTCATCGACGAGGCCGGGCGAAACATCTTCGACGACGGCACGGATCGGGGATCGGACCTGATGCTGAGCGCTGTCGCGGGGTTGCTTGACTGCATGGGGGAGCTGACCCTGAGCTGTGCCCCCCATCTCAATTCGTACCGCCGGCTCTGCCCTGGCGGTCTTGCGCCCACCGCAATCGCCTGGGGCTACGAAAACCGCACCTCCGCCCTGCGCATTCCCGCCGGTCCGCATCAGGCGCGGCGGATCGAACACCGCGTGGCCGGGGCGGATGCCAATCCTTATGTGGTGCTGGCAACCATACTGGGCTCGGCCCTTTACGGGATCGAGGAAAAGCTGACGCCACCGCCGCCTGTCGGGAGCAATGCCCATGCCCTGGGGCTGCAAAGCCTGGCGAAAGACTGGCGGCAGGGGCTGGAATGGTTCGCCGCCTCGCCACGGGTTGGGCGCGTGCTTCATCCAGAGTTCGCGGCGGCCTTCGCCGCCTGCAAGCAGCAGGAGCAGGACGGATTTGCCAGCCGCATGACCGATTTTGAGCTTTTGACCTATCGCCTTTCCGTCTAACCAGTCGCTGCGGGGCGGAGTGGCGGTCAGGTCATGGTTGCTCCGATGCAATGCCACGGTAGGGTTCTGGGCTTTCTGCCCTCGCCAAAAGGCGCTAAGTTCCGGCCAAGCAATTAAAGCAAGGGATGGACGCCAGGACCTGATGCCGGGCGCAAGCACCGGCGTGATGCGGTCGGCATAATGACCGCCGTGCGCGATCATCTGTGATCCCGACGAGGAAGCCGAAGCGTATTTCGAAGACGTAGCTATTTTTGCTTGCGGGTCAGGTCGAGAAAAATCGTCTAGATCGGAGGAAAAAATGGACGAACAGAGTGCCGGAAAATGCCCAGTGATGCACGGAGCGCGCCCTAACGCGACTCTCGGTGGCCGGTCGAACCGGGATTGGTGGCCCAACCAGTTGAACCTCAGGATCCTCCACCAGCACTCTCCTCTGTCCAACCCGATGGACAAGAGCTTCAACTATGCCGAGGCGTTCGAGACTCTTGATCTGGAGGCCCTGAAGAAGGACCTTCATGCGCTGATGACTGACTCCCAAGACTGGTGGCCAGCCGATTACGGCCACTATGGGCCGTTGTTCATCCGCATGGCGTGGCATAGCGCCGGCACTTACCGCATCAGCGACGGCCGCGGCGGCGCAGGCTCGGGCGCGCAGCGTTTCGCGCCGCTGAACAGCTGGCCGGATAATGTGAGCCTCGACAAGGCGCGCCGCCTGCTCTGGCCGGTCAAGCAGAAATACGGCCGGAAAATCTCCTGGGGCGACCTCTTGATCCTCGCCGGCAACATTGCCCTTGAGTCCATGGGGTTCAAGACTTTCGGTTTCGGCGGCGGACGCGTCGACGTATGGGAGCCTGATGACGACACCTACTGGGGGAGCGAGGATACCTGGCTCGGCGACCAGCGCTATAGCGGCGACCGGGACCTCGCAAACCCCTTCGGCGCGGTGCAGATGGGCCTGATCTACGTGAATCCTGAAGGACCCAACGGCAACCCGGACCCGGTTGCCGCGGCGCGGGACATAAGGGAGACATTCGCCCGCATGGCGATGAACGACGAGGAGACCGTTGCGCTCATCGCTGGCGGCCATACGTTCGGCAAGACCCACGGCGCGGCCGATCCGGCCAAATATGTGGGGCGCGAGCCCGAGGGAGCCCCTATCGAGGAACAGGGCCTGGGCTGGAAGAGCAGCTTCGGCACCGGCAAGGGCGGCGATGCGATCTCCAGCGGCCTGGAGGGCGCCTGGACGCCCAACCCGGTGAAATGGGACATGGGCTATTTCGACACGCTGTTCGGCTATGAATGGGAGCTGACGAAAAGCCCGGCAGGTGCCCACCAGTGGATACCGAAGGGCGGGGCCGCTGCCGACGCCGTGCCGGATGCCCATGATCCGTCGAAACGGCACCCCCCGGTGATGCTCACCACCGATCTCTCGCTGCGCCTGGACCCGGTCTATGAGCCGATCGCGCGGCGGTTCCAGAAGGATCCGGAAGCATTCGCGGACGCCTTCGCGCGGGCCTGGTTCAAGCTCACGCACCGCGACATGGGGCCCCGTGCCCGCTATCTCGGACCGGATGTGCCTGCCGAAGAGCTTCTCTGGCAGGACCCTGTTCCGGCGGTTGACCATGTGCTGATCGATGAGCAGGACATACGTGGCCTGAAGGCCAGGATCCTCGCCACCGGGCTGCCCATCCCGGAACTGGTCTCGGCCGCCTGGGCCTCGGCATCAACCTTCCGCGGCTCCGACAAGCGCGGCGGCGCAAACGGCGCGCGCATCCGTCTCGCCCCGCAGAAGGACTGGGAAGTCAATCAGCCGGCCCGGCTGGCAAAGGTGCTGGAAACGCTCGCCGGAATCCAGCGGGAGTTCAACGCCGCGCAGACTGGCGGGAAAAAGGTCTCGCTCGCCGACCTGATCGTTCTCGGTGGCTGCGCCGCCGTCGAGCATGCGGCGAAGGCGGCTGGTCATTTCGTGGTGGTTCCCTTCACGCCCGGGCGGACGGACGCGGCGCAGGCGCAGACCGATGTAGACGCCTTTGCCGTGCTCGAGCCGGTTGCGGACGGGTTCCGCAACTACCTCAAGGCGCCCTGCGGCTCATTGGCCGAGGAACTGCTGCTCGACCGGGCGCAGTTGCTGACGCTGACGGCGCCTGAGATGACGGTTCTTGTTGGCGGCCTGCGCGCGCTGGGCGCCAATTTCGGGCAGTCCAGACACGGCGTGTTCACCGGCCAGCCCGAGACCCTGACGAATGATTTCTTCGTCAACCTGCTCGACATGGGCACGACTTGGCATGCCATGTCGGACGCGGCGGATCTGTTCGAGGGGCGCGACCGTGAAACCGGCGCGGCGAAATGGACAGCCACCCGTGTCGATCTGGTCTTCGGCTCGAACGCGCAACTCCGCGCCGTCGCGGAGGTCTATGCAAGCCGGGACGCGCAAGAGAAGTTCACGCATGACTTTGTGGCGGCTTGGAACAAGGTCATGAACCTGGATCGCTTCGACATCGGCTGAGTTCGGCCAATCTCGCCGGATGGTGGTATCCGGCTGCCAGCCACCATCCATCTCGTAACAGCCTCGGCGCCCTGATCCGGGAGGCGAAGGAAAGAGCGGCTGAGGCGGCGCCTTAACTGAGGCCATTGCCGCAATGAAACGGATCGGGCAGTATGCGGCCCCATAGCCATGGCAGTCGATATTAGCATTTCCAGCGGGCGGATCGCCTTGCGTGGCGCGTTGACGGCGCTGGCGTTAGGGCCGTTGTGGCCGCGCGCCTTGCAGGCGGTCGGTGATGCCGCTGGCGGGCCGCTGGTGATCGATCTCTCCGCCGTGGATAGGCTGGACAGCTCCGGCGCGGCGCTGATCCTGGCCATGGAACGCCACCATGGCGGCGCGGTGAGCCTGATCGGGATGGATAAAGAGGTGAGCGCACTGCTGGCCCAGTTGCGCGCGGTGGCGCCGGCAACCCAGGCGCCGATGCATGCGACCGCTCGACCGCGGACAAGCATGGTCCAAGACCTGCGCGTGAAGATCGCGTTTTTCGGTGAGGCGCTGTTGGCGCTGTTGGCCTTGCCCGGCCAGCTGCGCATGCTGCGCCGGGCGGATTTCTTCCACATTGCCGACCGCGCCGGGTTGCAGGCGCTGTCCTTGGTTCTCACCCTCGGCTTTCTCATCGGCATGATCCTCGCTTTCCAGTCGGCGGTGCCGATGCGCCAGTTCGGCGCGGATCTGTATGTCGCGGACCTGGTCACGCTCTCGCTCTGCCGCGAGCTTGGACCGCTGATGGTCGCGGTCATCCTCGCCGGGCGCACCGGCTCGGCCTATGCCGCCGAGTTGGGCACCATGCAGGTGAATGACGAGATCGCCGCGTTGACGACCATGAACATCAGCCCGGTCAGCATGCTGGTGCTGCCGCGCATCGGGGCGGCGATGGTGGTGGTGCCGGCCCTGATCGTGGCCATGGATGCCGCCGGCCTCTTAGGTATGGCCGTCGTGCTGAAAGGTTTCGGCTATCCGATCTCGGCCATCGCGGCGCATATCGCCATCAACTCGGCCCCGCGGAATTTCGTCATGGGGCTGGGCAAGGGCGTGGTGTTCGCGCTGGCGGTGGCGCTGATCGGCTGCCGGGCGGGGCTGGCCGCCAGCGGCGGGCCGCGCGCGGTGGGCGAAGCGGCGACCGCCGCGGTGGTGGGCGGGATCGTCGCCACAGTGGTGCTGGACGGCATCTTCGCCGTGATTTTCTACCGGTTGAACCTATGACGCCGGTGATCACGGTCAGCGGCGCCACCCAGGCGTTCGGCAGCCGCACCATCTTCCGTGATGTCAGTTTCAGCGTGGCGCAGGGGGAGGTGTTCGTGATTCTGGGCGGGTCAGGCTGCGGCAAGTCGACGCTGCTCAAGCAGATGATCGGGCTGCTGCCTCCTAGCGCGGGGGATATCACCATAGGCGGCTTCAGCGTGCGGAGCGACGTGGTGGCGGTGCGGCGGCAGATCGGGGTGATGTTCCAGTCCGGCGCACTGCTCGGGTCGATGACCCTGCTGGAGAATGTCTCGCTGCCGCTGGCTGTGTTTACGGACCTGCCTGAAGCCGCCTGCGCCGAGATCGCCCGGCTGAAGCTGGCCCTGGTCGGGCTGGGCGACGCGGCTTCGCTGCTGCCCTCCGAGATTTCCGGCGGCATGCTCAAGCGTGCCGCCATCGCGCGGGCGCTGGCGCTGGACCCGCCGATCCTGATGCTGGACGAGCCCTCGGCCGGGCTCGACCCGGTGACCTCGGCCGAGCTCGACAGTCTGATCCTGCAACTGCGCGACACGCTGGGCACCACCTGCGTCGTGGTGACGCATGAGCTGGCCTCGATCATGGCCATCGCCGACCGCTGCGCCATGCTGGACGCCAAGGCTCAGGGGCTGATCGCCCTGGGCAGTCCACAGGAACTTCGTGATCATCCCGGCCAGCCGATAGTGCGGGCCTTCTTTCACCGGGAGACGCTGCAATGAGTGCGAGTTCTGCGAGCTTTCGGGTCGGTGCTTTCGTCCTCGCCGGTGCGGTGGCGCTGCTGGCGCTGTTCTTCTTCCTCACCGGCGGCAGGTTTAACGGTGGCACGCTGTACGAGACGTATTTCCCGGAGTCGGTGCAGGGGGTGGATGTCGGCACGGCGGTGAAATATCGTGGCGTGACGGTGGGGCAGGTGGTCGATTTGGAGCTGGTGGCGGCGGAATATCCGCCGCCCAACAACGCTGCTGCGGGGAAGGCGGTTTACCAGCAGGTGATGGTGCGGTACCGCGTGGACACGCACAGGGCGGGCGTTTCCGAGAGCGTTGCGAACGCCATCACCCAGGGATTGCGAGCGCAGCTTGTGCCGCAGGGCATCACAGGGCTGTCCTACATCGATCTGAGCTTTGTGGATCCGCACGTCTATCCGGCGCAAGAGGTGCCGTGGAAGCCAAAGGCGACAGTCATTCCGTCGAGGCCGAGCACGCTCGCCCAGTTGGGGGATGCGTTGCAGAATCTGGTCGCCTCGCTCAGTAAGGCCGATATTGGCAACTTGGCCAGCCAGACCGCCGGGCTGATCTCGGCCCTGAACCACGAGATGACCAGCGGCGATGCGCACCAGGCCATAGCCAACGCCAACACGCTGCTGGCCAGCCTGACCCAGGTGGTGCAGCAGAGCGAGCTGCCAGCGACGGCGGCGAGCATCCGCAACCTGGCGGCCGGGAAACAGACGCAGCAAACTCTCGCCCAGCTCGACCAGACCACGGCGCAACTGGCCAAGGCGAGCGCCGAGCTGCCGGCGCTGGTGGCCTCCTCGGCGGCGACAGTGAACCAGGCGCACGAAACCACGGCGGATTTGCAGGCTCAGTTGATGCCGATCCTGCAGGACATGAAAGCCGCCTCGCAAAATCTGCGTGACCTGACGGCAGCACTTTCCGCCAATCCCGGGCAGATCCTGGGCGCGCCGCCACCGCCGCCTGAAGGGAGCAAATAAATGCCGCGCCGCCGTATCGTCCTTGCCGCGCCGCTGGCGCTCGCCGCCTGCGCCTCGCTGCTGCCGGCGCAGAAATACACGCCGCGCACCAATTGGCCGTTGCAGCCCGCACCGCCCGCCGCTGTGGCTAACGCAGGGACTGGCCCGGTGCTGATGATCCGGCCCATTGCCGCAGCACCTGGGCTGGAATCGCGCGGGCTGCAAAGCCTGGCCGCCGATGGCAGCCTGGACGTGGATTACTACAATCTTTGGGCGGTGCCGCCGGCGGACGCGGTGACCCAGGCGCTGCTGGACTGGAGCCAGGCGAGCGGGGCGTTCTCCGCCGTGGTCACACCCGGCAGTCGCTTGCAGCCGGATCTGATCGTGGAGGGCGAGCTGACCGAGTTGCTGGCGGATCCGGGCCGGGGGGAGGCGCGCGCCGCGCTGACGCTGGTGTTTATCAAGCCTGCGGGAACACTCACGGGCACGGCTCTGCCCGTGGCGCAGGCGATGTTGAAGGCGACTGCGCCGCTGCAAGGTAACGACCCGGCGGCGATGGCGGCGGCGCAAAACAATGCGCTGTCCGGGCTGCTGACTCAGGTGATGGCGCAGCTGGAACGCGCCGCGCGGGGCAACGCCGTCGCAGGCATGCCCGGAAAGTGATGCCGGAAGGGGGACATTATCCGCTCAGGCATCCACTCGGCACATTCCCGGCGTTGATGCCGATCTCCGCCATGCCGCGGTGACGGTGGAGAAAGCTCACGACATGGGGGCGTGCGGCGCCCGCGCTCCAGGTAATCGGCGAAGTGGCCGGTCAGCACCAGCAAGGCCACGCCCTCGATATCGTTGGCGGAGGCGGCGGACGGAACGTCCCCCCCCCCCGTTTAGCTGGCAACCTTGGTGTGCAGCAGTCCGATTTGCGAATTCGCAGGCTGGGGCACCATAACCGGATCGGTGCTGATCCCGACCGGCCGGGAAACAACCTGCACCGGTGCGCTGCGGTACTGCTTCAGCAGCTCGATTTCATTTTTCAGCTGAATGCGTTCGAGCATCAGCGTGGTGATCTGTTGCTTGGCGCTTTCGAGCTGACGCTTCAGCTCGGCATTTTCAGCAGCGGCGCTGTCAGTCTTCCGGGCGTGCCAAAACATGATAACTCAAGTCCTTGTGATATATAGCTGGAAAAAACTGCCGTGATGGCGTGGGGCGAGGAAATATCTGTGCAGCACCAAAATAGCTAATCACGAATGCTTTAACGGCAGGTATTTAGGGCATATTTCCAAACACAATTCTGTTGATCGTGAAATTTGGACAGCGAATCTGGCCGTTCATTGCCAAGTCCGGCAGGCATCGCGGCATTACGGACGGCCGATGATGTTTCTGTGGAGTAAAGATTCTGAATATGGAGTTAAGAAGTATCCAGGAAACACCATAAGCCTGATATTCTTGGTATAGATCAGGCCGTGCCGTGTCCGCCCCGTCCTAACGTCCGCGCACTCGGTTGAAGAGTGTGGTGAAAGGGGTGTTGCTCGGGTGTAGAGCACGTTTTTCGCGCGAGTAAAGCGGGCACAGATAAAGCGCGAATTGGAGGAATGAATATGACCGGTAAGAAGGATTTCACGGGTTTTGGTGAACAGCAGATGGCGAGTGCCGCCTTGTTCAGCAAGCCGCTTTTCGAAAACTTTGAGCGCGCCTGCCGTTGGCAGAGCAGCCGGTTGGACCGGGTCGAGGCTGTGCTCACGGAAGCTTTGCAGCGCCGGCGCAATAGCTGCGAAGCCATGGAGCGTTTTGCTGCGCAACTGAGCGATGCGCATGATCCATCGGTCCTGATCAAGGCGCAGCAGGAATGGTTCTCGGGCGCGGTGCAGCGGATGTTGGCAGATGCCACCGCCTGGCAGACTGCCAGCACGTTGATGCTGCAGGGTCTGGGCAGCATTAACGAACCCAGGGCTTCGTCAGCGCAGATTGACCCAGTGGCCGCGCCGGAAGCCGCTCCTGGCGCGGCGGAGGCGGTCGTTCCGCGCCGTCCTGTTAAAGTAGCCTAGCCGGCGGCTTGTGGCGGTGCCGCTGCCACAGATAGCAGGGCAGCGCCACGATCCAGAAAATCAGTACAGCGCCTGCCCAGGCCAGAGGGCGGGGCAGGCGCTGGCGCGTGGCGTCCCTGTAAACAAATCCGGCGCTGATCAGCGCAAGCCAGACTGTGTTGGAGGCCATCACCAGAGTTCCCCGGCAATGGCGTCAACCGGCAAGGGCGGATGCGCGTACGCCACGTAAAAGTTGAGGAAAGTCTGGGCATTCAGCCCCGTCAGCGGCGCCAGCGAGCGGATGGCTTTGACCCAGTAGGTCTCGTAGTCAATCTCCCGGGCGTGGTTCTCCGGCCGCTGTTCGTGCAAATACGCCGCGATCTGAGCCCCCTCTGGCACGGCTTGCGGTGTAGCAGGGTGGTACAGCCGTGCATCCGCATCCGTTCGTACAGCGGCCCAGCCTGCTTGTTGTAACAATACTGCCAACTCGGCGCTTTGCGTGCGGGCATTGGCAAACTCGGCGGCATCGCCGGTGACGACGACATACTGCACCTGATATGTGGCCAGAAACGCCGCGAGCATGTGCGGATCTACGAGCGGCAGATATTTCTGGTATTTCTGCAGAAAGATCGTCCGGTACAGAGGCCATTTGACGAAGGGCTCGGGAAGTCCGCCGGTGAGGTAGCCCTGCGCGGCGAGCGAGAATTTCATGCCGGATTCGTATTGGTATCCCATCTCATTGAAGTATTCAGGCAGGATGAGGATCCGGCTGTCCGGCGGAAGCGTGCCGTCCGTCAGCATTGTTGGTGTCGCCAGCTGCGTCCAGTTCCGGTCATAGAGGCGGGAAGGGGCAAGAAACAGCAGGCAGAACGCGAGAACCGCATAGCGCTGATATTTCTTCCCGGGGGCAGCCAGCCACGTGGCCAGCAGCATGGCAATCGCCAGCCATGCGTAGAGCATGAATCGCATCGGCAGCATGGATTTCAGGAAGGGCAGCTTGAACGCCAAAATCCATGGTGCGGTGCTTATCTCAAGCCCTAGCACGTGGGCGTATGGCCCCAGCGAGAGTATGGCGGCGAGCAACGCGATGACGCCGGGTATCGCGAACCGGGGATTGCTGCGATGCTGCCAGACCAACCGCGCTAGCAGGAGCAGGAGCGGCAGGCCGATATACGCCCCTTCCTCCGAGTAATTGCCTTCGAACAAAGTAGTTGCTTTTTCGAAGTAGATTTCCGCCGAGCCAGTCAATCGGCGTGGGAATGATGAAGCCAAGCAGGTCGGTTGAATAATTCTTGGCGGCGGCAACGTTGCGCCCGGCATCGCCATACCAGTGTAGCATCTCCCAGATGACGGGCGAGATGAGCACCAGGCTCAGGCCCAAGCCCAGGCCCATTCCCGGCAGCAGGCGCCACAGTGCCGGGCGCCATGCGGGGTGCAGCACATGCACCGCCACGACGGCCAGCGCCGCGAACATGACCATGCTGGCGAAAATTTCCTGGCTGACGCCGAACTGGAATGCCAGTGCCATGCCAAGCAACGCCCCCAAGCGCCATTTGCTCCAGCCATGCTTGGCCGCGGCAATGCACGCCCACAGGCAGAACGGCACGGCGAAGATGAAGCAGAGGTTAAGATGGTCCAGCAACTGGCCGAGCATGTAGCTGGAGAAGCCGAACAAAAGTCCCGCCACCAGCGCGGCGGGATAATCCTCGGTCAGCTCGAAAGCGGCGAGATACGCCCCCCAGCAGGCGAGGCCCGGTGCCGCCAGCATGAGCCCGTTATAGACTGCGAAGGCGCCGAATTTGGCGACCAACGGGGCGGTAAGTAGCCCGAGGCTGAGGAGGTTGGTCGTCCAGGCCAGATCGGTACCCACGGGCGCATCGGCAAAATAGGTGTAAAAAAATGGGAGATGGTGCTGCGCGGCGTAGAGGCGCCAGTTCAGGAACCAGATGAAGTCAAGAGGGTCAGGCGAGGTGCCAAAATAGGTGGGTACGGAATTTTGTTCCGGATTGGCATATAAAAAATAACCGGCCGCCATAACCGCTAGCAAAATAAAATTATGTTTAACAATCTGCGGTATTTTATTTAAAAACATCGTCTAAAATCCGTAATCGTTTGTAACTTATGGGTAAGATGCCGTATTGAAAACATAAAGCTATAGCAGTCCGCAATCAATGTGAGGGGCGTCGGGCGGTTGGTATTTTGCTGGCTTTCGTGCAACTCCACTAAGTATTTGCACGGAGACGTTTTTGTTCGACCAGGCCGGACTGCCCTCAGTCATTGCAAATTCAAATCAGCGTATCGGGGGGAGGGCAGCGGCAGTCCTCGCCGTTCTGGTTTCGGTCATCGGCTGGCCGCTGGTATTGCGCAGCACCGCCATGGTGCAGTTCGACTATGATGAAGGCTGGAACGCGCTTCGGCAGCAGCAGGCCGCGCATTTTCTGCCGCTCTATGCCACCCCGCCGGGGCTGGATATCACCAATTATCCGCCGCTTTCCTTTCATATTGTCGGCCTGCTGAGTCTCCTTACGGGCGATGCCAACGAGACCGGGCGGTTTCTCTCCCTCGCCGCCCTGGTTGCTGTCTGTGTGTTGGCCGGCGCTTTGGCGCGTTTGTTTGTTCCCGCGCGCTATGCTGGCACCTGTACGGGATTGCTGTTTGCGCTGTGGCTGGAGATGTGGATGCCCAGGCGGATCGGCGTGAACGATCCGCAGTTGCTCGGCATGGTCTTCGAATTGGGCGGGATTTACGCCTTCGTCCGTGCCGTGCAGGAGGGGCAGGATGTGTGGCGCACCGCGCCGCTTTTTGCCCTGGCGGTGTTCATCAAGCATAACCTTATCGCTTTGCCGTTGGGGGCGGGGCTTGCCCTGCTGGCTGGGCGGGATTGGCGGCGCCTTATCCCCTGGGTTGGCGCGGGCGCGCTGGCGGCGGGCGTGCTGCTGCTGGGCACGATCCGCCTCGATGGCCCGTATTTTCTGGCGCATATGCTGCAGCCACGCGCGTATGATCTGGGCGATACGCTGCATAATATCGGCACTTATCTGATCATCTTCCTGCCCTTCGTACTTCTCGCTGGCGCCTGGGCCTGGCGCAACCGGAGCGATGAGCGCCGCCGCCCGCTGGCTTGGAGTTGGGCCGCCGCACATGCTCTGGCCTTCATCTGGGCTGGCGGCGACGGCGTGGGCAGGAACATATTCTTCGAGGCGATCCTGCTCGACGCGGTTATTACCATGATCGCCGGGGCTGAATATTTCGCCACGCCCGGGCGTGTCACCCCGCGCCGAGTTGCTCTGCTCTGCGTGCTGCCCATGCTGCTCCCGCTAAGCCAGCTGCTGTTCCCGCTGAGCAAGCTGCCGGACAGCATCGTCTCGGGCGCCATTGAGTGGCGGGAACTGCCGCAGCACGAGGCGGACTTCGCCGCCGGGGTGGCGTTGCTGCGCCAGGCGTCCGGCCCGGTGGTGTGCGAGAATCTGCTGATGTGCGACGAGGCGGGCAAGCCTTCCGCGTTCGATCCCTACCATGTCCAGGACCAGATCAACCTGGGTAAGCTCGATCCGCAGGACTTTGCGGCCATGGTCGAGTCCCAGCGCTTCGGCGCGGTGGAGATCGGCGATACCGACCTGGGTGACCCGAAGCGCACGACCCGGTTCTCCAAGGCGTTCCTGCAGGCTCTGGCGCAGCATTACAGCCCAGCCTTGCACACGCCGGAAATCGTCATCTGGGTCCCCGCCCCGCCTAAAGCCCCGCAGCCCGGCTAGCCAGCCGGGTATGGCGCTGCTATCCACCTACTGTGAGGCGCGGGACACTGCGCTTGAGGAACAGGATAGGCGGTAAAGGCAGCATGGCGGAAAAACTTGCTTGGGGCCGGCATTGGCATGGGCGGAGCTACGATCTTGGGCGGATGACGCTGCCCGATCTGTGGCGGGCTTACCTTACTTACCCCGCGATCAATCTCTACGCTTTCCTGACCGTGCTGTCCGGCGGGGCGGCTCTCTGCCTCGCTCGGCGCTGGCAGGATATCGCGCTGCCGATCCTGGCCGTCTGCCTCGTTTATCCCTTCGTCTGGTACGGCTTGCACCAGTATATCCTGCACGGCCGCTGGCTCTACCGGATGAAGTGGTCGGCCGGGCTGTGGAAGCGCATCCATTTCGACCATCACCAGGACCCGCATCTGCTGGAAGTGCTGTTCGGCTCGCCGCTCAACACCATTCCCACCATGCTCGTCATCACCGGGCCGATCGGCTACGTCATTGGCGGCTGGGCTGGTGCTTTGGTGGCCTTTGCCACCGCGCTGGCCACCACCTGCGTGTACGAGTTCTTCCACTGCATCCAGCACCTTAACTACAAGCCGAAGAGCCGCTTCATCCAGAAGATGAAACGCGAGCATCTGCTGCACCACTTCCATAACGAGAAGATCAATCTCGGCATCGTCAGTTTCATGCCGGACCGGGTGTTCGGCACCTACGTTTCCGGCGCGCGCGATTGCCCGAAGAGCCCCACCGTATTCAATCTGGGCTACGATCTGGACGAGGCGCGGCGCTACCCCTGGGTGAAGGAGATCACCGGCGCGCCGCCGCGGGACAGGCCCCGCTCCGCCATGGAGCGCGAAGCCGGTGCCGGATCGGCTTCGTGAGCGATATCAAGATCATCCCGGTTGCCGGCCGGGCCCTGCTCAACCGCTTCATCCTTCTCCCTGAACGCCTGCACCGCGATGACCCGCAATACATCGCGCCGCTGCACCTGGAACGCCAGGAGGCGCTGACCCCGAAGAACCCGTTCTTCGGCCATGCCGAGGTGCAGTTCTGGCTGGCGCAGCGAGACGGGCGCGATGTTGGCCGCATCAGCGCGCAAATCGACCAGCAAGGCTTGGCCCTGCGCCCGGATGGCACCGGTCAGTTCGGCATGATCGCCGCCGAGGACGACCCAGCCATCTTCAAGGCGCTGGTGGACACCGCGGCGGAGTGGTTGCGCGCCCGGGGCATGCGCCGGATGCAAGGGCCGCTCAACCTCAACATCAACGAGGAAACAGGGCTGCTGGTGGCGGGCTTCGACACGCCGCCGATGCTGCTGATGGGCCACGACAAACCCTATATCGGCCCCCGGTTGGAGCAGCTGGGGCTGGTGAAGGAGAAGGACGTTTACGCCTATCTCTACGACATGACCGTCGACGTGCCCGCCAGCGTGCGCCGGCTGCTCGACCGTCCGCTGCCCAAGGAACTCACCGTCCGGCAGATCGACTTCAAGCGCTATAACGAGGAAATCCGTACCGTCACCAGCATCTTCAACGATGCCTGGGCCAATAACTGGGGCTTCGTGCCGCTGACCGAGACGGAAACGGACTACCTGGCGACATCGCTGAAGCCGCTGCTCAACCCGCATTTGACCAGTGTGGTGGAGCGCAACGGCGAGCCAGTCGGCTTCCTTATCGCGCTGCCGAACCTAAACGAGGCGATTCGCGGGCTGGATGGCAAGCTTCTGCCCTTTGGCTGGGCCAAGCTGCTCTGGCGGCTGAAGGTGCAGGGCGTTAAAACCGCCCGCGTGCCACTGATGGGCGTGCGCCGTTCCGCCGTGAATGACATGATCGGCGGCCTGTTGCCGTTCCTGATGGTGGACATGGTGCGCCGTGAGGGGCTGAAGCGGGGCTTCACCCATATCGAGCTGTCCTGGATTCTCGAGGACAATTTGCCGATGCGCCGGATGAATGAGAGCCTGGGCGCGGCGGCCTACAAGACCTACCGGATCTACGAAAAGCCGCTCTAGAGGCTGTTTCATAAGTCTACTCTGGCGGCTGTCTAGCCGCGTTTTTCTGCGCCCGGTGCTCACGTAATGCGTGTACGCTCCGCTCCGGTGCTCGCAAAACACGGCTATCCAGCTCGCCAGAGCGACTCCTGAAACAGCCTCTAACCGAGCCAGCCTTTCTCCCGGTACCAGGTGGCGGTTTGGCGGAAGCCTTCGGCCAGGCCGATTCGCGGCTGATGGATGCTGGCGGGCAGTGCCTCGGCGGGGGAGACCGACCAGTCCGGGTGCAGGATTTCCCGCGCTTTTTCAGCCGTGAACACGGGCGCCTGTCCGCGCAGCCGTCCCCAAACCCCCGAGGCTTGGCCCGCGAGGCGCACCAGTGGCGCCGGCACGGGCATGAAGCGCGGCTGGCGCCGGCCCAGGGCGTGTGCCGCCTCGGTCAGGAGCATGCGCATCTCATAGCCTTCCGGCCTCCCGTCGGCGATGGCATAAAGCCCGGCCTCGCCCGCGCCCAGGGCCAGTTGCGTGATGGCGCCGGCGGCATCCGCGGCGTGGATTATCGCCACGCGGCCCCGGCTGAAGAGCGGCACGATGGGCGACTTCGCAGCTTTGAAAATTGCCAGGCTCTCCCGGTCCCAGGGGCCGTAAATGGCGGGCGGGCGGATGATGACCAGGCGCTCCGGCGCGTCCGCGTAAACGTTCCGTGCCGCGTCTTCCCCGGCGCGTTTGCTGAAGGCGTAGGAGGAGAGTTGCGGTTCCCGGGCGGCGAGGGAGGAGATGATGACGCAGCGTGCCATGGGGGCGTGGCGCCGCACGGCGGTGGCCACAGCCTGCGTGCCGTCGCGGTTGGTGCGCAGGAATGTGGCGCGGTTCAGTGCCTTGATCAGTCCGGCGGCATGGATCACCGCATCCGCGCCTTCGGTGAGGCGGGCCAGGGCGGCTTCCTCCTCCAGGCTGCCTCGGATGGTCTCGAAGCTTATGCCGCGCCAGAATTCATGTGCCGGGTCGCGCCGGGCGAGAACACGGATATGCACACCCGCCTTTGCCAGCGCCGCCACCAGATGCAGCCCGAGGAATCCCGTTGCGCCGGTAACGGCAACGGTGGGCCGGGTCATGCCGCGTTGGAGGTCTTGGCCGGCTGGAAGTCGCCTTCGAGATACATCGCGCGGGCGCGGCTGCGGCTAAGCTTGCCGGACGAGGTTTGCGGCAGGCTGCGCGGCGGCACCAGTACCACCCGCGTTTCCAGACCATGCCGGCCACGGAAGAACTTGGTGATCTCGTGGATCAGCGCCTCGCGCGCCGCCGTGTCGGTGGTGCGGCACTGCACGAGCACCACCACCTCTTCCGCCACGCCGTTATCCACGGAGAAGACCGCGACATCGCCGCTGCGCAGGAGGGTGATGTCCGCCTCCGCCGCCCATTCCAGGTCCTGCGGCCAGACATTGCGGCCATTGACGAGGATGAGGTCCTTGGCCCGCCCGGTGATGACGAGCTGCCCGTCGACGAAATAGCCAAGATCGCCGGTGTCGAGCCAGCCATCCGCCGCCAGCACCCGTTCGGTTTCCTCTGGTTCGCCGAAATAGCCGAGCATCAGGCTTGGCCCGCGCACATAGATGCGGCCCACATGGCGGTCGGGCAGAATCTGCCCCTGTTCGTCCCGGGCTTCGGCCTCGTGTTCCGGCAGCATGCGGCCGCACAGCACGAAGCTGCGCGTGCGCGCCGTGTTCTTACTCGCGGGCACGGCGCGGTGCTCCCGCTCCAGGATCGTGCCGTCGATGACATCCTGCAGCGCGCCCTGGCCGGGCGGGGTGAAGCTGAGTGCCAGTGTGGCTTCCGCCATGCCATAGCAGGGCACGAAAGCGCCGGTGGAGAAGCCCTGCGGGCCGAAACGCTCGGCGAAGCGCGTGAGCACGCCGGGGCGCACCATGTCGCCGCCAATGCCGGCGCGGCGCCAGCTGGAGAGGTCCAGCCCGTCGATGGAGGCGGTTTCGGCGCGGCGCAGGCATAGCTCGTAGCCGAAGGACGGGCTGAACGAGACCGTGCCGCGGTTGCGGCCGATCAGGTCCAGCCAGAGCAGCGGGCGGCGGGCGAATTCGCGCGTCGGCAGGATATCCACCGAGAGCTGGCAGGCCATCGGCATCAGGAAGAAGCCGACCAGCCCCATGTCATGATAGTAGGGCAGCCAGGTGGTACAGCGGTCCTCGGCTGTCACAGCGAGGCCGTAGCGCGCCATGTAGTGGGCGTTGGCCATAAAGGCGTGTTGCGTGACCGCCACACCCAGCGGAAAACGTGTGCTGCCAGAGGAGAACTGCAGATAGGCGAGGGCATTGGCGTCCTGCGCCGGCAGGGGCTCGCTGCTGGGGGGCACGGTGTCGAGCAGCGCGAAGGTGCCGGCCAGCTTGAGGTTCAGCCCGTTCGCCGCCTCGCCGAGCCAGGCCTCCAGCACGGCCGGGCCGAGCAGGGCGTCGGCATGGGCGCTTGTAACCATGCGGCGCAGGTGGGCGATATAGCCATCCTTGCCGCCGAACGCCGCCGGCAGCGGCAGCGGGGCGGGTACCAGCCCGGCATATTGGCAGGCGAAGAAGGCGCGGGAGAAATCGCCATCGCTCTCCGCGATCAGCGCGACCTTGTCTCCAGGCTTGAGCCCGGCGCCCAGCATGCGGGCGGCAAGGCCCATGGCCTGCTCGCGCAGGCGGCGATAGGGCAGTGCCTCAACCAGCTGCCCCTTGCCGGAATAGAAGTTGAAGCCCGCACCACCTTGGGCGGCATAGTCCAACGCCTCGGCAATGGTACCGAAATCGGCGTAGCGCATGATTTGCCCTGAATACTGGGTTGGTGATTGCTCTGTCATCTACACGGGGGTATGGCGTTGATACGGTTTTCCGGGCTAACAGAGTCGGGCTGGAATGGCAATGCCGCTGCAATGTACCCGGGTTGCGCCTGGCAGGCGGCGGTTGACGGCCAGTCCCGTGCCAGCCTATCTACCGCGCCCGTTTATGACCCGATGATTGGCGGCCCAGCCCAGCATGAACATTCCCGCCTGCGTGCATTTCTGCTGGATCGGCAAGCGCCTGCCCTGGGCCTATGCGTTCGCCGTGCTCTCCGCCGCCGAGCAAGGCGGGATGGATGCGGTGGTGCTGCACCATACCGATGAACTCGAGGACGGCCCTGTGCTGCGCGCCTTGCAGCAGGCCCCAGGCGTGCGCCTGGAGCATACCAACCCGCTGGCCTGCCTTACCCGCGCGCAGGCGCTGCTTGGCCTGGGGGAGGGGCTGACCTCGCTTTACACCAGGCTCACCAGTCCGGTGATGCGGGCGGATGTGCTGCGCGCCGCGATTTTGTACCTTCAGGGCGGCATCTATCTCGATATGGACACCGTCACCGTCGCCTCGCTGCGGCCTTTGCTTGGTGTGCCGCAATTCGTCGGCTCGGAATTCATCGTCTGGCCGCATGCGGTTCGCACGTCACGCTCTCCCTTTGTCTGGGCACGGCATCTGGCGCTGGACCTGATGCGCAAGGCCATGCGCCTGCTGCCGGGCGGCTGGCAGGCGTTCCGGCGAGTTGAGGGCTGGTATTTTCCCGGCGTGAACAATGCCGTGATGGGCGCGGCGCCGGGGGCGGCCCTGTTCGCGGCGTATCTGCGGGCCATGCTGGCGCTGCCGCGGGAACGCCAGACCGAGCCCTACGCGCTGGGGCCTGACCTGCTACAGGCGCTTATCAGCCATTACTCGGCAGAGGAACTTACCATCCATCCGCCCCCGGTTTTCTACCCGTTGGCGCCGGAGATCTCGGAGCACTGGTTCAGGCCCAGCCGCGGCGCCAGGCTGGAGCAGGTGCTGCCGCCGGAAACCCTGGTAGTGCATTGGTATGCCTCGGTACGCAGCAAACCCTATGTCGCCCGCATCAGCCCTGGCTATGTGCGCGAGCACCAGAACAGCCAACTCTACAGCGCTCTGGTCTGCTCGGCCGTCCACAGCCTCCCCGATCTGGCCTGATTTCGTCGGACCTTATGGGTAAGTCCGCTGTAATGCTTGCGACACACTCACCAACATTGTAGGCTAACCCACTACCATAAGCGCAGTGTTTATGACCTAACCCTGTAGTTGTTTCCGCCACTGGCCGGAGATTGCAAGGCAGGTAGGCCGGGCAGAGGGTTGCGCGGCCGAGGCGTTGAGTGATCAAGGTCGTGGGTTGGCGGTGCTGCGCTGGCAGGAGAGAGTTGGATTGGGGGCGACGGAGGTCGGGGTGAAGGCTGCCAGGGGTTTGAAGCCCGGGCGGAGCAAATGAACGGCGCGGTTGCGGCCCCTGCCCTGGCAGGCAGGGTTGTCGTGGCGGTTCGCGCCGTTGCCCTGTTTTCGTTGTTTGACTAAATTTTTTTTCGTGGACGAGGTTCATCATGGCGAATAAAGGCCGCATCCGGATTGCGATTGCCGGGATCGGGAATTGTGCGAGCTCTCTGATTCAGGGCATCCACTACTACACTCCGGAGCGCTGCCGCGAGGGCGTTATCGGGCTGATGCACACCGAGATCGGGGGCTACCGGCCCTGTGATATCGATGTCGTCGCGGCCTTCGATGTCGATGCCCGCAAGGTTGGCGTCGACGTGAGCCGCGCCATTTTCGCCAAGCCGAACTGCACCAAGGTGTTCCAGGCTGAGATCCCCGACAGCGGTGTGATCGTGCGCATGGGCCAGGTGCTGGATGGCATCTCCGAGCACATGTCGGCCTATGAGGATGACCGCACCTTCGTCCGTTCCGATGCCACGGAGCTGACCAAGGCCGAGATCGTGGCCGAGCTGAAGCGCAGCGGTACCGATGTTCTGCTGAACTACATGCCGGTCGGCTCCGAGCAGGCGGCGCGCTTCTACGCCGAGTGCGCGCTCGAGGCGGGCATTGCCTTCATCAACAACATGCCGGTGTTCATCGCCAGCGATAAGAGCTTCGCCGACCGCTTCGCGGCCCGCAACCTCCCGATCATCGGCGACGACATCAAGTCCCAGCTCGGCGCCACCATCACGCACCGCGTGCTGACGGATATCTTCGCCAAGCGCGGCGTCAAGCTGCTGCGGACCTACCAGCTGAACACCGGCGGCAACACGGACTTCCTGAACATGAAGAACCAGCAGCGCCTGGCTTCGAAGAAGAAGTCCAAGACCGAGGCGGTGCAGGCCGTGACCAAGGACCGTCTGGACAGCGAGAACATCCATGTCGGCCCGAGCGACTACGTGCCCTGGCAGAACGACAACAAGGTCTGCTTCATCCGCATGGAAGGCCATCTGTTCGGCGACGTGCCGATGGACCTGGAGCTCCGCCTCTCGGTGCAGGATTCGCCGAACTCCGCCGGCGTGGTCATCGACATGATCCGCTGCTGCAAGCTGGCGCTGGAACACGGCATCGGTGGCGTGCTGGAAGGCCCGAGCGCCTATTTCTGCAAGCATCCGCCCGTGCAGTACACCGATGATGTGGCGTATGACATGACGGAAGAGTTCATCAAGCGCCGCCCCGAGCCGGTGAAGGTTTCCGTCGTCGCATGAAATGCCTGATCGTCGCGGCCGGCCAGGGGACGCGGCTGCGGGAAAAAGGTGAGCTGAAGCCCTTGATCCCCATCAAGGGCGTTCCGCTGATCGAGCGCGTGATCGGGAATGCCCAGGCGGCCGGGGTCGACGAGTTTCTCGTCGTCACCGGCTACCGGGCGGAAACGCTGCAGGACAAGCTTGGCGAAATTGCCCAGCGGACCGGCGTGCGCATCACCCGTATCTTCAACCGTGCCTGGGACCGCGCCAATGGTGTGTCCGTGCTCGCGGCCAAGCAGTATCTCGACGAGCCGTTCCTGCTGACGATGTGCGACCATCTGGTGGACCCGGAGATCTTCCGTGGCCTGATGGCGGCACCATCCGAGCCGGATACCGTGACGCTGGGCGTGGATTTCAACATCGACAGCCCGCTGAACGACCCCGAGGACGTGACGCGGGTGAAGTGCCAGGATGGCAGGCTGCTGAAAATCGGCAAGGTCATCCGCGACTTCAATTGCTTCGACACGGGCGTATTCCGCTGCACGCCGGTGATGTTCGACGCGCTGGCCGAGAGCCAGGCGCGGGGCGATGACAGCATCTCCGGCGCCATGAACGTGCTGGCTGAGTGGAACAAGGCCCGCGTCTTCGACATTCAGAACCGTCTCTGGGTCGATGTCGACGACCCCGCCGCGTTTGCCAAGGCGGAGCAGTTGCTCGAAGCCGGGCAGCTGTAGCCTCCGCCATGCAGCAGGGAATCCCCGGCGAGCCGCCGCGGGCTGCGGCTGACGCCGAGCCTGTCCGCCGTACCTCGGAGATCGAGGAGCCGACCAACCTCTACGTCATCCATCCGCTCTCCGCGTGGATCGTGCCGCATTGCGCGCGGCTGGGCATTTCGCCCAATGCGGTGTCCTTGGCCGGCATGGGCTGCGGTGTCGCAGCGGGCTTCGCCTATCACTGGTACCAGAGCACTTGGTGCTGCGTGCTCGGCTTTGTCCTGATGCTGACCTGGCATGTGCTGGACGGGGCCGACGGCCAGCTCGCCCGGCTCACCAACGCGCAGTCCGAGTTCGGCAAGATCATCGACGGCATCTGCGATTATGTGACCTTCACGGCCGTCTATGTCGGTCTGGCGCTGACGCTCAGCGACTATATCGGCAGCTGGGTCTGGGGCTTGGTGGCGGTCTCTGGCCTTTGCCATGCTGTGCAGTCCGCCGCATATGAGTTGCAGCGCCAGCAATATAATTTCTGGGGCTGGGGGCGGAAATCCGCGGCGCTGCCGGATATGCATTCGCCGAAGGCAGAGCGCCAGGGGCAGCCTATGCTCAAGCGCGCGGCCAATGTGCTGAACGGCCTGTACACGCGGGTGCAGATTGTGACCACCGGCGGTGCGGCAGCGTTCAACCGCGACCTCGAGGCCATTCTGGCTGCCCGGCCGGAGCGTGAGGCTGTCTTGCGCCAGGATTACCGCGAGGTTTTTGCTCCGTCCGTTCGGCGCTGGGCGATCCTCTCAGCGAATTACCGTACCATTGCGATTTTTCTGTTCGCCGTGGCGGGGATGCCGATGTTCTATTTCCTGTTCGAGATTTTTGGCTTCAGCGCCATTCTGGCCGTTCTGCTGGCCGGGCAACGGCGGCGCTACCGGCTGTTTCTCGATCTGGCAGGCAGAAGCTAGATCTTAGAGCGTTCAGTGTTTGGCTGAACGCTCTAACTTTGTGTTTTGACGAGCAATCTCATGTGTTTAGGTCGAACCGGACGGTTCGACCTAAACACATATTGCTCTAGCGCAGTTCGAGATAAGTTCGCCGCAGCAGATACGAGGCGTATGCCAGCAGCGCGACCGATGGCGTCAGCGCGGTGATGGCGGGGTTGAGGCTCATCCGCAGGCCCAGATAGAAGATGACTTGCTGGCTGATCTGAAACGCGATCCCCAGCAGCGCGCCGATGAGCAGTTGCCGCCCGGCGCTTTGCATACGTTGCGCGCCAAAGGCGAATGGCGCGGCGATTATCACCATGCCGAACAGCGAGATGGGGATGCTGACCATCGTCCAGAAGGTCAGCTCATCGCGCTGCGCCTGCTGGTCCAGGCGCTTGCGTTCGCCAATATATTTGTACAGTGCCACTGGCGGCATCATCTCCGGCGGCAGCATCAGCAGTTGCATCTGGTGCGAGGAGATGAATGACGGCCAGGGCAGCGTGTCCAGCTGTGTGGTCGTGAACTGCGTGGCGTCAGCGGTCTTTTTCAGCACGCCAGTCAGAAGCCATGTGCCGTCGGGCTCGATCTCGGCGCGTTTGGCGTGGACATAGCTGGTCAGGCTGCCATCCTCGCCAAAGGTATAGATGTCGATATTCTCGGGCACGTTGCCGTAGCCGAAAAGCTGCACGTTCAGATATTGGCGGTCGTGCTCGACCCAGAACCCGCTGGCGCTGCGCAGAGGCGCTGCTTCGCCCGACGCGGTAGCTTGCAGGCGCTGGGCGAGCAGTTGTCCCGGCGGGATCACGAATTGCGCGATAAGGAACAGCGCGATGCAGACCGGCACGGCGAGTTTCAGCACGGCGCCGACGATGCGGGCCTCTGAGACGCCCACGGCGCGGAACGCGGTGAGCTCCGAATTCCGTGCGAGCCCGCCGAGCGCCAGCAGGCTGCCAAGCAGCATGGACACTGGCGCCACCTGCACCACGCGGTACGGCGCGGTGAGCAGCACGCAGATGAGCGCATCCGCCGCGCTGTAATGCCCCTGGCCGACAAAGCCGAGCTGCTCGACAAAGGCGAGCAGGCTGAACAGCACTGTAAGCACCGCGGCAATGAGCAGGATGCCGCGCAGCACGGCAACAACAAGATAACGTTCGAGCAGGCTCATGGCGCGCCCAGGCTCAGAGGCGTGTTGGACGCGGAGATTTTGTGCCGCCTACTGAGCAAATGCGGGGCGGTCATGGCCAGGAGCAGAACCAGCCCGAGCAGGGCGGGCGCCCACCAGATGCCGGGGAACTGGCTGATCATGCCGTGCTCCACCCATGTGCGCGCCGTGGTGCAGAGCAGGTAATAACCGGCATAGACCAGAATCGCCTGGCCGAATTTGGCGTATTTCCCCTGCCGCGGCCGTGTACGACTCAACGGCACGGCCAGCAGGGCGAGCAGAAGGGTCGAGACGGGGGTGGATATCCGCCATTGCAGTTCGGCGATGTCGCGCGGCACGCGGGACCAGATCAGGTCGGTGCTGTTCGCGGTGATCGGGTTGTATGCCGGCGCGGCGCCGGGCGCGCTCTCCGGGTCCAGGATGAGGCCCTGCGCATTGAGGATCTGGTCGTTCTGCGGATTAACACGGTCGATTTCATAGACATGCGCGTCGGTGAGATAGACCTGGTTCTTACCATCCGCGGTTGTTTGCTGCAGCGGAGCGGCAAGCCGGGCGAAAATGACCTCGGTGTGGTCAGCAAGCTTGCGCCGCACGAACACATCCTGTGCCGGCGTGCCCGGCCCGGCGCGATGCGTGAGGAAGATCGCGCGCTCGCCATCCTCGCTGGTGTAGAACGTGCCGGCCTGCATCGCGTTCACGTTCAGGCTCGTGGCGCCTTGCCAGGTTATGGTGTGCGCCGTCCGGTAGGCCCAGGGGCGCGCCACGAGCGATAGGGTGGCCACCGCCAGGGCGATGACCCCGGCGAGGGAGAGCACCACTCGCGCGATTTGCGCCGGCCGGACGCTGAGAGCGGCCATGGCGGTGAACTCGGAATCTCCGTACAGCCGGCCGAAGGAGAGCAGCACCGCGAAATATAGTGAGATCGGGATCAGCACATCCAGCGCGATGAGCAGCTTGAGGCCGGTCAACTCCATGATGGTGACGGCGGGCAGCAACCCGCTGACGGCGTCCGAGAGGGTGCTGGCGACACTGTAGCCGCCGAACAGGACGCAAAGAATGCCGAGGATGACGGCGAAGGGCCGGCTGATTTCCCGGGTCAGATAACGGTTGAGGATCAATGCGTTAAACCATTCATTCCCGGTCTTGCCGGCGCTTTCTCTCAGCCTTCGCGGCGGCATGCCGCACATGGGGCTCAAGAGCCTGCCTTTAAAAGACAGTAATTGCGACCTGGCTGCTCTTTAAATAATTTGCCTTGCCATGTATAGGCGTTGCTATGAAATTGTCATTGCGCGGAGCATCGTGTGCGCGCGGGCGAATTCAACGAACAGTCTGGCAGCAGGGGCATGAGTGCTTTGGTCGGTGATATCCGTGAGATCATTTTCGAGACGTTGCGCTCGTCTTTGCCGAAGCCGGTTGAAATTACCGAAAAGACGCATATCGTCGACGATCTCGGCCTCGATTCCGTCGCGGTCATGGATTTCGTGATGGAAATCGAGGACCGTCTGGATATGTCCGTGCCTCTGGACAAGATCGCCGAGATCGAGACGGTCGGCGATCTGATCGCAGCCATGCAAAACTTGAGGTCTGGCTCCTAGTTTATGTCGCTTTTTTCTAAGTTCGCGCCCCTGGCGGCGCAGTACCGCCAGCTCGAAGAAGCTGGCGCGAACCCCTTCAACGTGTCGTTCGACGCCGTGCTTTCGCCGACAGAGGCGATGATCAAGGACCAGCCGGTTCTGCTCCTGGGCACGAACAACTATCTCGGCCTGACCTACGACCCCGCCGTCATCGCCAAGGCCGTGGAGGCCACGGAGTTGTACGGTACCGGCACCACGGGGTCGCGCATCGCCAATGGCAGCTATGACGGCCACAAGCAGCTGGAACGCGCGCTCGCCGGTTTCTACAATCGCAAGCATGGCATGGTGTTCTCCACCGGCTACCAGGCCAATCTCGGCATCCTCTCCACGCTGGCGGGCAAGGACGACCACCTGATCCTGGATGCCGATTCGCATGCCAGCATCTACGATGGCGCGCGGCTCGGCCATGCCCAAGTCACGCGCTTCCGCCACAACAGCCCCGAGGATCTGGCCAACCGCCTGCGCCGCCTCGACGGCACGCCGGGCGACAAGGTCATTGTCGTCGAGGGCATCTACTCCATGCTGGGCGATACCGCGCCATTGCGCGAATTCGCCGCGGTGAAGCGCGAATATGCCAACACTTATCTGGTGGTGGACGAGGCGCATTCGCTCGGCGTGCTCGGCGAGAATGGGCGCGGCCTCGCGGAAGCCGCTGGCGTCGAGGAGGATGTGGATTTCGTCGTCGGCACCTTCTCCAAGAGCCTCGGCGGCGTCGGCGGGTTCTGCGTCAGCGATGCCGAGGGCTTCGATATCCTGCGCGTCGTCACCCGGCCGTATATGTTCACCGCCTCGCTTCCGCCGGGCGTGATCGCGGCCACGCTGGAGGCGCTGCATCAGGTGCAGACCCGCCCCGGCCTGCGCCGCCAGCTTAGCGAGAACGCCAACCGGCTCTATAACGGGCTGGCCGCGCTTGGCTTCACGGTCGGGCCCGAGCCGAGCCCGGTGGTTTCCACGGTCATGCCCAGCCCGGAAGCGGCGTTCGCCTTCTGGTCCCGGCTGCTTCATGCCGGGCTGTACACCAATGTCAGCCTGCCGCCCGCCACGCCGAAGGGCCTCGCCCTGCTGCGCTCCAGCGTCAGCGCCGCGCATACCTCCGCGCAGATCGACCATGCCATCGCCATGTTCGCCGAGGCGGGCCGGGAGCTGGGGCTGATTTCCCCCGCCCGTGGACAGAAGCAGGGCGAAACCGTTTTCGTCTCGGCGAAGTAGGGGCGGGGGCGGAACGCCGCCCGGGCCGGAGAGGCAGATGCAACAGGTCGCCATCTTCCGCCACAACCTGTTCAAGGTGTCGGAGCCCTTCATCACGGAACAGGCGGAGCATTTGCGCCGCTACCGGCCGCTTTACGTGGGGCGGCTGCGTTACGGCGCGCCACCGCCGGGGGCGGAGTCCCTGGCGCTGGAAGATCTGGTCAAAGGCTGGCCGATCCCCTTCGTCGCCCGGCAGATGCTGACGATGAACCCAGCCCCGTATGAGCGCCTGCTGGCTGGCCGCCGCCCGGCGCTGATCCACGCGCATTTCGGGGTCGAGGGCGTTTACGCTTTGCCGCTGGCGGCGCGTCTCGGCGTGCCGCTCGTCACGACGTTCCACGGTTTCGACGCGACGCTCTCCACCGCAGCACTGCTCGGCTCGCCGGCATATGTGCATTACGCGCTCGGGCGGCAGCGCCTGGCGCAACGGGGGGATCTGTTCCTCTGCGCGTCCGGCTTCATCCGCGAGCGGCTGCTGGCGATGGGGTTTCCGCCGGAGCGGACGAGGGTGCACTATATCGGCGTGGATTGCGGCGCGGTCCAGCAGCGTGATGCCGCCGAGGAGGCGCTGGAGATCCTGCACGTGGCGCGGCTGGTGGAGGTGAAGGGCACCGAATACCTCATCCGCGCCTTTGCCGCCGTGGCCCAACAGCACCCTGCCGCCCGGCTTGTCATCATCGGCGATGGCCCGTTGCGCCGGAAGCTGGAAAGGCTGGCACAGTCCTGCGGGGTGGCGGAGCGCGTGGAGTTTCTCGGCGCGATGGCGCATGCGCAGGTGCTGGCGCGGATGCGCTGTGCTTCCATGCTGGTGCTGCCGAGCGTGCGCACCGCCTCCGGGCGGGTAGAGGGGTTGGGCATGGTCACGCTGGAAGCGGCGGCCACCGGCGTGCCGGTTATTGGCTCGGCGCTCGGCGGGATTCCCGAGGTCGTCGAGGACGGCGAGACAGGCTTCCTGGTCCCGGAGCGCGATCCGCAGGCCCTGGCGGCGCGTATCCAGGCCCTGCTGGATGACGAGGCGCTGCGCCGGAGGCTGGGCGCGGCGGCACGGCAGCGCGTGGAGCGGGACTTCGACATCACCCGGCAGACGGCGGCGCTGGAAGATCTTTACGACGCCGCGCTGGAGGGAGCATGACCCCGGGCAAGAGCGCCGTGGTCGTGGCGCATCCGGATGACGAGATTCTCTGGCTGAGTTCCACTTTGGCCTCGGCGGACCGAATCGTCTTCTGCTTCGGCGACCTGTTCGGCAATCCGAAGCGGTCCGCCGCCCGGCGCCGCGCCGTGGCGGCCCTGAACCTGCCCAACCTTACCGACCTCAAGCTGCCCGAGAGTGGTACGCGCAAGCTGGTGGACTGGGTGAGCACGCACGCGACGCCGTATGGCATCGAGATTGCCGATGAAGCCGGGCGGGCCCGTTACGAGACGAATTTCACCGCCCTGGTGGCGGCGCTGCGCCCGGTTCTGGCTGGGTGCGCCGATGTCTATACGCATAACCCGTGGGGCGAGTACGGGCATCCCGAGCATGTCCAGGTGTACCGCGCGGTGGCCGCGTTGCAGGAGGAACTGGGTTACACGATCTGGTTCTCCAACTACGCCGCGCCGTTGAGCTGGCCGCTGGCCCGGCAGGAAGCCGCCCGGCAATGCTGGGCGCAGAGCCGGAACGTCCGCCCCGATACCGCCCTGGCCCGCCGCTGGCGCTGGGTTTATCTGCGCCACGGCGCCTGGACCTGGATTCTTTCCTATCGCTGGCCGCGGCACGAGACGCTCTACGCCCAGCCCCCGGCGGGGCGGGGCGAGCCGCTTTACGCGCTCAAGGGCGAAACGCTGCTCGATATCTCCAGGCTGCGCTGGTGGCGGCTGGGCAGCGCCTCGCGCGTGCTGGACTAGGACCAATAAAGACAAATTTTTGCGGCCTGCTAAAGCAGGGTGACTGTTCCGGTATCCAAAGCATAGTAACCGGCTGCGACTTTCAGGTTTCCTTGTTGGATCAGTCCCGCCAGCACGGGCGATGCGGTGGCCAGCAGGTTCGCCTGATTTTTTGCATTGGCCTTTATCGCGGCTTCCAGATTGCCGCCAGCCACCTCCACCGCCGGCTGGATGGGCGCGTAGAGCGCACTGATCTGGCCGGGAACGGCCTTGCCCGCCATGGCGGCCTTCACCGCGCCGCAATTACTGTGGCCGAGCACTAAAATCGCCTTGGTCCCCAGCACCGCCGCGCCATATTCCAGGCTGGCGATAATGTCCGACGATGCGATATTACCCGCCACCCGCGTCACGAAAAGCTGGCCGATGCTCTGATCGAACACCAGTTCCACCGGAACCCGTGAATCCGCGCAGGACAGCACGGCGGCGAATGGTTCCTGCTTCGCCACGGTGTTTTGCTTTAGCAACGCCAGATCATTGCTGCATGATGTCAGCTGATGCTTGGCAAACCGTGCATTGCCGTCCAGCAGCGCCTGCAATGCGGCGTCTGGTGAAAGCGTGGTCTGCGCACAAGCAAGTTTCGGAAATGCCGCGCCAATCGCGGCGGTGGCGATCAGCCCGCCTATGCCGCTCCGTACAAAATCCCGGCGCGGCCAGCTATGCCCCCTGCCGCACAGGCAACCCGTCCGATGCAACTGGTCCATGTCTCCTCCAGAACGTTACAGAACAGGATCGGCATTGGCCGTTGCAAGTGAAGGATAAGTCAGTCTTAGTTAATATTCCGGCTCCACCCGGCTAGCTTTCCTGCGCCACGGTCGCCGCGGCGTGCTGCATCGTGCGCGCATGCAGCGAGAGCCCGGCATAGGTCAGCAGCATCGCGGCCAAAGCGATGCCGATCTGCACCTCCGGCCCGTAAGGTGCGGCGAAATGCCGGGCCGTTTCCGCGCCCAGCAGCATGATGGCGATGCCAAGGCCCGGGGCGAGGAAGGGGCGTGCCAGCGCACCGGGGCGGATTTTCCAGTGGCGGTACAGATACAGCATGCCCCAGCCGAGCAGCAGCGGGTACACGGCAAGCCAGACCGCCGAGACGGCGATGATGCCGGTGCGCGCCGGGAAGCTCAGCCCGGCGGCAAGAATGCCGGTGCCGAGCAGCGCCAGAGTTGCGGCTGAGAGCCTGGCCGCCCGGCCGGGCTGGCCCGTCGCGAGCAGCACCGGGGTTAGCAGTTGCGAGGTTATCCGGAATATGGCCGCCAAAGCGAGGATCTGCATCGGCAGCGCGGCGGCGGCGTAGCTGTGGCCTTGGCTATCGTGCAGCAAGCCGGTGAGCGGCGCGGCCAGGAGCAGAATCCCGGCCATCAGCGGCGCGTTCAGCACGGTGAGCCGTTGCAGCGACCAGAGCAGCGCCCCGGTGAGATGCTCCGGCACGGCGGCGGCCCGGGCGAATACCGGCAGGGCGGTGCGGTTGATGATGGTGCCGATGGCCATCGCCGGTTCCATCGCCACGTCGAACGCCACCCGGTACACGGCCAGCGGCGCTGCGCCGTAGAACCAGCCGACGAGCAGGAAGTCGATATTCTTGAAGATCTGCTCGAAGATGTTGGCCGAGGAGGAGCGAAGGCCGAAATGTAGCAACGGCGCGATCTCGGCCATGTTGAAGCGCAGCCGTGGGCGGAATGGGCTGACCAGCAGCGCGCCGGCCAGGATGAATACGCCGCTCGCCGCATAGCCCCCAACCAGCGCCCAGGCCCCGCCGCCCGCCAGGGCGATGCCCGCCCGCGCCAGCGCCGCGCCAAACGTCGCCCCGACATTGACGATGGCGATCTGCTCGTAGCGCAGGGCGCGGTTCAGCCGGGCGAGCGGGATCACCGCCGCGCCGACCAGCGGCTGCTTGGCCGCCACCGCGAGGAAATACGCCGCCATGCCCGGCACGCCATAGATGGCCTGTATTGCCGGGGCGGCGGCCAGCGTCAGCGCCGCGACCACGCCCGCCGCGCCGAGGATGAACCAGAATAATGAATCGAGCTGCCGGCGGGTGACGGAATGAGCCTGCACCAGCGCATCGCCAGTGCCCAGACCGTCGAACGCCTCGACGACCATGCCGATGGAGACGACCAGCGAGCCGATGCCGACCTGCTGCTTGCTCAGGAACAGCAGCACCACCAGGATGGTCGAAAAATCCGTGACCTTGGCGATGATCGTGGCGCCGCCCAGCCAGTTGAACCCCCGGCCCAGAGCCCGGCGGTGCTGCGCCATGGCATCTTCCGGCGCGTTACGCTCTTCCGCCATTCAACGCGGCGGCGCTTTGTCAGCCGGGGCCAGTGCGCCCGGCGGCAGGATCCAGGAGCGTGTGCGCGCGAAGTGGACGAACCAGCGGCGGGACTGGCCGAGCCAGTTGCGCGACTGCCCACGGCCCCAGCTGCCCGGCGCCGGCGGGGCGGATTGCCGCCAGTTGGCGATGATGCCGGCGATTTTCCGCGCCCGGGCTTCCCAGGTGTAGTTCCGGCTGTGCGCCTGGGCCGCGGCGGCGAGGCGGGCGGCCAGAGCCTCATTGGTGGTGAGTTGCCGCAGCCCGTCCACCAGCGCATCCAGCGAGTCCGGCTGGCAGAGCAGGGCGGTCTCGTCAGCGCGCAGCACCTCCGCCACATCCGGCGTGTCCCCGGCCAGGATCGGCCGGCCCGAGCCGAGATAGAAGAACAGCTTCAGCGGCAGCACGGTGGAGCCGAACTTGGCCAGAGGCTGGAGCGAGGGCGGGATGAGCAGCACATCGGCCGCGAAGATATAGCGCCCCAGCGTCGCCTCGGTCTGCCAGGGCACGACGCGGACATTCGGCAGCTCGGCGGCGAGGCGCTCGATCGGGCCGTCGCCATAGGAGCCGACCAGGATGAACAGCAGCTCGGGCAGCTGGCGCGCGGCCCGGATGACCAGCTCCAGCCCCTTCTTGTGGTTGATGCGACCGGTATAGACCACGGTCTTGGCGTCGGGCGGCACGCCGATCTGGCGCTTGGCTTCGTCGAGCGGGATCGCCGCCTCGAACCGCGCGGGCTCGAAGCCGTTATGCACGCAATGCAGCTTGGCGGCGGGCACGCCGAGCTCGATGTATTTCTGCCGCGTGTATTCCGAGTGGCAGATGCTGCCCAGGAACCGCTCATGCGTGAACAGCTTGTATAGCCAGAATTGCAGCGGCGGGATCTGGTCCGGCCAGGGGCGGTAATGGTCGAACACAACGCGCTGGCCGGACAGGATGGACATCCACGCCACCCAGAGGTTGCGGGTATAGACGAAGTCCGCCTGGCGGAATTCCCGGCGCAGCGGAATGGTCAGGCCGCAGCAGAAATGCCGCAGCGCCGCGGGCTTCAGCGGGGCCCAGGCCCGGACGATCGGCATGCCCACCGCGCGGCTCACCGCCTCGGGCGTGGAGCCCGCGGCGACAGGCGCGTGCAGCCAGGAGCCTTCGGTCAGCGGGCCGAGATATTTGGCGGTCGTGGCGAACACCTCGGCATCAGCCTCGGCGTTGGGCAGAGGGTTTTCGAAAGCGAACAAAATTCTCATGCTAGACCATCAAATTCCGGCCGGGAGGGCCGGCGGCGCCAATAACAAAGCCGCGCAGCGCGCGGCGGGGATGGCGCAACCTATGCCCTCGCCGCCCGGGGATCAATAGAAGCCAGGACAGGGCTGCATGGCGCCGCCGAATTGCCGGGATTTAGCCTTTCAGCTTACAACGAAGATAGGAGGATTGATCATGCAAAGCCTGTCGCTACGCCGCCGATTGCTGCCGCTATGCGCAGCAGCACTTTGCCTGCTGTCCACTCCGGCCCGGGCGGGCGAGACCTCCATCGCCGTTGCCGCCAATTTCACGGAGCCGGCGAAGCGCCTCGCCGCCGCCTTCGAGCAGAAGACCGGAGACACGCTAGTGCTCAGCTTTGGCGCCTCCGGGCAGATCTTGAGCCAGATCACGCAGGGCGCGCCCTATGAGGTGTTTCTCTCCGCCGACCAGGCGCGGCCGCAAAAGCTGGAGGCACTGGGGCTGGCCGTGCCGGGCAGCCGCTTCACCTATGCCGTGGGGCGGCTGGTGCTGTGGAGCGCGCAGCCGGGCTTCGTCGATGCCCAGGGCAAGGTGCTGGGCACGGGGCACTTCGCGCATCTCGCCATCGCCAACCCGCAGACCGCCCCTTATGGCGTGGCGGCGGTGGAGGCGCTGAAGGCGCTCGGCGATTATGACGCCGTGGCGCCGAAGCTCGTCACGGGCGAGTTTATCACCCAGGCTTACCAGTTTGCCGCCAGCGGCAATGCGGAGCTGGGCTTCGTGGCGCTTTCCCAGGTGGTGCATGCCAAGACCGGCTCCTCCTGGTTGGTGCCGCAAAGCCTTTACAAGCCGATCAGCCAGGATGCCGTGCTGCTGAAAGCGGGCGAGGCCGACCCCGCGGCCAAGGCCTTCCTCGCCTATCTGCAAACGCCGGAGGCACGCGCCGTCATCCGCGGCTATGGCTACGCGACAGGACCCTAGCCACACATGACCTCCGCCATCATTCTCACGCTGGAGCTGGCGGCGGTCACCACGGCGCTGCTGCTGGCGCTGGGGGTTCCCATCGCCTGGGGGATGGCCCGGGCGAAGGGGTGGTGGGCCGAGGTTCTGGGCGCGGTGATCGCGCTGCCCATCGTCCTGCCGCCCACTGTGCTGGGGTTCTACCTGCTCTTATTGCTTGGCCCGCACGGGCCGTTCGCGCCGCTGCTGGCCCTGGCCGGGCTGCGCACCCTGGCCTTCAGCTTCACCGGCCTTGTCATCGGCTCGGTCATCTACTCGCTGCCCTTCATGGTGCAGCCGGTGCGCAACGCCTTCCAGGCCATCGGCCCGGCGCCGTGGGAGGCCGCGCTGACCCTGCGCGCCTCACCCTGGGATGCGTTCCGTTCCGTCATCCTGCCGCTGGCGCAGGGCGGCATCATCACCGGCGCGATCCTGAGCTTCACCCACACGCTCGGCGAGTTCGGCATGGTGCTGATGATCGGCGGGGACATCCCCGGCAAGACCGAGCTGCTCTCCATCGTCATCTTTAACGATGTCGAGACGCTGCGCTGGTCCGAGGCCGGGGATTTGGCCGCGGGCATGGCGGCGTTTTCCTTCGTTGTCATCCTCGTCACCCGGTTGGCCGAGAAGCGCATGGCCAGGCTGCGCGCATGATCACCGCGCGCTTCGTCGGGCGGCTTGGGGCGTTCTCGCTCGACGCGGCGCTGGAAATCCCCGCCCAGGGCATAACCGGGCTGTTCGGCCCGTCCGGCTGCGGCAAGACGACGCTGCTGCGCTGCCTGGCCGGGCTGCTGCGGCTGCCGGGCGGCTACCTGCGGGTGGGCGGGGAAGTCTGGCAGGATGGGCGCGTCTTCCTGCCGCCTTATCGCCGCCCGCTTGGCGTGGTGTTCCAGGATTTACGGCTGTTTGCGCATCTCCCGGTGAGGGAGAATCTGCGTTTCGGCCTGCGCCGGGCCGGGGGCGGTGTGGTGCGCATCACGGAAGATGCCGTCATCGGGAGCCTCGGGCTGGAAAAGCTGCTGGACCGCAGCCCAGAGGGGCTTTCCGGCGGTGAGCGCCAGCGCGTGGCGATTGGCCGTGCCCTGCTGGCGCAGCCCAGGCTGCTGCTGCTGGACGAGCCCCTGGCCGCGCTCGACCGCGACAGCGCGCACCAGATATTGCCGAAGCTGCGGGAACTCTCGCGGCTGTTCTCGGTGCCGGTGATCCATGTCTCGCATGATCTGGCCGAAATCGAGCGGCTGGCCGATCACCTCGTGCTGATGCGCGCCGATGGCCGTGTCGCCGCCACTGGGGAGCTGGCCGCGCTGCTCACCGACCCGGCCTTGCCCTTCGCCGCGCGGCAGGATGCCGCCGTGGTTCTGGAACTGCGCGCCGGCGCGTATGACGAGGTTTATGGCCTCACCGTCTGCGGCGGGGAGGATCTGGCGCTCATCGTGCCCGGCCAACCTGGCCCGCCTGGCGCGCCAGTGCGCCTGCGCATCCGCGCCAGCGATGTCAGCATCTGCAAGGGCCAGCCGCAGGGCAGCAGCATCCTGAACACGCTGCCCGCGCGCATCCTGGCCGCCGAGAGTTTGGCGGGGCCGCATGTCAACCTTGTGCTGGGTGTGGGGCGGGTCAGGCTGCTTTCCAGCATCACCCGCAAATCCTTCGACGCGCTCGGCCTGAATGTGGGCGATGCGGTGTACGCGCAGATCAAGGCCATGGCGCTGGCGGCGCCGGATTGAGCTTATTGACTCAGGTCAAAGCGGTGCCGGAGATGGGAGATTACGACGTTACCGAATGACAACATTTAACAAACGGCCTCCGGCATGAACCGCCGCCGCGCTTTGGCGGTTGCCGCCGTGCTTCTCGCGGCCGCCGGGCTGTACGCGGCTTGGCGCTGGAATACGGAGGAGACAGGGCCGTTCGGCGCGGCCGGGCCGGGCAATGTCATCGTCTCCGGCAATATCGAGGCGCATGAGAGCGTGCTGAGCTTCACCAGCGTCCAGGCGCCGATCTCCGAACTGCCGTTCGACGAGGGGGCGACAGTGCAACAAGGCACGGTTCTGGCGCGGGTCGATGACCGGCTCTACCGCCAGCAGGTCGAGATCGACCGTGCCAATGTGCAGGTGGCTCAGGCGCAGGTGGCGGCCAACCAGAGCGGCCTTGCCGCCGCGCAGCATAATGTGACCAGCGACGAGGCCGATCTGGCCGAGAAGCAGCTCGACTATATGCGGGCCGAGCGGTTGGTCGCGACCAGAACGGTTTCGGTACAGACGCGCGACCTCGCCGCGACGGCGGAGAAGCAATCCGCCGCCACGCTGGCGCATGACCAGTCCTTGGTGGAGCAGGCGCAGGCCAATATCGGGCTGACGCAGGCCAATCTCGCCGCAGCCGAGGCGAAACTGCATCTCGATGAAATCACGCTTGGCTATGCCACGCTCACCGCGCCGTTTTCCGGCGTTATCGCCGTGCGCGAGGCCGAGCTTGGCGAGCTGGCCGGGCCGGGGGTGGCCATCTTCACGCTGGACGATCTCGACCATATCTGGCTGCGCGCCTATGTGAACGAGCCGGACCTGGGCAAGATCCGCCTGGGCGAGGCGGTGGAGGTGGCCACCGACACCTACCCGCGCAAGATCTATCATGGCCGCATCAGCTTCATCTCGCCGGAGGCGGAGTTCACGCCGAAAACCGTGCAGACTTTCGCCGAGCGCATCACCCTGGTTTACCGTGTGCGCATCGATATCGACAATCCGACACATGAGCTCCTACCCGGAATGCCCGCGGATGCCCGCATTCCGCTACTGCCGCCCGGGCCATGAGCCAGGCAGGCGGGCAGATCGCGATCGACGCCCGCGCCGTCACCCGGCATTTCGGCGAGCTGGCGGCGGTGAGCGAGGTCAGCCTCAGCATCAATCGCGGCGAGATTTTCGGCCTTGTCGGCCCGGACGGCGCTGGCAAGACCACCCTGATGCGCATGCTCGCCGGGGTGCTGCGCCCGGATGCGGGAGAGATCACGCTCGATGGCGTGGATGTGCTGGCTGACCCGGAAGCGGCGAAATCCCGGCTCAGCTATATGCCGCAGCGGTTCGGCCTGTATGAGGACCTGACCGTGGATGAGAACATCTTTTTCTATGCCGAGCTGTTCGGCGTGGCGCGGAAAGCCCGGCGCGCGCGCGCAGCGGAGTTGCTGGAAGCCGCGGGGATGGCGCCGTTCCGCCGCCGCCTCGCGGGCAAGCTCTCGGGCGGGATGAAGCAGAAGCTCGGGCTGGTCTGCGCGCTGATCCACACGCCAGCCGTGCTGCTGCTGGACGAGCCGACCACCGGGGTGGACCCGGTCTCGCGCCGTGATTTCTGGGGTATCCTGTATAATCTGCGGGAAAGCGGCGTCACCATCCTGTTCTCCACCGCCTATATGGACGAGGCCGAGCGCTGCTCGCGCCTGGCGTTGATGCATGCCGGGCGGGTGCATGACTGCGATACCCCGGCGCGGCTGAAGCGGAACATGCCGGGCGTGCTGCTTGCCATTACCGCGCCGGACCCGCGCGCAATTCGGGCGGCCCTGGCCGATGCGCCCGGCGTGCTCGGCGTGCTGCTGAAGGGGGACCATGTGAATCTGCGCGCCGACTCAGCCGGGCGGATGGCGGAATTCGCCGGCAGGCTGCGGGCGCAGGGCGTGGCTTACAGTGGAATTGCCCAGGAAGAGCCGGGGATCGAGGATGTGTTCGTCGCCCTCACCGGCGGTGATGAGGGCGCGGCATGACTGGCGGCCCCCCGGTGGTGCAGGCGCGCGGCCTGACCAAGCGCTTCGGCGATTTCGTGGCCGTGGATTCGCTCGACCTTGATATCGGCAAGGGCGAGGTCGTCGGCTTCATCGGCCCCAACGGCGCGGGCAAATCCACCACCATCCGCATGTTCTGCGGCCTGCTGCGGCCCAGCGCCGGCACCGCTTCCGTCGCGGGGTTCGATGTCGCCCGCCAGCCGGAGGCGGTGCGCGCGCATATCGGCTACATGTCGCAGAAATTCTCGCTCTATGGCGACCTCACGGTGCTGGAGAACCTGCGTTTCTTCGGCGGCATCTATCGCGTGCCGCATGCCGAGCTGAAGCAGCGCATGGCGTTCGCCGTCACCATGGCGGGGCTGGCGGGGCGCGAGACCGCGCTGGTGCGAACGCTGGCCGGCGGCTGGAAGCAGCGTTTGGCGCTGGGCTGCGCCATTCTGCACCGCCCGCCGGTGCTGTTCCTGGACGAACCCACCTCGGGCGTGGAGCCCCAGGCACGGCGGCGCTTCTGGGACCTGATCCACAGCCTGGCCGGGGATGGCGTGACCATTCTCGTCACCACCCATTACATGGACGAAGCCGAGTATTGTAACCGCATCGCGCTGATCGATGGCGGGCATCTGGTGGCCATCGGCAGCCCCGGCGAACTCAGGCGGCATGATCTTGGCGGCGTGCTGGTGGAACTGGAAGGCACGCCGCTGGGTGCGGCGCTGGCGGTGCTGCACCGGACGCCCGGCGTGATAGATGCGGCGATTTTCGGCGACAAGCTGCATGTGCTGGTGAACGCCCGAGGCCGACCCTGCAACGTTGCCGCCCCTGCTCGCGGCGCATGGCATTGCCGCCGGGCCGCCGCGGCTTATCGCGCCCAGCCTGGAGGATGTGTTCGTCCGCCTCGTCTCGCGTCGCCGCGCGCAGGAGGCCGCATGAACCTGCGCCGCCTCATTGCCATCGCCTATAAGGAGACGCTGCAGATCTGGCGCGACCCGCGCAGCCTCGCCATCGCGCTGCTGATGCCGCTGATGCAGATGGGGCTGCTCGGTTATGGCGTCAGCCTGGACATCAAGCGCGTGCCGCTTTGCGTCTATGACCAGGAACGCAGCCAGCTCAGCCGCGAGGTCGTGGACAGCTTCACGGCCTCGCACTGGTTCCAGCCCGTGGCGGTGCTGTACAGCGACCGCGACTTGCGCGCTGCCATGGACCGCGGCAGCTGCATCGCCGCCCTGGTGATCCCGGTGGATTTCTCCCGCACGCTGTTCACCACCGGCCAGGCTGAGGTGCAGACGGTGTTCGACGCCACCGACACTAACACCACGAATGTCGCCATCGGCTACGCCCAGGGCATTACCGCGCAGCTGAATGCCGACATCAACGCACGCTGGCAGGCCGCGCATGGGGAAAAGGCGCAGACCATCGGCACCGTCGATCTCTCCCCGCGCGTCTGGTTCAACGAGGGGCTGGACAGCCGCAATTTCATCGTGCCTGGCGTGGTCGCCGTTATCCTCGCGCTGGTCGGGTCGCAGCTCACCTCGCTCACCGTCTCGCGCGAATGGGAGCGCGGCACGATGGAGCAGCTGATCTCGACGCCGGTGACGGCGCTGGAGCTGATGTTCGGCAAGCTGGCGCCGTATTTCGCCCTCGGCCTGCTGGATGCCGCCTTCTGCCTCGGCGCCACCGCCTTCTGGTTCCATGTGCCGTTCCGCGGCAGCCTGTTTACGCTCATCGTCACCACAGCGCTGTTCGCGGTGGTGATCTTGGGGATCGGCTATCTACTCTCGGTGCGCATCCACAACCAGCTCGGTGCCAGCCAAGTCGCGCTACTGCTCACCATGCTGCCGACGACGATGCTCTCCGGCTACACCTTCCCTATCGACCAGATGCCGGGGCCGGTGCGGGTCATCACCTGGGTGGTCCCGGCGCGCTATTACGTCACTATCCTGCGTGCCGTATTCCTGAAGGGAAGTTCGCTGCTGGAGTTGGCGATACCCGTAACGGCGCTGCTCATCTACGCCGCGATCATCATTGGCCTTGCTGCCCGCGCCTTCAAGAAAAGCCTGGATTAGCGATGTTCGAGCGTATTTTCGTCATGCTGGTCAAGGAATTCCTCCAGCTCAAGCGTGACCGCTGGGCGATATTCCGCCTGGTCGCGCCGTTGGTTGTCCAGGTCTTTGTCTACGGCTATGCCGCCACCTTCACCGTGAACCATGTCGCCACCGCTGTTCTCGACCTCGACCACAGCCAGGCCAGCCGTGCTTTGGTCTCGCATTTCACCGCCACGAAGCGTTTCGATATTGTGGATTACGTGGCGAGCCAGGATCAGCTCGACCGCGATATCGACACCGGTCAGGCGGTGGCGGGGATCATCATCCATGCCGGTTTCGCCAAGGATTTCGCCAATGGCCAGACCGCGCCGCTCGAGGTGGTGGTGGACGGCACGAATTCCAACACCGCGCTGATCGCGCTAGGCTATGTCAGCCAGATCGTGACGCTGTTCGAGGCTGACTACGCCAGCCCCTTGGCCGCGAGCAGCGGCGCGGCACCCGGGGCGGTGAGCGTCTCCTTGCAGGAGCGGCCTTGGTTCAACGAGGGGCTGGACGACCGCTGGTTCTTCATCCCTGGCGTTATCGGCACGCTGACGCTGATACAGGTGGTCAGTCTCACCGCCTTCGCCGTGGTGCGAGAGCGGGAGGTGGGCACGCTGGAACAGATCATGGTGAGCCCGATCAGCCGGGCGGAATTCATCCTGGGCAAGAGCGTGCCGTTCTTCATCATCGGCTTTGGCGATGTGGCACTGGTCGCGGGGCTGGGCTCCGCATGGTTCCATGTGCCCTTTATCGGCAATCCGCTAGTGTTGCTGTTCGGCTCCGCGCTGTTCCTGCTGGCCGCCATCGGGCTTGGCCTGCTGCTCTCCACGGTCTCGCGCACCCAGCAGCAGGCCTTCGCGCTGAACTTCTTTCTGGTGAATCCGTTGTTCATTCTCTCCGGCTTCGCCTTTCCCATCGCCGCCATGCCGGCGGTGCTGCAATGGTTCACGTTCATCAACCCGCTGCGCTACTTCCTTGTCATTCTCCGCGCGGTGTTTCTCAAAGGCGTGGGGTTCGCCGTGCTCTGGCCGGATTTCCTGGCGCTCGCGGCCCTCGGCGGGGTTGCGCTTGCCATCAGCATGATGCGCTTCGAGAAATCGCTGGATTGAGCTGCTTCCCGCGCGGCGGCAAATGCGCGACAAGCAGGCATGGAAGGTGGAACGGTCCAGGCCGAGCTGATTGCGGTTCTTGCCGCCGTGACGGATGGAGATCCGCGCGTGCTGACCATCGGCTCTGGCTATGCCCTGCCGTCCGGCCCGTTGGAGGAAGGGCATCGCTCCCTGCAATCCGGGCTGCGGGCCTGGGTGGAGCGGCAGACGCATCATCCGCTCGGTTATGTCGAGCAGCTCTACACCTTCGCCGGGCAGTTGCCCGGTTCGGCCCGCGGCATTTCCATCTCCTATCTTGGCCTCAGCCGGCAGGCGGTGGCGGAGTACCCGGGGGCCGAATGGCATAGCTGGTACGAGTACTTCCCCTGGGAGGATGCGCGCCAGGGCAAGGCCGCGCGGCATGTGGCGGCCATTCTGCCCCGGCTGCACGCCTGGGCCGGAGCGGATTCGGCGCGGCAGGCGCGGGTGGCGGGGCTGTTCGGCGCGCAGGGATGGAACGAGGAGCTGGTGCTGCAACGCTACGAACTGCTCTGGGAGGCGGCCCTTGTTCCCGAAGCCCGCCGCCCCCGCCCGGGCGAGGCCGAGCCGGTGCCCGGCAAGGAGATGACGCACGATCACCGCCGCATCCTGGCCACGGCGATCGCCCGGCTGCGCGCCAAGATCAAATACCGCCCGGTGGTGTTCGAGCTGCTGGCGCACGAGTTCACCTTGCTCGAATTGCAGCAGACCATGGAGGCCCTGGCCGGGCAGACCCTGCACAAGCCGAATTTCCGCCGCCTCATTGAGCAACAGGAGCTGGTGGAGGAAACCGGCAAATACACCTCGGGCCTCGCGGGCCGCCCTGCCAAGCTGTTCCGCTTCCGCCAGGCGGTGCTGGAGGAGCGCGATGTTTCAGGCACGAAGCTGCCACTCGTGAAATAATTGTTGCCACTTTATTCTCAAGGTGAGTATAACCGCGCCTGTATGAGTTATACTCACATTGAGTATAAAAGGAGTGCGCGATGCCGCTTGACCTTTACGCCCGTGTTTCCCGTGTGATCCCGCCCATCGAATGGGCCACCATGGCGGAGGATGCCGAGGCGATCCTCGACCTCAAGCGCAAGCGCCGTGCCGTGATCCTGGCGCATAACTACCAGACCCCGGATATCTTCCACGGCGTTGCCGATATCGTGGGCGACAGCCTGGCCCTGGCGCGCGAGGCCGAGAAAGCCGACGCCGATGTGATCGTGCTGGCGGGCGTGCATTTCATGGCCGAGACGGCGAAGCTGATGAACCCGGAAAAGACCGTGCTGATCCCGGACGCCAAGGCGGGCTGCTCGCTGGCGGAATCGATCACGGCGGAGGACGTGGCGCTGCTGCGGGCCAAGTACCCCGGCCGGCCGGTGGTGGCTTATGTGAACACCTCGGCGGCGGTGAAGGCCGCGTCCGACATCTGCTGCACCTCGGGCAATGCCAGGAAGGTCGTGGAATCGCTTGGCGTGCCCGAGGTTATCATGATCCCTGACGAATTCCTGGCCCAGAATGTCGCCAAGGAAACCAGCGTGAAGATCATCGCCTGGAAGGGCCATTGCGAGGTGCATGAACGCTTCACCGCGCAGGAGATCGTGCAGCTGCGCCAGACGCATCCGGGCGTGGTCATCCTGGCGCACCCCGAATGCCCGCCCGAGGTGGTGGAGGTGGCGGATTTCTCCGGCTCTACCGCGGTGATGGCCGACTACGTGCGCACGCAAAAACCCGCCCGCGTGGCACTGATCACTGAATGCTCGATGAGCGACAATATCGCCCAGGCGAATCCGGGCACGGCGTTCGTCCGCCCGTGCAATCTCTGCCCGCACATGAAGCGGATCACGCTGAAGAATATCCGCAAGGCGCTGGAGGAGATGCAGACCGAGGTGACGATTCCGGCCGAGTATTTCGCTCCGGCCCGGCGCGCTGTCGAGAGGATGCTGGCGGTGAAATGAGCGCGGATGCTGGCGGTCAAATGATCATCATCGGCGGCGGGGTGGCGGGGCTGATGGCGGCCCTGGCCGCCGCACCCCGGCCAGTCACGCTGCTCAATGCCGGGCCGTTGGGCGCAGCGGCCGCGAGCCGGCTCTCGCAGGGCGGCATGGCGGCTGCCATCGGGCCCGAGGATAGCGTGGCGCTGCATGTGGCCGACACGCTGGCGGCGGGTGCTGGCTTGTGCGACCGCGCGGCGGTGGAGCGCATCATCGCCGCAGGCCCGGCGCTGGTGGAGACGCTGCTGCGCCTGGGCGTGCGCTTCGACCGCGACACCACCGGCGCGCTGGCCCTGGGGCTGGAGGCGGCGCATGCCCGCCGCCGCATCCTGCACGCCGATGGCGACGCCACGGGGGCGGAACTCATGCGCGCTCTGGCCGAACAGGTACGCGCCACACCGAGCATCACGGTACTGGACGCTACGGCCCGGCACATTTTTGCCAATGATGCCGGGGTGACCGGCGTGCTCGCCATGTGCGGCGGCGAGATGATCACTCTGCCAACAGACCGCGTGCTGCTGGCCACGGGCGGCATTGGCGGACTGTTCCGCTATTCCACCAACCCGCCGGGGGCCATCGGCCAGGGGCTGATGCTGGCCATGCAGGCCGGGGCAGAACTGCGGAACCTGGAATTCATCCAGTTCCACCCCACGGCGCTGGACGCGCCGGGCGGCGGTTCATTGCCGCTAATCTCGGAAGCCGTGCGCGGCGAGGGGGCGAGGTTCATCGATGAAACCGGGGCGCATTTCATGCGCGGAGGCGACCTCGCGCCGCGTGACGTGGTGGCCCGCGCCGTGTTCGCCCATGCCCAGGCCGGGCACCGCGTGTATCTCGACGCCCGGCCCATCGGCGCGCGCTTTGCTACGCGCTTCCCGGCCATCGCCGGTATCTGCGCGCAGGCGGGCATCGACCCGGCAACGCAGCCGATTCCAGTGCGCCCGGCGGCGCATTACCATATGGGCGGCGTGGCGGTGGATGCGGATGGGCGCACCAGCGTGGATGGGCTGTTCGCGGCGGGCGAGGTGGCCTGCACCGGGCTGCACGGGGCCAACCGCCTGGCCAGCAACTCCCTGCTGGAAGCTGCGATCTGCGGCGAGGCTGCCGGACGCATGATGGCCGGACTGGACGCGAAGCCTGTCCGTGCCCTGCCCAGGGCCACGCTGCTGCCCAAGCCCGATGCCGGGCCGTTGCGCGACCTGATGTCCGCGCATCTCGGCGTGCTGCGCGATGCGGCGGGGCTGGCCGACGCCGCCACGGCGTTCGCCGCCATGGCCAGCACCAACCAAGCCGCCGCGCTTGCCTTGCGCATTGCCCAGGCGGCGCAGGCGCGCAAAGACTCTGTCGGCGCGCATGCCCGCGCCGATGCCAACCCCATGCACAAGGCGGCGTAATGTCTCTGCTCTCACTCCCCGATATCATGATCGAACCGGCGGTGCGCGCCGCCCTGCTTGAGGATCTGGGCAGGGCGGGGGACATCACCTCCGATGCCGTGATCCCGCCCGAAACCCAGGCCCGCGTGGCGCTGGTGGCGCGCGAGCGCGGCGTGGTGGCGGGGCTGGATTTCGCCCGTATCGCTTTCGCGCTGGTTGATCCGGCGATCCGCTTTGCCCCACGGCTGGATGACGGTGCGCGGCTACAGCCGGGCGATATCATTGCCGATATCGTCGGTCCGGCACGCGCCATCCTCACCGCCGAGCGCGTGGCGCTGAATTTCCTCGGCCACCTCTCCGGCATAGCCTCGGCCACGCGTGGCATTGCCGATGCCATCGCCCATACCAAGGCGAAAATAAGCTGCACGCGCAAGACCACGCCTGGGCTGCGCTTTGCCGAGAAATACGCGGTGCGTGCGGGCGGCGGGGCGAATCACCGCTTCGGGCTCGATGACGCCATCCTGATCAAGGACAACCACATCGCCATCGCTGGCGGGGTGGGGGTAGCGATGGCGCGGGCGCGCGCGGCGGCGGGGCATCTGGTGAAGATCGAGATCGAGGTGGACACGCTGGACCAGCTCGACGAGGCGCTGCGCCACAGCCCGGATGCCATCCTGCTCGACAACATGCCGCCCGACACCCTGCGTGAGGCGGTGCGGCGCATAAATGGCCGTGCCATTGCCGAGGCCTCCGGGCGGATCAACGCCGAGACCGCCCCCGCCATCGCGGAAAGCGGGGTGGATTTGCTCTCCGCCGGATGGCTCACCCACTCGGCGAAAGTGCTGGATATCGGGCTCGATTTTTAAAGTCTGGCTGAAAACTCTACTCTGGCGGCCATTTGGCGCGCTTTTCTGCGCTTCCGGTGCTCACGTACTTAAATGTACGCTCCGCTCCGGTTCTCGAAAACCACGCCAACTGACCTGCCAGAGCGAGTTTTGAACCAGAACTCTTCAGGGCAAGGAAGCGCGCAGCGCTTCGACAAAAATCTCCACATGCGCCGCGTCAAAGGGCAGAGGCGGGCGGATTTTCAGCACATTGCCTGCCGGTCCCTCGGTGCCGATGAGCACGCGGTTGCGCCGCATGGCATTGGCGATGCCCTTGGCCGTGGCGGCATCGGTCACCTCCACGCCCACCATCAGCCCGCTGCCGCGTACTTCGCCGATCACCGGGTGGTTGAGGCCGCGAATCCCTTCACGCAGCTTCGCGCCGGTGGTGCGGGCGTTGTCCTGCAGGTTGCGGGTCTGCAATTCGTCCAGCGTGGCCAGCGCCGCTGCGGCGGACACCGGATTGCCGCCGAAGGTGGAGAAGAAGTCGATCCGGCTGGTGAAGGCGTCCAGCAACTCCCGCCGCGCCACCACGGCACCCGTGGGGTGGCCGTTGGCCATCGGCTTGCCCATGGTGACGAGGTCCGGCACCACGCCATGCGTGGCGAAGCCCCAGAATTCCTCGCCCATGCGGCCGAAGCCGGACTGGACCTCATCACCCACCACCAGGCCGCCTGCCTTGCGCACCTCCTCGGCCACGGTGGCGAACCAGCCCGGCGGCACATTGACGATGCCGTTGGAGACGAAGGCGGAGTCAATGAGCAGCATCGCCACGCCATGGCCGCTCTCCTGCAGCGCCCTGACCGCCCGCCGCGCCGCCTCTGCCGGGTCCGCGCCGGTATCGGGCGAGGGCAGCGTCTGCACATAGGGCGCCAGCGGCTGCGCGAACGGCCCGTAATAGGGCGAGAGCGCCGCCACCACATCCGTCACGCCGTGATAGGCGTGCTCCATGACGATCGCGCCGGTCCTGCCGGTGACGATTTTGGCGATCCGGTAGGCGGCGTCATTCGCCTCCGAGCCGGAATTCACGAACAGGCAGGTGTCCAGGTCTTCGGGCAGGGTGGCGGTCAGCCGTTCAGCATATTCCACGATACTCTCGTGCAGGTAGCGCGTGTTGGTGCACAGCGTTTCCATCTGCCGGGCGATGGCCGCCGCCACCTTGCGGTTGCCATGGCCAACCGAGGGCACGTTGTTATAGGCGTCGAGATAGCGCGTGCCGTCCGGCGCGTAGAGGAACACGCCCTCGCCGCGCACCAGATGCACCGGCTCGGCGTAAGAGAGTTCCAGCCCGCGCCCGAGCGCGTGGAAACGCCGCTCGGCCAGGTTCGTTGCCTCCGGTTTGGCCGCCGCGGCGGCGCGGAACTTCGCCACCACGGCGTCGCGCCCGGCGGTGAGATACGCCTCGATGGCCGGGGCACCCAGCGCCGAGAGCGCGCCGAGCTTCTCCGCCCCTGCCGGGTCGTTATGCCGCCGCCAGGCATGGATGGTGGCGGCGAGTGCGTGGCGGGCGATGATCGCCTCGAACAGGGCGGGGAATTCCGCGTCCTGCAACGGCATTACCGCATCGTACCCGGCGACGATCCCGGCTCCGTATTCGATCGGTGGCATGTCCCCCACCGTCTCGGCGGCGGTCACCGCCACGTCGAACACTAGCGGGGCGTGGATCATGTCGCCGAAATCGAGCAGGCCGGTGACCTGGGTGGCGGCTTCATCCACCAGCATGTTGCCGGGGTGCAGGTCGTTATGCACCATCTGGTGCCGCAGCCGGGACATCTCGGGCAGGAAGGCGATGAAGCGGTCGAGCACGGCCTCGATCAGCTTGCGGGTTTCCGCGTCCTCGATCAGCGTGGCGGAAGGGCGCAGATCGACGATGCGGCGCAGATCCCACACGATGCGCTGCCCCGCCGCCGGGTGGAAGAAATTGGCCAGCGCCAGGTTGAGCCGGGCGAGCGTGCCGCCGGTATGGCGCAGCAGGGCGGGGGAGGGCTCGACGCCGTCCATCACCCGGCCGGGCTGGAAGTCCAGCGCGCGGACGATATGGGGGATGCCGCGCTCGTCGGCGATCCGCGTGTAGGCTTCGCCTGCCACGGTGCGGCGGACGCGCGGCACGGGCAGGGTAGGGTCCATCATGGCGATATGCGCGAGTGCCGCGCTCTGGAACTCGACGCTGTCCGGGGCCTCATTGGGCCCGAGGATCTTGACGATGATGCCGGGGCCGGAGGTTGTCTTGATGCGGAAATTCTGGTCGCGCTCGCCGTAGAGCGGATGCGCCGTGCCGTCCACGCCGAAAATCTCCCGGGCCATGCTGGCCGCCGCCTCGGTGGAGAAGGCCGGCGGGCTGGTTTCGAGCGCGACGAGACGAAGCGGCTGATCCATGGTTTTATGCACCTCAGAGCGTTTTCCCGGCACGCAGGATACCCGCAAGCGCGGGCGACGGCAAAATATGGGGCAAGACCGGGGGGATTGACCTAGGTCAAACATTCGCGGTGGGCGCCGGTCTAGGCTTGCGCGGTTAAGAGGAGGAAGTTGAATGTCCACTCAGGAGCGTTTTCTCGTCGCCATCGCCGATGGCGAACATGCCCGCATCGTCCGGGGCGATGACCACAATGTGTTGCATACCGAGCGCTGGATCGAATCCACCGCCGCGCACAAGCAGTCTTCCGACCTGCGCAGCGACCATCCCGGCGCCTCGTTCCACAGCGACTCCACGGCGCATCATGCGATGACGCCCCGGCACGATCCGCAGGAGCTGGAGGCGGAGAAATTTGCCCAGCATGTCGCGCATGAGTTGAACGTGATGCAGGGCGACGACAGCTTTGACGTGCTGATCATCGCCGCGCCCGCGCACACGCTGAGTGTCATTCGCCGGGAGTTGAATGCCGAGACGCACGCCAAGCTCGGCGGCACGCTGAACAAGGATCTGACCAAGACGCCAGATAGTGCCTTGTGGTCGCATCTGCAGGATTTCCTGCCGCCGCCGAACCCGCCCCGGCAGGTATAATGCCGGGAGGCGGCGCGGCGGAGCTGCAAAGTTAATTATAACGGTGAGAGTTGTGACACGAAAATCCGTTTAGCGCCGGTCCGGGCATGTGTGAGCCGCGGAATTGCCGCGCCGGGGTCGTGCTGCGCTAACTGCTGCGGCCTCGTGCCAAAAGCAAACCCGGCGGGAAACTGCCGGGTTTTTGTGACGTTTTGACGACGAAGCAAATTCGCCACACCCTTCGGAAAAGATATGATTGGGTAACAGAAGCGGGTGAAAGGGACGATGTTTCAGGGTACATGGCGGATAACTTCTCTGGGAGACTTAAGTATGAAACTCCGTCTTGCTCTGGCGGCCGCTACCTGCCTTGTTCTGCCGCTCGCGGCCCAGGCCCAGCCTGTCACCGGTCCTTATGTCAGCCTTGGTGCTGGTACCAGCTTGTCGCAACAAATCGACTATGACTATACCAGCCACCCTGGCCAGTCGGGGCATTTCAACACCCGTCCCTCCTATGCTGGTGCGTTCTCGGCCGGTTACGGGTTCGGCAATGGCTTCCGTGTCGAGTTGAGCGGTAATTATTATCGCAACACGGTACATGAGGATGATATTGGCGCGTTTCACTACCCGGCCACCGGTGGTCTGAACACCTATGGCGTGATGGCAAATGCCCTCTACGACTTCGATGTCAACCTGCCCATTTACCCCTATCTTGGTGCCGGTCTTGGTTATCAGTGGCAGCAGCTCTCCAGCCGCATCAGCGACGTGCCTAGTTTCGGCAACACGATTTCGGGGACGTCTGGCAGCTTCGCTTATAACTTGATCGCCGGCCTCTCCTATCCGCTGCCTTGGGTGCAGGGGCTTTCGCTCACGGCGGAATACCGGTTCATGCAATTGGCAGACAGCCGTAAATACGCCGCCACCTCCGTGCATACCGGGCCTGATGGCTCGACGAAGCTCGGCCGTCCGTTCGTCAACACCTTCCTGATCGGCCTGCGCTACCAGCTGTTCACCCCGGCGCCGATGGCCCCGGCTCCGGCGCCTGCTCCGGTTGCCGCCCCGGCTCCGGCCCCGGCCAAGACCTACCTGGTGTTCTTCGACTGGGATAAGTACAACCTGACCCCGCGTGCGACGCAGATCGTCGCCCAGGCGGCGTCCGACTCGAAGACGCAGAACGTCACCACGCTGGACGTATCCGGCTATACCGACACCTCGGGCACGCCGCAGTACAACATGGGCCTGTCCGAGCGCCGTGCGAAGGCGGTTTCCGCCGAACTGGTCAAGGACGGCGTTCCGGCCTCCGAGATCGAGATCCACGCCTATGGCGAGACGCATCTGCTGGTGCCGACCGGCCCGAACGTGCGCGAGCCGCAGAACCGCCGCGTCGAGATCGTGATGCAGTAATCGCTTCGGCCTTCGCGCCGAAGCCAGCCCCGGCGGGAAACCGCCGGGGTTTTTTGTTGGCCGCAGAACGGCCAAAACAGAAAACCCGCCAACAGAGGCGGGCAGGGGCGGGCTAAAATGTCAGGCAAAACCCCTGGGGCGAACGACGGGGATCGAACCCGCGACAACCGGTACCACAAACCGGCGCTCTACCAACTGAGCTACGTCCGCCATCCAGGGTGCGGCGTCGTAACGCGGTCAGGCCAATGCCGTCAATGGCCTTGATGACATCCAGCGTTCCAATCGCTGCAAAGCTGCCTCCAGAACGGCGTTTTGCTTGCAGAAAGCGAACCGGGCGTAATGCCGGGGCGGGTTGTCCACATAGAAGGCGGAGACGGGAATCGCCGTCACCCCGGCCTGTTCCGTGAGGGCGCGGCAGAAGGCCACGTCATCCCCGGTAAAGCCCAGGGGCGAGAAATCTGCGGTGATGAAGTAGCTGCCCTGGGCGGGCAGGGTGGCAAAGCCCAGGCGGCGCAGCCCGGCTTCCAGCAAATCGCGCTTGGCCTGGAGCTCGCCGGCCAGGCTGGTGAAATATTCATCCGGCTTGCCCAGCCCATAGGCTACGGCGCGCTGCAGGTTGGGGGCGGTGGTGAAGGTAAGGTTCTGGTGCGCCCTGGCGACCAGGGAGATGAGCTCTGCCGGGCCGGAGACGTAGCCCACCTTCCAGCCGGTGAGGGAGAAGGTCTTGCCCGCGCTGCCGATACGCACGCAGCGCTCGGCCATGCCTGGCAGGGTCATCAGTGGGATATGGTTTGCCCCGGAGAACACCAGATGCTCATACACCTCGTCGCACACGGCATAGGCATCGTGCTCGCGCAGCAGGGTGGCGATGAACGCCAGCTCCTCTGGCGTGAACACCTTGCCGGTCGGGTTCATCGGCGAGTTGAGCAGCAGCAGCTTGGTTTTCGGCCCGAAGGCGGCGGCCAGCTCGGCGCGGGGCAGCTCCCAGCGCGGTGGCTCCAGCCGCACCAGCCTGGCGGTGGCGCCCAGCAGCTTCACTACTGGCAGATAGGTGTCGTAGAGCGGCTCGATCAGCACCACCTCGTCGCCGGGGTTGAGCAGCGCCATCAGGCTGGCGGTGATCGCCTCCGTGGCCCCGGAGGTGACGCAGACGCCCGTAGCGGCGTCGATTTTCAGGCCGTAGAAGCGCTTGTTCGCCGCGGCCACGGCCTCGCGCAACTCGGGTGTGCCGGTGAGCGGGGGGTATTGGTTGCGGCCATCCAGCAGCGCATCCGCGGCCGCGCGGACCACATCGGCCGGGCCTTCCGTGTCGGGGAAGCCCTGGCCGAGATTGATGGCGCCGTGCTGCACGGCCAGCGCCGACATGACGGTGAAGATGGTGGTGCCCGTCTGGGCCAGGAGTGTGTTGGCGGGTTTCACGGGATCAATTCCTTACTCGAAGGCCAGACTAGCCCGCTCAACCACAGGGCGGCAAGTTAGCGCAAATTTTAGGCAAAAATCGCCATTTCTTGGGGCATGGCGGTGGATTTGTCTTTACTAAAATAGCCGCAATCCTGGATTTGGGCCGCAATTAGGTTGGCACGAACCGTGCTATAACACCCTCGCCAGTCCAACGGCTGGCGCGCATTCGCGCTGTCGCAGGAAACACAGAGGAGGGCGCCGGCCTTGCGGCCCGGCGTGAACCAGATGAAGAAGATCGAAGCGATCATCAAGCCGTTCAAGCTCGACGAGGTGAAGGAAGCGCTGCACGAAGTCGGGCTTCAGGGCATTACCGTTGTCGAGGCCAAGGGCTTTGGCCGCCAGAAGGGGCATACCGAGCTCTATCGCGGCGCTGAATACGTGGTGGATTTTCTGCCGAAGGTGAAGATCGAGGTCGTCTGTGAGGATGGTGTGGTCGAGCGCGCGGTCGAGGCGATCATGAACGCGGCCCGGACCGGCCGGATCGGCGATGGCAAGATTTTCATCTCCACGGTCGAGGAAGTGATTCGCATCCGCACCGGCGAGAAAGGCGAGGCAGCCGTCTAAGCTGCCATTGTCGCCATGGTCATGCATGGCTAACATGCTGGTGCTGCGCGTGGACTGGGCGGGAGGCGCATGGTGTGCCCCCGCGGGGTTGACGGGTAACATTTTACAAAACGAGGAAAAAACATGGCTAAGAAGGCCGAGGGCGACGACGCCGTCGCGAAGGTTCTTAATCTGATCAAGGAGAACGGGGTCGAGTACGTCGATCTGCGGTTCACTGATCCGAAGGGCAAGTGGCAGCACACGGCGCAGCATGTCGCCACCATCGACGAGGGTACGCTGAAGGACGGCTTCATGTTCGACGGCTCCTCCATCGCCGGTTGGAAGGCGATCAACGAGTCCGACATGATCCTGCAGCCGGACCTGGAGACCGCGGTGATGGACCCGTTCTCGGCCAAGCCGAGCCTGATCCTCTTCTGCGACATCATCGAGCCCGCCACCGGCCAGGGCTATGCGCGCGACCCGCGCTCCACCGCCAAGAAGGCCGAGGCGTATCTGAAGTCCACCGGCATCGGCGACACCGCCTTCATCGGCGCCGAAGCTGAGTTCTTCATCTTCGACTGCGTGAAGTTCGGCACCGGCGGCAATTTCGGCACCTATCAGCTGGACTGCCATCGAGGGCCCCGGCGCCTCCCTGAAGGACTACCCGGAAGGCAACATGGGCCATCGCCCGGCCGTCAAGGGCGGCTACTTCCCGGTTCCGCCGGTGGATGGCGACTGCGACCTGCGCGCCGAGATGCTCTCCGCCATGGGTGAGATGGGCCTGCCGATCGAGAAGCATCACCATGAGGTGGCGCAGAGCCAGCACGAGCTTGGGACCCGGTTCAACCCGCTGACCAAGATGGCCGACCAGATGCAGATCTATAAGTACTGCGTCCACAACGTCGCCCACTCCTACGGCAAGACCGCGACCTTCATGCCGAAGCCGATCTACGGCGATAACGGCTCGGGCATGCACACGCACGCCTCGATCTGGAAGAACGGCAAGCCCCTCTTCGCCGGCAATGGCTATGCGGATCTGTCCGAGATGTGCCTGTACTTCATCGGTGGCGTGATCAAGCACGCGAAGGCCATCAACGCCTTCTCGAACCCCTCCACCAACTCGTACAAGCGTCTGATCCCGGGTTTCGAGGCGCCGGTGCTGCTGGCCTACTCCGCCCGCAACCGCTCGGCCTCCTGCCGCATTCCGTACACCACCAGCCCGAAGGCCAAGCGCGTTGAGGTCCGTTTCCCCGACCCGACCTGCAACCCGTATCTGTCCTTCTCCGCGCTGCTGATGGCCGGCCTCGACGGCATCAAGAACAAGATCCACCCGGGCGACCCGATGGACAAGGATCTGTACGAGCTGCCGCCGGAAGAGCTGAAGGGCATCCCGACCGTTTGCGGCTCGCTGCGCGAGGCGCTGGGCGCGCTGGAAGCCGACCACGAGTTCCTGCTGCAGGGCGATGTGTTCACCAAGGAGCAGATCGAGTCCTACATGGAGATCAAGTGGAAGGAAGTGTACCGCTTCGAGCACACGCCGCACCCGGTGGAGTTCGAGATGTACTACTCCGCTTAAGTAGCGGATCGAAAGGAAACGGCGCCTTCGGGCGCCGTTTTTGTTTTGGGGGTGGGGCAAAAAATACCTTGCCGTTCCGGCGGGGAGGGCGTACATACCGGCCAACAAATACCCGCTTTCTCGCAGGGTGGCCCTAAACAGGCCGCCTTTTTTATTGGATTTTTACTGCTTGTCCGACAACCGTCCAATCCATACCGGCCTCGAGGGCCGCATTGCCGACATCATCGCCGAGCCGCTGGAAGCCCAAGGCTATGAACTTGTGCGCGTGCAGGTGATGGGCACCGAAACCCCGACCGTGCAGATCATGGCCGACCGCGCCGATGGCGCCTCCTTCACCATTGAGGATTGCGAGGCTGTCAGCCATCTGCTCTCCGCGGTGATGGACGTGGAAGACCCGATCAACTCCGCATGGACGCTGGAGGTTTCCTCCGCCGGGATTGATCGGCCCCTGACCCGCACCAAGGATTTCAACCGCTATGCCGGGTTCGATGCGCGCATCGAGCTGAACTTTCCCGGCCCCGGCAACCGCAAGCGCTTCACCGGCAAGCTGGTGGATGCCGATGTCGAGACCGTGCGGCTGCAGCTGGAGACTGGCGAGACCGCCGAACTCCGCCGAGCCGATATCCGCAAGGCCAAGCTCGTGCTGACTGACGCGCTGATCGCCTTCACAACCCAACCTACAGCGACCAACTAGAGGATTCTCATGGATACCGCAGTCAACCGCCCGGAATTGCTGCTTGTCGCCGATGCCGTGGCCCGCGAGAAGATGATCGAGCGCGAGGAAGTGCTGGAGGCGATGGAGCAGGCGATCCAGAAAGCCGGCCGCGCCAAGTACGGGCATGAGAAGGACATCCGCGCCGTTATCGACCGCAAGAGCGGCGAGGTGCGCCTCTCCCGCTGGACCGAGATCGTCGAGACTGTGGAGAACGAGGAGACGCAGATCCCCGTCGCCATTGCCAGGAAGTTCGCGCCGGAGAAGAATGTCGGGGACTTCATCGTTGACCCGCTGCCGCCGATCGATTTCGGCCGCATTGCCGCGCAGACCGCCAAGCAGGTGATCGTGCAGCGCGTGCGCGAGTACGAGCGTGCCAAGCAGTTCAACGAGTACAAGGACCGCGTGGGCGAGATCATCAATGGCGTGGTCAAGCGCACCGAGTACGGCAACCTGATGGTTGATCTCGGCCGGGCCGAGGCGCTGCTGCGCCGCGACGAATGCATTGCGCGCGAGAACCTGAAGAACGGCGACCGCGTGCGCGCCTATATCTACGACGTGCGCGAGGAGCCGCGCGGCCCGCAGATTTTCCTCTCCCGCACCCATCCCGGCTTCCTGGCCAAGCTGTTCGCGCAGGAAGTGCCGGAGATCTACGATGGTATCATCGAGATCAAGGCCGTGGCCCGCGACCCCGGCTCCCGCGCCAAGATGGCGGTGATCTCGCGCGATAGCTCGATCGACCCGGTCGGCGCCTGCGTCGGTATGCGCGGTTCGCGCGTGCAGGCGGTGGTGGCCGAGCTGCAGGGCGAGAAGATCGACATCATCCCCTGGTCGCCCAACGTGGCCACCTTCGTGGTGAACGCGCTGGCCCCGGCGGAAGTCTCCAAGGTGGTGATGGACGAAGAGGCTGGGCGAGTTGAAGTGGTGGTGCCGGACAGCCAGCTCTCGCTGGCCATCGGCCGCCGCGGCCAGAACGTGCGCCTCGCCTCGCAGCTTACCCGCTGGGATATCGACATCCTGACGGAGGCCGAGGAGAGCGAGCGCCGGCAGGAGGAATTCCGCCGCAAGACCGGCCTGTTCGTCGAGGGGCTGGACGTGGACGACGTGATCGCCGGTCTGCTGGTGCAGGAGGGCTTCGAGACTATCGAGGACCTCGTCGCCACGCCGGAAGAGGAAGTCGCCTCGATCGAGGGCTTCGACGAGAATGTCGCCGCCGAGTTGGTGCGCCGCGCCAATACCTTCCTGGAGCGCCAGGCCGGCGAGATGGAGGAGAAGCGTATCGCGCTTGGCGTGGCCGATGAGATCGCCGCGTTCGAGGCGTTCTCCGCCAAGGACCTGATCGCCCTGGGCGAGAAAGGCGTGAAGACGCTGGACGACCTTGCGGATCTGGCTGGCGACGAGCTGGTGGAGATCCTGGGCAATGACATGATGACCGAGGAACAGGCCAACGAGATCATCATGGCCGCCCGCGCGCATTGGTTCGAAGGGGAGAATGGCAACGCAAGCTGAACCCCAGGCTCCGGAGGCAATTGACGAGGCGGAGGAGCGCGGTCCGCTGCGCCGCTGCCTTGTCACCCGCGAGGCCGTGCCGCGCGAGCAGGCTCTGCGCTTCGTCGTGGGGCCTGAGCGGCGCTTGGTGTTCGACGCCGCCGCAACCCTGCCAGGACGAGGCTTGTGGTTGAGTGCGCGCGCCGATGTGCTACATCAGGCAGTCCGGCGTGGTGTGTTCCCCCGTGCCGCCAAGGCGCAGCTGGTGCTGCCGCCCGATCTTCTGGCCGAGGTGCGTGCGGCACTTATTCGCCGCGTGGCTGATTTGCTGGGCTTGGCCCGGCGTGGTGGCGTCGCCATATCTGGCTTCGAGAAGGCCCGGGAGTGGTTGCAGGCAGGCAAGGCCGGGCTGGTGGTGCAAGCGGCGGATGGCAGCCCGGAGGAACGGGCGAGGTTCCTGGGCGGGCGGGATGTGCCCGTGGTGGCGGTGCTGAGCGCCGCCGCGCTGGGAAAAGTCTTTGGCCGTGAGCACACGGTGCATGTGGTCATCGCCCCCGGGCGGTTGGCCAGGATGATCGAAATCGAAGCGCAACGCCTCCAAGGTGTTGCGGTGGAAGTGACAAGCGGGCAGTAGAGCCCAACAAGGCCGGTTAACCCCGGCGACGACTGAGTGGATTGGACCGGATTAGGCATGAGTGACGGCAACGACCAGAATGAAACCAAAGGCAGGCTCTCGCTGCGTCCCGCGGCGCGTGGGGATGCGGGGCATACTGTCGATGCCGGATCGGTGCGCCAGAGTTTCTCGCATGGCCGCTCCAAGGTGGTGCAGGTGGAAGTGCGCAAGAAGCGCGGACCTGGCCCGGCTCCGGCCGGCGCTCCCGCGCCTGCCGCGCCCGCGGCACCCGCCACACTTGCGCTGAAGCCCACTGCCGAGCGCCCCGCCAGCCCGGCCCCCGCTCAGGCCGCGCCGCAGGCCCCGCGCCCGCGCCCTGCCTCTGGCCCGGGCGGTCGTGCCCTCACCGCCGCCGAGCAGGCGACACGTCAGCGCGTGCTGGCCGAGCAGCAGCGCCTGGCGGCGCAGCGCGAGGCCGAGCGCCGCGAGCAGGAAAAGATTTCCATTCTCTCCGCCGCCGAGGAAGCCCGCCGCAAGGCCGAGGAAGAAGCCCGGCTGAAGGAAGAGGAAGAGGCGAGGGCCGAAGCTGAAGCCAAGGCGAAGGCCGAGGAAGAAGCCAATGCAAAGGCCGGTATCGCGCCGCCGCAGGCTGCGCCCGTTGCTCCCGCCGCGCCGAAGGCTGTGCCGGCCCGTCCTGGCGCGCCCGCTGCGCGCCCGGCCGCGCCCGCTGCCCGCGAGACGCTGCAGCTCAAGCCCGGTGGCCGTCCGGGCACCGGTACCGAGGAGGAAGAAGAAGCGGCTCGCCCCGGCGTCCGCCGCCTCAGCACCCCGGCGCCCAAGCGTGGCGTGCCTGTTGCGCCGGTCAAGAAGCTGGGCGACGGCAACCGCCGTAGCGGCCGTATCGACGTGCAGGCCGCGATCGAGGGTGAGGACGAGAAGACCCGCTCCCTGGCCTCCGTGCGCCGTCAGCGCGAGCGTGAGCGCCGTCAGGCCGAGCTGGAGCTGCTGCGCTCCGATGGCCTGAAGGTGGTGCGCGAGGTCATCCTGCCGGAGACGATCACCGTGCAGGAGCTGGCCAACCGTATGGCCGCCCAGGGCCGAGACGTGGTGCGCGCCCTGATGAAGATGGGCGTGATGGCGACCGTCACACAGACCATCGACGCCGACACCGCCGAGCTGGTGGTGAGCGAGTTCGGCCACAAGTCCCGCCGCGTCTCGGATTCGGATGTGGAAATCGGCCTGGAGGGCGATGAGGACACGGAAGCCGAGCTGCAGCCGCGTCCGCCGGTCGTCACCATCATGGGCCATGTCGACCACGGCAAGACCAGCCTGCTGGACGCGCTGCGCCACACCGACGTGGCGGCGGGCGAGGCCGGCGGCATCACCCAGCATATCGGCGCCTATCAGGTCACCCTGCCGTCCGGCGCGCAGATCACCTTCCTCGACACGCCGGGCCATGAGGCCTTCACCGCCATGCGCGCCCGCGGCGCCGCGTCGACGGATATCGTCGTGCTGGTGGTCGCGGCGGATGACGGCGTGATGCCGCAGACGATCGAGGCGATCAAACACGCCAAGGCGGCGGATGTGCCGATCATCGTGGCGATCAACAAGATCGACCGCCCCGGCGCCGACCCCACCCGTGTCCGCAACGAGCTGCTCCAGCACGAGATCGTGGTGGAAGACATGGGCGGTGAGACCATCGATGTGGAAGTCTCGGCGCTGAAGAAGCTCGGCCTGGACAAGCTGGAAGAGGCGATTCTGCTGCAGGCCGAGGTGCTTGAGCTGCGCGCCAACCCCGACCGTTCGGCCGAAGGCGCGATCATCGAGAGCCGTTTGGACCGCGGCCGTGGCCCGGTGGCCACTGTGCTCGTCCAGAAGGGCACGCTGCACCAGGGCGATATCGTGGTGGCCGGGGCCCAGTGGGGCCGCGTGCGCGCCATGCTGAACGACAAGGGCCAGAACGTGAAAGAGGCGCCGCCCTCGCTGCCGGTGGAAATCCTCGGCCTCTCCGGCGCGCCCACGGCGGGCGAGCCCTTCGTGGTCGTGGAGAACGAGCAGCGCGCCCGTGAGATCACCGAGTACCGCCAGCAGAAGCTGCGCGAACGCCAGGTGGCGACGCAGACCGCGATGCGCGGCACCATGGAAGAGATGCTGGCGCGTATCCAGGCCGGCGCACAGAAGGAAGTGGCCCTGGTGGTCAAGGCCGATGTGCAGGGCTCTGCCGAGGCGATCGGCGTGGTGGTCACGCGGGTCGGCAACGAGGAGGTGCGCGTGCGCGTCATCTACTCCGGCGTCGGCCAGATCACCGAGAGCGATGTGCAGCTGGCGAAAGCCTCGGATGCGATCCTCGTCGCCTTCAACGTCCGCGCCAATGCGCAGGCCCGCGAACTGGCGCAGCGCGAAGGTGTCGATATCCGCTACTACTCGATCATCTACGAAGTCGCGGATGACATCGAGAAGCTGGTCAAGGGCAAGCTGGCGCCGATCGTGCGCGAGAAGTTCCTGGGCTACGCGGAAATCCGCCAGGTGTTCAACATCACCAAGACCGGCAAGGTCGCGGGTTGTTATGTCACCGAGGGGCTGGTCAAGCGCGGTTGCGGCGTCCGCCTGCTGCGCGACAACGTGGTCATCCACCAGGGCGATCTGTCTCAGCTCAAGCGCTTCAAGGACGATGTGAAGGAAGTGGCGCGCGGCTATGAGTGCGGCCTGTCCTTCGCCGGCTTCCAGGATCTGCGCGAGGGCGACATGGTCGAGTGCTATGAAACCGAAATCGTCCCAGCCTAATTCCGTCCCCTCGCAGCGCCAGCTGCGGGTGGGAGAGGAACTCCGCCATGTCCTCTCCGACGTGATGCTGCGCACCGAGTTCCACGACCCGGTGCTGGCGCGCGAGCACATCACCGTGTCGGAGGTGCGGATGTCCCCGGACCTGAAGCACGCGCTCGTGTTCGCCACCGTGCTCGGGCACAAGGACATCGCCCCGCTGCTGCCTGCGCTGAAGCGCGTGGCGCCGTTCCTGCGCGCGCAGATCGCGCCGCGTCTGGGCCTGCGGGTGACGCCGGAGCTGAAATTCGTCGCCGACGAGGCGATGGAGCAGGCGACGCGGATCAACGAGATCCTGCACAAGCCTGAGGTGGCGCGGGATCTCGGCGCTGAGCCCGGCGAGTCCGAGGACTAGACCAGCCCGCACATGACCGAACGACTGACCCCTGACGAGATCAGCCGGGCGGTGGAATTGCTGCGCGCGGGCGAGCTTGTCGCCTTCGGTACCGAGACGGTGTACGGGCTCGGCGCCGATGCCTGCAACGGCGCAGGCCGTCGCGGCGATCTACGCCGCCAAGGGACGCCCCAGCTTCAACCCGCTGATCTGCCATTTCGCCGACGCGGGTACAGCCTTCCGCTACGTGAGGGCCAATGCCCTGGCGGAAAAACTGGCGACGAAATTCTGGCCTGGGCCGTTGACCCTGGTGCTGCCGCGTGCGGAGGGCTGCCCTGTCTCGCAGCTGGCCGGGGCAGGGCTGCCCACGCTGGCCGTGCGCGTGCCCGCGCAGCCGGTGGCGTTGCGTCTGCTGGCGGCGTTCGGCGGCCCGGTGGCCGCACCTTCGGCCAACCGCTCCGGGCGAATCTCCCCCACCAGCGCAGCCCATGTGCTGGCCGAGCTAGGCGGGCGGATCGCCGCGGTGCTCGATTCGGGCCCATGCGCGGTCGGGGTCGAATCCACGGTGCTGGACCTCTCGGGCGCAGCGCCGGTGCTGCTGCGCCCCGGCGGCGTCACGCTGGAGGCGCTGGAGGCAGAAATCGGCCCCATCGGCCGCGCCATGGGCGATGCCTCTGCCCCAGCCTCACCGGGTATGCTGGACTCGCATTACGCTCCCGGGCTGCCGGTGCGGCTCAACGCCACCGAGGCCGGGGCGGATGAGGCGTTCCTTGCCTTCGGTCCGCCGCTGCCGGGCGCGAAGCTCTGCTTCCAGCTCTCCGCCAGCGGGGATATGCGCGAGGCGGCGGCGCGGCTGTTCGAGGGGTTGCACGAGCTGGATGCCCGCGCCTCCGCGCTGGGGCTGAAACGCATCGCAGCACAGCCCATTCCCGCCGCCGGGCTGGGGCTTGCCATCAACGACCGGCTCGCCCGCGCAGCCGCACCCCGCTGAAATTAATTTGACAGCGGCGCCGCTGGCGGAGGCAAATACGCCATGCGGACCTGGCTGCTCGCTCTGTTCTGCCTGCTATTCTCCGCTCCGGCGCGGGCGGCGGATTACTATTTCACTGCATCGGACGGCGCGCGGCTGCACTATACGGAAACCGGCCCGGCTGGCGCGCCCTTCCTGGTCTTCGTGCCCGGCTGGACCATGCCGGGCTGGATTTTTGCGCCGCAGCTGAAGGCCTTCTCGCCCAAATATCGCGTCGTGCTGTTCGACCCGCGTGGCCAGGGCAGCTCCGAGATCACCGCCACGGGCTACAACCAGGACCGGCGCGGCGAGGATCTGGGCGAGCTCGTGGACTTGCTGCCGGGCAAGGTGGTGGTCATCGGCTGGTCGCTTGGCGTGCTGGACACGCTGGCCTGGATCCACCAGGGCGGCAGCGACAAGCTGGCCGGGCTGGTGCTGATCGACAATTCCGTGGGCGAGAACCCGCCGCCCACGCCCGTGCCAAGTCCGCCCGGCCCGCCCGGGCCGCCGCCAAGGAACCGTGATGAGAAGATGTATGCCTTCGTCGCGGGCATGTTCCGCTCCTGCCCAGCGCGGGATTATCTCGACCGCCTGACCGCATCCTGTCTGCGCGTCCCTCAGGCTCAGGCCGAGGAATTGCGGCGCTACCCCGTGCCGCGCAGCTATTGGAAGGAGGCGATCCTCTCCACCGATGTGCCGGTGCTCTACACCGTACGCCCGCGCCTGGAAGCGCAGGCCCAGAACCTGCTCATCGACCGGCCCAACACCTCTATTGCGATATTCCCGAAAGCAGGCCATGCGCTGTTCGTCGACGAGGCTGACCGATTCGACGCGCTGATGCAACAATTTCTGGATAACAAAGTCGGTTTATGATGCCAGCTGACCAAGGGAACATTTTGTCGCCGCAGGGCGGCTGGCATCGCGCGCAAAATAACATGAAATTCTGGCCGCTGTTTCTGGTCTCCGCCGCCGCGGTCGGCATGGAGACGGCGCTGACCCGCTACTTCGCCGTGGCCAACTGGTCGGACTACGGGTACTGGGTCATCTCCATCGTCATGGTCGGGTTCGCGCTGTCGGGCGTGGTGCTGGCGCTGGGGCGCGGCGTGTTCCAGCGCCATGCCGGGGCGTTGTTCGCCGCCCTGCCGGCCATGCTCACGCTCAGCGCGGCGCTCGGCTATTGCGGCGTCATCGTCAACCCGTTCAACCCGCTGGCGCTGCAGAACCCTGATACTTATGCCCCGCAGCTCGGGCTGATCGCTTTGTATTACGCGGCGCTGCTGCCGTTCTTCTTCCTGGCCGGGCTGTTCATCTCGCTCTCCTTCGCCACCAATACCGGGCGGGTCGGCGCGGTCTACGCGGCGGATCTGTTCGGCGCCGGGCTGGGCTCGGTGCTGGTGCTGGGGCTGATGTTCCTGGTCTCGCCCTTCGCGCTCATCCCCTGCCTGCTGCCGCTGCTGGCGCTGGCCTCGCTTGGGGCGGCGCGCTATCGCAAGCGTGCGGGGCTGGGGGCGCTGGCCGCGCTGCTCGCCGCCGAACTGCTGCTGGCCCTCGGCCCGCAAGCCGGCATCAGCCAGTACAAGCCCATCTACCCGCCGCTGCACACGCCTGGCGCGCGCGTGCTGGCCACCGTGCACAGCCCGCGCGGCGAGTACATGCTGCTCGACGATTTCACCGAGCGGGTGAACACCGACATCTCCAACAATTCCGGCATGATGGGCTATTCCAGCCCTCCGCGCAGCTACGGGTTGTACCGCGACGGCGCGCGCATCGCCTCCCTGCCCATGCCGGGCGGGGCGCAGACCGGCTACGCCCCCGGCGCGCTCGATGCGCTGCCCTACACGCTGCGCCCGCACCCGCGCACGCTCCTCATCGGCGCCTCGGGCGGCATGCGAATCGCCGAGACGCTGGCGCTGGGAGCCGCGCCACTTACCGCGCTGGAGCCGGACCCGGTACTCTACCGCGCCCTGCGCCAGGGGCTGGACGGCTCTCCGCCGGTTCCGGCTGCCTCTGGCCTGCGAATTTTTAATGACAATCCACGGGCCGTGGTCTCGCCGGGCGCGGGCTATGACGTCATCGACATCTCAGCCGATTTCCTCGACGAAGCCCCGGCCAATGTCTATGCCTTCTCGGCCGAGGCCTTAGCGGATGACATCGCGGCGCTGAGCCCCAACGGTGTCCTCTCGGTACCCATCTCCATCCAGGACTTCCCAGCCTATGCGCTACGGCTGCTCGCCACCATGCGCCAGGCCCTGGTCCTGCGCGGCGTGGTGGATCCGGGGGCGCATCTCTTCCTCTACCGCTCGGCCTGGAATGCCCGACTGCTTGCCAGCCCTACGCCGTTCTCCGCCGCGGACATCGCCGCCGCCGCCAAATGGTGCGACGACCGGTCCTTCGATGTCTCCTATTACCAGGGCTTCGACGCCGTGGCGGCCCGGTCCAACCTTTACAACGACCTGCCGGCCGTCTCCTTCGATGCCGGCACGGTGGCGGCGCAGGGCGATGACGATTCGTTGGCCGATGAGGCGCCGGGCATCCTCGCGGGACAGGTGACGCCCTCCGCCAGCGCCTTCGATCTGCGCCCGGTCACCGATGACCGCCCCGCCTTCTACGCCATTCTGCGCCTCAACCAGCTCCAGCTGCTGCTGGCCCGGTTGCAGATTTTGCCCCAGGCCGAGATCGGCGCGCTGGTGAACCTGGCCGTGCTGGCCCAGGCGGTGGTGATCGCCGTGCTGGTGTTGCTGGTGCCGCTGGCCGCCCCTAGGCGCGAGCGCCAAAGGCACCCAGTGCTGCGCCCGGCGGTGTATTTCTCCGCTCTGGCCCTGGGCTTTTTGTTCCTGGAGCTGTTCGCCATCGAGCGCGCCAGCCTGTTGCTGGATGACCGGGCCATGGGCTTCTCCCTGGTGCTTGGGGCCATGCTGGTCTTCTCCGGGCTGGGCAGCTTTGTCTCCAGCCGCATTACCTCCGCCGCCAGCGCGATGCGCCTTGCCTGGCTGGCCGTGGCGCTATGGGGCGTGGCGATGCTCTGGTTCTCCGGCCCGGCGGCGCTGGCCGGCGGCGCGCTGCCCAGTTGGCTGCGGGTGGCGCTGATCGTGCTGATCCTGGCGCCGGTCAGCTTCGCCATGGGGCTGCCCTTTCCACTCGGCCTGCGCCAGCTCCGAGGCGAGTTCTTCCTGCCCTGGGCCTGGGGGTTGAATGGCGCCTTCTCGGTCGTGGCCACCCCCTTTGCCAATCTGCTGCTGCGCACTATAGGCTTGCATGCGGTTTTAGGCGGTGCCGTTCTGCTGTACACTATCGCCGCGCTCAGCTTTCCCGCGCTTGAAGGACAGATTGCTTGGATTCCATCTCTGAAACGCTCAGCCGCCGTGGATTGATCGCGGGTCTGGCCGCCTGCGCCGCCGCCCCCGCCTTTGCCGACAGCGCCACGCCGCCCGCTCCCGCCATCGCCCCTGCCGCCCCGGCGGCCAGCCCGGCCCCGGCGCCTGCGGTCGCGGCCCCAGTGCTGCCCACACCGCCCACGCCGAACGGCAAGCCCTGGGACAAGGCCGCCTTCGAGGCGGCGATGACCGCCTCCGGCCGCCCGGTTTCGCTCACCGACGAGCAGTTCGCCGCCATCCAGGCGCGTAAGCCCGCGGCGATGAAGGCGATCGCCGATTACCTGACCCAGCGCCTGGGCAAGCCGGACCCGCTGGTGCTGGCGGCGTTCGAGGCCCTGCCGCGCGAGTACTACCACTACAATTACCAGGAGCACCGCTCCACCTGCGGCGATGCCTATGACATGCCGCCCAAGCCCTGGGCGCTCGGCTACGGCTCGGCCCTCTCGGACTATCTGGGCCAGGCCTATATGACGCAGATCATCGCCCCGAAGCCGGGCGATATCTCGCTGGAGATCGGCACCGGCTCGGGCTTCCAGTCCTCGCTGCTGTCGCGCATCGTCAGCCATGCCTATTCCATCGAGATCATCCAGCCGCTGGGCGAGGCGGTGCAGAAGATCTTCGCCCCGCTGGGCTACGACAATGTCACCACCCGCGTGGGCGACGGCTTTTACGGCTGGCCGGAAGTGCAGGGCGGGTTCGATGTCATCATCGTCACCTGCGCTGCCCAGTACGCCCCGCCCGCGCTGTTCGAGCAGCTCAAGCCCGGCGGACGGATGATCATCCCCATTGGCCAGCCCTTCAAGCAGGGGCAAGTTTTCTACGTTTACCACAAAGATGCCGCAGGGAAGATCCATTCCCGCCGTGATATGGGATGCTTCTTCATTCCGATGACCGGGACCATGATGAAGGTTCCGGCTGATCAGGCGCAGGCCAAACCGGTCTGAGCTGTCATTGATCTGAAACGCATTACGGGGAAGTCATCGGCTTGCCCGCCTTTGCCCGGCATGGCACTGAGCGGCATCGATCGCCCAACAAGGAGGAATTCTTGGTAAAACCATTGCGTAAGGCCGTGCTCCCCGTTGCTGGTCTGGGCACCCGCTTCCTGCCCGCCACCAAGGCCATGCCCAAGGAGATGCTGCCGGTCGTCGACAAGCCGCTGATCCAATACGCCGTCGATGAGGCCCGCGCTGCGGGCATCGACCAGTTCTGCATGGTCACCGGCCGCGGCAAGACCGCGCTGATCGACCATTTCGACATCGCCTTCGAGCTGGAGGCGACTCTGGCGGAGCGCAACAAGCGCGAGGCGCTGGAGTTGCTGCGCGAGGAGACGATGCCGCCCGGCGCCATCTCCACCGTGCGCCAGCAGGTGCCGCTGGGGCTGGGCCATGCCATCTGGTGCGCCCGCACCTTCATCGGCGACGACCCCTTCGCCATCCTGCTGCCGGACGATCTGGTGCTGAGCCAGACGCCCTGCACCGCGCAGCTGGTGAAAGTGTACAACGAGACCGGCGGCAACGTGGTGGCCGTCTCTGAGGTGCCGAAGGAGCAGACCAGCCGCTACGGTATCCTGAAGGTGGGTGAGACCCATGGGGACCGCGTGGAAGTCACTGGCCTCGTCGAGAAGCCGAAGCCGGAGGAGGCGCCCTCCAACCTCTCCGTCATCGGCCGCTACATCCTGCTGCCGGAGGTGATCACCTATCTCTCCCGCATGGAGGCAGGGGCCGGTAACGAGGTGCAGCTGACCGATGCCATGGCCAAGATGATCGGCCACAAGCCGTTCCATGGCCTGAAATTCGAGGGCAAGCGCTTCGACTGCGGCGACAAGATCGGCTTCCTGGAGGCGCAGATCGCTTTCTCCCTGGCCCGGCCGGACCTCGCATCCTCGGTGCGTGAGTTCCTGAAGAACTACGTCAACGCCTGAGAAAATGCCGGGCTCGCCTTGCCGGCGGGCCCGCCGTTTTTCCGGCCAGGGGCGGCCTAAAATCGGCCGCAAACCGCCGCCACAACGCCGTTCGGCACATGAACAATACCGCACGAGGCATGCATGACTTTTTCGCATAAATTCCACGCCAGCTCGCTGCGCGAGTACGATATCCGCGGCATTGTCGGCGAGACGCTGACCGAGGCCGATGCCTTCGCCATTGGCCGGGTGTTCGGCTCCATGGTCGCCGAGGCGGGTGGCCGCAAGGTAGCCGTTGGGCGTGACGGCCGGCTCTCCTCCCCCGCGCTGGCGGCAGCGCTGATCAAGGGGCTGATGGCGAGCGGGGCAGAGGTCATCGATGTCGGCCAGGGGCCGACGCCGATGCTGTATTACGCCTCCTTCGCCGAGCCTGCCGATGGCGCGGTGATGGTGACCGGCAGCCACAACCCGCCGAACTATAACGGCTTCAAGATGATGCTGAAGAACAAGCCGTTCTTCGGCAAGGACATCCAGACCCTCGGCGCGCGCGCCGCCGCCGGGCAGGTTGTCCCCGAGGCCCAGGGCAGCGTGGCGCAGAAGGATATCTCCGAGGCTTACGTTGCGCGGCTGCTCAAGGACTGGGACGGCGAGCGCAAGCTGAAGGTGGTGTGGGATAACGGTAACGGCGCCGCGGGCGACGTGTTGGTGAAACTGGTCGAGCAGCTGCCCGGCGAGCACAAGCTGCTGAACGCCAAGATCGACGGCACCTTCCCGGCGCATCACCCGGACCCGACCGTGCCGAAGAACCTGGAGCAGCTGATCGACGCCGTGAAGAAGGAAGGGGCCGATGTCGGCATCGCCTTCGACGGTGATGCGGACCGCATCGGCCTGGTCGATAACGAGGGGCATATCCTGTTCGGCGACCAGTTCCTGATCCTGATGGCGCGTGACGTGCTGCGCGAGCACCCGGGCGCCACCATCATCGCCGATGTGAAGGCGAGCCAGGTGCTGTTCGACGAAGTCGCCAAGGCCGGCGGCACGCCGCTGATGTGGAAGACCGGGCATTCGCTGATCAAGTCCAAGATGGCGGAGCTGGGCTCCCCGCTGGCGGGCGAGATGTCGGGCCATATCTTCTATAACGACAAATGGTACGGGTTCGACGACGCGCTCTACGCCGCCGTGCGCATCCTGGGCGTCATCGCCCGCTCGCCCCAGAGCGTCGGTGAGTTCCGCGCCAGCCTGCCCGAAGTGGTCAACACCCCGGAGCTGCGCTTCGACTGCGCCGAGGATCGCAAATTCGCCGTGGTCGCCGAAGTGGCCGAGCGCCTGAAAGCGGCGGGAGAAAAAGTCTCTGATACCGATGGCGTGCGCGTGAACACCGAGGATGGCTGGTGGCTGCTGCGCGCCTCCAACACCCAGGCGGTGCTGGTTGCCCGTGCGGAAAGCACCTCCGAGGCCGGGCTCTCCCGCCTCAAGGCCGCCCTGGCTGGCCAGCTCGCCGCCTCGGGCCTGGCGCCCGATTTCTCCGCCACCAACGCCGGACACTGAGGGGCGCGGCGCGTAGGGCGTTGCCTCAGGGGCTCCGCCCCCGAACCCCCGCCAAGGGCCGATCTCGGCGCTTACGCGGCCTTCGGCCACGGTCGCCTCGATCCCTTGGATCCCACCCGGATGAAAAAAAGGGCTCCCTTGTGGAGCCCTTTTTTTCATCCGAATTATTGAGGTCCAGGAACTCGGTTCCTGGCAGGGGGCTTGGGGGACAGCGTCCCCCAAGGCGATGCTCTGCGTTGCCGTGCCCTCAGACCCGCAGGATGGACTGCGAGAACAGGGCGGTGCCGTGCTCGTCGACGAGGCTGTAGTCGAAACGGGAACCTGAGAGTTTGGCGGCCATGAAGCCGTGCGAGCCGGAGGCGAAGCCGCCGCGGATGGCCGCCTTGGGCGCGTAGGTCTGCGAGCCCGCTCCGGTGACGACGTAGGTGATGTTGTCCATCTTCACCGCCTGAAGGCAGTGGTCGTGCCCGGCGATGTAAACCGGCACGTTATGCTTGAGCAGAATTGGGTTCAGGCGGGCGACGAGGTCCGGCTGGTCGTGGTCCTCGCCGTCGCTGTCATCGAGGGCGGTGTAAACCGGGTGGTGGCCGATCACGATGTTCCACTCGGCCTTGGAGGCGGCGAGCTGCGCGTCCAGCCAGTCGAGCTGGGCCTGGCTGTCCTGGCCATCCACGCGGACCTTGGAGCCGTAGTATTTTTTGATGAAAGGCGAGGTGTCGAGGTAATAGATCGCCGCCTTCGCGCCGTCCGGCAGGGCGACGGTCTCGGTGTAGTAGCGCGCCGGGAGCTGCCAGCGATGGGAGCTGGCGGAATAGTCGAGCTGCGCCTGCACGTTGCCGCGATAGTCGTGGTTGCCGAGGATCACCTTCCAGGGCGTCTGCAGCGAGTCGGCGGTGTAGACCTGCTCGAAGGAGCTTTCCCACTCCGCGTCATCCACCGAAGTAACGCCGTTCTCGTAGAAATTATCGCCGACCGAGACGGTGAAGCGGCTGCCGATGGCAGAGGCGGTCTTGCCCATCTGCGTCGCCACGTTGCGCTGGTTGTCATGCCCGTTGCGGCCCCAGTCGCCCACCAGGATGAAGGGCAGGGATGTTTCCGCAGCCAGGGCCGGCGGGCAGAGCGCGGCCCCGGCGCCGAGAATGGCGGTGGAGGAGACGAATTCGCGGCGTGTCAGCTTCATGATCGGCTCCCTTGTTCTAAGCGGCCGGATAACAAAGCAGCGCCTTGTTGTTTGCGACAATTCAGAGACAAAACAAGGGGTTCAGGCGGCGTCGAGCTTCAGAACCTCTCCGGCGAGATACAGGCTGCCGCAGATCAGCACGCGGGTGGGGGCGGTGATCTGCGCCAGCGCCCCGCGTATATCCGGCCCCGGCTTGGCGATGCCGCCCGAAGCCTCGATGATCGCCTCCACCGGCAGGGCCAGATGCTGCTCGGGCTCCGCCACGGCATACACCGCAGCCGCATGGGGGATGAGGATGCGCAGCACCTCGGCCACGTCCTTGGACTGCTTCATGCCGAGGATCAGCGTTGTCGGTCCTTCCCAGGCGGCGAGCTGGGCGGCGAGGATTTCCGCGCCGCCGGGGTTGTGCGCGCCGTCCAGCCACAGTTCCGAGCCCTCAGGCAGCAGTGCGGCCAGCGCGCCGTGCAGGTGTTGCAGCCGGGCGGGCCATTCGGCGCTTTGCAGCCCCTTGGCCATGGCCTCGGGGCTGATGGAAAAGCCCGCGGCGCGCAAGGCGGCCAGGGCGATGCCCGCGTTCTCCACCTGATGCGCCCCGGCCAAGGCGGGCGGCGGCAGGGCGATGCCGTCGAACACCATGCCGGTGGAGGTGGGCTCGGCGTTCCACTCATGCCCCCGGCGCAGCAGCGGCGCTTGGTTCTCGGCGGCGATGGCGGCGATTCGTGCCAGCACCTCGGGCGGGTGGAAGCCGGTGACCACGGGGATGCCGGGCTTGATGATTCCGGCCTTTTCGCCAGCGATGATCTCCAGCGTCGCGCCCAGGAAATCCTGATGGTCGAGCGAGATCGAGGTGATGGCGCAGGCGGCGGGGTTAGATCACATTCGTCGCGTCCAGCCGCCCGCCGAGGCCGACTTCCACGATGGCGAGATCCGCGGGGACGCGCGCGAACAGCCAGAAGGCGGCGGCGGTGATGGCCTCGAACACGGTGATCTGCTGCGGGCCGTTCACCGCCTCGATCGCATCCAGTGCTTCGGCCAGTTGCTCATCGGTCGCCAGTTCGCCTGCCAGGCGGATGCGCTCGTTGAAGCGCACCAGATGCGGCGAGGTGAAGACATGCACGCGCAACCCCGCGGCCTCGGCCACGGCGCGGGCCAGGGCGCAGACCGAGCCCTTGCCGTTGGTGCCTGCCACGTGGATGACAGGCGGCAGGCTGCGCTCGGGGTGGCCGAGATCGCCCAGCAGGCGTTGCAGCCGGTCGAGCTTCAGGTCGATCAGCTTCGGGTAGAGCTGGTGCAGCCGCTCCAGCGCCGCGCTGACCCGGACCCGGGAGGCCGAAGCGCCCGGCTCGCGCGCCAGCTCGTTGGTCAAGCGGTGGCGCGCTGATTGGCGGTCGTGAACTCGATGAGCCGGGCCAGCGTGGCGGTCAGGTCGCCGCGCTTCACCACCATGTCGATGATGCCGTGCTCATGCAGGTATTCCGCCCGCTGGAAGCCAGGGGGCAGTTTCTCGCGCACGGTCTGCTCGATCACGCGCGCACCGGCGAAGCCGATCAGCGTGTTCGGCTCGGCGATCTGGATATCGCCCAGCATGGCGAAGGAGGCGGTGACGCCGCCGGTGGTGGGGTCGGTGAGCACCACGATGTAGGGCAGCCCGGCCTCCTTCACCATCTGACGAGGCGATGATCGAGCGGGGCATCTGCATCAGGCTGATCGCGCCTTCCTGCATGCGCGCGCCGCCGGAGGCGGTGTAGACGATGAGCGGCGCGTGCTGCAGCACGGCGAGCTTGGCCGCGGCGACCAGCCCCTCGCCCACGGCGGAACCCATGGAGCCGCCCATGAACTCGAACGACATGGCGGCGACCACGGCCTTGTTGCCGCCGACGGTGCCATGCGCGACCAGGATGGCGTCATCCTGCTTGGTCTTGTCGCGGGCTTCCTTCAGACGGTCGGCGTATCTCTTCTGGTCGCGGAACTTCAGCGGGTCCGGCACGGCCTTCGGCAGGTCGATTCTGGTGTAGTGGCCTTCATCGAAGGTCCAGGCCAGGCGCTCGGTCGCGGTGGCGCGCATATGGTGGCCGCAATGCGGGCACACCTTCTTCGCGGCCTCCAGCTCGCGGTGGAAGATCATCTGCTGGCAGGAGGGACATTGGTGCCAGAGATTATCCGGCGCCTCCTTGCGGCCAAGCAAAGTGCGGATTTTGGGGCGGACGAATTCGGTAAGCCAGCTCATGGGCCAAGGGATTAGCTGTTTTGCGCGGATAAGGGAAGGTAATGGCGCATCATGGGCCGGTTTACCGTCCGGGAGCGGGCTGCCGCAGGGGCAGCCCGCTCTTTGAGGAAGGTGAGGCTAATTCCCGCCGCCCAGGCCCAAAAAACCTCCGGCTTTCTTTAGACTCGCCTTGCCGGTGTCGGTCATCAACGATTGCGCGCCCTGGGCCTGGTCGACCGTGGCCGTGGCGTCCGCCTGTGCCGTGACTCTGGTCGAAATCGGCCTGAGATTAAGTCACGTCAGCCTGCGCATTTGCCTGTTTTAATTGCGCGTTGACAATGTCATTTTCACGGTTTGCATCAGTTTGTTCTTTCTGTAGCTCAATCTGTTGCTGTTCCAGAGCCATTTGCCGCTCCTGGTCCTGAAAGTCCTGATCGCGCTTTTTGTCGGCTTCGGCCTCGGCCCGGGCGGCGGCGGCGGCGGCGGCCTGCCTGCGCTCGGCGGCGGCTTCGGCGCTTGCCTGGGCTTCCTGTTCAGCCTCGGCCTGAGCTTCGTTTTGGTCCTGAGCCTGCGCCATCGCGGAGATGCCTGCATTCACTTGGTCCTGGCTGTTCTGTGCGAAAGCTGGCGTGGCAAACGCGGCAAAGACCAGGGCTGAAACAAAATATCTCATGATATACCATGCAATATTGAAAAGTTCTGGTTAGCTGTTTTTGGGCGGGCACTCGGCGTTTGGCTGCACGCGCGTCTCATTTGCCTGCGTGATGACCACGAGCGCCTGACCCTCCTTGAACTGGCACAATTCGCCGACCTGCGTTGATGTGTGAATGTTGCCGTCTTCGCTGTAGCCAATCGTTACGCCATCGACCAACGCGGTTGAAGGCACGAGCGAGCCAGCCGCCGCGCCGCCGACGCCACCCAAGGCCGCGCCGCCAAGGCCGGTGCCAACGGTGCCGCCGCTGACATTGCCGCCGATCAGGCCGCCCGCGAGAGCCCCCAGGAGGCCGCCCGCGACCTGCGCTGCTTGCTGGTTCTGCGCGTTGCTGACCTGGACCTTGGCCGGCGAAAGGGACAGGATGTTGATGACCTTGGCGTCCTGCGACTGGTTAACTTGATCAGCCTGATAAACATTCGCGGCCAGATTGGCGCCAGGCTGCTGACAGGCGGAAAGCAACAAGAAGCTCGAAATTATAACGACGCTGCGTTGGCTTAAGTTCATGGCAAATACCCCTAAGTGGTATTGCGGTAAATAAAGCCAATTCGTTTACATATGATAAAAACAACTTTTGGCGTTTTTTGTCGGCAATGCCCGGATAAATGACTGATCCACCTTGGAAATGTCTTTAAGAACCAGCTACGGGACCAGCTCTGAATGGAGCCGCGCCACCGCCCATTTCCCGGCCTCGGCCACCACCGGGTCTTCATCCGCGGCCAGGGTTTGGGCGGTTGGGAGCAGGGCAGGGGCTGCGCTGTTGCCGATGGCGATGGCCACGTTGCGGGCGAATCGGTTGCGGCCGATGCGCTTGATGGGCGAGCCGGAGAATTTCTGCCGGAAGCCAGCATCGTCCAGCGTGGCCAGTTCGGCCAGAAGCGGCGCGGTGAGGTCCTCCCGCGCCGCCAGTTTGGCTTCGCGCCCCGCCTGGGCAAACTTGTTCCAGGGGCAGACGGCCAAGCAGTCATCGCAGCCATAGATGCGGTTGCCCATGGCCGCGCGGAATTCCTCGGGGATCGGTCCTGCATGCTCGATGGTGAGGTAGGAGATGCAGCGCCGCGCATCGAGCTGGTACGGGGCGGGGAAGGCGGCGGTGGGGCAGGCGGTCTGGCAGGCGGTGCAGGAGCCGCAGCGGTCCGGGTGTGGCGCGTCCGGCTCCAGGGCGAGGGTAGTGAAGATCTCGCCCAGGAACAGCCAGGAGCCATGCGTCCGCGAGACGAGGTTGGTGTGCTTGCCTTGCCAGCCCAGCCCGGCCTGCGTGGCCAGCGGCTTTTCCATCACCGGGGCGGTGTCCACGAAAACCTTCACGCCCTCGCCGCGCGCGGCAATGAACTGCGCCAGGTGCTTCAGCCTGCCCTTGATGATGTCGTGATAGTCGCGGTGGCGGGCATAGACGGAGATGTTGCCCACCTCCGGCCGGGAGAGGTTGGCCAGGGCGTCGCCCTCCGGCGCGTAAGAGAGGCCGAGCGAGATGACGCTGACAGCTTCGGGCCACAGCGCCTGGGGATGGGCGCGCTGGTCTGCCCGTTCTTCCATCCACCCCATGCCGCCATGGCGCCCGGCAGAGATGAACGTGTTCAGCCTTTGCCGTGTTTCGGGCGGCAGGGTGGCGGAGCAAAAACCGATGGCGTCGAAGCCCAAGGCTTCGGCGCGCGCGGAGATCAGTGCCTTTATGTCAGCCGCGGCCACGGTAAGGCGGCACGCCCTGGTCGGGGATCCAGGCGCCCTCGGGCGGTGTGCCGGTCTGCCAGAACACGTCGATGGGAATGCCACCGCGCGGATACCAATACGCCCCGATGCGCAGCCATTTCGGCGCCAGCAGCTCGATCAGCCGGTCGGCGATCATCAGCGTGCAGGCCTCATGGAAGCCGCCATGGTTGCGGAAGGAATGGAAGAACAGCTTGAGCGACTTGCTCTCCACCAGCCACTCATCGGGGATATAGTCGATGACGACATGCGCGAAATCTGGCTGGCCGGTGAGCGGGCAGAGCGAGGTGAATTCCGGGCAGACGAAGCGCACCATGGCGTTCTTGCCGCCTGTTTTGGCGGGGACGCGCTCCAGCACGGCCGCCTCGGGCGAGGTGGGAGCCGGGGTGCTGGCGCCAAGCTGCGTTAACCCTTGATAGCGTTCGTCGGTCATGTCGTTCCCTCCGCCCAGCCGGCGCGTACCGTATCGCAATATTCCGTGTAGCTGCCAGCGAGAATTGCATCCCGCGCGCCTTGCATCAGGCTCTGGTAATAGGTGAGGTTGTGCATGGTGAGCAGCATCGGCCCCAGCATCTCCTCGCACCGGAACAGATGGTGCAGATAGGCGCGGGTATGCCGTGTGCAACACAGGCAGGAGCAGTTTTCGTCCAGCGGGCGCGTGTCGTCCTGGAACTTGGCATTGCGCAGGTTGAAGATGCCCTTGGACGTGAAGGCCCGCGCCGTGCGCCCGGCGCGGGTGGGCATCACGCAGTCGAACATGTCCACACCGCGCGCCACGGAGCCGAGCAGGTCGTCCGGCGTGCCCACGCCCATCAGGTAGCGCGGCTTGTTCTGGGGCAGCATCGGCGCGGTGTAGTCCAGCACCTCGAACATCATATCCTGGCCTTCGCCCACGGCGAGACCGCCGATGGCGTAGCCCTCGAACTCCAGCGCCCCCAGCGCATCCGCCGACTCCCGGCGCAAATCCTGGAAGGTGGAGCCTTGCACGATGCCGAACTGGCCATAGCCTTCCCGCCGCGCGAAAGCATCGCGCGAACGCTTGGCCCAGCGCGTGGACATGCGCATGGAGTCGCGCGGCTTCCTGATGCGTGGCGGGGAATTTCGTGCATTCGTCGAGCTGCATGGTGATGGTGGAATCCAGCAGATACTGGATTTCCGTCGAGCGCTCGGGCGTTAAGTGATACGCCGTGCCGTCGATATGGGAGCGGAAGGTCACGCCGCTCTCGTCCATCTTGCGCAGCTTGGCGAGCGACATCACCTGGAAACCGCCTGAGTCGGTGAGGATCGGGCCGGGCCAGTCCATCATCTTGTGCAGGCCGCCAAGCTTGGCCACGCGCTCAGCACCCGGGCGCAGCATCAGGTGATAGGTGTTGCCGAGCACGATTTTCGCACCCGTGGCGCGCACGGCGTCGGCGGTCATCGCCTTCACCGTGCCGGCGGTGCCGACAGCCATGAAGGTCGGGGTCGGCACATCGCCATGCGCGGTGTGCAGCATGCCGGCGCGGGCGGTGCCGTCAGTGGCCAGAAGGTCGAAGGAAAAACTCATGCGCGCTCCAGCAAACAGGCATCGCCATAGGAATAGAACCGGTAACCCGACGCAATGGCATGCGCATAGGCCGCGCGGATGCGCTCGACGCCGGTGAAGGCCGAGACCAGCATCAGCAGGGTGGATTTCGGCAGATGGAAATTGGTGAACAGCAGGTCCGCGATTTTGAAGCGGTAGCCGGGCAGGATGAAGATATCCGTCTCGCCGTTGAACTCATGCACAACGCCATCCTTGCCCGCCGCGCTCTCGATCAGCCGCAGCGCCGTGGTGCCCACGGGGATGATCCGCCCGCCCGCTTTGCGCGTGGCGTTGATCTTCGCCGCCGTTTCCGCCGTGACGAAGCCGCGCTCGGCATGCATGCGGTGCTGTGTCACATCCTCCACCCGCACAGGCAGGAAGGTCCCGGCGCCGACATGCAACGTCACCCGCGTGGTTTCCACGCCGCGCGCGGCGAGTGCCGCCAGCAGTTCGGGCGTGAAATGCAGCCCCGCCGTGGGGGCGGCCACCGCGCCCTCATGCGCTGCGAACATGGTTTGGTAGTCCGAGGCATCCTGCGCCGTGATGCCCTCGGGCCGGGCGATATAGGGCGGCAGGGCCAGGGCCCCGCTGCGCGCCAGGGCGGCGTAGAAATCATCCGCCACGAAGCGCAGCAGAGCCGCGCCGCCATCCAGAACCTCCAGCACTTCAGCGGAGAATTCCGGGTCGATCACCAGCACGTCGCCCGCGCGCACGCGCTTGGCGTTGCGCAGCAGCACGCGCCAGGAGCCGTCATCGAGGCGGCGGTCGAGCGTGATGCCGATTTTCGCAGCACCCCGCATGGCGCTCAGCTGCGCCGGAATTACCTTGGTGTCGTTCACCACCAGCAGATCGCCAGGACGGAGCAGGCTGGGGAGGTCGCGCACGGTGTGGTCCGTCAGCATGGCACCGACATGCAGCAGCCGCGCGGAATCCCGCGGCCGGGCGGGCGCCACGGCGATGCTCTCGGGTGGCAGATGGTAGTCGAAATCGGAGAGGTTCATGGTCTTGCCCCCAAGGGGGCTCGCCCCCTTGCGTGCGAACCCATGAATTACGCCCCCAGATACGAGGCGAGCTCGATCAGATTGCCGTCAGGGTCTCGGCAATAGACGGACACGATGTCGCCCAGCGCGCCGATGCGCGAGACGGGGCCGCGCTCGACGGCCACGCCGCAGGCATGCAGCTGCGCCACCACGTCTTCCGGCCGCACGGCGACGACGAAGCAGAGATCCAGCGTGCCGGGGATGGTTTCCTGCGCGTGGGGGATCACCTCGGCGCCGACCTCGTGCAGGTTGATCTTCTGCGCGCCGAAGCGCAGCGCCGTGCGGTTCTTGCCGCCGTATTCCTCGCGCTCCATGCCCAGGACGCGCTGGTACCAGGCTGCCGTGGCCGGAAGGTCACGGCAGACCATCACGATATGGTCGATACGGTCGACGGTGAACTTCATGCCAGATCGGCGAAGAAGTCGTTGCCCTTGTCGTCGACCACGATGAAGGCCGGGAAGTCCTTCACCTCGATCTTCCACACGGCTTCCATGCCAAGCTCGGGGTATTCCAGAACCTCGACCTTCTTGATGTTGTTCTGCGCCAGCACCGCGGCCGGGCCGCCGATGGAGCCGAGATAGAACCCGCCATGCTTGTGGCAGGCCTCGGTGCACGGCCTTGGAGCGGTTGCCCTTGGCCAGCATCACCAGCGAGCCGCCGGCGGCCTGGAACTGGTCCACGTAGGAATCCATGCGCCCGGCGGTGGTGGGGCCGAAGCTGCCGGTGGGCATGCCTTCCGGCGTCTTGGCCGGGCCGGCGTAATACACCGGGTGGTTCTTGAGGTAGTCCGGCAGGCCCTGGCCGGCATCCAGCCGCTCCTTCAGCTTGGCGTGCGCGATGTCGCGCGCCACCACGATGGTGCCGGTCAGCGCCACGCGGGTCTTGATCGGGTGCTTGGAAAGTTCGGCAAGGATCTCCGTCATCGGCCGGTTCAGGTCGATGGCAACAACCTCGCCGCCCAGATGCTCGTCGGTGATCTCGGGCAGATATTTCGCCGGGTTGGTCTCCAGCTGCTCCAGGAACACGCCGTCCTTGGTGATCTTGGCCTTGATCTGCCGGTCCGCCGAGCAGGAGACGCCGATGCCGATGGGCAGTGACGCGCCGTGGCGCGGCAGGCGGATGACGCGGACATCGTGGCAGAAATACTTGCCGCCGAACTGCGCGCCGATGCCGATCTTGCGGGTGATCTCCAGCACCTTCTGCTCCATCTCCAGGTCGCGGAAGGCGTGGCCGGTCATGTCGCCCGTGGTCGGCAGGGCGTCCAGATATCGGGTGGAGCCCATCTTCACCGTCTTCAGGTTCAGCTCGGCGGAGGTGCCGCCGATGACGATGCAGAGGTGGTAGGGCGGGCAGGCGGAGGTGCCGAGGGTTTTGATCTTGGCTTCCAGGAAGGAATAGATCTTCTCCGGCGTCAGCATCGCGCGGGTTTCCTGGAACAGATAGGTCTTGTTGGCCGAGCCGCCGCCCTTGGCGATGAACTGCAGGTGGAACTCATCGGCGTGGTAGTCGCCGGGGGCGGCCATGATGTCGAACTGCACCGGCAGGTTGTTGCCGGTGTTCTTCTCCTCGAACATCGAGATCGGCGCCATCTGCGAATAGCGCAGATTGGTCTCGGTATAGGTGCGGTGCACGCCGTAGGAGAACGCCTCCTCCTCGTTGCCTTCCACCCACACGCGCTGGCCCTTCTTGCCGAAGATCAGGGCGGTGCCGGTGTCCTGGCACATCGGCAGCACGCCCTTGGCGGAGATGTTGGCGTTCTTCAGGAACTCCATGGCCACGTAGCGGTCGTTCTCGCTGGCCTCGGGGTCCTTCAGGATATTGGCGAGCTGCTGCAGGTGCCCGGGGCGGAGCAGATGCGCGACATCGTCGAAAGCGGTGAAAGCGAGCTCCTCAAGAGCCTTCGCCGTCACTTTCAGCACGGTCTTGCCGTCCACCTCGATGGTGGAGACGCCGGGGATATCCAGCTTGCGGTACGCCGTCGTGTCCTCGCCGAGCGGGAACATGGGCGCGTAGGCAAAACCAGCGCTGTGCTTCGTCATTACGTTCATGGCTTCAGTCTTTCTGCCGTTTACGAAAGGCGTCCAGGCTCACCACGGCGGCCGGGCCGTCATTCGGGCGGGATGGCACGTCATCGCCCTCCGGCGCCGGAATGTCCGCCACCTTCACCGGCTCCGGCACCGCAACCTCGAAATGCAGGCCAAAGCGCACTTCCGGATCGGCGAAGCTGGTAATCGCGGCGATAGGGATGATGAGGGTGGAGGGAATGCCGGAGAAGGAGAGGCCAACGGACATGACGCTGCCGGCCTCATCCACGGTGAGCGCGTGGTACTGGTGCTGCAACACGATCGTCATCTCGTCCGGATACTGGGCGCGCAGGCGGTCGGGCAGGACAACGCCGGGGTAGGCGGTCTTGAAGCTGATATAGAAATGGTGCCCGCCGGGCAGTCCCTCATGCGCAACATGTCGCAGTGCGGTTACCACAACTTGGCGCAATGCATCCTGCGTCCATTCGTCATAGGGCAGCAGCGAATCCGGTATGGTCACATCATCATCGGTCATTTTATTACACTCTCCCGGAGCTGGGCATCGTCTTGGCGCGGCTTATGCCTTAGCGGGCTTCACGCTCATAGTGCCGGTAATATTTTTCAGTCACGAGGTCGGTCTGCACCACCACGGCGATATCCGTGGTGTTGAATTGGGCGTCGATCACTGCGCCGTCACCCACGAAGCCGCCAAGGCGCAAATAGCCCTTGATGAGCGGCGGCAGGCGCATCAGGGCTGCTTTCGGGTCGATGCCGGCCGGGTCAAGCCGGCGCATCTCCACATAGCGGGAGGGCAGGGCGCGGGGGCGGATCGCTTCCGGCGCCATGTGGTGCGTGGCGAGATAGGTAAGCTCCTTCGCCAGCGCATCCGGATCGGTGCCGGAGAGGCTGGCGCAACCGAACATCAGGTCGATGCCGTGATGGAACACGTAGGCGGCAATGCCGCGCCAGAGCAACTGCATCACCGCGCGGGAGCGGTAGGCGGCCGCCGTGCAGCTGCGCCCCAGCTCCAGCTTCTTGCCGGGGAAGGTCTTCAGCTTGCCGATGTCGTACTCGCTCTCGGAATAGAACCGGCCGAAGCGCTCCGCCTCCTCCTGGCGGATCAGCCGGTAGGTGCCGACGACGCTCGCTGCGCCCTCGCCCAGGTCGTGGTCCACCACCAGCAGGTGGTCGGCGATGGCGTCGAACTCGTCGCTGTCGCGGCCGGTGGCGATGGTTTTGGCGTCGGCCTGGGCGCCCATTTCCTCGTAGAACACGCGGTAGCGCAGGTTCTGCGCCGCTTCCAGCTCGTCCGTGGTGGTGGCCAGGCGCACACCCAGATTACTGGCGCGCAACTCCGGGAAGCCAGGGGCAGCATTGCCGATGGTAAAGCGCGGCAGCTGGGGCATGAGACTCTGATTCATTTGGCCGTCCGCCGGCCAAAAAGCTCGATTTTAATATTGTCCACCTCGAAGCCCTGCGCCGCGGCGATTTCGCACAGCAGAGCCTCCGCCTGAGGGGCGGCGAATTCCACCACCGTGCCGGATTCCTTATCGACCAGGTGGAAATGGTGCTTGTCCCCGCTCGGCTCGTAACGCGCGCGGCGGCTGCCGAGGTCGCGGCGGGAGAGAATGCCCTTGGATTCGAGCAGGCGCACGGTACGGTACACGGTGGCGAGCGAGATCCGGCTATCGACGCGGTTCGCCCGCCGGTGCAGCTCATCCACATCCGGGTGGTCGGTCGCCTCAGACAACACCCGCGCGATAACCCTGCGCGGCCCTGTCATCTTCAGCCCGTTCTCTATGCACAGGCGTTCGATGCTTATATCCATCGCCGTGCCTTGTGGCCCAAGTTTATGCTCTGGTCCAGCCTTAACGGGAAATACCATGTCATTATCTGCCCTGCCGAAACACGACAAAGCCATAGATATTACCGCTGAAACCTGTCCGATGACGTATGTGCGCACCCGCCTTGCGCTGGACACGATGGTCCCCGGGCAGGTCCTGCTGGTGCGGCTGAAGGGCGAGGACCCGCTGAAGAACGTGCCCCGCGCCGCGGCCGACCAGGGCCACGATCCGCTGGATTTGCTGGAGCAGGAGGATGGTACCTGGCTGCTGGTGATCCAGAAGGGCTGAACGGAAACTCTACTCCGGCGGCCATTCAGCGCGCTTTTCTGCGCTTCCGGTGCTCACGTACCTAACGTACGCTCCGCGCCGGTTCTCGAAAAACACGCTGACTGACTCGCCAGAGCGAGTTTCCAAGAGGCCTTTAAACACCAAAAGCCGTGGATGGCATGCCATCCACGGCTCAATCTGGCGAAATGTCGTGAAAAAGTCTTAGAAGCCTTCGCGCTCGATGCGCTTGCGCTCCATCTTGCGGGCGCGGCGCACGGCCTCGGCAGCCTCACGGGCGCGGCGCTCGGAGGGCTTCTCATAATGGCGGCGGAGCTTCATCTCGCGGAACACGCCTTCGCGCTGGAGCTTCTTCTTGAGCGCCTTCAGCGCCTGGTCGACGTTATTGTCACGAACGAGAACTTGCACCGGCTCGCCAACTCCTGAAAAAAATACCAAAAAAAGTAGAGCGGAACGCGGCCTTGTCCAGGCCGGTTCCGCAAAGGTGAAGGCGCCTATAGCACAGATTCGGCTCTCGCCAAATCATTTCTGCCGGGGCAATCATGCAAATATGGCAATTCTGAAGATAGCCCGCATGGGCCACCCGGTTCTGCTCGCCCGCGCGGCGGAGGTCGATGACCTCACGACGCCGGAATTCGCCCGGCTGCTGGCGGACATGGCCGAAACCCTGGCCGATTCCGGCGGCGTTGGCTTGGCCGCGCCGCAGGTGTTCGCCTCACTGCGCGTCTTTCTCTTTCATGTGCCGGCCAGCCGGTCCGATACCGGGGCGGCGCTGCCGCTGCGGGCCATCATCAACCCGGTGGTCACGCCGCTCTCGCCGGAGAAAGCGCTGGGCTGGGAGGGTTGCCTGTCCATCCCGGGGTTGCGCGCCGCTGTGCCGCGCTTCACCAGCATCCGCCTGACCGGCCTCGCCCCCGATGGAGCCAGAGTGGATGAGGAGTTGACCGGCTTCGCCGCCCGCGTGGTTCAGCACGAGGCCGATCATCTGGACGGCATCCTCTACCCCATGCGGATGGAGGATTTCCGCTATTTCGGCTACAACGAGGAACTGGAGCGCAACCCCGCGCCGCTGCCGGAGATATGACGATGCAGGTCGATAACGAAACCGCCAAGGTGCTGGATGCGCTGTTGCCGAACGTGCCCTTCGATGGCTGGACCAGCAAGGCGCTGCACGTGGCGCTGGCAGCGCTTGGCCGGGCGCCGGAGGAGGCGGGGCTGATCTTCAACGGTGGGGCGGGGGAGATGATCGAGGCTTATTTCGCCTTGGCCGACCAGCGCATGATCGAGGCGGCGCAGGGGCTGGAAGGCGGGCTCACCGCCCGGGTGCGCGCTGTCATCGCGCTGCGCCTGACGCAGGCGGAGGGCGACAAGGAGGCGATCCGCCGCGCCCTCTCCTGGCTGGCGCTGCCATCCCAGGCGCCCCGCATGGTGTGCGTCACCGCCGCCACGGTGGATGCCATCTGGTACGCGGCGGGTGACAAATCCGCCGATTTCTCCTGGTACACCAAGCGCGCCAGCCTGGGCGCCATTTATCTCGCCACGCTTTTGTACTGGCTGAGCGACACCTCGCCGGAGAACGAAAGGACGCTGGCGTTCCTCGACCGCCGCCTCGCTGGAGTCGGCCGTATCGCCAAGCTGCGCCATGGCCTGACCAAGCGGCTCGGCGTGCTGCGCCCGCGGCGGGGCGCAGCGGCGTAAGCCGGCCCCCGGGCTCCGTTGCGGGCGGTTGCATTCGCAGCTAAGCAGGCGGGGCGCCAGTTCCGGCCATATTCCAGTTTTTTCAAGGGTATTTCGCCTTGCACAGCCGCTTTTTCCGCCTTGCCGCCGCTGTCTCTTTCACCGCGCTTTCCGGCTGTGCCACTGTAGGCCACCAACTCCTTGGCACGAACTCCCCGCAGGATAACGGCCAGGGCCAGACCGCCGTGCCTCCCACCGTGTTCGGCTACGCGGTGGCGGATGAGCCGCAGGCGGCGCTGGTGGGGCGGCAGGTCCTCAACCAGGGCGGCAATGCGGCGGATGCCGCGGCGGCGGAAGGTCTCGCCATGGCGGTGACACTGCCCTCCCGCGCCTCGCTAGGTGGCGGCGGCGCCTGCCTGGTGCGGATGCCGAATTCCCAAGGCCGTTTGCAGCCGCCGGTGGCGTTGCTCTTCCCCGCCGGCTCGCCCGCCGCTGCCAGTGGCGACCGCCCGGCCGCTGTGCCGACCATGGCCCGGGGCCTGCTGGCCCTGCAGGCGGGCTACGGCCAGCTGCCGCAATCTGCCGCCATCGTGCCGGCCGAACGCCTGGCCGCCAGCGCCCAGCTCTCCCCGGCTCTGGAGTCGGACCTGCAGGTTGTGGGCTCTGCGCTGCTGGCTGACCCGGCTTCCGCCGCCGTGTTCGCCCCCAGCGGCACGATGCTGCCTTCCGGGGCCAATCTGGCGCAGCCGGACCTCGCCGCGACGCTGGAAACCCTGCGCACCCAGGGCGTGCTGGGCTTCTATGCCGGGGCTTACGCGCAGAATTTCGTCTCCGCTGCCCAGGAAGCGGGCGGCGGGCTGACCGTGCAGGACCTCGGTGCCGTCACGCCGCATATTGTCACCCCGGTGTTTGGCAAGGCCAGGACTTACACCACAGCTTCGCTGCCGGTGGTGACCCCAGCCATGGAAACGCTGCCAGCCTCCGCCAGCTTCATGGCGCTGGACAAGAACGGCGGCGCGGTGATCTGCGTCACCTCGCTGAACAACCTGTTCGGCACCGGGCGCATCGCCCCGGGCACGGGCGTGCTGCTGGCCGCCTCGCCGCACAGCAATCCGGTGCCGGATCTGGCCGCCGCCATGGCCTATACCGACAGCAGCTTCCGCGCCGCCGCCAGCGGCACGGGGCAGGGGAGCGCTGCCGAGGCCGCGCAGACCGGCTTGGGCAATGCGCTCGCCGGCCACCCGGCGGCGCTGGTGCCTGAGCCCGGCCGCGCCAATGTCATCTCCTGCCTGGGCGGGGTTCCGGGCAGTGAAGGCTCCTGCACCGCCACGGCCGATTCTCGTGGCCAGGGGCTGGCCATCGGCGGCCGTTAAGCCGTGAAGATCGGCGCCGGGCGGCATGTTCTGCCCTTCCGGGTGATGGAGGTCATCGCCCGGGCCAATGCCCAGGCGGCTGCGCTGCCCCCCAGTGCGCCGCGGGTGCTGCGCCTGGAAGTCGGCCAGCCCGGCACAGGCCTGCCCGTGGGCGCCAAGGCGGCGGTGGCGGCGGCGCTGCAGGGCCGTGACGCGCTGGGCTATACTGAGGCGCTGGGCCGGCCGGAGCTGCGGCGCCGGCTCGCCGCGCATATACAGGAGTGGTACGGCGTGGCCGTGCCGCCGGAACGAATCGCCGTCACCTTGGGCGCATCCGGCGCGTTTCCGCTGGCTTATCTCGCGGCCTTCGATCCCGGCGACGAGATTGTCCTGGCCGCGCCCTATTATCCGCCTTACGTGAACATCGCCGTGGCGCTGGGGCTGAAGCCGGTGGTGCTGCCCTGCGGTATCGAGACCGGATTCCAACCCACCGTGGCCATGCTCGAAGCCCTGCCGCGCCGGCCCGAGGGGTTGATTGTCGCCAGCCCGGCCAATCCCACCGGCTCCATGCTGGCGCCCGAAGCCCTGGCCGAACTGGCGCGCTACTGCCATGCCAACGGCATCCGCCTGATTTCGGACGAGATCTATCACGGCCTCACCTACGGCAAGCCGCAGGCCTCCGCCGCGCAGTTTTCCGGCAGCGCGATCGTCATCAACTCCTTCTCCAAATACTTCTCCATGACGGGCTGGCGCGTCGGCTGGATGGTGCTGCCCGAGGAGCTGGTGCCGGTGGTGGAGCGGCTGGCGGCGAATTTTTTCATCTCGCCCTCCTGCATCTCGCAGGTTGCGGCCGAGGCGGCGCTGGACTGCCGCGAGGAACTGGACGCCAACCGGAGGAATTACGAGACCGCCCGTAAGGTGATGGCCGAGGGGCTCCGCGCCGCCGGGTTCACTGTTTTTTCACCCCCGGATGGCGCTTTTTATATTTATGTGGACCTGCAGGGCCGGGGCGAGGACAGCGCCGCCTTCTGCGCCAGGTTGCTTGAGGACCACAATATCGCGACCACCCCCGGTTATGATTTCGACGCCGCGCGCGGCGGGCAGTACCTGCGTATGAGCTATTGCGCCAAGCTGGCCGATATCGAAGAGGCGATGCAGCGGCTATGCCGGATGAAATAAGCGGCCTTATGGAGCGACTAGCTCGGGGCTTTCCAGAGCGGGCAACATCCAATATCAAGGCGCAGTCAATTTTCGGGACAGAAGCGAGGTAGATAAGAAAATGAAATTGCTGGTCGCTGTGAAGCGCGTGGTTGATTACAACGTTAAGGTCCGGGTGAAGTCGGACAAGACGGGCGTTGAGACCGCTGGCGTGAAGATGTCCATGAACCCGTTTGACGAGATTGCGGTCGAGGAAGCGGTGCGCCTGAAGGAGAAGGGCGTTGCCACCGAGATCGTTGCCGTCTCGATCGGCGTGACCCAGGCGCAGGAGACGATCCGCACCGCGCTCGCCATGGGTGCCGACCGCGGCATCCTGGTGGAGACCGACGTGGCGGTGGAGCCGCTCGCCGTGGCCAAGCTGCTGAAGGCCCTGGCCGAGAAGGAAGGCGCTGACATCGTCGTGCTGGGCAAGCAGGCGATCGACGACGACATGAACGCCACCGGCCAGATGCTGGCGGCGCTGCTCGGCTGGCCGCAGGGCACTTTCGCCTCCAAGGTCGAGGTTGCCGATGGCACCGCCACCGTCACCCGCGAGGTTGATGGCGGCCTGGAGACCGTGGCGCTGGCCCTGCCGGCGGTGATCACCGCCGATCTGCGCCTGAACGAGCCGCGCTATGCCTCGCTGCCGAACATCATGAAGGCGCGCAAGAAGGCCATCGACGTGGTCAAGCCGGGCGATCTCGGCGTGGACGTCACCCCGCGCCTGACCACCGTCAGCGTCTCCGAGCCGCCGGTGCGCAAGGCCGGCATCAAGGTGCCGGATGTCGCCACCCTGATTGAGAAACTGCGTAACGAAGCGAAGGTGATCTGACCATGACGGCTCTTGTTGTTCTCGATTTCGACGCCCATGGCATCAAGCAGCCGGCCCGTTCCGCCATCGCCGCTGCTGCCAAGCTGGGCGAGGTGCACGGCTTGGTGGTTGGCAATGGCGTTGCCGCCGCCGCCGAGGCCGCGGCGAAGATCCCGGGCCTGACCAAGGTGCTGGTCGCCGACGCGCCGGGCTACGACCATGACCTGGCCGAGCCGGTGGCGGCGCTGATCGTGGCGCTGGCCCCGAACTACAGCCACATCCTGCAAGCGGCCACGGCCATGGGCAAGAACGTGCTGCCCCGCGCCGCAGCGCTGCTCGACGTGCAGGTGATCTCGGACATCTCCGGCGTCGTCGATGCCGATACCTTCGTCCGCCCGATCTATGCCGGCAACGCGCTGGCCACGGTGAAGACGGCCGATGCCAAGAAGGTGCTGACCGTGCGCGCCTCCAGCTTCGACCCGGTGCCGGCCGAGGGCGGAACTGCTGCGATCGAGGCGGTGAGCATCGCCCCGGCTGAGGGCAAGTCCAAGTATCTCGGCTCCGAGCTCTCGAAGAGCGAGCGCCCCGAGCTGACCGCGGCGAAGATCATCATCTCCGGCGGCCGCGGCATGCAGAATGGCGAAAACTTCACCAAGCTGCTCGACCCGATCGCCGACAAGCTGGGCGCCGCCGTTGGCGCCTCGCGCGCCGCGGTGGATGCGGGCTTCGTGCCGAACGACTACCAGGTCGGCCAGACCGGCAAGATCGTCGCCCCGGACCTCTACATCGCCGTCGGCATCTCCGGTGCCATCCAGCACCTCGCCGGCATGAAGGACAGCAAGGTCATCGTCGCCATCAACAAGGACGAGGACGCCCCCATCTTCCAGGTCGCCGATTACGGCCTCGTCGGCGATCTCTTCAACATCCTGCCGGAGCTCGAGAAGGCACTATGAGCATCAGCAAAATCGGCGTCATCGGCGCTGGACTTATGGGTAACGGCATCGCTCACGCGGCGGTGCTCGCTGGTTTTGATGTAACTCTGGTGGACGCCTTCGAGGCGGCGCTGCCCAAGGCCCTGGCGACCATGACCAAGAACATGGAGCGCCAGGTTTCCAAGGGTGTCATCACCGAGGAGGTGAAGACCGCCGCCCTGGCCCGCCTGACCACCTCGACCGACTGGCGCGCGCTCGCTGGTGCCGACATGGTCATCGAGGCGGTGCCGGAGAAGCTGGAGATCAAGGAGGCCATCTACAAGGAACTGGCCGCCGTGTTGAAGCCGGAAGCCATCCTGGCCTCCAACACCTCCTCCATCTCCATCACCAAGCTTGGCGTCATGTCCGGCCGTCCGGACAAGTTCATCGGGATGCACTTCTTCAACCCGGTGCCGATGATGAAGCTGGTCGAGATCATCCGTGGTCTCGCCACCTCCGATGAGACCTACCAGGCTGTGCATGCCTTGGCGGAAAAGCTGGGCAAGACTTCGGTGAATGTGCAGGATGCGCCAGGCTTCATCGTCAACCGCATCCTCTGCCCGGAGCTGAACGAGGCGATCTTCGCCCTCGCTGAAGGCGTTGGCTCGGTCGCCGATATCGACGCGGCCATGAAACTCGGCGCCAACCACCCGATGGGCCCGCTGGAGCTGGCGGATTTCGTCGGGCTGGATACGCTGCTCTCGATCATGCGCGTGCTGCACGGGGAACTGGGCGAGGCCAAATACCGCCCGGCCCCGCTGCTGGTGAAGTATGTCGAGGCTGGCTGGTACGGGCGCAAATCCGGCCGTGGCTTCTACGACTACAGCAGCAACCCGCCCAAGCCCACGCGGTAAGCAGCGCGAGGCCAAGTTTGAGCCGGGAGGAGCGATCCTCCCGGTTTTTTCATGCCTTTATTTCGAGGCGGTGAGGCGGAAACCGACGCTCTCGCAATCGGGGTAGACATCCGGCTTGCGGGAATAGACGATCACATGCCGGACCTCGGGCCGCGCCAAGCAGAATTCCGCGATATCGTGGCACAAGGTTTCTTGCAGCTCGTAATGCCGTGCTGCCAACAGCTTCAGCGTCTCCTCGCGCAGGAAGTCGTAATCCACAACATGGGCGATATGATCCGCCTCGGGCCGGGTGGCGTTGCTCAGGGTCAGTTCGATGTCGATCAGCAGGCGCTGCGGCGCTGCTTTCTCGAAATCGTGGATGCCGATCGAGGCCTGCGCCTCGAACCCGCGCAGGATCAGCGTGGCCTCAGATATCCGCATTTTTGGCGTTCCGGTCGAGGAAGGCGATGTCACGCGGGCGGCGTTGCAGCACCTGCCCGCCGTCGATGACCAATGTCTGCCCGTGATAGGAGGGGGTGGCGAGGATGAAATCCACAGCGCCCAGGATCTGCTCCGGGGTGCAGCCACGACCCAGCGGGTTGTTGTTATGGGTGCGGATGAACTCGGCCTCCGTCTGCTTGCCGCTGATCAGCGTGATGCCCGGCGCGATGCCGGCAACGCGGATGCTGGGCGCGAAGGCCATGGCGAGCATCTGCGTCATGCCCTGCAGCGCCACCTTGGCGAGGGTGTAGGAGAAATAATCCGGGTTGAGGGCGAAGACCTTGTTGTCAACAAGGTTGATGATGACGCCTTCCGCGCCGCGCGCGTTCACCGCCGCGTGGAAGCCCTGGGAGAGCAGGGCTGGGGCGTAGAGGTTTACGCGCATGTTGCGGTCTAGCGCGGCGGCGCTGGTGGTGGCGGCGGTGTCGTACTCGAAGGTGGAGGCGTTGTTGGCGAGCAGGCCGAGCGGGCAGATTGCCTCGCAGCGCGCGATGAGGCCGGCCACCGCCTCCGCATCGGCGAGGTCCGCCCCGATGGCGGTGGCCTGCCCGCCCGCCGCGACGATGCCCGCGGCGACGGCCTCGGCCTCGGCCTGCGAATGGTTGTAGTGGACAAAGACGTGCCAGCCCTTGGCCCCGAGATGCTTTGCGATGGCGGCGCCGATGCGGTTTCCGCTGCCCGTGACGAGTACACCCTGCATGCGGGTTGGATAGACGAGCCGGGGCGGATTACCAAGCCCGGCCTCTTGCTGTTTGGCCCGGGAGATCGACATACCATTTCTTAGCCGGGTCCAACCGCCACCAGGAAGGAGCGGAACATGCTCGTCGGGCTGCCGAAGGAGATAAAGGACAATGAATTCCGCGTCGGGCTGACCCCGGCCTCGGTGCGCGAGCTGAAGGCGCATGGCCACCAGGTGCTGGTGCAGAGCGGCGCCGGGGCTGGGATCGGCATGGGGGACGACGCCTATATCAGGGCGGGGGCCGAGATCACCCCGGACGCCGCCGAGATCTTCGCCCGTGCCGAGATGATCGTGAAGGTGAAGGAGCCGCAGCCGCAGGAATGCCGAATGCTCCGCCCGGGGCAGATATTGTTCACCTATCTGCATCTGGCGCCGGACCCGGAACAGGCGAAGATGATCGAGGCCTCCGGCGCGGTGGCCATCGCTTACGAGACGGTGACGGACGCCGCCGGACGCCTGCCACTGCTGGCGCCGATGAGCGAGGTGGCCGGGCGCATGGCGGTGCAGGTGGGGGCGGTGTGCCTGCAAAAGGCCCATGGCGGGCTTGGCGTGCTGCTGGCCGGCGTGCCGGGCGTGCCGCCTGCGAAGGTGGTGGTGCTGGGCGGCGGCGTTGTGGGCACCAACGCGGCGCGCATAGCGCTTGGCATCGGCGCGGATGTCACAATCTTCGACCGCTCGCTCCCCCGGCTGGCGCAGCTCGACGACCTGTACGGCCCGCATCTTAAGACCTGCTACTCCACGCCCGAGGCGGTGGAGGAGGCTGTGTTCCATGCTGACCTCATCATCGGCGCGGTGCTGGTGCCGGGGGCGGCCGCGCCCAAGCTCGTCACCCACGCCATGCTGCCGCATCTGCGCCCCGGCGCGGTGCTGGTGGATGTCGCCATCGACCAGGGCGGCTGCTTCGAGACCAGCCACCCCACGACACATTCGCACCCCACCTTCGTGCTCCATGGTATCGTGCATTATTGCGTGGCCAACATGCCTGGCGCGGTGCCGCGCACCTCCACGCTCGCGCTGACGCAGGCGACCATTCCCTACACGCTGAAGCTGGCGAGCAAGGGCTGGCGCGCGGCGCTGAGCGAGGATGTGCATCTGCGCCACGGGCTGAACGTGGCCGAGGGGCGCATCACCCACCCGGCCGTGGCAGAGGCGCTGGGGCAGGCGCTGTATCCGGTTGAAAAAGTTCTGCAGCAGGGTTGAGCCCGGCATTGCTGTAATCGTTGTGCGGGTTCCATAGCATCCAGCCATCCGAGCCGAAATCCGATGCCGCCCTGGTCTGTTCCCCGATCTCCTCCCCCGCGAAGAGGCGGTGGTCGAAGGCGTAATCGGTGAAGGCCTGGAGCCAGGGGCGGAAGCGCAGGGGGGAGATGTTCAACCGCTGCTGCGCCTCCTGTAGAGAGAGATAGACGATGTCGTAGGCGTGCTCGACCGGGTTGGGGTAGCCCGGGATGCCAAACTGGAAGCCGGACGGGTACAGCATCGGCGAGATGTAGTCGACATTCGGGGCGACGGCGTCCAGCGTCTGGCCGATGCCGGTATCGTTGCGGTTCCAGCAGACATAGCCGAAGATATCGGCAGAGATATAAACATTGTAGGGGCGCAATTGCTGCCGGGCCTCGGCCAGGAAGCCGGCGATGGTGGCCACGCGGGCGGGTGCCGAGATGGGGTGCGCGAATTGCAGGGCCTGCGAGGCATCGGGGAAGCGCAGATAGTCGAACTGGATTTCGTCGAACCCCGCCTGCGCGGCCTCGGTGGCGATGGCGATGTCGTAGGCCCGCACCTCGGGCTGGAACGGGTCGGTCCAGGCCATGTTTTCGCGGTCGCGGAACGGCGCGCCGCTGGCGGTATGTACGGCGAGGTCCGGCCGGTAAGTGGCGAGCGCGTCGTCCTTGAAGGTGACGATGCGGGCGATGGCGTAGATGCCCCTGGCGTGCAGCATCCGCACGAAGGCGGCTAGATCGGGGATGGTGGTGATCCGCCGCGCTCCATCCTGCTGTGCCAATGGCACGGCGCTGGGGTAGGGGATGATGCCGCTATCGCCCTTGATGTCCACGACCAGGGCATTGACCGCGCCGCTTTGCGCGAGAGCCAGCGCATTGCCGAGCAGGGCATGCGAACCCGCGCCATAGACGCTGAGATAAAGCGCGTGTGGTGTGAATGGGGCGAGGAGCAGTTTGCCGTCGGCGGGTGGGGCGGCAAGGTCGAAATTGCCGGCCCGGTAGCCGGGCGCGCGGACGAACAGCGTGCCCGTATTGCCTTGCGGGTCGAAATCGCCCTGGGCATCGACCTGCAGCGCCTGCCCGACTTCCACGACCGTGGCGCCGGAAATCTCCTTGCCCGTGGCGGCGTCCACCACCTGCAACGGCGCGGCCTGTGCCGGGTGCAGCAGCGCCAGTGAGAGCAAGGTTAAAGCGGCAATGCGGCGCATTATTGGGGCGCCGCCGCGACCAGCGCCGCGAACCCGGCGAGGCTCAACCCGCCGGAGATGGGGATGCGGGGGATGGCCAGAGTGTCGCTATCCGGATGCGCCTGCCCACCGGCAAAGGCGAAGCCGAACCGGTAGCCGGCGCGGGTTGCGGCGGCTTCGAGATCCGGGTCGTAGATGCCATAGGGCCAGGCCAGCATGGTGACGGATATACCGAGCCGCTGCTTCAGCACGCTTTTGGAGCGGGTGAGCTGCATATCGACAAAGGCGCTGTAATCAACGGAGGTGCGTTTTTCCCGCTCCTTGCGGAAATCGGGGTGCCAATAAGTGTGGGACTGCACGTCCACCAGCCCGGATTTCACCATCTCATCCAACTGCGTCCAGGTGAGCGCGTAGGACGCGTTGGAGATCGCCGAGGGGTAGATGAACAGCGTGACGTGGATGTGGCGCTGCTGGAGGATGGGGTAGAGCTGGGTGAAGACTGATTCATGGCCGTCATCCACCGTGATCGCCACGGCGGGCGAGGGTATATTCCGCCACCGCACAAGCGCTTGCAGCGGCACGATGCTGTAATGATGCGCTGCCAGCCAGTCGAGCTGCTGCGCGAACGCGCTGGTGGTGACGGTCGTCAGCCCGGAGTTCACCGGGTCGAACCGGTGATAGACCAGTATGGGAACGGAGGGCTCCGCCATGGCGGAGCCGGCAAGAACCCAGAACAAGCCTGCAACAACGGTGCGAAGCCCAAAAAGCGGCATGAGTGGAGCAACCTGAGTGCAGGCGAGGAGGCAAGTTTACAACCGCAACGTAGATGACGGGCCGTTGCGGTGGCAAGCCCGGCGGCTACGGGCTGGCGCTTGTGAAGCCGGCGTCGTCCGCCTCGGCTTTACAAGCATAGCTGCCTGCACCTTTACCGTATTTGGCCGTGTCGGGCAGGTAGTAGGTCAGGTTCGGGCCGTGCAGCCAGACGATGGTGTCCCCAGGGCAATGATCTGTTGCTGCGGCGGCGGTGGGGAAGCGGTGGGACTCACCAAGGCCGGTCGTTGCGCCCATCTGCTCGTTTTGGGTGGAAGGACTGACCTTTTCGGTGGTCGAAGAGGCGGTGGCGGCGGTCGCGGCAAGCAGAGCGGCGGCCAGCCCGAGTTTGATCGGCGTCAATGTTATCATGATCGTCCTCCTGAAGCGCGCTGCGTGTTCTTTCCATTGGATGGTGTGCGCATTGATGTCGATCAACCACCATGCCGCGCGGGGGAATATTAATAGGACGCAATAATGACTGCGCCGAACTTCAACTGCGGCGGGTGATCGTTTACCTTTTTAACTGAAACGCGGCGCAAAATGATCGAACAAAGCCTGCTGCTGACTGACGCTTATGAACTGTCGATGCTCGAGGCCTACCAGGCGCACGGCATGGTGGATATTGCGGTGTTTGAGCTGTTCTTCCGCAAGCTGCCGCCGGAGCGCGGGTTTCTGCTCGTGGCAGGGCTGGAGCAGGCAGTGGCGTATCTCGAAAACCTGCGCTTTACGCCGGAGGATCTCGCCTGGCTGTCCGCCTCCGGCTTGTTCGCGCCGGACTTTGTGGCGTCGCTGGCGGATTTTAGTTTCACCGGAGATGTGGATGCTATGCCGGAGGGCACGCAGGTCTTCGCCGACGAGCCGGTGCTGCGCATCACCGCGCCGCTGCCGCAAGCGCAGCTGGTGGAAACCAGGCTGCTCAACCTCGTGCATTTCCAGACCGTGATCGCCTCCAAGGCCGCGCGCATGGTGTTGGCTGCGCCGGGCAGGCAGCTGGTGGATTTCGGCTTGCGCCGGGCGCATGGGGCGGAGGCCGGGTTGCTGGCGGCGCGGGCAAGCTATCTGGCTGGGTTCGATGGCACGGCGACGTTGCAAGCCAGCCGGGAATTCGGCATCCCCGCCGTCGGCACCATGGCGCATTCCTTCGTGCAGGCGCATGACGATGAGGCCACCGCCTTTGAGCGCTTTGCCCGGGCGCGGCCGCATGCGCTGACATTGCTGATTGACACCTACGACACCGAGCGGGGGGCGCGTATCGTCGCGGCTCTGGCCCCGCGCTTGGCGGCGGAGGGCATCCTGGTGAACGCCGTGCGGCTGGATAGTGGCGACCTTGCCGCCCATGCCCGCGCCGTGCGCGCCATTCTGGACGATGCCGGGCTGCAGCGCATCCGTATCTTTGCCAGCGGCGGGCTGGATGAATACTGCTTGCAGGCGCTGTGCGCGGATGGCGCGCCGATCGACGGCTTCGGCGTCGGCACAAGCCTTACCACCTCGTCGGACGTTCCGGCGCTGGATTGCGCCTACAAGCTGCAGGAATACGCCGGAAAGCCCCGGCGCAAGCGCAGCGAGGGCAAGGCCACCTGGCCGGGGCGCAAGCAGGTGTACCGACGCTATGCGGAAGACGGCACAATCGCCGGCGATGTGGTGGCCCTGCTTGATGAGCCAATGCCAGGGGAGGCTCTGCTGCAGCCCGCCATCCGCGCCGGACGGCGTGTGGCGGGTCTGCCCGGGCTGGCCGAGGCCCGCGCCCGCGCGGCCAGCTCCCTTGCCCGGCTGCCCGCGCCGCTGCGGCGCTTGGAGCAGGCGGCGGTGCCGGTCGAGATCAGCCCCAGGCTGCGCGCCCTGGCGGCGCGGCTGGACCAGGATCTGGCGCCGTGAATAAGGCGCTTGCCACGAACAGCCAGGACGAGGTGGCTGGGTTTCTCTCCCGTCCGGAAAGCTATGGCCTGCACGGTGGCGCGGTGGAGAAGATCGAGACGCATTGCTCCATCGTGTTCCTTGCCGGGGAGCGCGCCTACAAGCTGAAGCGGGCGATCCGCTATTCGGCGCTCGACTACACCACGCTGGCGCAGCGCCAGACCGCCTGCGCGGCGGAACTGGTGCTCAACCGTCGGACCGCGCCGGAGATCTATCTCGGCGTCAGCGCCATCTGCCGTGGCCCGGGTGGCGGCCTGGTTTTCGATGGGCCTGGCCCCGTGCTGGAGCCCGTGGTGGTCATGCGCCGCTTCGCGCAGACGGCGCTGCTCGACCATCTGCTGGAGCATGGCGGGCTGACGCCCGCGCTGATGCAGGCGCTGGGGCGGGCCATTGCGCAGTTGCACAATGCGGCCGAGCCGACACCGGCTTTCGGCGGCAGTGCTGCGATGCGGCGGGTGATTGCCGATAACGCGCGGGAGCTGACCCGTGTCGCCACCGCTTTGGACGGCGCGGATGTCAGCACGCTCACCACCCTCACGGCGCTGGCGCTGGATCAGGTCGCCGGGCTGCTCGACCGCCGGCGGGCCGAAGGAAAAGTCCGCCGGTGCCATGGCGATTTGCGGCTGGCGAATATCTGCCTGTGGGAGGGCGTGCCGACGCCGTTCGATGCCATTGAGTTCAGCGACGAGATCAGCTGCATCGACGTGCTGCACGACCTCGCCTTCCTGCTGATGGACTTGCTGGTGCATGACCGTGCCGACCTCGCCAATGCCGCGTTCGATGCGTATCTCGAACTGGCGCCGGAAACCGAGGGGCTGCGCGCGCTGCCCCTGTTTCTGGCCCTGCGCGCGGCGACACGCGCTTACGCGCTGGCGGGCAGCGCCAGCCGGCAGGCGAGCCCGGCGCAGGCCGCGCGCAAGATGGCGCTGGCGCGGCGGCACATTGCCGCTGGACTAGGTTTCCTCTCGCCGGACTGGCGATGCTTGACGCGGATCAATGCGGAAATGCAGTGAATAGAGTTTCAGTCTCCCTTAAACCAAGGCTGAGAGGATCATGTCCGAATCTGGCCGTACGCTCCCGGTTCTCCTGCCGCCATTCGCGCGGGAGGGAACGCTTGGCCTCCCGGAGGGCAAGCCGCGCGGGATTGTGCTGTTCGCCCATGGCAGCGGCAGCAGCCATCGCAGTCCGCGCAACATGTTCGTGGCAGAGGCGCTGCGGGATGCGGGGCTGGCCTTCCTGCTGTTTGACCTGCTGACAGACGCGGAAGCCGAGGACCGCGCGAATGTGTTCGACATTTCGCTGCTTGCGTCGCGGTTGAACCAGGCCGCCACTTGGCTCGAGACCAAGCTGCCCGGTTGGCCGATGCCGCTGGGTTATTTCGGCGCCAGCACCGGGGCGGCGGCGGCGCTGGTTGGGCGCCGCGGCGCGGCGGGATGTGCGGGCCGTGGTCAGCCGGGGCGGGCGGCCGGATCTGGCGGGCGACGCGCTCGGCGCGGTGAAGGCCGCGACGCTGCTGATCGTTGGCGGTGACGACATCGAGGTGCTGTCGCTCAACCGCGCCGCCTCCCGCCGGATGCGCTGCGAGCGCCGCGTGGCGGTGGTGCCGGGGGCGACGCATCTGTTCGAGGAGCCGGGCACGCTGGAGCTAGTGGTGGAACTGGCGCGGGAGTGGTTTTTGCAACATCTCGGCCAGGCGAAGGTGTGACATGCTGTTCACCGACCGCGCCGATGCAGGCAAGAAACTCGCCAGGCGGCTGCTCCAGTTGAAGGACAAGAAGCCCGTGGTGCTGGCCCTGCCGCGCGGCGGCGTGCCAGTGGCGTTCGAGGTGGCCAAGGCGCTCGGCGCGCCCCTGGACTTAGTGCTGGTGCGCAAGATCGGCGTGCCGTTCCAGGAGGAATACGCGCTCGGCGCTATTGCCGATGGCGGGGAGCCGGAACTCGTCATCGACGAAAACATCCGCCGCAGCCTGAATATCCCGGAAGACTACGTCGAGCGGGCAAAAGCCGAAGCTCTGGAAGAGATCGAGCGCCGACGCCATGTGTATATCGGCAAGCGGGCGCCGGTCGAAATCGCCGGGCATACGGCCATCATCGTTGATGACGGCATCGCAACGGGGGCCACCATGCGCGCGGCACTGCGCGTGGTGCGGCGGCGGAACCCGGCGTGGTTGGTGCTCGCGGTGCCAGTGGCCCCGCCGGACTCGCTGCGGCGGCTGGCGGAAGAGGCGGACGAGACAATCTGCCTGCACAAGCCGGAATATTTCACCGCCGTTGGGCAATTCTACCAGGATTTCGGGCAGACCCAGGATGATGAGGTTATCGCGCTGCTGGCGCAGGCGGAGAGGAGCGCCCCATGAGTTCACATCCGCTCACCATTTTCGGCCTGGCCGGCAGCCGCGAGCTGATGGAAGCCGTCGCCGCCCGGCTGGAGGTGGCGCCCGCCTTGCATGAGGAACGGCATTTCGAGGATGGCGAGCATAAGGCAAGGCCGTTGCAGGATGTGCGCGGGCACGACGTGTTCGTGCTGCACAGCCTGCATGGCGATGACAGGGAAACCAGCAACGACAAGCTCTGCCGCCTGCTGTTCTTCTGCGGCGCGCTGCGCGACGCAGGCGCCGCGCGCGTTACCGCCGTGGTGCCGTATCTCTGCTACGCCCGCAAGGACCGGCGGACGAAGCCCAACGACCCGATCACCACACGTTATGTCGCAGCACTTTTCGAGGCGATGCGCGTGGATGGCGTGATCGCGGTGGAGGTGCACAACTTGGCCGCGTTTGAGAACGCGTTCCGCTGCCCGGTCTGGCATATCGACACGATGCCGCTTTTCGCCGCGCATTTCGCGCCGCTGCTGCGGGATGAGGAGATCGTCGCCGTCTCGCCCGATGCGGGCGGGGCCAAGCGCGTTGAGCAGTTCCGCCTGACGCTGGAGGGGCTGACCGGCCACGGCGTCGGCAGCGCGTACATGGAGAAATACCGCAGCGCCGGGGTGGTGAGCGGCGAACTGCTGGCCGGCGATGTGCGCGGCAAGGTTGCGGTCATCGTTGATGACCTCATCAGCACCGGCAACACTTTGGCGCGCGCCGCCAGGGCATGCCGGGAGGGCGGCGCGCTTCGGGTGTTCACCGCTGCGGCACATGGCCTGTTCATCGGCGGCGCACCAGAGTTGTTTGGCGCGGCGGAGATCAGCGGCATTACCATTGCCAACACGGTGCCGCCGTTCCGCCTGCCTGCGAATGTTGCTGCGCAGCGCGTGACGATTATCGATGTCAGCGGCGCGATCGCGCAGGCCGTCATGGCCTGCCATGACGCTTTCTGAACCTGCGCTTGACTAAAAATTAACGCCGCCTCCGGGAGCTTGGGTGTAGGTTCCTAGCTTCGCCCAGGAGGCTCTTATGCAAGAGCAAATTCAAATCGCCTTCCGGGGGATGGACACGCCGATGGGGATCGAGGACTCGATCCGTGAACATGTGGACCATCTCGAAAGGTTCTTCAACCGGATCACCGCGTGCAAGGTTATGGTCGAGCCTGACCATAGGCGCCACCATCATGGAAACCTGTACCATGTCCGTGTGGATCTGGTCGTGCCGGGGCGCGAGATCGTGGTGAAGCGCGTGCCTCCCGCGCATCATGAGAACGAAGATATTCATGTCGCGATCAAGGATGCTTTCGACGCCGCCAGGCGCGAGTTGCAGGATTACGTGAGGGAGATGCGCGGCGACACCAAGGCGCATGTCCCGACGGATGAGGGCGAGATCGTGCATCTGGTGCGGGACAAGGGCTACGGCTTCCTGCGCACAAGCGAGGGCAATGAGTTGTACCTGCACAAGAATGCTGTCGTCGGCGGCAGGTTCGAGGATCTGCACGTAGGCGACAAGGTGCGCTACGTGGCGGATGCCGGTGAAGGCGAAAAAGGGCCGCATGCCAGCACAGTCATTCCGCTATGACCACTGGGCAGGAGGTGCTGGAAGCGGTGCGTGCCGCGCTGCATAGCGAACCTCGGATTCACGCCAATGGCCATATCCATCTCGGCTTTACCAATGGCGAGCTGACGGTGGAGGGCGAGGTGGACCATATCGCCGGCAAGAAGCTGGCCATGAAAGCGGCGGCGCGGATTCCGGGCGTGAGCCGGATCATCGACAGGCTGCGCGTCCATCCTTCCACGCCCATGGGTGATGGCGAAATCCTCGACCTGGTGCGTGACGCCCTGGTGCAGGAAGTAGCACTTGCCTCTTGCGTGATTCGGGTCTGCGCCAAGGGACAGGTGGGAACGGTGCAGGCCCCGCCGGATGCGGATGGCGAGATCGAGGTCCGTGTTGATGATGGCGTGGTGACGCTGGCTGGCGACGTGCCTGGCCCTGGGGAGAAGCGCATCGCCGGTGTACTCGCCTGGTGGGTGCCAGGCAGCCGTGATGTCATCAACGGCATCAGCGTGACGCCGCCGGAGCAGGATAGCGAGGCTGCCGTGACGGACGTGGTGCTGCAGGTTCTGGAGAAGGACCCGCTGATCAATGCCGAAAGTATCCATGTGTACACGCGCGGGCGGACCGTGACGTTGACGGGCAGCGTGCCACACCCGGCGGAGCGCAAGCTTGCCGAGGATGATGCGTGGTATGTCTGCGGTGTTGACCAGGTCGTGAACCTGCTCTAGGTCCGCTAGTTCCTTCCGTACAGGCCGATCAGCTTTGCCTGCGCCAGCGCATTGGCGCAGGCGGCGGCGACGTGCCGGCAATGCGGGCGTGCGGGGACTGCCAGCTTCTCGACATCCAGCGCGTAAAGCATGAATTGATAATGGTGCGGCCGCCCATTATTCGGCGGGCATGGGCCGCCATATCCCATGTGGCCGAAATCATTGAGCCCCTGCGGCGGCGTGGCCTGGGTTGGCGGCCAGTTCTCGGGCAAGTCCATGGTTGTGGCGGGGATGTCGTAAATCGCCCAATGATACCATGTGCCGTGCGGTGCGTCTGGATCACAGCAGACGAGCGCGAAGCTGCGCGTATGGGCGGGCGGGTGCGACCAGGAGAGCGGTGGTGAAACGTCGTCGCCATCGCAGGTGTAGCGTTCGGGTATCCATTCATAGGCCGTGAAGGCCGGGCTGATGAGTTGCATGACGCTCTCCGCTGAAGTCTGGCCGTGATGAGCAGTCTACGAGCTTCTTTTCAATTTGGCGCTGCCGTACGCAGATCGCACGGTGTTTAAATTTGTGCAATGTTGCGGTAAATCAATGAAAGGGCCGCGGTGGGGTGCATTCTGGAAAGTGTTGCAGGGCACAAGAACGAAGCGAGGGAACCATGGCTGACGAACCCAACCTATCAATTCCGCTCGAAACCATCTGCTTCATTATTGGCAAGGCACGCGAATTTGACGCCAAGGATGAAGTATCGGAGCCAGATCCCGGTTCCAACCCGAGTGACGACGACATGCGCGCCGTGCTGGAGGATCACGAGGATGACCCGGTAACCATAGAGATTACCAGCGTCATCGACGATCTCAGCGAGGATGCGCAGATCGATCTGGTCACGCTGGCTTGGCTTGGCCGTGGCGATGGCGATCTCGACGGCTGGGGGGCGCTGCGTGCCGAGGCAGTGAATGCCTATAACGGCCGCACGGCGGAGTATCTGCTTGGCATGCCGCTGCTGGCCGATTATCTGGAAGAAGCGCTGTCGCAGTTTGGCCTGAATTGCGCGAGCGTTCAGGATTAGCGGCGAGCGAGTCGAGAACGGGCGCGGGATGCAGATCAGCAACGCCGAGATTGCCGCCCAACTCGAGAAGATCGCCGATCTGCTCGACATCGAGGGGGGCAATCCGTTCCGTGTCCGCGCCTATCGCCGGGCGGCGCGGCTGGTGGGTGAATTGCCGCGCAGCGTGGCGGAGATGCTGGCCGCTGGCGCGGACCTTGATGAATTGCCGGGAATAGGGCCGGACCTTGCCGGCAAGATTGCCACCCTCGCACAGGGCGGCGAGTTGCCGATGCTCGATGAACTGGAGCGTGAGGTGCCGCCCGGTATCGCGGCGTTGCTCGCGATCCCGGGGCTGGGGCCGAGGCGCGTCCACCAATTGCATGAGACGCTGGGCATCGACACGGTTGCGGCCCTGACCGAGGCCGCCAATGCGGGCAAACTGCGCACCGTGCCGAGCTTCGGCCGCGGGCTGGAGGTGAAGATCCTGCGCGCACTTGCCTCGGGCGCGGGTGCGGCGCCGCGCACCAGCATTGCCGCTGCGGAGCAGATTGCCAAGGCGCTGCTGCAGGATTTGTGGCAGGCGGATGGGGTGCGGCAGGCCGAAATCGCGGGTAGCTATAGGCGCCGGCGGGAGACGGTTGGGGATATCGACATCGTGGTGGCGGCCGTGCCGAGCCAGCCGGTGATGAAGCGCCTGACCGGCTACGAGGCGGTGGCCGAAGTGGTGGAGCAGGGGCCGACCCGCGCCACCGTGCGGCTACGCAGCGGTTTGCAGGTGGACCTGCGCGTCGTGCCGGAGCAGAGCTACGGCGCCGCGCTGCTCTATTTTACCGGCTCCAAGGCGCATAACATCGCACTGCGTCAGATCGCGATCGAGCAGGGGCTGAAGCTCAACGAATATGGCCTGCACAAGGGGGTGCGCCAGATTGCCGGGCGCACGGAGGAGGACCTCTACGAGCGGCTGGGCCTTAGCTATATCCCGCCGGAATTGCGCGAGGGCCAGGGCGAGATCGACGCCGCCCGGCATGGCCGCTTGCCGCATTTGGTGTCGGTGAAGGATATATGGGGCGATCTGCACATCCACACCGATGCGACGGATGGCCGCGCGAGCCTGCGCGAGATGGCCGCTTCGGCGCGTGCCAGAGGGTATGGCTATATCGCCATTACCGACCATAGCCGCAGGCTTGGCATTGCGCATGGGCTGGATGCCAAGCGCCTGGCGCGGCAGATGGACGAGATCGACCGTCTGAACGACGGGCTGAAGGGTTTCACCATACTAAAGGCGATCGAGGTGGATATTCTCGAAGATGGCACGCTGGACTTGCCGGATGCCATATTGAGCAAGCTGGATCTGGTAGTCGGCGCCATTCACTCGCGCTTCGACCTGCTCCAGCCGAAGCAGACAGAGCGCATCCTGCGCGCCATGGATAATCGCTATTTCAATATTCTAGCCCACCCCACCGGGCGGCTGATCAACCAGCGCCCGGCTTATGCCGTGGACATGGAGCGGGTGATGCGCGGTGCGCTGGAGCGCGGCTGTTTTCTGGAACTCAACGCCCAGCCGGACCGGCTGGACCTTAACGACGCGCATTGCCGCCTCGCCAAGTCATTGGGGCTGAAGGTGGCGATTTCCACCGATGCGCATGCCGAGCCGGAACTCGGCTTCATGCGCTTCGGCGTGGACCAGGCGCGCAGGGGCTGGCTGGAAGCGGCGGATGTGCTGAACACGCGACCGCAGGGCGAGCTGCTGAGCCTGCTGCGCCAGCGCCGCTAGGAAGGCGTAACCGTCGTCGTGTCGATGATGGTGGCAATGCCATTGCCAGGGCGTCCATCCCTGTGGCGAATGCAGATCAATCGAAAATAAATTCAAGTCCCAGTTCGTGATCTTTGGACCAGCGCAGCCGCGCGCGGCTAAAGACGTCGCAGAACTCAATTGAAAAAAATTCCGGAACAGGATCGAGCTTGGTGAATGTTCTGACGCGAACGCCGGTCTCCGATAAATCAAGAATCTGGCAGCCAACTATGCCCGGGTTTAAGCCACCAAACGCAAGGCGGCCAGTTCTTTTCACGGGGGTGCGCTTTGCCCGTCGCTTTTCCGTATCCAAAAGCGCCTGCAACTCGCTCTGCAATAATTGTGTTTTATTTTCCATGTTTGTAATTTTTAGGTGAGTCTATACAGAAAAATCCAGTCAAATGTTGTTGATGGGCGGCGTGGCCCGGGGGTGGGGCAGCAGGGCAGCAGTCTTGAGGCTCCCTGAGCTTCCACTGCTGCCAGGGCCCCCGCCCGGCGGGTTCACCCCTTCTGGGCGTAGGCGTCCAGCCGGCGGAGGTAGTCCTGCCGCGTGGGGTCGTCCAGGAACGCGCCGAGGAAGCTGTTGCGGGCCAGCGTGACCAGCTGTTCGCGGCTGAGCTGGCGGCCAAGCGCCACGGCCTTGAAATTCTCGCCGATATAGCCGCCGAAATAGGCGGGGTCGTCGGAGTTCACCGTCGCGCGCAGGCCCTTGGCGAGCATGGTGTCGATGGGGTGGGCGCTGATCTCCGGCACCACGCAAAGGCGGACGTTGGAAAGCGGGCAGACGGTGAGCGTCATCTGCGTTGCCGCCAGGCGTTCGACCAGGGCTTCATCATCCAGCGCGTGGTTGCCGTGGTCCAGCCGGTCGATATGCAGGATATCCAGCGCCTCCCAGACATAGGCGGCGGGGCCTTCCTCTCCGGCATGGGCGACGCGCTTCAGCCCCGCTGCGCCGGCGGCGGCAAAGACGCGGGCGAACTTGCCCGGCGGGTGGCCGCGCTCGGAGGAGTCAAGCCCCACCCCGGCGATGCGGTCCAGCCACGGCTCGGCCATGCGGAAGGTGGCGAAGGCGGCGTCTTCGTCCAGATGGCGCAGGAAGCACAGGATCAGCCTGGAGGTGATGCCGTGGCGCGCCTGGGCTTCCGCCATGCCGCCGAGAATGCCCTCGGCCACCACGGCGAAGGGGATGCCCCGGTCCGTATGGGTCTGCGGGTCGAAGAAGATTTCCGCGTGCAGCACGCCATCCGCCGCGGCGCGGTCGAAATAGGCAACGGTGAGGTCGCGGAAATCCTCTTCCCGAAGCAGCACCTGCGCGCCAGCATAATAGATGTTCAGAAAATCCTGCAGGTTGGAGAAGTTATAGGCCGCCCGGACTTCCTCCACCGTCTTGAAGGGCAGCTCCAGCTTGTTGCGCCGGGCCAGGGCGAACATCAGCTCGGGCTCCAGCGAGCCCTCGATGTGCAGATGCAACTCCGCCTTGGGCAGGCCTGTGATGAAGGTTTCAAGTTCCGTCCGCGCGTCCTGCAAGCCCATATCCTACTCCTCATCCATGCACGGTCTGCGGCATGGCTTTATCCGGGGTTGTATCGGACGGAAGGTCGTGAGGTTGCAAGAGGGGGCCGCGCCTGTCTGCGCGAGGAGCCGCGCTGATGGCGTCCCTTTGCCGGTGGGCGGGAAGGCCGCGGGAGCTTCATGGTGCGATGTTGCAGGGCTGGTGGCATTCGGCCAGACGCAGGAGCAGCACCGCAAGCCCCGGTTCCAGGACGCACTTCGCCGCCTCCTGAGGTGTCACCCACAGGCGTTCCCGCTCCGCCTTCTCCGGCCAGTCCTTGGCTTCTTTCGTGACATGCATGGCGAAAACCTCGACCACCGTCGGCTGGGCCGTTCCATCCTCCATGATCTTCAGGTAGGTGTAGAAGCCGAGCGGTATGTTATCCGCGTCCCCTCGGACACCGGCTTCCTCATAGGCTTCGAGCTCGGCCGCCGCGCGGGCGCTTTGTCCCTTGCCGATATTCCCCTTGGGGATCACCCAGCGCCGTGTCTCCCGCGAGGTGATGAGCAACGCCTGCAGGCCGTCCGGTGTGAGCCGATAGGGGATCACCCCGGATTGTCTGGCCACCTTATTCATATCGAGGGGAGTGTAGAGACGGAATTGTGGCTATTCAATGGGCAACCAATCTACTTTAACTTGTGCATCCTGTCTCGCATTGGTTTTCTGCTTATAGATTGATCAATTGTCATGTCTACTTTGTTTGTGCCGGGAGTATTTGACCCTGTGGGGATGCCGCTTGGCGCCCCATTTGGAGGGAACACCATGCAACGCCGTTTGCTTGCTAAAACTGCTCTCGCCACCGCGGCAGCAGCAATTCCTGTATCTGCTCTGGCCCAATATGGAACGAGCCAGGGCTCCATGGGCATGAGTTCGGGGATGGATCCTGAACTAAATATTATTTTTACCGAGGACAACCCGGGCCATTGGCAGCAGCAGATGGCGCAGCTGCATGTGCCCAATGTGACAGTCTCGGGCAGCCAGCTTTCCGTCGTGACGCCGCATCCGATGAGTGAGGCCCACTACATCGTGAGTCACACCGTGGTGCTTGAAAACGGAAAATTCCTCGATCGCAAGACCTTCACTTGGCAGGATCAGCCGAGTTCTACGCATACCCTTCCGGCTGGATATACCGGGAAGGTCACCGTCACCAGCACCTGCAATCTGCATGATTTCTGGGTCAAGACGATTACGATTTAGCCAGCTTTCCGGCTTCAGCCCGGCTTGGGCGACCATGCGGCAGGCCGGTAGCGGCTGCCCAGCGAGTAGCGGCTGCCCGGGTGGGTCAGCACCGAGCGTGTTGCCGGTCCCATCTGCGTCCAGGTGCGGCGCAGCAGGCGCAGGCAGGGCTCGTGCGGCCCGATATTCAGCCTGGCCTGCACATGCGGGTCCGGTGCGATGGCGTGGATGATGTGCTCAACCTCCGCTGGCGGGGCTATGGATTGCAGATAGCGGTTGGGGGTGAGCGTGGTGAAATCCTGCGTGAGATAACCCGGCGCGAAATCCGGCGAGACGAAGCGCTCTTCCAACTGCACGGCGGCGCCGTTCTCATAATGCACGATCTCGGAATAGAAGATCTTGCCACGCGGCGGGAGGCGGAATTCGGCGGTGAGCGCGGCGTCGGCGCGCAGTGCTTCGAGGCGCAGAACCTCGGCGCGGTGAGTGTGGCCGCGTGCGCTTATGTCTTCGGCGATGTCATACACTTCCAGCAGCGTGGCGCGCGGGGCGCGGGGCTGCACGAAGGTGCCAACCCCTTGAACGCGCAGCAGCAGCCCGTCAGCCGACATTTCGCGCAGGGCCCGGTGCACCGTCATGCGGGAGGCGCCGAGCGTTTCCATAAGTTCGAATTCGGAAGGGATCTTGCCGCCTTCGGCCCAGCGTCCGGCGGCGATGCCCTCCAGCAGGTAGGTCTTTACCTGCTCGTAGAGTTTGGGCGGTTTCTCGTTCATCTTAGACCAACCGCTTCACCATAGAGTCAAACCGCAGCCGCGCGGTTTGCGCAAGGGCGTGGCGGCCTTGCGCGACCACTTGGCGGCCGCGCACCCACACATCGCGCACGGTGGGCTGGCGGGCGCAGAATACCGATTGCGATAGGGCAAGCTCTGGCGTCTCGCCGTCCAGCGTGACGAAGCTGGCTGGCGCGCCGGGTCGAAGCCCGCCTTGCAGCCCGAGCGCCTGCGCCCCGCCCGCCACAGCCGCCTGGTAGAGCGCGGTGGCGGTTGCCGGTTCGCCGGGTGACGCCATCACGTTGCGGGTGTGGCGGGCGAGGCGCTGCGAATATTCCAACATCTGCAATTCGCGCGCCGGGTCGATGAGCACGTTGGAATCCGATCCCACGCCCCAGGCGCCGGAAAAATGCTGGGTAGGGAAGATGCCATCGCCCAGATTGGCCTCGGTGACCGGGCACAGCCCGGCGACGGCGCCCGTCGCCGCCATCGCCGTGGCTTCATCCGGCGTGATGTGAGTGGCATGCACGAGGCACCAGTTCGGGCCGACCGGCGCGTTGCCCAGCAGATGCTCGACCGGGCGCTGGCCGCAAAAGCCGAGGCAGGCCTCGACCTCCGCCACCTGCTCGGCAATGTGGATATGCACGGGCCGACTGTCCGCCAGTTCCGCAAGCGCCTTTATCTCGGGCATTGTGGCGGCGCGCAGCGAGTGCGGCGCCACGCCGGAGGGTGCCAGCGCGGCGCAGCACTCGTAAAGTTTCGCGTAACCGTCAAGCGATGAGACGAAGCGCCGCTGGTCCGGGGCGGGCGCCGCGCCGCCGAACCCCGCATGGGCGTAGAACACGGGGAGCAACAGCAGCTCGATACCCGCCGCCTCGGCTGCCGCTGCGAGGCGCGCCGCCATCTCGCCGATATCGTCGTAAGGCGTGCCGTCTGGCGCGTGGTGCAGATAATGGAATTCGGCAACGGACGTGAAGCCGCCTTCCAGCATCTCGATGAAGGCGAGCGTCGCGGCGTCCTGCATGTCGTCGGGCGACATGGAAAGTGCCAGCTTGTACATCAGCGTCCGCCAGGTCCAGAAACTGTCCTGCTCCGCGCCCCGGCGCTCCACATGCCCGGCCATGGCGCGCTGAAACGCATGGCTGTGCAGGTTGGGCATGCCCGGCAAGGCGATACCATGCCCGCCCGCCACGCCGGTCTGCACCTCGGCGATCATGCCGTTCTCCACGCGCACCAGCACATCCCCGGCCCAGCCAGCGGGCAGCAGCGCGTGACGGAACAAATGTGTGTTTGACACTGGACAGCCCCTGTCGATCTCCGATATTGTATATACAATTGAAACTTACCATCCGCCAAGGCCGAACTTGCGATGCGCGTTTTCACCCATGCCCGTTTGGCGACCATGAACCCTGACATGCCCGGCTTGGGCGTGGTCGAGGATGGCATGCTGGCCGAAGAGGGGGGCGCATCATCTATGCCGGTCCGGCCCGCGACCTGCCGGCCGATGAGATTGTCGATTGCGAAAACCGCTGGATTACCCCGGGGCTTATCGATTGCCACACGCATCTGGTCTTCGCCGGAGACCGCGCGGCGGAGTTCGAAGCCAGGCTCGAGGGCGCCAGCTATGAGGAGATTGCCCGCGCCGGTGGCGGAATTCTGGGCACCATGCGCGCCACACGCGCGGCCATGCCCGCCGCCCTGGATGCTGCCGCCCGCAAGCGCCTGGCGCCGCTGCTGGCCGAGGGCGTGACCACGGTGGAGATCAAATCCGGCTACGGGCTCTCACCCGAGGCCGAATACAAATGCCTCGAGGCTGCCCATGGTCTTGAAGATCTTGTTGATATTTCCACAACCTTTCTCGGCGCTCATGGTTTTCCGCCGGACTGTCCGCGTGAAGAGTATCTCCGCCTGCTGTGTGATGAGATGATCCCCCATGTGGCCCGGCACCATCTGGCCGAGGCGGTGGACGCATTCTGTGAGACCATCGCCTTTTCGCCTGCCGAGACCGAACGGGTTTTCGACGCCGCGGTAAAAGCGGGCTTGCGGGTGAAGCTGCATGCCGATCAGCTCTCCAATTTGCACGGAGCTGCTCTTGCCGCGCGCTACCGTGCGCTTTCAGCCGATCATCTCGAATGTACCGATGAAGCCGGCGTCCGCGCCATGGCCGAAGCTGGCACGGTGGCGGTGTTGTTGCCCGGCGCCTTCTTCACTTTGCGCGAGACGCGCCTGCCGCCCATCGACGCTTTCCGCAAGCATGCCGTGCCCATGGCCGTCTCCACCGATCTCAACCCTGGCACGTCGCCGCTGTTTTCGTTGCTGCTTGCCATGAACATGGCGGCAACGCAGTTTCGCCTCACCGTCACCGAGTGTCTGCTCGGCGTGACCCGCCACGCCGCCAACGCCTTGGGGCGCCGCGATGTTGGCGTGCTCCGGGCGGGCGCGAAATGCCATCTGGCGATCTGGGACATCGAACGCCCTGCCGAGCTTGTCTACAGGCTTGGCTTCAATCCGCTTTATAAACGAATCTGGAGTGCCTCATGAAATTCACCCCTGGCGATGTGACGCTGGCGCAATGGCGCGCGATTTATCGCGGTGCATCCCTGACGCTGGATGAGGCCGCCTTGCCCGCGATCGCGGCAGGTGCCGCGGCGGTTGAAGAAATTCTGTCTCGCAACGAGCCGGCCTATGGCATCAACACGGGCTTCGGCAAGCTGGCTGCCGTGCGCATCGCGCCCGATGACCTCGCCACGCTGCAGCGCAACCTCGTGCTCTCGCATGCGGCGGGTGTCGGCCCGGCCATGCCGGTGTCCATCGCGCGGCTGATGATGGCGCTCAAGCTCGGTTCGCTTGGCCAGGGCGTGTCGGGCGTGCGGGTCGAGACGGTGCGCATGCTCGCCGCCCTGCTTGAGAAAGACCTGATCCCCGTGGTGCCCGCCCAGGGCTCGGTCGGCGCCTCGGGCGATCTCGCGCCGCTCGCGCACATGACCGCCGCGATGCTGGGCGTGGGCGAGTTCTTTGTGGACGGTGCGCGTGTTCCCGCCGCTGAGGCGCTGGCGCAGGCCGGGCTTGCGCCGCTCGTGCTTGGCCCCAAGGAGGGGCTGGCCCTGCTCAATGGCACGCAATTCTCCACAGCGAACGCGCTGGCCGGGCTGTTTGAGGCCGAGCGCCTGTTCCGTTCTGCTCTCGTCACCGGCGCGCTCTCGACCGATGCCGCCAAAGGTACCGACGCGCCGTTCGACCCGCGCATCCATGCGGTGCGCCGCCACCGGGGGCAGGCCGAGGTCGCCGACGCCCTGCGCGGCCTCATGGCGGGCAGCGCCATCCGCGCCTCGCACCGGGTGAACGACCCGCGCGTGCAGGACCCGTATTGCCTGCGCTGCCAGCCACAGGTGATGGGCGCGGTGCTGGACGTGCTGCGCCAGGCCGCCGCCACGCTGGCGACGGAAGCCAACGGCGTGACCGACAACCCATTGATCTTCATCAACCCCACCGAAGCGCTCTCGGGCGGCAATTTCCACGCCGAGCCGGTGGCCTTCGCCGCCGACATGATCGCCATGGCGGTGTGCGAGATCGGCTCGCTCGCCGAACGGCGCCTCGCCATGCTGGTGGACCCGGCGCTCTCCGGGCTGCCTGCTTTCCTCACTCCTAGTCCCGGCCTCAATTCCGGCTTCATGATTCCGCAGGTGACGGCTGCGGCTTTGGTCTCTGAGAACAAAACCCGCGCTTTCCCGGCCTCGGTTGACTCCATCCCCACCTCGGCCAACCAGGAGGACCATGTCTCCATGGCTGCCCATGGCGCCCGGCGCTTGGCCGAGATGAACGACAATCTGCGCGCGGTGATTGCCATCGAATGGCTTGCCGCCGTGCAGGGGTGCGATTTCTGGCCCATGCGCTCATCCGCCCCGCTGGAGGCTGCTCGCGCCACCCTGCGCGCGAAAGTCCCGCATCTGGAGGAGGACCGGTATTTCGCGCCTGACATCGAGGCGGCGATCGCCCTGCTGGCCGAGGGCGCGCTCGATGATTCCGCCCTGCCGGGACTAGAATGAGCCTGTTCACCTTGCGCCGAGGCGAGGCGCCGCTGATCCTCTCGATGCCCCATGGGGGTACGGAAATTCCTGAGGAATTCGCAGGGTGTTTCGTGTCCGGCTGGCGGGCGCGCAAGGACGCCGACTGGCACATCCCCGCGCTTTATGCCTTCGCTGAGGCGCTGGACGCGACGGTCATCGCTGCCCGCATCTCGCGCACGGTCATCGACCTGAACCGCGACCCGTCCGGCGCCTCGCTCTATCCGGGCCAGGTGACCACTGGCCTCTGCCCCGCCGAAACCTTCGACGGCGAACCGCTCTACGCCTCCGCCCCGCCGGGCGAGGCGGAGACCGCACGCAGGCTGGCGCTTTATTTCCGCCCCTATCATGCGGCGCTTGAAGGCGAGATCGCCCGGCTGCGCGCGAAGCATGAGAATATCGTGCTCTATGACTGCCACTCCATCCGCAGCCGCATCCCCCGGCTGTTCCCGGGTGAATTGCCGCAGTTCAGCATCGGCACCAATGGCGGCACCTCCTGCGCACCGGAATACGAAACCCTCGTGGCCGAAATCTGTGCTCGCTCCGGCTTCTCCTGGGTGCTGAACGGACGCTTCAAGGGCGGTTGGATCACCCGCCATTACGGCAATCCGAGAGCTGGCGTTCACGCCATCCAGATGGAGCTTGCCATGCGTGGCTACATGGACGAGCCCGCCACGCCAACGCCCGAAAATTGGCCCGCGCCCCTCAACCCTGCCGCGCCCATTCTGCCTGTTCTGCAAGACATTCTGAAAGGACTTTGCCCATGACGCGTCTCGACAATGCCCGTGTCATCCGCGCCCCGCACGGGGCAGCACTTTCCGCCAAATCCTGGCTTACCGAAGCGCCGCTGCGCATGCTGATGAACAATCTCGACCCGGCCGTGGCCGAGCGACCGGAGGAGCTGGTGGTGTATGGCGGCATCGGCCGCGCCGCCAGGGATTGGGAGAGCTTCGACCGCATCGTGTCCACGCTCAAGCGCCTGGAGGCCGATGAGACCCTGCTCGTGCAGTCAGGCAAGCCGGTCGGCGTGTTCCGCACGCACACCGATGCCCCGCGTGTGCTCATCGCCAATTCCAACCTGGTGCCGAACTGGTCCAACTGGGCGCATTTCAACGAGCTCGATCGCAAGGGCCTGATGATGTACGGGCAGATGACGGCGGGCTCTTGGATATATATCGGCACCCAGGGCATCGTGCAGGGCACGTATGAGACCTTCGTCGAGGCCGGGCGGCGGCATTATGGCGGCGACCTCTCGGGCCGCTGGGTACTCACCGCCGGGCTTGGAGGCATGGGCGGCGCGCAGCCTCTGGCCGCGACCATGGCCGGGGCCTCGTGCCTAGCCATCGAGTGCCAAGCCAGCCGCATCGAGATGCGCCTGAAGACCCGCTACGTGGACATGCGCGCGGATTCTCTGGACGAGGCGCTGGCGATCATCGAGCGCTCCTGCGCCGAGAAGAAGCCGGTCTCCGTCGGCCTGCTGGGCAATGCGGCCGAAATCCTGCCCGAGTTGCTGAAGCGCGGCGTGAAGCCCGATCTGCTCACCGACCAGACCTCGGCGCATGACCCTGTGAACGGCTACCTGCCGATCGGCTGGAGCGTGGCGGAATGGGAAGCCAGGCGCGAGACCGACCCGGCCGCCGTGGAGAAGGCAGCCCGCGCCTCGATGGCCGTGCATGTGCGCGCCATGCTGGGTTTCCACGCGCTGGGCGTGCCGACCTTCGATTACGGCAACAACATCCGCCAGCGCGCCAAGGAGGAAGGGGTGGAGGACGCCTTCGCCTTCCCCGGCTTCGTGCCCGCCTATATCCGCCCGCTGTTTTGCGAGGGCATCGGGCCGTTCCGTTGGGCGGCCCTCTCGGGCGATCCGGAGGACATCTACAAGACCGACGCCAAGGTGAAGGAGCTGCTGCCGGATAACAAGCACCTGCACAACTGGCTGGACATGGCGAAGGAGCGCATCGCCTTCCAGGGCCTGCCTGCGCGCATCTGCTGGGTCGGCTTAGGCGACCGCCACCGCCTCGGGCTCGCCTTCAACGAGATGGTGGCAAAGGGTGAACTCTCGGCGCCTGTTGTCATCGGCCGCGACCATCTGGATTCCGGCTCGGTCGCCTCGCCCAACCGCGAGACGGAGGCCATGCGGGACGGATCCGACGCCGTATCCGACTGGCCGCTGCTGAACGCGCTGCTCAACTGCGCCTCGGGCGCCACCTGGGTGTCGCTGCATCATGGCGGCGGGGTAGGGATGGGCTTCTCCCAGCATGCGGGCATGGTCATCTGCGCCGACGGCACGCCGGAAGCGGCCAAGCGGCTGGCGCGTGTGCTCTGGAACGACCCGGCCACCGGCGTCATGCGCCACGCCGATGCGGGTTATGACATCGCCCTCGACTGCGCGCGTGAGAAGGGGCTCGACCTGCCGGGTATTCTCGGCTGACCCTGCGCAGCTTTTTGCCGGGTTGCCCGGAGTATGGCGATGCTCACCGCGCCTTGCTCGAAGAAGGGAAGAAGCACTGCTGTATCCAGCGGGCGGACGCCGCTAGCGTTATGGGCAAACAAACAAGAGGAACGTCAGATGTCCGGCTATGCCACGCACGAGGTGCTGAACCAGCCGCCGGAATTCGCCGGCTTCAATGCCTATCTGGGCGATGTGGTGCTGTGTGACGCAGTCGCGGCGTTTGGCGCCACCTGGGCGCAGGAGCGTCTGGCGGCCTGCGGCGCGCGCATCGGCAGCGCGCATATGCAGGTCCTGGCGCGGGACGCCAATAGTCATACGCCGGAGCTGCGCACGCATGACCGGTTCGGCCACCGCATCGACGAGGTGGAGTTCCACCCCGCCTGGCACGAGCTGATGACCATGCTGCGGGCGGATGAGGTGCATGCGCTGGGCTGGAATGCCGGCCGCCCCGGCGCGCATGTCGTGCGGGCCGCGCTGTCGTATCTGTGGTCGCAAGGGGAGGCCGGGGTGGGCTGCCCCGCCGCCATGACCTTCGCCTCCCTGGCTGCCTTGCGCCACGCGCCGGCGCTGCTGGAAAAATTCCGGGAGAAGATCTTGTCGCCCGGCTACGACCCCGCGCCCGCGCCACCGGGCGCCAAAACCGCGCTCACCGTGGCAATGGCGATGACTGAGAAGCAGGGCGGCTCGGATCTGCGGCAGACGCAGACGACCGCCGCCCCGGCAGGTGGCGGGACGTTCCGGCTCACCGGGCATAAATGGTTCTTCTCCGTTCCCACCTCCGACCTGTTCCTTACCCTGGCGCGCACGGAGGCGGGTATTTCCTGCTTTCTGGCGCAGGGCTGGCGCGACGAGGGCGAGCGCAATTTCCTGCTGCTGCAACGGTTGAAGGATAAATGCGGAAACCGCTCCAACGCTTCGTCCGAGGTGGAGTTCCGAGGGCTGGAGGCCGAGCTGGTGGGGGTGGAGGGGCGCGGCATCGCCACCATTCTGGAGATGGCGCAGCTCACCCGGCTGGAATGCGCGCTGGGCTCGGCAGGGCTGATGCGCCAGGCGGTGGGGCTGGCCATCCACCATGCCAGCCACCGCACGGCGTTCCAGCGCCGTCTGGCCGACCAGCCATTGATGGAGGCCGTGCTCGCGGACCTTGCCCTAGAGGCCGAGGGGGCGATGTGGCTGGCCATGCGCGCCGCCGCCGCGCTTGACGCCGCCGCGCACGACGCCACCGAGGCAGCGCTGTTCCGCATCCTGGCGCCCATTGCCAAATACTGGATCTGCAAGCGCGCCCCGGCCGTGGCGGCCGAGGCGATGGAATGCCATGGCGGCAATGGCTTCATCGAGGAACATGCGGCGGCGCGGCTGTACCGGGACGCGCCGGTGAATGGGCTGTGGGAGGGCTCGGGCAATGTCATCTGCCTGGACGTTCTTCGCGCCCTGACGCGCGAGCCGGAGGCCGCCGCGGCGCTGCGGGCCGAGATCGCCCTGGCGGCTGGCGGGCACAAGGCACTGGATGAGTGGCTGGTTGCACCGCTGCCGCCGCCCACGGAGGGCCATGCGCGGCAACTGGCGCAGCAGCTCGCGGTGGCGCTGACGGCGAGCCTGCTGCTGCGCCACGCGCCCGCGGCGTTGGCCGAGGCGTTCTGCGCGACACGTCTGGCGCCGGGCGGCGGGTTCGCATTCGGAGCGCTGCCGGTGGGGGCAGGGGCGGCGGCGATATTGCAGCGTGCGGCGGTGCTGGTACCAGGGTAGATATTTCTCGATCGTCAGGCGGCTCCCGTGCGGGCGCCGGGGCTGTACGCTGGGAGACAAGCCGGAGGGCAGAGGGCGCCTATCGTGGCTATTTGGGGGACGGGGAGAACGCCCCGTGCAGCGGCCTGAGAGGCTCCCGTCAAAATTCTTGCGTTTCAAAGGGAAAATGGCGCCCGAGAGATTTGAACTCCTGACCGTCAAATTCATAGTTTGTGGAATTACAGAACGCCTGCTTCGTCTCGACCTCATTATGCTCGGCGAACAGTGATATCTCTCGCTCAGCCCGTCAGGTGGTGCCTTGCTCGTCCATCTGCTCGGCAAGCTCTATGAGCGTACCAGCGTGATCATCGCCACCAATCTCAACTTCAGCGAGCGGGCAGGCGTGTTCGGCGATGCGAAGATATGACCACGGCTCTGCGCAATCGCCTTACCCATCACTGCCATGTTTTCGAGACCGGCAATAACAGCTTCCGTGCAAGCTCGTTGCCGAAAACCAATCAAAGAAGAAAAACAAAGCCTTGACCCACCGCACCAAGCACAGCGAATAACCGCAACCACCCGGGTCATGTGTGGAACGGCCCTGGATTCAAGAGCGACACAACGAGAATTTGGCGGCGGCTCGAATGCGGTCATGTGTCCGGCCTTTTGGCGCGGCGTCGTGGCCGCTGGCCCAGATGGGTTCCGCGAATGGCATCCAAACAAATCTGCGGCATCGATGTGCCGTTGACCCGGGCTGGATTGCCGCCATTCGTCGGTTCGACCGATCGCCATCTTCTCTTGTTGCTCTTGCCTCCTTGGCACCGGCTCGCGGTCAGGCTGCTGCCGGCTGCCGCCGGTAGACCTCACCACGCGCCATCATCGCCCAGGTAACCCGAGCGATTTTGTTGGCCAGAGCGATGGCCGCGACTTTGCGCGGCCGGCGCTCCAGCAATTGCAGCAGCCAAGCACTGGCCGATTTGCTACCTGGTTTGGCGAAGCGGATCACCGCCATGGCACCAACCACCAGTAACTGGCGCAGCCGCTCATTACCGGCCTTGCTGATCCGTCCGAGGCGGTGTTTGCCACCAGTCGAATGCTCCCTGGGCGTCAGCCCCAGCCAAGCGGCGAAGTGGCGGCCGCTTTCAAAATTTGCGGGGTTTACCGAAAGCGCCATGGTGATGGCCGTGATCGGTCCGATGCCGGGGACCGCCGCAAGGCGTTGGCTGACGGCATTGAGCTTGTGTTGCTCGAGCAGTTGCCGGTCGATGGCATCAATCTTCAGATCGAGCTCAGCCACGTGCCGCCCCATCTGGGCAAACATTGCCTTGGCTATCTCTGGAATGGCGGGATCATCCGCCAGGACGGAAAGCAGCATATCGACATTGCCTGTCCCCTTGGCCGCAATCACGCCGAACTCCGCCGCGTGTCCGCGCAACGCGTTGATGGCCTGGGTCCGCTGGCCGACCAACATCTCCCGGTGCTTCACGACGATTGTCGCGGCCTGCTCGTCGATGGTCTTTACCGGTACCGTCCTCATACTTGGGCGGGAAGCAGCCTCGCTGATCGCCTCGGCGTCATTGCGATCATTCTTGCGGCGCTTGACGAAGGGCTTCACGTATTGCGGCGGGATCAACTTCACCCGGTGGCCCATGGCGCCAAGCACCCGCCCCCAGTGATGAGCCCCTGCACAGGCTTCCAAAGCTATCTCGGTCGGGTGCACCCGGGCAAAAAAGGCTTCAATCTGTCCCCGGCGCAGCTCGCGGCGGAGAGTAACGTCATCTTGCTCATCAACACCGTGCAGCGTGAAAATATGCTTCGACGTGTCGATCGATATGCGCTTAAATTCCATGGAACGGCCCTTTCATGATGGTCATTGAGCGACCTCATCTTGGCACATCCGATGCCGTGGGCCGTTCCACCCCAACAAATCTAGATGAAAATCCTGGGTCAGACCTCAGTGGAAATCAACAGCTTGCCATTACCTTAATATATATAATGGCAATAATTCGTGATTGCGTATAACGTTCCTTGGCCAGATTTCTGTGGCCAGCGTTGCCTTTTTTGCCCTCCATCGCCTCGATGTCCGCCGAGCAGATTAGAAGGCTATAAAAATACGTCCACGCAAAGGAACCCCAGATCATGAACAAAGAAGACACGAAACACCGTGCCCACCTTCCTATACAGAACACTGCGCGACGTGGTCTCATCACCTACGACGCGAAGGATCCGGACACAAAGTTTCCGCCCATCGAACAGCTTCGTCCTCCGGAGGGCGCGCCCAACGTTCTGATCATTCTGCTCGACGATGCGGGGTTTGGCTCCACGAGCGCCTTCGGGGGCCCCTGCCAAACGCCGAATGCCGAGAAGCTGGCCGCGGATGGGCTGAAGTATAACCGCTTCCACACCACGGCTCTGTGCTCGCCGACCCGTCAGGCGTTGTTAACAGGACGTAACCACCATACCGCTGGCATGGGCGGCATCACCGAGATCGCCAGCGGCTCGCCGGGCTACAGCTCGGTGCTTCCCAACAGCATTTCCCCGCTGGCGCGGACACTGAAGCTCAACGGCTACTCCACGGCGCAGTTCGGCAAATGCCACGAGGTGCCGGTGTGGGAAACGAGCCCGGTTGGGCCGTTCGATGCCTGGCCGACGGGTGGCGGCGGCTTCGAATACTTCTATGGCTTTCTTGGTGGTGAGGCGAACCAATGGTACCCGACGCTGTACGAGGGCACCACGCCGATAGAGCCGAAGAAGACGCCAGAGGAAGGCTACCACCTCATGGAGGACATGACCGATAAGGCCATGGCCTGGATATCGCAGCAAAAGGCGTTGGCAGCCGACAAGCCTTTTTTCGTTTACTTCGCGCCCGGCGCCACTCACGCCCCCCACCATGTTCCCAAGGAATGGGCCGACAAGTACAAGGGCAAGTTCGACCAGGGCTGGGACAAGCTGCGCGAAGAGACTTTTGCGCGGCAAAAGACATTGGGTGTCATTCCACCAGATTGCCAACTCACGGCGCGCCACAAGGAAATCCCGGCATGGGATGAGATGCCAGAGGCGCTCAAGCCCGTGTTGCGCCGGCAGATGGAAGTCTATGCGGGCTTCATGGAGTACACTGACCATCACATCGGCCGTCTGCTTGAAGGCTTGAAGAAACTGCACATCCTCGACGACACACTCGTCTACTACATCATCGGTGATAATGGTGCATCGGCGGAGGGCACGCTGAACGGCACGTACAACGAGATGTTGAACTTCAACGGCCTGTCAGCCATCGAGACACCGGAATTCCTCAACGCCCGGATCGACAAGCTCGGCGGACCGGAGTCCTACAACCACTACGCGGTCGGCTGGGCGCATGCCATGGACACGCCCTACCAATGGACCAAGCAGGTTGCTTCACACTGGGGCGGGACGCGCAACGGAACGATCGTGCACTGGCCAAATGGGATCAAGACGAAGGGAGAGATGCGGTGGCAGTTCCACCACGTCATCGACGTCGCGCCGACGATCCTCGAGGCGGCGGGGCTTCCTGAGCCGGTCTCAGTGAACGGCGTGACGCAACAGCCCATTGAGGGCGTGAGCATGCTTTACTCATTCAACGACGCCAAGGCGGCGGAACGGCATGAGACGCAGTATTTCGAGATGTTCGGTAACCGTGGCATCTACCACAAGGGCTGGACGGCGGTGACACGGCACAAGACGCCCTGGCTGCTCATCGGCGAGAAGACCCCTGCCTTCGACGACGATGTATGGGAGCTTTACGACACGGAAAAGGACTGGAGCCAGGCCAACGACCTGTCGAAGCAGATGCCGGAAAAGCTGCACGAACTGCAGCGCCTGTGGCTCATAGAGGCGACGCGGTATAACGTATTGCCGATGGACGATGACCTCGCAAGGCGTATGAACCCGGATGTAGCGGGCAGGCCGGTGCTGATCAAGGGGAAGACCCAACTCCTGTTTCCTGGCATGGGCCGCCTCTCTGAGAATTGCGTCATCAGCATCAAGAACAAATCCCATGCCGTGACCGCGGAGATCGAGGTGCCGGAGTCTGGCGCCGAAGGTGTGATCATCGCCCAGGGCGGAAATATCGGCGGCTGGAGCCTGTATGCCAAAGGCGGCAAGCTCAAATACTGCTACAATTTGGGTGGCGTGCAGCACTTCTTTGTCGACGCCGCGAGCACGCTGCCCGCAGGTGAGCACCAGGTACGCATGGAGTTCGCCTACGCCGGCGGCGGGCTGGGCAAAGGCGGAAAGGCGAGTCTCTACGTTGACGGCGTGAAGGTTGGCGAAGGTGACATCCCCATGACGCTGGCCATGATCTATTCTTGCGACGATGGCTGTGACGTCGGCGAGGATAGTGGCGCCCCTGTCTCTCCGGATTACGGCCCACGCGGCAATGCCTTCAACGGCCGGGTGAAGGGGGTGCAGATCGCCATCGCCGACGCTGCCGAGAACGCGGATCACCTCGTCTCTCCGCAGGAAGCTCTCCGCATCGCGATGGCACGGCAATAAACACGCGCGGCCGGCGGCCCCAACGGGCTTGCCGGCCGGTGTCGCTGAAAGCTGACTCTGGGCTCAGGCGCTTGTTGTTGTGAACGATGCCTGCCCATGACAATGCTTGTATTTATTTCCGCTGCCGCACGGGCAGGGCGCATTCCGCCCGACTTTGGCGGGTGGAGAATTTTCGCGGGCGGCGTACCAGCCCATTATTTCATCGGCGTAGCGGCCCTGGCGGACCAGATTGGCCATGATTTTCATCGGCTGGTCGATATGGTGATAGAAAAGTTTATAGCCGGCGCAGAGATAGTTAAGGCCAAATTCTCCATCCGGCGTTTCAATGAATTGATTGCGGGGACAGTCTCCGTAGCAGGCAAAGAGCACATCGCAATTGCGGCAGTATTTCGGAAGCGAGTCTAACTTGGCGCATCCGAATGCACGTTGCTTCTCGGAGGCAACCATCTCGGCCATCGGCGTTTCCCGGATGTTGCCAAGGAGGTAGTCGGGTTCCACGAAATGGTCGCAGGAATACAAATCCCCATTATGCTCCAGCGCGAGCGAGTTGCCGCATGTTGGCGACACGACGCAGAGATTGTGCTGACCTAACCAACTGCCGAGTGCAACGTCGAAGGTTTGCACAAATACGGTGCCAACGTCGCGGCGTACCCATTCATCGAAGATGGCGACCAGGAACCGGCCAAACTGCTCGGCCCCGACAGATCGCTCTGTGACGCATGAACCTGTCTGAACATATAGTTTCCGTTCAGCGCTGTCTTGCTGCCCCCAGCTTTTGTTGGTGCCTGCCACATCTTCCGCCGTGGAGCGCTCGACGATGGGAATGAACTGAAGATAATTGGCCCTCAACTCATCGCGAAAAAAGTGGTAGATTTCGCGCGGATGATCGGCGTTCGCGGCATGAACCGTGCAGAGGATATTGAACTCCACCCCGTGTTTTTTCAGGCAGGCAAGCCCATGCATGACCTGGTCGAAACTGCCCCGTCCCCCCTTATTTACCCGATAGGCATCATGCAACGCCTTGGGTCCGTCGACGCTGAGACCGACCAGAAAGCCGTGCTGCCTGAAAAATGCGCACCATTCATCATCGAGCAAAATGCCATTGGTTTGAATCGTATAGCCGATCCGCTGGCCTTGTTTTTTGTGCTTTTCGACATAGCCTATGGAGGCCTTGAAAAACTCAAGGCCCATCAGCGTCGGTTCGCCGCCCTGCCAATTTATATTCACTTCGGGTGTGTGGTGGGCCTCCAACAACTGGCGGATATAAATCTCGAGCAAATCGTCGGCCATGCGAAACCGGCTGCCAGGGTACAGCATCTCCTTCGACAGGAAAAAGCAGTATGTGCAATCCAGATTGCAAGCCGAGCCTGAAGGCTTGGCCAACAGGTGAAAACCCGGCGGAGCTGGCCTGCTTATTGTCATCGGCGCAGAGCTTTTCCAGCCAATGCGCCGGGGCCTTGTTCGGTGCTATTCAGAACATAGGCTTCAACCAGGTTTTTTCTCCGATTCACCTGACCCAATACTAGCCTCACGGCGCAGGCACGACAACGTAGTAGAGGCCATTGGCACCATAGACCGGTTGGAACCAGAGGCTCCCGTTAACGTAATACGTACTTCCGCCCTGGTAGACTTGAGCCGACCCAGGGGGCAAAGTCGCGTAGTCAGAGCCCATAACATAGGTTGGTGCCGCCGGGGCTGAGGCTGCTGCCGCACCGACGGCCGCTCCGACGGCGACACCGGCAACCGCACCGGCCGCTGCAGCGCAGCCGTAGCAGCCGGAGGAGTAGTAAGGCACCGCAACCGGCGGGTGGTAGGCTGGATAGCCCGGGTAGCCAGCGTATCCGGGCGGGTGGTAGGTTGAAGCCCCGTTAGAGTATGTATGCGTCGCACCCTGGCCGTAAGCGCCGGACGTGCTGCCGCCATACGTGTTCGTGTGTGTCGCCCCCTGGCCGTAAGCGCCAGACGTACTGCCGCCATACGGGTTCGTGTGGGTGGCCCCCTGGCCATAACCGCCAGACGTACTGCCGCCATAGGCGTTTGTGTGACTGGTCGAGCCATAGCTATGGCTCGTGCTGCCGCCCCAGCTGTTGGCGGACTTCCAGGCGAACGCTTCGCTGGTCCACAAGGACGCAGCACAGGCGATCAGCGTGGCGGTTACGGCAACCATTCTTTTCATGGCATGCATCCTTTCATTGCGGCTTCTGCTGCTGCGCGGCGGGCGGCGCGCTCCCGGAGGGCGCTGCCATGAATAGTGGCGTGCCAACTGGAGATGGTTCTGATCCGGGATTTGCGAACGGGATACGCTTTGCGGCGAGTACCTTCTGCGATGTAAACGTGCCCGGCGGAATCACCGGGTCGATCTGCCAGTTCGACAGCACCATATCATGGCGGAGTTGCAGCGGGTCGTTGCGATAAATCGCCCGCACTCGCCGGGGCAGTTTGTCCTTGGTGCCGATCCATATCTGGAGAAACACATCGTCATCGGCCCAGACGACCATATCCGTCTCAGTGCCGCCAACCTCCTCCGACTTCCCAACATAAAAGACGAGGGTCGCTCCAGAGATCAACGCGTTATACGGGTCCGACAGAATGATGTCCGTGAACGGATAGTAGATTGCTGCATTCTCGTAGGCTGCCCTCATAGCCTCGTCGATCGTGGGCGGTGCAGCGGCCACCGCGGCGAGATCCGGGCCCGGTGAGTACTCCACCATCGTCTTCCCGTCATAATAGAGATCGGAAGTCGGCCCGTCGCCAGGCGTCACGATCTTGAGCTTGTCCGGTCGCTGCATCGTCACATCGTTGCGCACCGTGTAAACAAGCGGCGGTCCCAGCCGGCTGGGGAATTCATAGCTCACGACAGCGGTAAAAGACATCGATTTGGCCGCGGCAAGGCGAGCGCATGTCGCCTTGAGCACGTCGACTGCCCGGGGCTCAATTATAAGTTTGAATTCAGGTGCCGCCGGTGCGCTGGCCTTGGGCGCTGGCATAGATGGTGCCGGCGCACTAACCGGGGGCGCTGGCGTCTGCGCCTGCGCCTCGCTGGTTATAAGAAGCCTGGCGACGAGCGCCAGCGCGGTCACGCTCCGTGACATCATGGACCTCTTCCTTTTCGATAAATCTCAATAATTTTTTGTGAATTCACGGGACTAATCCCCCTTGAAAGCTCTCCGTCACCACTGGTTTTTTGAGAGCTTGTCAGAGAACAATATTCGTAAGATCAGGTGAGCACTAACAACCACGGCGTTTTCGCCGCCACATAAGGCGGAAGCACCCACAATCTCGTTACCACAATGACAACAACCGGTGCGGCTGTCAAAAGACATTCGTGTAACTCAAAATTCAGACTACCGTAATTTGGCGCCAATGTGGCGCGAATGTATTCGTGTTTGTCGGGGATAATGTCCCGATGATTAACAATTCCAGTTTGGCCGGCATAGTCAATCCCCAGAACATTCCAACGCCGCTAGTGCAATATCTGGCTTCATGGTGGGCACAATATTCTGTGGTCAGTCGTTCGCATGAAATGACTGCGAGAGACTTTCTAGATTTTCAGGATGAACATGAATAATGCCGCCACGCGGAGTGTCGATGTCGGCTATGAGAAAGAACGAGATCGAGACAACCATCGGTAAAACGAAAAGTAGCGCGCGTGCTACTTCAGTGCGACGCATACCATAGCCGATTAATAAGTTCGAGAATATGGCGACTACAGCCATCAGCACCCATGCCTCACTCGGGATCCGGTTCAACCACGCGCCCTGAGTGTTTGTCCGCGAATTCAGAACATCGTTCATCCCCGAAACGGCGAGAGACGTCACGGGTGTGGGTTGGTCCTCAGCCGGGATCTGGACGGCCGACCATAGACCGGCCTCCAGTCGATCGGTCGTGGCATCAATCTGCAGAAGTTCGCGGTCATCTCGCGTCTCATAGAACAAAACACGCTGATCAAGATAGCTCACAAGAAGCTTTCGTACCAACGCTGCGTCCTCATCAGGTAACAATCCAGCCCGGATGTACTCTGTACTGATCGCGTTAGCCTCTGCCACTTCATAGTTTTTTCGTTGATCATAACGGTTTATGGCCATCGAAAAGGTAAATCCGATGATGAGGCTCAGCAGTGTCAGCGTGGCGCTCAAGATAACATTTAATTCATTGCGCTCACCCTCATTGATATTCGCGCGTATCGCACCAAGGAACACGCCGATCCTTTCCGACAGGTACAGCACCGCCAGACAAAGTACCAAAACAATAAGCGGGTATTCCAATAGAACGTTCATTCTCCTGACTTCGCAATAACATTCATCGGATTTCTTTGTGGCGACATGCTTCAAGGGCACTAGCGTCACGAGCATCCCGGTCTTTGTGGCCTCATCTTATATTCAAGAAACGCAGAACATTGGTCTGTAGACTTGGTGGAGTCGTATTCACATCGCTCAGTCAGAATTGTTATGAGTAATTGTTCCGGATTGCCGTGGTTTTGCCAACGCCACCCGAGCAGACAGTGTATTGCCTCCGGAGCGACGGGCGGCGTTAGCGCCGCCCGTCGCCACCGAACGTGCGCACCAGTGCGTTAGTGATTAGCGCCGCCGCTTGCATCCTGGAGATTCTGCAGCACCGCATCCAGGTTGAACGATGCCGGCTTCTGGCGCGGCGGAAATTTCTTGAACTCCTCGATCTGCCCGGCCACCAGCGCCTGCATTCCGTAGATCAGGAAGGCGTGGTCAATTACCCAGTCAAAATAGGTGTTGGAGTTTTCGTCCGCCCGCTCAAACGGATCCTGGCGAAGGTTGAACATTTTCGGCACCCGCAGCTTCACGAATGGCTCGAACCAGCACATCAATTGTTTGGCGCGCTGCTCCATCAGCACCATTTTCCAATCGCCGCCGCGAATGGCCAGAACGTCACCGTCGTCGCTCATATAGAAAATGAATTTTCTTGGACTCTCCTTCACAGCGCCGGTCAGATAAGCTGTCATGTTGATGCCGTCGATATGCACCTTGAAGGTTTTGTCGCCCGCCTTGTGCCCCGCGTGGAGCTTCGCGTTGATATCCGGCTCGCCGGCGGCCTCAAGCAGCGTCGGCAGCCAGTCCTGGTGCGAGACGATGTCGTTGAAAACTGTGCCCGGCTTGATTTTGCCTGGCCAGCGCACGAAGGCAGGCACGCGCCAGCCGCCCTCCCAGTTGGTATTCTTCTCGCTGCGGAAGGGGGTGATTCCAGCATCCGGCCAACTGTTATAATGTGGGCCGTTATCCGTCGAGTACAACACGATCGTGTTGTCGGCGATACCGAGTTCATCGAGCTTGGCCAGCATCTGGCCAATATGCTCGTCATGCGCGACCATGACATCATTGTAGACGCCCTGACCGCTCTTGCCCTTATGCTTCTCAGCGCGGTGCGTGCGAAAATGCATGGCGGTCGTGTTGTACCAAAGAAAGAACGGTTGCCCAGATTTTGTGGTTTTGTCGATGAAGGCGAGCGCTCTTTCAGTTACCTCGTCATCGATGGTTTCCATTCTCTTTTTGGTCAGCGGCCCGGTGTCTTCGATCGTCTGTCCGCCCTTGCCGTCGGCCAGGCAGTGGAGCACGCCGCGGGGGCCGAAGCGCTTCTTGAATTCCGGGTTCTTGGGGTAGTCTGGATTTTCTGGCTCTTCCTCGGCATTGAGGTGGTAGAGGTTGCCGAAGAATTCGTCGAAACCATGCATGGTGGGAAGGTATTCGTCCCGGTCCCCCAGGTGGTTTTTGCCGAACTGGCCAGTGGCATAACCCAAAGGCTTGAGCAGTTCGGCGATGGTCGGGTCCTCTGCATGAAGACCGACAGTGGCCCCCGGCATCCCCACCTTGGTCAACCCCGTGCGTATTGGGTTTTGGCCGGTGATGAACGCAGCGCGGCCGGCCGTGCAGCTCTGCTGGCCATAATAGTCGGTGAAGGACGCACCCTCGTTGCCGATGCGGTCGATGTTGGGGGTGCGGTAGCCCATCTGGCCACGATTGTTATAGCTGATATTCCACCAGCCGATATCGTCGCCCCAAAGGATGAGGATATTTGGTTTGCTTGCCTTGGGCATTTATAGTCTCCTATTCGTTGCTAATGTTATTGCCTTGTAGAGCTACTTGAGGACATTGTGTTTCAGACTATTTCGAATTGACGATCGTTTTTGTTTGGAGTTTCCCGCGGAAGTATTGCCACGTTACGCCGCTCACTCGAACGGGCCAATGTGAAAGAGCATACTGATAATCGCGGTCAAGCCGAGCGCAAGAAGTATAAGCGCCGTTATCAAGGTGAATGATGGCGGGAAGGGGCTCTCACCACGAATATAACCATCCTGAGTCAATTTCTTGCGCTGTTTGCGCAAGACGTACATGAACTGCCCGTGATAGATCATGCCGATGATGAGCATAAGAATACCGAGCAAGACCAGTCCGACACCAAAATGAGGGATAGATCCGCCTGTTTTTAGGATGTTTTTCTCCATAAGATTCTGAGAAACCTTAAAAATCGTGAAGCCAAAGCTGATGAGCGAAAGGGACGTGCGTATCACCGACATCAGCGTGCGGTCGGCGGCCAGACGCGTGCGCTGCAACGCCAGACTCGTGTTCCGGGATGCCAATTCGAATGAGCTGTTCGCAGGTAGCGACCGTACCGTTGTCGGATCATCACTCATTACGATTTCCTTTGGAGCTAAACATGGCCGCTCCACCAGAGTACGACCCGTGCGATCGGCCCGCGCAGCAGCAAATAGGGAATAAAGGCGAGTACGATAGCGATGACGACAGCCTGGCCAGGGTAAAAGGACTTGAGGACAACCAACTGGTAAACGCCGTCCATAATAAGTCCCAGAAGAATGATCTGAGATGTGTGAATCAATCCCTCGTACAAGCGGCTTTTGCGCTCATCCGGATTGGTAAGGATTGTCCACAGATAAGGAGAGCGTCCCGCTTTCGCGTCTTTAATGCCGGCACGAAATGCTGCAATCGCCGCCATGGCCGGTTGAAGAATGAAGCGGAAGGTCATGGGGCCGCCGGGGCGCGCGACGAGGTCATGCCAGAATGTCAGCAGTGTCACCGACGAGAAGCCGTAGCGGATTACGCCAAGGATGAGCAGAGCGATTACCGCCACTATAACCAGGCGAGCGAGCATGATTTGGCTCTTCGATGGCGTTTCTGGCATCAAGCGCACCTCATTTTCAGCTTGGCACATCGAAGCCGGTATGGCTTACAATGCTGCTGGTCGTTGGCAATTGACGAATAGTCGTGAAACACCGAACGCCCAGTTCCACCAGGAGGGCAGAACTGATGATTACTTCCGCGTTAACGACCCTAAAGAACAATGCACGTTGTTAAATATCCATGCTCCCGCTACGTGAAGTATAAATTTTTGGGAAAAAGAAGGCCGGCGCCGGGCGGGTTCTTCCCGAGTTTATTTCGTATTGAACATAGATCAAAACGACCAAGGGAGGCAATAGGGCAGGGCGGCAGGCCGAACCTTGGTACCCCCGGCGACCATCTAAATGCCCACCAAGGCATTGCCAGCAATCCTTCTAAGGTTTCATCTTTTGTACACTCATTGCCACCACCTGAAGATAATCAATATGCACGTTGTCGCCCGGCCTTAACTTATTGGCGAAATTTTGTATCGCCGGGCTGCGCAACAAGACCGTGCGGGTGACGCCATTCGGTCCGGTGAAGGTAACGGTGTGACGCGCTCTATCTATCGCATCCACGCGAACCGTGACGTGAACCAACATGGAGGCGGCACCCGCCGGCAATTGACCGCGCGCGGCCCTGGATGCGGCTGCTTCACCTGTTGGGCTGGGCAGGTTGCTTCCCGGAGGGGCGATCTGGACGGCAATGGCCTGCTCATAGGTGAGTTGTACCTGATCCCCGGCATGGACCTGCGCAAGATTGCGTACCGCCCGCCCGGCGACGATGGTGAGAAGATTGCCGGAGGGGTCGCTCAGCAATACCTGGCGCGTGGATTGATCGATCGATTCCACCGTGGCAATGCCGGTAACGGTTTGCTGAGCTATAACGGGTGGCGGCGCTGCCTGCGAGGGGCTGGATAGCAAGCCGATTGCGCCGATAACAATCGCGCCGATCGTCGCTAGCGACGGATGGCGTATCAAATAATTCTCTATCATTCTTTCTTTCCTGTTCGAAACATCATCCTTTCCAGCGATTTGCAGGACGACTTCATGGTCATTCGGGGTAGCCTGCCCATCCGTGTCGGTCGTAACAAAAATGAGTACGGGCTGAAGCAAAGCATGAAATTGCTCCGGCAGTCGTAGAAAAAGCAACGCACGATAGACAATTGTTGCAAACGCCGCGCTTTATATCGTAAGAGCGTGTTTCTATATTATTTGTAATCAAGTGGCTATCCAGTATCTAGCTATGTATAACCCATCATTGCGCGAAAATCATAATATTTTCGAATCAAATCTGGCGTTTGTGGTTGATTTTTGTCAAATACAAAGCATATCTGGAGTTGATAAAATTTGGCGGTCTACAGCAAGTGCATGGTTGTGGGTGATAGCATGATGTTCCCGTCGAGCGCCCCTTGCGGGACGCGGGCGGGTGCCTAGGGATGACGTTTAAGTAACTCCTAAGACACCATAATACCAAAAGCCGAAGCCGGTACTGAAGATTACCAGGTTCGGTAAGTGCCTGAAAAATAGAAACGTCCGGATGAGTGGCGGCACTTTTGATGGGGTGGGTCATGAAGTCTCGCTATAGTGCGTCTATTGCGTTCGCACTCTGTCTGGCGGCTTTGGCCGGCACGCCGGCGCGGGCGCAATATTTCTCCAATCGGGATGGTTACACAGATGCCGGTGCGTATCGTGTGCAGGTGGAACTCGATCCCTACTTCTGGTGGCCCGGCTTCACCGGATCAGTGAATTATGCCACGCCGATCGCCAATAGTCGTTTGCCCAGCGCCTTCAACACCGGCTTGCTGAGTCCGAGCGATATTGCACATATTCTCCATGCAGCCTTCATTGGCGATGGCCTTGTGCGCTATGGTCCTTACTCCGCCGAAATGGATATCCAGTATCTTTCTGTGAGCCAAAGCTCGGACCTGCCCTCCGGCCCGTTGGGGCGTGATCTCCGGGTGAAGGCGGGCCTGCAATTGCTGCGAGTGGCCCCGGGCCTCGGCTATCAGGTTTATGCTGGCAATGTTTACGGCGTTCCCACATCTGTAGATGCACGCGCGGGTTTCAGCTTTTTTGCCACCTGGCAGGACTATACTGGCGAAGAAGACCTCGCCGGCCTCAGTTCGAGCAACAACACCAGCTTCGTGCAGCCCTGGCTTGGCACAAGAGCCGACTTTATCCTCTCGCCGCACTGGCGCATTGAGCTCGGTGGACTGGTGCAGGGCTTTGGTGTCGATGGCGGGTCCTGGGGCTGGGGCGCGTCGGGCGGGATCTCCTACGCAGTCAATGAATGGTTCAGCGTGATTGCGGGCGCTCGGGCGCTGGACACCGAGCGGTTTGGGTTCGGCCGCAATACGCTCGGGGTGCGGCGATCTATACACTTGACAACCTATGGCCCCATTTTCGGTGTCGGCTTCAGGTTCCCCCCGCCGCAACCGCCTCCACCTCCAACCAGTATGCCGGCCGCGGCACCGGCACCGGCTCTGGCCAAGACTTATCTTGTTTTCTTCGATTGGGATAAGGCCACGCTCACCCCGCGCGCCAACCAGGTCATTGATCAGGCTGCTTCAGACAGCCGCACAAACCAGGTCACGACGATCGAGGTGAGTGGTTATACGGATACGTCGGGCAGCCCTGCCTATAACCAGGATCTCTCCATGCGCCGCGCTGAGGCCGTTGCAGGAAAGTTGGTCTCCGACGGCGTTCCCGCCTCCGAAATTACCGTGCAGGGTTTCGGCGACACCCAGCTTCTCGTGCAGACGGGTGCCGGGGTGCGTGAACCGCAAAACCGCCGTGTCGAGATTGTGCTGAAATAGGAACAACCGCCCAGCCTAGAGAAATATAAAAGCAGGTCCCGATCAAAGAACAGCCCGGGAACCATAGTCGAAGATTAGTTGGATAAGGCACTACAATATTGCGGTGCCGGACTATGGAGTATCGCAATAAGACAACAGGAGAATGCTGATGGCCATCCGACGTCGTGACGCCATGATAGGTTTCATCTCAGTAACCGGGCTAATGTTAGCCCTGGCCGAACCTGCCTCAGCCGCATCTGCTGCGGAGCTGATCCGCTCATCAGATGCAGCGCTGGCCAATCTTTACGCCAAGCAACCAAAAGCCAAGCTTCTCGGTCAACGTGCCAAGGCTATTCTGGTATTTCCCTCTATCGTCAAGGCAGGCTTTATAGTCGGCGCACAGACTGGAAATGGCGTTCTGTTCGAAGGTGGCGTCCCCACGCAGTTCTATAACATCTCCGCCGCGTCATTCGGGTTGCAGGCCGGCGTGCAGTCTTTCAGCTATGCGCTGTTTTTCATGAAAGATTCCGCGCTCTCTTATCTTGAAAGAAGCTATGGCTGGTCTATCGGGTCGGGGCCCAGCGTTGTGGTTCTCGATAAAGGTGCGGCTGCAAGCATGACATCCACCACGCTGACACAGGATGTCTATGCGATACCGTTTGGCCAGACGGGGTTGATGGCCGGACTTGGTCTTGAAGGAGCAAAAATCACAGCTATCAGTGTCGGTCCCTAACCATGGCCACGGCTAACGGCACGCCGGGACTGGTCTCGGACGATCCTGTTGCCGAGAATTGGCGCGAGTGCCCGCAGTGCGGCCTCATCTCGGCGTTGCCGCCGATGCAGGCCGATCGGGTCGCCGTGTGCCCGCGTTGCCGGCACGCTTTGTGGCAGATGCGCCGGCACCCGTTCGAGATTCCCATTGCGTGCGGCGTGTCGGCGCTTCTGTTCTACTGCTTTGCGCTCATCGCGCCGTTTCTGGAGATATCGGCCTATGGCCGATACCAACTGTCAAGCGTTTCGACAGGACCAGCCCAGCTCATGACCGAAGGCTACCAGATGGTTGGCTGGCTCGTGCTGGCCACGACCGTCATATTTCCTGGCGTCAAGCTGGCCATTCTGTTGATCGTGCTGCTCGGGCTCAGAACCCGCCTCCTGCCGGCCAGTCTGTTGAAAGAGCTGTTCCGCTGGTATGGTCCAATCACGCCCTGGGCGATGATCGATGTCTATCTGCTCGGCTTCCTGGTAGCCTTCACCCGCATCGTTGCCCTTGCCTCGATACATCTGGACACGGCGCTTTTTTCCCTGGTCGGCGTCATGCTGGCGATGGCCGCGGCGGATGCCACCCTCGACGCCGAAACAGTATGGCGCGCGCTTGATGTTGCGGATCGCAAAGCGGCACCGGGCAAGGCGGAGCAAGGCCACCACCCGATGCGAGTCTCATCAACCGGCGCTCCGCTCGGGTTTATCGGTTGTCACTGCTGCGATCTCGTCAACCGCGCCGAACCCGGCGAGCGCTGCCGCCGGTGCGGCGTTGTGCTGCACCGGCGCAAGCATGACAGTATCAACCGCAGCGGGGCGTTGCTGATAGCCGCGGCGGTGCTCTACTTCCCCGCGAATATTTATCCGATCATGACCATGACGGAGGTTGCGGTGGCGCACCCTTACACCATCATGGGCGGCATCGTCGATTTGTACGAAGCCGGTCTGTGGCCGCTGGCAGCGCTGGTGTTTTTCGCGAGCTTCACCGTCCCCATGATGAAAATCGTCACGCTTGGATGCCTGCTCGCGCAGACGCAGACAGGCAGCGCCAAACACCTTCCTGGCCGCACAACGGCCTACCGGATTATCGCGTTCGTTGGGCGTTGGTCCATGATCGACGTCTTTGGACTTTCGATCCTGGTGGCTCTGGTTCAGTTCGCCCAGTTTGCGAATTTTGTCGCCGAGATCGGTGCAACCTGCTTTGCCGCGGTCGTTGTGCTAACCATGTTCGCGGTCGATTGTTTTGATCCAAGGCTGATGTGGGATGCGCAGAACGCGTCCCGAATGCCAGCCGACGATGTCGGCATGGCCGACGTGGAAAGAGCCCCAGCATGAGCGACACGCCCACCACCGCCGGAGAAAAAGGCAATCCGCCACAGGCCCAAACGCGCCCCCCGCGCTTTTCTGTGGTTTGGGTCATTCCAATCATTGCTGCAATTATCGCGGCTTATTTAGGATACCGGACAGTGGCCGAGCGCGGGCCGTTGCTTACGCTTACTTTCGATACTGCCAGCGGGCTCACTTCAGGGCAGACACAGCTCCAGTATAAATCCGTGGCCCTTGGCACAGTCGAGAGCGTCGATCTCAGCAACGACAACAAGCATGTGATCGTCAGGGTGCGCATGAACAATGTCGGTGCCCGTTTCCTGACAGACCATGCCCGCTTCTGGGTCGTTAGGCCGTCGTTTGGCGGGGGTAGCATCTCTGGTCTGCAGACCTTGGTCTCAGGCGATTATATCACTGTGGACCCAGGTCTGCCCGGCGGTCATTACCTCACCAGTTTTACCGGGCTGGAGGAGCCGCCTGGCGTCCGCTCCGATGTGCCCGGTCATACCTATGTGCTTAAAGCCGATAACATCGGCTCACTCGGCACGGGCTCGCCGGTTTTCTACCGTGATATCCCCGTGGGCGAAGTGCTGGGGTATGATATCGGCAACGGCCTTGGCCCTGTGACAGTGAACATTTTCGTGCGTTCGCCCTATGATCAATTTGTCCGGCCGCAAAGCCATTTCTGGAACGCTTCCGGCATCACAGCGGGCATCCAGGGTGGCGCCTTCCATGTCGAGTTCCAGTCGCTGCAGGCGCTTCTCTCGGGCGGGGTGAGCTTCGATCTTCCGCCTGAAGCCGCAACCAGCGCACCCAGCCCGGACAATGCAAGCTTTCCCTTGTATGCATCGCACGACGCAGCGAATTCGGCAGGCTATCTCAGAAAGATACCTGTCGTCACCTACTTTGAATCTTCGGTTAACGGCCTGGTACCGGGTGCGCCAGTGGATGTTCTGGGCATCCAGATCGGCCAGGTGACGGATGTGAAGCTTATTCTCGATCTGAATACGGCTGTTCCCAAGGTGCGCGTGGCCATGGAGCTGCAGCCCGAACGCGTCTTCCAGACCAAGCTTTTGCCAAATAACATGACGCTTGAACAAGGAATACAGAAACTGGTTAACAGCGGGCTGCGCGTTGAGGTTGCCACGGCCAACTACGTCACCGGCCAGCAGATCATCTCCCTCGTCACGGTGCCGGGTGCCGCCCCAGTGCAAGTCACCACCGAGGGAGATGCCTTTGTGTTGCCGAGCCAGGGCGGCGCCTTCGCCGCCATTGCCTCATCGCTTTCTGTCATCTCGGATAATCTGGCAAAAGTTCAGTTCGGTAAACTTGGAGATAACCTCAACAAGTTGCTCGTTACCACCAACACAACCATCGCCGACGCTCACCTCCAGCAGGCTATGGAAGCGTTGTCTCAGACACTGAACAACGTGAATCGGGGCTATGGCAACGACTCTGATTTTGAACATAATTTGGAGCAGCTCATGACCCAGGCGGACAGCACGCTGCAATCGATGGATCAGCTCACCAGCTATCTCGACCGTCACCCTGAATCGCTGCTGCGCGGCCGGAGCAACCAATGAGCACGTCCCGGCGCGCCTGCCTTCTCACCGGGCCGGTCATGGTGGCGGCGGCAATGGCCGCCTGCTCCTCGCCCGCTACACGTTACTATCGTCTGATGGCGGTTCCAGGTACCGTCCAACATGCCGCGCCAATTACCGTGGCTGTTCGCAATGTGAGCATTCCTGGCTATCTCGACAGAGACGAAATTGCCAAGGTTGGCAGCGACTATCGGTTTGAGTTTTACAGCAACGATCTATGGGCGGAACCGCTCTCCAGCATGCTTCAAACCGTTATGGTACAGGATCTGGCACAACGTCTGCCAGCAGTAACCGTGCTCGGCAGCGGAGGTTCGATTGACGCGTCTTCCGATATTCTCGTCGAAATCAATATCCTGCGCTTTGATCCTGATAGCAGCGGGAATATTGTCCTGGGCGCGCAGATCGCGGTCAAGTCTGGGCCCACCCGCACGCTGTGGACGACGCGAACATTCGAGAGCAGCAGCGCTCTGAGCAATAGCGGTGCTGATTCAAACGGCCCAGACGCCTCTGACGTTGTTGCGAAAATGAGTGAGCTTTGGGCGGCAATGGCTGATCAGGTCGCGGATATCATCATCGAATACCAGGCTGCGCGGTCATTTCCAAGTTCTGATGCCGGATGAAATCCGTTTGCGGAGGAGGCGGTATGTCCAATATGTCAGACGCGGTAAACCCCGGAACCGAACCGAGACTTTTCTTTTTTGATGGGCGGAGAATGATCCGAAGGGCTCTCAGATGCTTAAGCCTGTTACTGACGATCGCGCTCGCCGCCTTCCTGCACGCCGCAACCGCGCAGGCTGCATCCGCAGTTCCAATGTCAGCGCCTTCGGCTCAGCCAATGTTGTCTCCGTGCAGTATCTTGACGGAGACAGCCTATTATTATCGCGGGCGGTCTTACCCGTACCGTTATCACGGGATGTATTTTCGCCATCGGTATTATCGATACGGCCGCTGGCATTATTACTGAGAACCGCATAAATTCGTGTGCAGGATCGAAAATCAAAACCGTCCCAGAAAACCTCGGAAAAATGGGTATGACCTACACTTGGGCCTGAGGAGCTGATTATGAACAAGCGCGAAACGGCGGGTGAATTTTCGGCAAAGAGGCAGCGTCCATTGGCTTATGTTTTTCTGTATCGTCTGACGGCGTCCGTGGCCTGCGCTGGATTTTTAATCGGCACAACTCCCGCGCCCCTGCAGGCACAGGAATCCGCGACGCCAGATTATGCCGCGCCGCAAGACTACAGCAAAGAGCAGCTCGACGCCTTGCTGGCGCCGATCGCGCTGTATCCCGATGATTTACTGGTGCAGGTTCTTATGGCCTCCGCATACCCGCTCGACATTGTTGCCGCGGCGCGCTGGGTCAAAGACCCCGCCAACCAGGCCCTGCAGGGCGACGCTCTGACCCAGGCGCTCGCGCAGCAGAGCTGGGATCCTTCGGTGAAGTCGCTCGTCCCGTTTCCGCAGGTGTTGGAGATGATGAGCGACCAACTCGACTGGACGCAGCAGCTTGGCTACGCGATGGACGTGCAGCAGAGCGACGTGATGGCTTCCATCCAGCGGCTCCGCCGGCAGGCGGAGATCGCGGGTCAGTTGAAATCGACAGAGTACCAGACCGTCCGCACGGAAGGGGAGACAATCGTCATCGCGCCGGCACAACCGAATGTCGTCTACGTGCCAGTGTACAATCCTACAGCCGTCTATGGCACATGGCCATATCCGGCGTATCCACCCGTCTATCTTCCGCCGCCGCCAGGGTACGCTGTTGGCACGGCTCTCTTGACCGGGCTTGCCTTTGGCGCCGGCATTGCCCTTACCGCTGGATTATGGGGTTGGGCCAGCCCCAACTGGGGCTATGGCAACGTCCACGTCAACGTCAATCGTTATAACACGATCAATGTGAACCGCCCTCCGATCAATAATTCCAATTGGCGGCCCAATGGTGGATACTCGCCAGCCGGCGGCTACCGTCCGCCAGCCAGCGGGCCGGTGGGGCGACCGGGCGGGCCAACCGCCTTGCCAGCGAGCGCAGCCGGGCGGCCTCCCAGTGGGGCTGCCCGGCCTCCCGCAGGTGGCACCCGCCCGCCGATAAGCCAAGGCGGTAACGCCACCCGCCCCACGGGCGGACAAGGCGCATCCAGTGGTGGCAAGAAGCCTGCCGTACAGCAGCCTGCGGCAAGACCGGCGAATGGCGCCCGCCCCCCCGTAAGCCAAGGCGGTAACGCCACCCGCCCCGGTGGCGGACAAGGAGCATCCAGTGGTGGCAAGAAGCCTGCCGTACAGCAGCCTGCGGCAAGGCCGGCGAGTGGCACCCGCCCGCCGGTAAGCCAAGGCGGTAACGCCACCCGCCCCAACAGCGGACAAGGCGCGCCCAGCGTTGGCAACAAGCCTGCCGCGCGACCGGCGCCAAACCAGGGCAAACGCCCGCAGGCCGGTCAGGGCGGCAACGCCCGCCCCGGGGGCGGACAAGGCGGATCGAGACTTGGGAACTAGCCCCTGACACTGCAGCCGGCTTTCACGCGCGTTCCGCGGTCCTTCGGAACTGCCCCGGGCCTGCCAAATCAGGGGGCAATATTTTTAACGCCGATGGGCAGGCACCTTCACTTAGGCGTGCAGCCCCGGCGCCTCATGCCCCGTGCGCGCCACGTATTCGGTGTAACCGCCATCATAGTAGTGGATGCCCTCCGGCGTCAGCTCCAGCACCCGGTTGGAGAGTGCGGCGAGGAAATGCCGGTCATGCGAGACAAACAGCATGGTGCCCTCGTAGTTGGAGAGCGCGGTGATCAACATCTCCTTGGTCGCGAGGTCCAGATGGTTGGTCGGTTCGTCCAGCACCAGGAAATTCGGCGGGTCGAACAGCATCAGCGCCATCACCAGCCGCGCCTTCTCGCCGCCCGAGAGCACGTGGCAGCGTTTCTCAACCTCGTCGCCGGAGAAGCCGAAGGCCCCTGCCAAAGCGCGCAAGGAGCCTTGGCCCGCATGCGGGAAGGCAGCGTCCAGTGTCTCGAACACGGTGGCGTCGCCGTCCAGCAAATCCATGGCGTGCTGGGCGAAATAGCCCATTTTCACGCTGCCACCTAGCGTCACAGTGCCTGCATCCGGCGCTGTCGTGCCCGTCACCAGCTTCAGCAGCGTGGATTTGCCGGCGCCATTCACGCCCAGCACGCAGCAGCGTTCCTTGCGCCGCACCAGCAAATCCAGCCCCTCATAGATCACCCGGTTGCCGTAGTGTTTGTGCACGCCGCGCAGGTTGGCCACATCGTCGCCCGAGCGCGGTGCCGGGCGGAAATCGAAGGCCACCGTCTGGCGGCGTTTGGGCGGCTCCACGCGGTCGATCTTCTCCAGCTTCTTCACCCGGCTCTGCACCTGGGCGGCGTGGGAGGCGCGCGCCTTGAAGCGCTCGATGAAGGCGACTTCCTTCGCCAGCATCGCCTGCTGCCGCTCGAACTGCGCCTGCTGCTGCTTCTCGTTCAAGGCGCTCTGCCTGGCGTAGAATTCATAGTCGCCGGAAAAGCTCGTCAGGTTGCCGCCATCGATCTCGATGACCTTATTGATGACGCGGTTCATGAATTCGCGGTCATGCGAGGTCATCAGCAGCGCGCCGTCAAAGCCGCCCAGGAAGGTCTCCAGCCAGATCAGGCTCTCAAGGTCGAGATGGTTGCTGGGCTCATCGAGCAGCATCACATCCGGGCGCATCAGCAGGATGCGGCCGAGCGCCACGCGCATCTTCCAGCCTCCCGACAGCCTACCCACATCGCCGTCCATCATCTCCTGGCTGAAGCCTAAGCCATCCAGAACCTCGCGCGCCTTGCCCTCCAGCGCGTAGCCGCCCAGCTCCTCGAAGCGGGCCTGCACTTCGCCGAAGCGTTCGATGATGGCATCGAGCTGGTCGAATTGCTCCGGGTCCGCCATCGCGGCTTCCAGCTGTGCCAGTTCGGCCCCCACCTCGCTCACCGGCCCGGCCCCGGCCATCACCTCGGCGACCGCGCTGCGGCCCGCCATCTCGCCCACGTCCTGGCTAAAGAAGCCGATGGTGACGCCGCGATCGACCAGGACTTGCCCCTCGTCGGGTTCCTCCTGCCCGGTGATCATGCGGAACAGCGTGGTCTTGCCAGCGCCATTGGGGCCGACCAGGCCGATCTTCTCGCCCTTCTGCAGCGCGGCCGACGCTTCGATAAAGACCAGGCGGGTGCCGTTCTGCTTGCTGATGTTGTCCAGGCGAATCATGGGTCCTCGGTGGCCGGAGTGGTTTGCGGCGCTCTTAAACCAAGTTTCTGAGGCCGAGAACTGCCAAGGATTGTGCGCAGATCCCCGCGGCACGTTCGCCACCGCCCCCGGCCATGGCCGAACGCTCCGATAGCCACCCGAATTATCCCCTCCGCTGAACGCAAAAACCCACCATCCTCCAAGGGTGCTATTTCTCTGGACGGTTGTCCAAAGTGGATATACGATTTTCTAAAATAGCGCGTTGAAGCAAAAACGGGGGAAACTGTTATGTTCGACTACGTGATCGTAGGCGGCGGTTCGGGTGGTGCCACTCTGGCCGGGCGGCTGAGCGAGGATCCGGCCGTGCGGGTCTGTCTGCTGGAGGCCGGGGGTGCTGGAGAAAGCATTCTGGTACGAGCGCCGATCGGTACCGTTGCCATGATTTCCGGCCGGCCGAAAATCAACAACTACGCTTACGAAACCGTACCCCAACCGGGCCTGAACGGGCGGCGGGGCTTCCAGCCCCGGGGCAAATGCCTGGGCGGCTCAAGCGCCATCAATGCGATGCTGTATATTCGCGGCCATCACTCCGATTATGACGACTGGGCCCGCCAGGGCGCCGCCGGATGGTCATTCGAAGAGGTTCTGCCCTACTTCAAACGCTCGGAGGGCAACCAGCGCGGGGAAAACGCACTCCATGGCGGCCATGGTCCATTGCAGGTTTCTGAACAGCAGAGCCCGCGCCCAATCTCCCTGGCCTTCATCGAGGCGGCGGTCGAATCAGGCATCCCGCGCAACGACGACTTCAACGGCATCGAGCAGGAAGGGGTGGGGCTGTATCAGGTCACCCAGTTTCACGGAGGCGCCCGCAACGGCGAGCGCTGCTCCGCCGCCGCCGCTTACCTGCATCCGTTTCTTGACCGACCCAATCTAAAGGTGCTGACCCACACGCAGGCGCTGCGGATCGTGCTGGAGAACGGGCGCGCCACGGGCGTGGAGGTTCTGCGCAACGGGCAGCGCGAAATCATTGCCGCCAGGCGCGAAGTCGTGCTGGCTGGCGGGACCTTCAATTCACCGCAACTGCTGATGCTCTCCGGGATTGGCGATCCCGCGGAGCTATCGGCTCATGGCATCGCGGTGCAACATCCTTTGCCCGGCGTTGGCAAAAATCTGCAGGACCATCTTGATTTCATCATCGGCTATAAATCCCGTGAGACCGATCTTTTCGGCCTTGGGGCGGTGGGGGCTGTCAACCTTGTCCGGGCAATGCTCGAATGGCGCAAAACCGGCAAGGGCATGGTGGCAACGCCTTTCGCCGAGGGTGCCGCTTTCATCAAGTCGCTGCCCGAACTCGACCGGCCGGATCTGCAACTGCATTTTGTCATCGCCATCGTCGATGATCACGCCCGCAAGCTGCATCCGGGCTACGGCTTCTCCTGTCATGTCTGCGTCCTGCGCCCCAAGAGCCGTGGGGAGGTTGGGCTGAACGACGCCAACCCGTTGTCTCCGCCGCGCATCGACCCCAAATACCTGTCCCACCCCGACGATGTCGCCAGCATTCTCAAAGGTGCAAGGCAATTGCACAAAATCCTCAACGCGCCGGCGCTGAGCAAGTACCGCCTCAGGGAGATTTACGCCACCGACATCAGCAACGACGAAGCCCTGCTGCAAAGCATCCGCGCCCGCGCGGACACGATCTATCACCCGGTGGGCACGTGCAGGATGGGTACCGATCCGATGGCCGTGGTTGACCCGCAGCTTCGCGTGCATGGCGTCACCGGCTTGCGCGTCGTTGACGCCTCGGTGATGCCGACCCTGATCGGCGGCAATACCAACGCCCCCACGATCATGATCGCCGAACGGGCGGCCGAGTGGATGCGCGCCGACGCCCGGAATGCCGAGCACCGGACCGCCGAACTGGAGAGTGCAAAATGAACATCGAACCGAACTTTGGCGCCTCGTATGCCAGCTTTGATGACGCTCTGGCACTGCTTGACCGGAAGAAGCAGCAATGGGCGCAAACCCCGGTGGTGGAACGCTTGGCCATCCTCGCCCGGATCAGGGATGGCGTGAACCAGGTGGCACAGGATTGGGCCGAGACCGCCGCCCGCAAAAAGGGGCTCGATGCAAACGCGCCGCTGGCTGGGGAAGAGTGGATCACCGGCCCCTATGCCCTCATGACCTACTGCAACGCGCTGATGGAGACGCTCTCGAAGATCGCGGGCAAGGCGTATCTGAACGGACTGCCGATGCGTGAGTTGCCCGATGGCCAGCTCGCCGTCGAAGTCGTACCGCATTCCATCTGGGACCGTCTGCTGCTCAGCGGCGTGAGCGCCGAAGTGTGGATGGAGCCTGGCATTACCCGCGCGAATTTGGCGCAACATACCGCCCACGGATACGACGCCACCCGGCCCGCCTCCGGCAAGGTGGCGTTGGTGCTGGGAGCGGGCAACATCGCCGCCATTGCCCCGCTGGACTGCCTGCAGAAGCTGTTCGTGGACAATGAGGTTGTGCTGCTCAAGATGAACCCGGTCAATGACTATCTGGCGCCGTTTCTGGAAACGGCGCTGGCCCCCTTGATCGAACCCGGCTTCCTTCGCATCGTCAGCGGGGATGCTACAATCGGCCAGTATCTCTGCAATCACAAGTTGGTCGAAACAATCCACATCACCGGCTCTGCGGCCGCCCATGACGCCATCGTCTGGGGCACTGGCAACGAAGCCGCCGCCAACAAGGCGGCGGGGACGCCGAAGAACAGGCGGCCGATCACCTCCGAACTGGGCGGGGTGTCGCCCACGATCGTCGTGCCCGGCCCGTGGTCCAAGGCGGACCTCGCCTTTCAGGCCGAGAATGTGGCCACGCAGAAACTGCACAATGCGGGTTTCAACTGTATCGCCTGCCAGGTGCTGGTCCTCCCGGCAAGCTGGAAGCAGAAGACTGCATTTCTTAAGGCGGTCGAGGCCTCCCTTTCTTCTTCCGCACCGCGCCCGCTCTACTACCCCGGCGCCGCGGCGCGCCTCGCCGAATTTCAAAATGGCATTACCGGCCCGGCCGTCGCGCAGCCGGCGACAGCCAATCAATGCGGTGTTTTCCCATTTACTGCCGGCACCAATCGCACCGCCGAGCGCTTCGAAGTGTTCGCCCCCGCCCTCGCCGTAACCGAACTGCCCGGCGATGACGCCGAGGCCTTTCTCATCAGCGCCATCGACTATGCCAACCGGAGCCTCGCCGGAACCTTGGGGGCCAATATCCTGATCCACCCGCAAACCCTGCGGCAGATCGGGCGGCGGCGTTTCGACGAGATCATCGCCAAGCTGCGTTACGGCACGATCGCCATCAACGCCTGGACCGGTCTCGGCTTTCTGTTGGCCCAGGCCACCTGGGGGGCCTTCCCCGGCCACACGCTTGATGATGTGCAAAGCGGCATCGGTGTCGTCCATAACACATTGCTGTTCGACCGCCCGCAACGCACGGTCGTCGAGGCGCCGTTCGCGCCGTTCCCGCGGAATTTGCTGAGCCTGTCATTCACCTTGCTGCCGCGCCCGCCATGGTTCATCACCAACCGCCGCGCCAACGTGCTGGGGCGCCTGCTGACGCGCTTCGCGTACCGCCCCAGCCTTGCCAAGCTGGTTCGCATCTTCGCCAACGCCCTTGTCGGCTGAGATTAAGGCTGGGAGGAAAACGACGGTCCATGGACCATCACAAAGGCGGAAAAAACGCGGACGCTTCGCCAGGACGAAACCGGCCTGACAAGAGGCGGGAGCTGGCGCAGCATGCGCTCTTGGCTCTGGCCGAACTTGGTTTCGCCCGCCTGAACCTGCGCGAGATCGCCACCCGCTCAGGCGTGGCGCTGGGCGTCATCCACTATTATTTCAAAGACAAAAAGGAACTGCTGATCTATTGCGTCGGCCTCTATAAAGACGCCTTCATCCAGAACCTCGAAGAACAGATCGCCTCGGCGGATAATCTCGCTGCGCTCAAAAGCCAGTTCATCACAGCGTTGGCGCACTCGGTGGAGGACCAAGGGCATATCCACCGCCTATGGTATGACATCCGCGCCCAGGCGTTGTTCGATGCCGCGTTCCACCCGGTGGTGGACGATCACGAGGCCCGTCTGATCGGGGTGGTTCAACAACTTCTCGACAAAATGCGGGCGCTGGGCGGCCAGCCTGAAATGCGCGAGGACCCGGTGGCGCTCGATGTCTATCTGATCCTCGACGGCTGGTTCCGGTATTTCCTGCAGCAGCACCTGGGCGGAAACCCGCAAGCCGGCACATTGTTCCGGCAACGGCTTGAGCACCTGTTCCCCCTTGCGTCGCCGGAGCTACCGTAACAGCAAGCTGGACCTCACAATCAGGTCAGCCGCCGCGAAATTAACTGCATTGGACGTGGATTACGGTTCGGGCGATTGCCAGTGACAGGCGCCCCCTTGATCCGCGCAAAAAAAGGGGGGCAGATGCCCCCCCTTTGATCTTGTTACCGGCTGACCGCTGGCGCTGTCTCGAGGATTTTTTTCTCGATGAGCTGTGCGATTTCATCCGGGGAGAGCCCCAACAAATCGCGCGCGATCTCGACCGTATGTTCACCCATCAGCGGGGCTGGATTTTGCGGCGGGTTTGCCAGATGTTTCGATTTTACCGGCGCATTCTCCAGATAGAACGGAGCGGGGATCAACGGGTGCGTCACCTTGCAGAAGAATTCACGCTCCTTGAAGTAGCCGAACTCCGGCAGGTCGGTGACGCGGAGCATCTCGCCGGCGGGAACACCGGCGCTTTGCAGCAGAGTCATGGCCTCCTGCGGGTTTCTCGCCGCAAGCCAGGCGCCAACCGCCTGGTCGATCCGGTCGCGTTGCGCATCTCGTCCGGCGGCGGTCGCGAGCGTCTGATCGGCCGCGAGGTCGGGGCGATCGATTACGCCGCAGAGCGCTTGCCAATCCGCGTCTCCACGAACCGTGACGACACACCATTCGTCGTCGCCGGCACAGGCAAAAACGCCCCATGGCGCGTCGAATTCAGGCTTGCCGCCCAGGGGCTTGCCTTCATGGGCAAGGACCGACGCGGCAATCTTCGCCGCCATGTGGCTCATCATCACCTCGGACTGCGCGACGCTGACCGTGCCGCCGCAGCCGGTGCGTTGCCGCCGGATAAGCAGCGCCAGCGTGCCGATGACGCCAATCCGCGCCGCGACATGATCGGGGTAGACGGTGAGGGCATCGCTGAAGCTGTCGGGTTCGCCAGGGTAACACCACTGCGCGGTGAACCCCGCCGCCGCCCGGACCAGGGGCCCGTAGCCCATCCGGCGGCTCCAGGGGCCCGTGGGGCCGAAAGCGGAGCTGTCCACCATGATGATGCGTGGATTGATCGCGCTCAGGCTTTCATAGTCAAAGCCAAGCGATTCAAGCGTACCAGGCTTGAAATTGGAGAAGATGATGTCGGCTTGGCCAACCAGCTTGTGCAACAGCGCCTTGCCCTCGGGGGTGCGAAGGTTGAGGCCGAGCGAGCGCTTGTTGCGGTGCCCCGCCGCGTAGCTGCTCAGCATCAGAGCGTTTTGGTTCTGCATGGCCTGGCGGGAACCATCCGGGAATTCCGAATTCTCGATCTTGATGACCTCGGCGCCCAGATCGGCCAGCAGCCGGCTCTGTTCGGCGCCCACCACGATCACGCCGAAGCACAGGACCCGCAGCCCGGCCAGGGGGCGCTGGCGTTGAGGGATGGCAGGCGATTCGGGGGCTTGCGGCTTGGCCGCGGCCGCGAAATCCTGCGGCTGGTAGCTGGCAAGCGCGGGGGCGGGGGCCCTGATGCCCGCGCGGTGACCGTCGATCTCCATGACGCCGTCAGGGAAGGGGGCGGAGATGCCCGGGGCCACGTCCATGGGAACAAACGCCTTCCGGTCTTTGACCTGCTCGGTGGCCAGGGCTTCCTCAAGGCTCAGCACGCCCGCTGTGGGTACGCCATAGTGTTGTCCGGCGGCCTCCAGTTCGGCGCGGGTTTTATTGGCGAAGAGGCGTGCGATGGCCGGCAGCAGCGTCTTCGACGCATAGCGGACTGGCATGCTATTGAAGGAGGGATCGCTGAATTCCTCGGGCTGGCCCATCCACTCGAACATGCCGCGCCATTGGCGCGCGGCGAGGATGCAAATGCGTATATAGCCGTCGGCGCAGGGAAAAATCGGATATTGATGGCGCGCCTCGGGGCGGCCGCGCGGCAACATGGCGCCGGTTATGCCGCCGGTCCCGCTGCCGAAGATGCCGTAACCGGGGTCGAGCGTCTGACTCACGGCGTCCAGCACCGAGAAGTCCAACTGGTCGCCGTATCCGGTCTTGAGACGGTTGAGATAGGCGGCGAGGACCACGAACGCGGCTTGCGGCACGGCGCACTCGTAAGGGAGATCGCCAGGCGGCAGGAGCGGAGCCCGGCCGGGAATGCCGGACCGGGCAAGCTCGCTCGAAAGCGCGTGGAAGACTGGCCCGGTCGCCTGCCAGCTTCTGTAGGAACCTTCCTGGCCGAAATCGCTGGCCGAGAGGATCACCAAAGCGGGATGGCGGCTGCCAATGCCCGGCACGTCCAGGAGTTTGGCCTCCGCCGAACCGGGGCGGGTATTTTCGATGAGAATATCGGCCGTGCCGACAAGGGCCATAAAATTGTCCCGGCCTTCGGCGGTGCCAAGGTCAAGCGCAACCGCCCGCTTGCTGAGATTGGCGGCGACGAAGCCAAGACTTACACCACCGGCCGTCAGACCTTCCCTCCGATCCACGGCACCTTCGGGCGCCTCGACGCGGATAACATCCGCGCCCAGTTCCGCCAGGATACGGCCGATCGCGGCCATAGGTCCGGCCGCAAGATCGATCACGCGCACACCGTTGAGCGGCAAGGCACCTGCCTCTCGCTTTGTCGCCGCCTTAGCCATCAAGTCCCCTTCACTGCGTAGTTTTTCTCGGGACCTCATAGGTTCTCGCCTATCCAAAATCTAGAGGCTGGTCCGGTTAGCCAGCCCGGCGCTGAGCGCGGGCCCGGCGTGACGAGGCGCTGAGATGGGAGGTTCGGCGCGTGTACGAGGCGTATCAGCCACACATGCCGGCAGGCTACCCATTTTTAGCGGGAGCGACCTCCGCGGCATCGGCGTACCGGCTGGCTGCGCGTCCACAACCTCCACTGCGTCGATCAGCTCTTTGTTGGTGAACGGGGCCAAAGACTTGCGTGGCTTCGAAGAAGGTCACGTTGCGCCCGGGTATTGTGACGGCGAGTGGAGCATCACGGCCCACGCTTGAAAGGCTATAGGACCAAAGTCCTATAGCTCTTCGTCCGAGCGGCTCCATAAAATGTTGTCCAAGCCTGTCTCGCCGTCGCGGATGAAGCGCGCCGGGATCCACTTGCCGGTCGTGAAAGCGAAACTCGTCAGGTGCACGTCGGTGTACCTCCTCGGTCGATCATAAGGCTTCTGTCTTCACGAAGGACGACCTCCGTCCCGAACTTCCTGCTTTCGCGGGTCAGTGTCTGGTGCAGCCATTCGGCATCGGCACGCGATGGTCGCCGCAGTTGGAACCGCACGATCTGCAACGGAATCATCTTCAATGAGAGCAACCTTCCGGTGGCTGTCTCGATGTGCGGCAGGTACATCAGGACGAGATCGCCGCGGAACTCCTCATAGCCAGAGATGCCTTCGTAGTCATTGATGAAGTCGCCGCAGCCATAGAGGATCAGCTTGTCGCGATAGAGTTCGATGCCTTTCGGATGATGCGACGAATGACCGTGCACCAGGTCGAAGCCGCCGTCGATCAGGGCATGAGCGAACGCACGCTGCTCGGCGGGAACGTCATAGCCCCAGTTGCTTCCCCAGTGGATCGACGCGATGAGAAGGTCGCCTGGCCGCCGGTGAGCGGCAGCCGCCTCTGTGACGCGAGCGGCGGTTTGCGGTGTGAGGTCAGTTAAGAGATTGATGCCGGGGCGATCGGCGCCGGCTGCCCAGTCGCGCGGAACACCGCTGCTCGGCGTGGCGAGACCGATGACCAGGATGCGCCCGCCACTGGCGAGCGGAATCGCAGCGGGAGCACTGGCCTCGGCAACATCATGGCCGGCGCCCGCGGCGGAAATACCCGACCGGCGCAGACTAGCAAGGGTTTCAAGCAGCCCGTCTTCTCCCCAATCCAGGACGTGGTTGTTGGCAAGGACGCAGCAATCGATCTCGGCGGCGCGAAGAGAAGCTACGTTGTCGGGGTGCATCCGGTAGTTGATGCCCTTGGGGCACCAATCCTCGCTTGTCGTTATTGCGGTTTCGAGATTGATGATGCGTGCCGCCGGTCGCAGCTTATTCAAGATTAATAGCGCATCACCCCAGACATACGCAGGATCGGCTCGCCGCGGCAAAGCCCCAGCCACCATTTCTGCCAAGCGCACATAGATGATCGCAGAATCGGCGTGGTCCTCGTGGAGGTCGGGCTTGCTCGGATGGCCAAGAATTTGGTCGAACTCCTCGCCCCAACATCACGTCTCCACTCAGGAACAGATCAGCGGCCATGATGCTGTATCCAAAATCTCAGAAATTACCGTTAACACATTTAATTTCTATCGAAAAATGATATTTTCGCGGGGTCCCGGTCAGGGCCGCCCAGGACCCCACCTCATCCCTATTTTACCAAATTATATCAAATTCTCGCGACGCCAAGGCTGGGGGGCACGATTGGGCGCCGAATAACAGAAAGGGTCAGCTGACGCCTACAAGACGGTTGACAGGCTTGGTCATATTCAGGTACTCCTCAAGACTTAAATGAGAATAATTCTCATTATCATTTAGACGTGGAGTTCCATCCCTCATGAAGTATGCTTCTGCCTTGCTGGTGGCCGGCCTCGGTCTGGGCTTGGGTCTGCATGCGGCGCACGCGCAGCCGGCCACGTTGACGCTCTACAGCGCCCAGCATCCGCAGGTGGATGCGATGCTGGCGGCCGAGTTCACCAAGGAAACTGGGATCAAGGTATTGCTGCATGAAGGGGAGGGGCCGGATATCGCCTCGCAGATCATCCAGGAAGGAGCGGATTCTCCGGCCGACGTGTTTCTGACCGAGAACTCCCCCGAGCTGAATTTGCTCGATGAAAAGGGTCTATTGGCCTCTGTCGCTCCCGCCACCCTGCAACAGATCCCGGCGCAATACAGCGCCACCGATGGCGATTGGCTCGGCATCCTGGCCCGTGAGAACGTGCTGGCCTACAATCCCGCCAAGATCAGCGCCAGCGCCTTGCCGGCCTCTCTGCTCGACCTCGCCAAGCCGGAATGGAAGGGCAAGGTGGGGTTTGCGCCGTCCGACGCGGATTTCCTGCCTCTGGTCAGTGCCGTCATCAAGCAGGATGGCAAGGCAGCGGCCCTGGCTTGGCTGCAGGGGCTGAAGGCCAACGGCCTGATCTACCAGGACGATGAAAGCGTGGTCGCGGCAGTGGCGCGCGGTGATGTGGCTACCGGCATCATCAACAACTACTATTGGTACCGGCTTGAAACCGAGCTTGGCCCGGACAAGATCGACAGCAAAATCTACCATTTCAAGGGCGGCGATATTGGCGGGCTGATCAACGTCTCCGGTGCGGCCGTGTTGAAATCGTCGAAGAACCAGGCGGCGGCGCAGGAATTTCTCGCCTTTCTGGCAAGCCGGAAAGCACAGGAGATGCTGGGGGCAAGCGATATCGACTATGAATACCCGCTGCGCCCCGGCGTCGCCCCCAATGCCAAGCTGACGCCGTTCAAGGATTTGCAGCCGCCCGCCATCAACGTGTCGCAGCTCGGCGACGACCAGGCGGCGGGCCAGCTTCTGCAGCAGGCAGGGTTGATCTGACCGATGCTGACTGCTGGTAACAGGGTTGCAGCCGCGCCAAAACGCCCCAATCCGGGGCTGCTGCTGGCGGGCGCGGCGGTGTCTGCCCTGGTGCTGCTGCCGATTGTTGTGACGGCGGCCAACGCCGAGGCCGCTGGCTGGCAGTTGGCGGTGGCCCTGCTGTGGCGGCCGTTGGTTGGCGATCTGCTGCTTAATACGTTGTCGCTGATCGCCTGCGTCACTGCTGCCTGCGCCATTATCGGCACGGCCGCCGCTTGGGCGGTTGAGCGCAGCGATCTGCCTGGGCGGCGGCTCTGGGGTGTGCTGGCTGTTGTGCCGCTGGCCATTCCGGCTTTCATTTCGAGCTACGCCTGGTTGTCGCTGAATTCGGCCTTCGCCACTTTCGGCGGCGCGCTGCTGGTGGTGACGATGTCCTATTATCCGCTGGTTTATCTACCGGTGGCGGCGGCCTTGCGGGAGATGGACCCGGCTTTGGAAGAAACCGCGCGGGCGCTGGGCAATAATACGCGCGCTGTGTTCCTGCGCGTGGTGTTGCCGCAATTGCGTCCGGCTTTACTGGGGGGCATGCTGCTGGTGGCGCTGAACACGCTGGTCGAGTTCGGTGCCTTTGCGCTGCTGCGCTTCCGCACCTTCACCACCGCCATCTACGCCGCTTATCAGGCCGGGTTTTCCGGTGCCGAGCCGGCCCTGCTGGCTATGATCCTCATTATTCTCTGCATCGTCTGCCTGGCGGCCGAGCATATTGTGCGCGGCAAGGCGCAATATGGGCGTGTGGCGCGTGGCACACGGCGCGGCGCGGTGCGCTATCGGTTGGGCCCATGGCGCGCCGTGGCACCTGCCGCATTCGCGCTTCTGGGCCTCGTTTCACTTGCTGTGCCGCTGGGGATGATCACCTATTGGCTGACACAGCCGAGCGCCGCCGCCACCACGGTTGCCGCGTCTTCGCTGGTCACTCTGGGGCAGGCGGCCTGGACGTCGGTGCGGCTGGGGGCAGGCGGGGCTGCGCTAACAATGCTGCTGGCGCTGCCCCTAGGGCTGCTCGCCACTCGCTATAACGGCTGGCTGATCGTGTTGCTGGAGCGTGCTGCCTATTTGGCGCAAGGCGCGCCCGGAATCGTCGTGGCGCTGGCGCTGATCTCGTTTACCGTCCACGCCCTGCGGCCGCTCTACCAAAGCACGCTTTTGCTGCTGCTTGCCTACGCCATCCTGTTCCTGCCTTTGGCTTTGGTGAGCGTGCGTGCGGCGCTGTTGCAGGCGCAGATACGGCTGGAGGAAGCCGGGCGCTCGCTTGGTTTGGGCTGGTTTGCCGTGATGTTGCGTGTGACCCTGCCGCTGGCAGCACCTGGCCTGGGCGCCGCCGCGGCGATGGTATTCATTTCGGTCACCACGGAGTTGACCGCAACCCTGCTGCTGGCGCCGATCGGCACGCAGACATTGGCCACGCAGATTTGGGCTGATACCTCGACTGTCGCTTTTGCGGCAGCAGCCCCCTTCGCGGCCGCGATGGCGGTGATGTCCATGCTGGCCTCCTGGCTGCTGGCGCGTCGGTTCGGCGCGACGAGTGTGTTTTCGGTCACAGGTGAGGGCGCGGCATAATCTATGGCCAATTTGCAAATTACGCGGCTGGCCAAATTCTTTGGCAAGAGCCCGGTCCTGCGCGACGTGAGCTTCAGCGTCGCCCCCGGCGAGCTGGTGGCGATATTGGGGGCGTCAGGGAGCGGCAAGACGACATTGCTGCGGCTGATCGCGGGGTTTGAATCAGTCGATGGCGGTGAGATCAGACTCAATGATGAGATCATTGCCTCGCAGTCAGTGTTCAAGCTTCCCGAGCAGCGCGGCATAGGCTATGTGGCGCAAGAGGGGGCCCTCTTTCCGCATCTATCGGTTGCGGACAATATTACCTTCGGCCTCGGCCGGGCGCAGCGTAAGGCGCGCTATCGGGTCGCGGAACTGCTCGCCCTGGCCGGCTTGCCCGCACATTACGCTGACCGCGCACCGCAACAGCTTTCGGGCGGCGAACAACAGCGCGTGGCGCTGGCGCGCGCCCTGGCACCGGACCCGAAGCTCCTGCTTTTGGACGAGCCATTCTCCGCGTTGGACGCCGGTTTGCGGGGGGAGACGCGGGCAGCCGTGGCGGAAGCAATCCGGGCGGCGGGTGCCACCGCCATCCTGGTGACCCACGACCAGGACGAGGCGCTCTCCATGGGCCGCCGGGTCGGCGTGCTGCAGCACGGCACATTGGTGCAAATGAGCCCGCCAGAGATTCTGTATCATCATCCCGTCAGCGCTTTTGTCGCCGATTTTGTCGGCGATGCCGTGTTCACCCCGGGCCTCGCCGGCAATGGAAAAGTGCATTGCGCGCTAGGTGAATTATCCCTGGCGGCGGACAATGTGGCGGGCCCGGTCAAGGTCATGATCCGCCCCGAGCAGATTAAGATCAACGCGGATTCCGCCTGTGGCGGTGTACCAGCGGTGATAAAGCACATGACGTTTTACGGGCATGACGCCGTCGTGACGCTCGACGTAAAAGGCGCGCTCCAGACGGAGGAGGTCACCGCCAGGGTCTTCAGCCACACCATGCCGCGGCATAGCCGCTCGGTGTGGCTGCAGGTGGAGGGAAATGTTGTGGCTTATCCAACGCCTGTCACGGTGCCCGGGCCCGAGACGGTTTCAGCCTGACATGACGGCGCGCGCCCCTCATTTCGCGCCCCTTAAATGCGAATGATTGTCATTAAAATTTAGAATAGCGGAGAGAGAACCACAATGATGGCGTACAAAACCTGTTCAACCTTGCTCGCGGTTTCCTGCCTTGCCCTAGCCGCCGCAACGCCAGTGGCGCAGGCGCAAACCGCGGATGCAGGCGGGTATCTGGCAACCGTGCACAAGCATCATCTGGTCACCTCCACTGTGCCGGCGAATGGCGACCAGAACCCCTATGCGATGGTGGTGGCGCCCGTGACCGCCGGGGCGGTGCAGAAAGACGATCTGCTGGTCGATAATTTCAACAACCGGGGTAATCTGCAGGGCACCGGTAGCACGATCATCGACTACCGGCCGTCCACCGGGCAGACCAGCACCTTCGCCACCATTCCGCACAACCTGCCTGGGTGCCCTGGCGGTGTCGGGTTGAGCACGGCGATGGTCATGCTGAAATCCGGCTGGGTTATCGTTGGCAGCGCGCCGAGCACGGATGGCACGACCAAAACGCTTGGAGCAGGGTGTCTGATCGTGCTGGATGCCACCGGCAAGGTCACGGGCACCGTCGCCGGGCCGGAGATTGCCGATCCCTGGGGCAACATGGCCTGGATCGACAATGGCGGCACCGCGACGCTGTTCGTCAGCAATGCCGGGTTCGGCATCGGTGCGCCAGGGCAACCCGTGCAGAATACCGCTACGGTGCTGCGCCTAGGCTTGAGCATTCCCGCGGGCAAACCGCCTGAGGTCACCAGCAAAACGGTGATCGGCAGTGGCTTCAGCGCGCAGGCCGATGCCGGCGTGTTCCTGATCGGGCCGACGGGCTTGACCCTGGGCAAGGATGGCACGCTTTACGTCTCCGATGCGATCGGCAACCGGATCGTGGCGATCCCCGATGCCGCGGCACGAACGGACAGCGCCGGTACTGGTACGCTGGTCAGCAAGGATGGGCTGCTCAACCGGCCGCTGGCGATGGACATGGCGCCTAATGGCCATCTGCTGGTGGTGAATGGGTTGAACGGCCAAGTCGTGGAGATTGATCCGGCGACCGGAAAGCAGCTTGGCGCGCAATGGATCGATGCCGATGAGGCGCAAACGCCGCCGGGGAGCGGCGATTTGTTCGGCATTGTCGTGAATCCCACCGGCAAGGGATTTTATTATGTGGAGGATGACATGAACACGGTGGTTCAGGCGCAATGACCGAGAAAAAGCTTAACGGGCCGTCTAGGCGGTCCTTCTTTGGTGTGGCGGGCGGGCTTGCGGGTGGCGTTGCGGGCGCCATGGTCACGCGCGCACAAGCCTCGCCGCTGCTGCCGCAGGATATGTCTGAAGCCGCGGAACCATTTTATGGCGCGCATCAGGCAGGCATCACGACGCCGATGCAGGATTCCCTGTATTTCGCATCGTTCGACTTGGCCGCGACGAGCCGCCAAGACGTTGTGGCTTTGCTACAAACCTGGACCGCGGCGTCCGCGCGCCTGACTGCGGGCTTACCTGTCGTGCCCGATCCAGAGGATGACAACGCGCCCGGTCTGGACAGTGGCGAAGCGGCGGGGATGAAGTCCGTCCCGGCTAACCATCACGTTCGGCTTTGGGCCCGATCTGTTTACGTTGGATGGCAAAGACCGGTACGGACTGGCCGCAAAACGGCCGGCGGCGTTGGTGGATTTACCGGTCTTCAACGGCGACCAACTGGTGGACGGGCAATGCGGCGGCGCGCTCTGCATCCAGGCTTGTGCCAATGACCCGCAGGTGGCGTTCCACGCCGTGCGGCAACTGGCGCGGCTCTCCTATGGCGCGGCAGAACTGAAATGGGTGCAGACCGGTTTTGCCACAGCCAACAAGACGCAAGGCACGCCGCGCAACCTCATGGGCTTCAAGGACGGCACGATGAACCCAGCCGGGGCCGCTATGGAAGACGCGGTATGGGCAGGACCGGAAGGACCGGCCTGGATGCAGGGTGGCAGCTATATGGTAGCGCGACGCATCCGCATTGCCCTGGAGCATTGGGACCGCATGAGGGTTGCGTTTCAGGAGCAGACATTCGGCCGGCACAAGGCCTCCGGCGCGCCGCTTGGCGGCAAGGCGGAATTCGATGCTCCGGATTTCAACGCCACCGATGCAAGCGGCAATTACATCATCCCGGAAACCTCGCATATGCGGCTGGCGGCACCCGCGAATAATGGCGGCGCGCAGATCCTGCGGCGGTCCTACTCCTACAATGACGGCGCGAATTTCGTCGCCGAGCGCTGGCCACCCTGGCACCAGGGTATCGAGTACGATTCCGGTCTGTTCTTTCAGGCTTATCAGAAAGATCCGCGCACCGGCTTCATCACGATCTTCGATAAGATGTCGAAGATTGATGCTTTGAATCAATTCACCACGCATGTGGGCAGCGCGGTTTTCGCCTGTCCGCCCGGGGTGCGGAAAGGCGAATATATCGGTAAGACGCTGTTCGAGACCGCATAATCTAACAGACGGGCTTTACAGGAGCGACTAATGGGAAAATCCAATCATGATTGGATGCGGGGGAGCTTGTCCGCAATCTCGCTGGCAGCGGGGCTCAGCATACTGGTTGCCGCGCCGGCTCTGGCGCAGAGCGAGACTGGCAATATCTGGCAGAGGTCGAACCTGCTCGGCGATATGGGCGGTTTGCGCGCCGTCCTTGGCAATTATGGCGCCACGCTCAACATCACGGATAGCGAGAACCTGCTCGGCAACACCCTGGGCGGTGTCAAGCAAGGGGCCACGCTGCAGGGCTTGACCACGGGCATTCTGGAAATCGACACGGGCAAGGCATTCCGGTTGCAGGGTGGTACGTTCCACATCAGCGCCTTGCAAATCCATGGCCAGTCGCTGAGCGGCCCGTACCTGGACAACCTGCAGACCGCCAATGGCAATGAGGCCGAGGATGGCACAAGGCTGTGGGAAATGTGGTACGATCAGGCCTTCGACCACAGCCGCGCAGACATCAAGATCGGCCAGCAGAGCATCGACAACGAATTTATCAGCAGCAAATATTCCGGCCTGTTCGTCAACACGATGGCCGGCTGGCCGCTGGTCCCGACCTACGATCTCTATGGCGGGGGGCCGGCCTATCCGCTCTCGTCCCTGGGCGTACGGCTGCAGTTCAAACCGGCGGATAATCAGGCGCTTCTGGCTGGGGTGTTCGATGACAACCCCGGCGGCGGGTCGTTCAGCGAGGATGCGCAGATGCTCGACTATGATGGTGCCAAGTTCAACCTGAACACCGGCGCGCTGTACATCGCCGAATACCAATATTCAGTGAACGAGCCCGCGGTTGGAGAGATGGTGCAGAGCGCCGGTCAGTCGTCAGGTCTGCCGGGTATCTACAAGCTTGGCTTCTGGTACGATTCGGGAAGCTTCCCCGATCAGAGATTCGGCACGGACGGACACTCCCTCGCCGCTCCGAATAGCAACGGCAATCCGATCATGCATCATGGCAATTACGGCATTTACGGCGTGGTGGACCAGACAGTCTGGCAATCGACGGCCGACAGTTCCAGAAACCTGAACGTTTTCGGCAGAATCATGGGAGCGCCGGATACCCAGAACTTAATCGATTTCTTCTTCAATGGCGGTGTGACTCTGGCGTCTCCGCTGCCGGGGCGGGACAACGACCAGGCGGGCATCGATTTTGGGTTGGGCAAGGTGAGCAGCCGCGCCGCTGGCCTGGACCGGGATGCAGGCGTGACTGCGCGGGGGACCGAAGAGCTGATAGAAGTCACGTACCAGGCGCAAGTCGTACCATGGCTGGCGGTGCAGCCCGACGTCCAGTACATCGTTAATCCGGGCGCCGGCGTATCCGCCCCCGGCGATCCGACACATAATCTACGCAACGAATTCGTCGCTGGCGTCAGAGCCGTGACGACGTTCTGAGTAGAGCCATAGGACTTTATTAGCCACCTCTCAGATTGGCTTTGCCCTTCCGCAAGGGCTGTCAGTGTCCGCACCCTTCCGCCGGCTGATCCAGTCATTTCAATCGAGCAGGCTCTGAGGCGCCCGAGGCACGAAAGAGCATTATCATTCCATCCCATAGGTCGAGGATGGGCGATTTGGGGGCACTGCGGTGCCCTCTGGACGGCTGCTTGCGATCCTGCTTCTCTGGGCAAATAACGAGGGCTTCAGCATGGCCGTTGAGGGTGCTGGCACCATCTTTGTTTCGCTCATCTCAAAACCGACGAGAGTCGAGATGATGATCACACCGTAAAAGCCGCGAGCGTCGCCAAACTTGTGCGCGAAGCCTTCCTTCCAGTTCATGGCTTCGGATAGAGCGTACGCGGCCGACCCGGCCAGCACGGGGATGCCCAGAAACCCGAGGCCGATCACATCAACCGCGAAAATATCCTTGGCCACTTGTCCCGAATGAGGAAACGGATGAACCAGCGGTTCTAGCGCCTGCGCGGCATCCGCAACCGTGTTGATATTTGCAACGCCATGTTGGAACAACACGGTGGCCGTGGTGGTTCGCCCCTCATCGCCCCCGATGGCCATGAGGGAATGAGGGGGGAAGTAGAGGGTAAGCCGGTTCTCTTCTTACCAGCTGCCAGTGTTCGGCATTGAGGCCCAGGGCTCGGCGGGCGGCAGCCGCTCGCCTTCCTGCAGCAGTTCGATCGAGATGCCGTCGGGCGAGCGGACGAAGGCCATATGGCCGTCGCGCGGCGGGCGGTTGATGGTCACGCCGGCAGCGGCCAGCCGCTCGCACATCGCGTAGATATCGGGCACCCGGTAAGCGAGATGGCCGAAATTCCGGCCGCCGGTATACTCTTCCGGGTCCCAGTTATAGGTCAGCTCAAGCAGCGGCGCTTTCTCGGCGCGGGCCCGTTCGGCATCACCCGGTGCTGCCAGAAAGACCAGGGTGAAGCGCCCCGCGTGATTCTCCATCCGGCTGATCTCCTCCAGACCCAGTGCGTCGCGCCAGAAGGCCAGCGCGCGGTCGAGGTCCGCCACCCGGACCATGGTGTGCAGATAGCGCATCATGCGGCCAACTCCGCTTCGTGCAGCGCCTCCATCACCAGCGCGGCGGTCCTTTCCGCCGAGGCTGGGTTCTGTCCGGTGACCAGATTGCCGTCACGCACCGCGAAAGGGGCGAAATCAGGCCCGACAGCATACGTGGCACCGAGTTCCCGGAGCCGGGTTTCGAGCAGGAATGGCACGGCATGTTCAAGCCCGACCGCGCATTCCTCGCTGTCGCTGAAGGCCGCGACCTTGCGACCCGCGACGAAGGGCGTGCCGTCGGGCTTGCGTGCGGCGACGAGCCCCGCCGGACCGTGGCACACGGCGGCGACAACCTTGCCGGCCTCGCTCATCGCGGCAACCAGCCGGGCAAGCGCCTCGCTCTTCGGATAGTCGAACATCGTGCCATGTCCGCCGGGCAGGAACAGCGCGTCGAAATCTCCCGTGCCGAGCGTCTCGAAGCACAGTGTGGCGCCGACCGCCCGCGTGAGCGCTTCATCGGCCAGATAGCGTTCCACCGAGGCGTCGTTTTCCCCCACGGGCTTCACGCTGCGCGGATCTATGGGGATGGCGCCGCCGGCGATCGAGGCCAGCGTCACATCGGCTCCGGCGTCGCGGAAGGCATAATAGGGGGTCGTCAGCTCCTCGAGCCAGAGGCCGGTGCTGCCGCCGTCCATCGTGGCGGCGGAGGTCGCGATAATCAGGATGCGGGGAGGTCTCGGCATGTCCATCTCCATGAATGCGTCTGTGGCGGAGATAAGGTGCGTTCTTCATAAGCGCATCAAAGGAGCTTGCCGGTCACTCATAATTTAATTTATGGAACGCGGATGTCGCTGCTGCACCTGCGTACCTTTATTGAAGTCTGCCGTCGCGGTTCGATCAGCGAGGCGGCCCGTGTGCTCGGCATGACGCAGCCGGCGGTGTCGCAGCATGTCGCCTCGCTCGAAGCCCAGCTCGGCCGGCCGCTATTTGAGCGTCATGCGCGCGGGGTGCGGCCAACCGCGATCGCGGATGATCTCGCCGCCAGCCTTGGCAGCACGCTCGACACCGCAGAGGCCGCGCTGGCTTCCGTGCGTGCGCGCTCGGCACAATTGTCCGGCACCGTGCACATAGCCGGCCCGGCCGATCTCATGGCCGAATGGGTTGCGCCACGCCTTGCCCCGCTGCTCGAGGCCGGGCTCGACCTGCGCCTTCACCCGGGCGGGCGCGACGCGCTGTACGCCATGCTGCTGGAGGACCGCACCGACCTTGCATTGACCGCCTCACAGCCCGAGGATGCCAGCCTGGCCTATGCCGAGATCGGCTTTGAGCAGCTACTGGCCGTTGCAGCTCCACATCTGGCCCGGCAGATCGCGCAGGCGCCCGGCTTGGCCTCGGCGTTGGCGGGGGTACCACACCTTACCTACGACCTCGACCGTCCGTTGATGCGAAGCTGGCTGGCTGCCAACCGCCTGCCGCTACCGGCCAATCTGCCCGCCGTCACCGCGCCGGACCTGCGGATTCTTCGCGCGCTGGTTCGGGTCGGCGCAGGCTGGACCGTGCTTCCGAACTATCTCTGCATCGAAGATCTGGCGGCCGGCAGGCTGGCGATGATCGACCCTCCGGTGACGACACCCCGGAACAGCTTCTATCTCGTCTGGGCGAAAAGCGCGCTACGCCACCGGCGCGTGGCGTTCGCCCGCCAGGAATTGCTGCGCGCGCTAAAAGCCGCGGCGTGAGTGCTCCTCCCCCGTCAGCGCCCTGTCAGCAGAGGCTCTGACGCGAGCGTGTCGACCAGGTGGTCGATGAAGGCCCGGACGCGATAGGGCACGTGGCCGCCGCCCACATAGACGGCGTTGATGATTTCGAGGTCGTCCGGATTATACGCTTCCAGGAGCGGCGTGAGCGCACCGGTCTCTATATCAGCAGCGACGTGAAACAGGCCAAGCCGGGCGACGCCAACACCGGCCAACGCCATTTGCCGCATGGTTTCACCATTATTGACCAGAAGATTGCCCGAGACGGGCTGCTCGAGCACGCGGCCATCCTGGCGAAAGGGCCAGCCGGTGCGCGAACGTCGGAAGTTGAACCTCAGGCAGTTATGGCCCTGGAGGTCGCCGGGCGTTTTGGGGGCGCCGTGCTGCTCGAGATAGGCTGCTGAGGCGCAAACAACGCGGCGGCTTTGCCCGAGCTTGCGGGCGATCAGGCCGCTGTCGGTCAGGTCGCCGACACGGATCGCCACATCGGTCCGCTCCGCCAGGAGGTCGACGATGTCGTCAGTGGCGCTGAAATCGACAATCACATCAGGATGGCGCGCGAGAAATCCTGGCACAGCCGGGGCGACGAACATGGCGCCGAAGGGCAGAGACGCGCTGACGCGCAAACGGCCCCGCACGGCGCCCGCGGCAGCGGCGTGCTCGGCGTCGCTCATGGCCTGCAGGATGTTCAGGGCGGCCTGATAGTAAGCTTCGCCCTCCTCGGAGAGCGACAAGGCGCGGGTGGTGCGCCTCAAGAGACGCGCGCCGAGGCGCTCCTCCAGCCGGGCGATCGCCTTGCTGACCGCTGACGGTGTCAGGTCCAGACTGCGCCCAGCGGCTGAAAACCCGCCTTCCTGCACCACCCTGGCGAAGATCTCCATCTCCCCCGAGCGCTCCATGAGAATGCGCGACATTGATGACCTTCATTCACAAGTGTTTGCACAGAATATGAAATAGCCGCCGCAAGCCGCAAGTCCTAGCTTCGCGCCGACACGCAATGGAGCTTGATCATGGACCTGAAACTGCAAAACAAAACCGCGCTGGTCACCGGCTCGACCGCCGGCATCGGCCTGGAAATCGCACGCGCTTTGGCCGTGGAAGGCGCTCGCGTGATCGTCACCGGACGCGATCAGGCCAAGCTTGACCAGGCTGTCGAAAGCATCCGCGCCTCAGGCGGGAAGCTCGTCACCGGCATGCTGACCGATGTGACCACGCCCGAGGGCGCGGCGGCGCTGGTGCAAGCCGTTCCGCAGGTGGACATCCTGGTGAACAACCTCGGCATCTACGAGAGCAAGCCCTTTGCCGAGATCAGCGATGCCGACTGGATGTTCTATTTCGACGTCAACGTGCTGAGCGGCGTCCGCCTGGCGCGCGCCTATTTCCCCGGCATGCTGGAGCGGAATTGGGGGCGGGTGATTTTCATCTCCAGCGAGACCGGTCTGGTGCCGGCCCCCGACATGATCCACTACGCCATGACCAAGACCGCCCAAATTTCGATCGCGCGGGGCTTGGCTCAGTTGACCAAGGGCACCAACGTCACGGTGAATTCGGTGCTGCCGGGGCCGACCCGCTCGGAAGGCATTGTCGGCTTCCTGCGGAGCGTCGCCAGCAATCCTGACGCGCCGGCCGAGGAGGTCGAGGCGGAGTTCTTCGCCAAGGACCGCCCGGCGTCGCTGATCCAACGGATGATCGAGCCTGAAGAGATCGCCAGCCTGGTGGCCTACGTGGCCAGCCCTCTGTCTGCCGCCACCAATGGCGCGGCTTTGCGAGTCGAAGGCGGTCTCATCCCCACCATCGGCTAGCCGCACCCTGGCGCGTTCCCCTTCCGGAGGAACGCGCCAAGCCTATATCCAAGCGCCATTCTACGGCCTATCCCGCAACCACCGTCCCGGAACTCTTCATGTCCCAGAGCCGCATCCTGCTGATCTACGCCCATCGCGACCCGGCCTCCTCGCGCGTCAATCGCGCGTTGTTTGACGCCGCCGCCGCACTGCCCAATGTGACGGCGCATGACCTGATGACGCGGTATCCGGACTTCCGTATCGACGTGGCGTATGAACAGCGCCTGCTGCTCGAGCATGACGTGATCGTGCTGCAGTTCCCGTGCTATTGGTACAGCACCCCGGCGATCCTGAAGGAGTGGCAGGACGCGGTGCTGAGTTACGGCTTTGCCTATGGCCCCGGCGGCGACAAGCTGCGGAGCAAGAAGCTGATGGTTGCCACCACCACCGGCGGCCCGGTTGAAGCCTATCAGGCCGGCGGCTTCAACCAGTATACGATGAGCGAATTGCTGCGCCCCTTGCAGGCAACCGCCAATCTTACAGGGATGTCCTATTTGCCCATTTTCTCGGTGCATGGCGTTCGCACGCTGGACGATGCCGCCCTCAACCATGCGGCCACGGCCTACTGCGCCCGTCTGGCCGCTGTTTGACCGAACCATCTGCGCGGCGCCTTGCCGCGCAGATGCTCGCATCAGACCAGAATAATCCGCTTGCCCGGCTGGCCGGCCTTCAATGCCGCGAGGCTCGCGGGCAACGCCTCGAACGGGTGCGTGACGATCTCCGGCGCTGACAGCGTGCGCATGGCTAGTTGCTGAAGCATGCTCTCGCCGGCCGTGCGATAGTCCACCCAGTCCGCCCGTACGCCGTATTCATGAATGCTGCCCAGTGCCAGCTCGTGCAGCGACAGAGCGGTGCTGAACGGCGGCAGCGGATGCTGCTCGACGCGATCTTGGATGCAGACGAGATGCCCGCCATAGCCGAGCATCGGGGCAAGGCTTGCGGCATGCGCACCGCTCACCGTATCGAAGGCGGCGTATAGCTTGCGCGCCCCGATCGCGGCCTGCAGCCCGGCGCGCCAGCTCTCGTCGCGATAGTCGAACACCCCGGCCACGCCGAGGTCGAGCAGATGCGAATGATGGCGGGGCGCAGCGGTCGCCCAGACCCGATAGTGGCAGGATACCGCCAGCTGCACCAGGTATTGCGCAACCGCGCCGCCGGCGCCGATCACGAGGACGTCGCGGCCCGGCTTCTCCGGCACCTTGTTCAGCGCCTGCCACGCGGTGATGCCCGGGCACGGCAGCGCGGCGGCAACGATTTCGTCGAGGCCATCTGGAATCCGCAGCAAGGCGTCAGCGCTCAACCGTATATGCGTGGCGAAGCTGCCCGGCTTGCCGATGAACTGGTGGTAGGCCACGCGCGTGCCGATTTCGAGCGGAACGCCGTCGCCTACGGCGATGATCCGGCCGGCGCCGTCAACGCCCGGAATATGGCCTGGCTGCCAGTCACGGTGACTGGCCGCGATCAGCTTCCAGTCGACCGGATTGAGCGCGATCGCCTGATTCTCGACGACCACCTCGCCTGGGCCCGGCGACGGCACGGTGCCGCTGACGAGGCGCAATCCGTCCGGCTCGCCCTGTTGCTGCCATTGCCAGCTCCGCATGGAGATGCTCATCGTGTCTTTCCCTCTGTATCGAATTGCGCCGGCATCATCGCGATGATTTGCTCCCCGGTGAACCGATTTTTCTTCATGCCTGCATCAAGGTGAGCTTTGAGCATGGCGCATGCTTTGGCACGGCCTACGGCAAGGTGCCCATTGGCGCGCTCCCCAGTTCCCCTTGCCGGCGCGTAAACCCGATCACTCTATTTTGGGTTATGCGGATCGTTTTCTTCCAGCGCGGTGATGGTATCAGCGCAGGCGTTCTTGTCGCCAAGGCCAAGGCGGATGGTTGGGAGGATGGCGAGGGGCGGGAACATCATGCCAAGCTGTACTTCCTGTCCTAGGCTCTCGGCGAGGGGGAGCGCAGCGGGGCGGATGCTGGGGGTTTTCAGCGTACCGCCGACATTAATAGGCGTTGAGAGCGACCCGACGGAGAAATGCGTCGCCTCGGTCCGCAGAGCGAGGTTTATCTTTTCCGTCGCAAGGTTGATCGTGCCGGTGCCCAGGATGTTGGCCTTCGGGGTCGCCAGCAGAAAAGTTTTGGTTTGGACCAGGCCATCAGTGAGCGCGAAATCCGACACCATGCACTGAATATTGGTTTTAACCGGCACGCCTAGCGCCGAGCGGATGGCGTCGTTTACGTGCAGGTCGCCAATGTCGAGCATATGAGTGCTTGCATAGACGCCGTGCTGCATGAACAGGGCGGCGTGGCCGTTTCCGCCGCCGAGGATTTGGGCGACGGAATTGCCGGTGCCGGTTAGAGAGGCGGAACCTCGGATCGTGCCGTCGCCCGCGGCTGTATGTGTGGTCGCCATCAACCGCGAGAGCGGGAGATCTTTGAAAACGATGTTCGCCCTGGTGTGCAGCACGCCGTCAACCGGGGTCAGGTCGAAATTGCTCGCAATGGCGCCGGTGCCGACCGCGAAATTCAGCGGGTCAGCCGTGATGTGGCCATTATCGATGGTGAGGTGGAGGGTCAGGTTATCGAACGGGGTATTGCGATTGACGATGTGCGCGGCGTGATAACGCAGGTCCACATCGGCGGCGTTGATTTCCGACAGATTGAATTTTGTGTCAGGCAGGAGGTTTGGGCTGGCGTTGGCCTCCTCAATTTTCTTGCGGGCGGCGGCGGTCTGACCTGGCGTAGTGGTCTCTCCGGGCGTACCGCCGAGGAAACCGGCAAGGTCGCTCAGGTTGACGCGGTTCGAGGTGAGGTCCGCCGTAATTATGAGGCGCTGCGGGCCGCGAGCTTCGGTGATCGCGCCCTCAAGATCCGATGCGCCGACCTGGCCGGTAAAATTCTCGAACCGGAAGGTGTCTTGCGCGTAATTCAAATCTCCGGTGAGGCTGAAGGGTGGGGTTGCGGGGATTGGCATCCCTGTGAGCTGGTACAGATCAGCCATGTTCTGGCCGGAGACGGAGAGGCGCAGATTCATGCCGGTGAGAGCTTCGGGGTCGTCGATTGTGCCGGTCAGGCTGATCTGCGTGACTCCGTTCTGGAGCCTCAGGTAGACCGGGTAAGGGGCGGAGGAGGCGCGCAATGACAGTAGGTCGCCGCCGATGAACTGGCCGGTGATCGGGGCGTTATCATAAGTGCCTTCCGCGTCCACCAGGATCTCGCCACCCGTGAAAAGCTTGTCGCCAGGCGGGGCGGGGCGTGTCTGGATGGCGAGGGTAAAATCGGTGTTCAGCCTTGGCATGACGATGCTAGCGATGCCATTATTGATGATAATATCGCCGAATTTTGGCGGTCTGTGGGTGGAGCTGCCGGATGTGGGCGACGCAGGGTAATTGCTTGTACCGTCAGGAAGTTGGCGGATATTTACGACGGGGTGGTCGACCTCGACACTGGTGAGCGAGAGGGTGCGGTGTTCGATAGAACTCCATCACATCCACATTCACGAGCATACGGTCGATGCCGGCGAGCTGTGCTTCGTCCGTAGGAAAAACGCTGGGATTGGCGATGGTGATGCTGGTGGCGGCGATCGTGGCCGTGCGGCCGAGAGCGACGTGGAGATGCTGGATTGTAACCTTATGGCCGAGGGAGGCGGAGGCCTCGGCGTCGATGAGGGGGATGAACCAATCCCAGTTCCAGAAAATCGCCAAAAGCGGGATGATGACTGCCGGGGGGAGCAGGCGTTTGAGCCAAATATTGACGCGCATGGTCCGCTCTTTTGCCTATTTGGGAAATCGCGTCCAATAAGCTCCCTTTGAGAATTTTGCTGCTCTATTAAATCAATGGCTTATAGGTTCAGTTGGTGGTTTCACCACTGGGCACGATTTTACGTGCTGCTGCCATTGGCCGTTTCCATAATGGCCATTGTGGCATCGGCCGGCCGCGTCATCTGCTGTTGGGCTTGAGTGAACCGGTGGCCGAGGTGGTGCGTTGTACCGAGGGCGAGTACGAATTCACGGTTGGTGCCCCGACCGCGGGGAGCGTGGCGCTCTGCCAAATGTGGAGGCACAAGCCACGGATGATTTCTGGCGAGCACCGGAGCGTCAAATCCCAAACGCCCGCGCCAGACGCTCCACCGCAAGGCACAACTCTGCCTCATCCATGCTGCCATAGCCCATACGCGCGCCATGCGCGGCCATGCCGTTGCGCGCGAAGGCTTGGCCCGGTGTCAACGCCACGCCCTGGGCGGCCAGGGCTGGGCTGGCGAGGTCGAGGCGTGGTGCGAAATTTGCCCACAGCGCCAAACCGCCCTGCGGCACTGCCAGCGTAACGCTCTCGCCTAGCCGGGTGGTCAGCGCCGCGGCGAGGCCGTCGCGCCGCGCCTCATAGATGCGCAGCACCTTGCGCGCATGGCTCTTCAGCACGCCCTCGGTCATCAGCGCGGCGGCGGCCGCCTCGGTCACCGGGTCGCCCTGGCGGTCGAGCATCATCACCTCCGCCCCTGCTCGAGCGATGACTTCCGCCGCCCCCACGAGATAGCCGATGCGCAGAGATGGCGAGAGCAGCTTGGAGAGCGAGCCAATATACAGCAGTTGTCGCCAGTCCTGGGCGCTGGCCAGCGGCAGCACGGGGCGGTGCGAGAAGTGGAATTCGTGGTCGTAATCGTCCTCGACGATGACGAAGCCATACTGCTCGGCCAGCGAGAGCAGGCGGATGCGCCGCTCGGGGGGGAGCGTGACGGTGGTGGGGAATTGGTGGTGCGGTGTGACATACACGGCCCGGATGCGCCGCGCGCGGCAGAGCTCCTCCAGCGCCTCGGGGATCAGCCCCTGCTCGTCCAGCGCCACGCTGACAATCTCGGCGCCATTGGCGGCGAAGGCCTCGCGTGCCGGTGGATAGCTCAGACGCTCGAAGGCCACGGCCTCGTCAGGCACGGTAAGCAGGCGGGCAGCGAGCCAGATGCCCATCTGGCTGCCGCGCGTGAGGCAGATATTCTCCTCGGTCACGTTCAGTCCGCGATCGGCATTGAGCATGTCTGCCACCGCCCGGCGCAGCAGCGGCAGGCCGCGCGGGTCGCCATAACCCAGCTGGTTGCGACGCGCCGCTTCCAGCAGCGCCTGGCGCCAAGTGCGGGCCACCAGGGCAGCGGGCATCAGCCGCGTGTCCGGGGCGCCGTCATCGAACACCAGAGTGCCGGGCGGATGCGGCGTCCAGCCCAAAGCCGGGGCGGGGCGGGACACGGCAAAGCCGGCCGCCGCCCGGCCGCCGCATGCGGGCGCGGGCGCCCCGCCCTGGGGGAGGGCCGTCGAGACAAACGTGCCCCGCTTCAACTCGGCGGTGAGCCAGCCTTCGGCCGCCAGCTCGTCATAGGCCTGCTGGATGGTCTTGCGGTTCACCCCGACGCGCCCGGCCAGTTCACGCGTGCCGGGAAGGGCCTGGCCCGGCTCCAGCCGCCCACTCTTTATGGCGTCGATGAGTGCATGAACGATCTGCATATAGGCCGGCCGCACCGCCGCCTTGTCGAGCACGATCCGCAAATCCCAAGGCCGCAGCATCTCCGCTCCCCTGCGTCTGGACCAACGTATCTGGACCAGTACGAATTACAAAACTGGAGGTTCTGGCTAACCCTGTTCCGGCGTTAGGGTTTCGTCAACAATCAAGAGTGTTTTCGCCTGTTCGCACGGCCGTCCCGCAACCTGCCGCAACCAACGGCAAGCAAGACAAGGAACGCGCCGATGACCGCCCCGCTGATTCTGCCTGTGAAGGCCTTGAAGAAAGACGCCCTCGGTCCGCTGGAATTGCTGGCTCAGGGTATTGCACTGATCTCCCCCACCATGACAGCGGCGCTGATCGTGCCGCTGATGTTCGGTACCACCGGCGCCTGGAGCTGGCTTTCCTACGCACTGGGCACCGTGATGCTATTCTTCGTGGCGCTCAACCTCAACCAGTTCGCCTCGCGCTTCGCCGGCTCGGGTTCCATGTACCAGTATATCTGCAAGGGCCTGGGCAATGTCACCGGCGGCTTAGGGGGCTGGGCGCTCATCTGGGCCTATCTCGGCATCTCGGTGGCGGGCGCCACCGGCTTCGCTACCTTTGCGCAAACGCTCATCGCCATGGCGGGCGGCCCGGCTATCCCGCCGGTGTTGCTATTCGCGCTCTGCGTCGGCATCTCCGGCTATTGCGCCTGGAAGAACGTAGCCCTCTCCGCCCAGGTGATGCTCATCCTCGAAGGCGTCTCCGTGGTGCTCATCGCGCTGCTCTGCCTGGTGGCGCTGGGCTTCCATGGCTTCGCCTTCGATGCCACGCAGTTCAACCCCCACGCCTTCAACCTCGGCAATCTCGGCCTGGGCGTGGTGGTGGCCATCTTCTCGTTGGTCGGTTTCGAATCCTGCACCGCCTTCGGCGACGAGGCCCGCAACCCGCTGCACGCCGTGCCGCGCGCCGTGCTGCTCAGCCTGGGCGCGGCCGGGCTGTTCTTCGTGTTCGTCACCTATGTGGAGGTGCTGGCCACGCACGGTCTGTCCACCACGCTCGACCAGCTTTCCGCTCCGCTCAACACCATCGCGGGCCTTGTGCACATGCCCTGGCTGGCCGCCCCGCTCTCGGCCTGCGCCATGGTCAGCTTCTTCGCGCTCAACCTCTCCTGCCTCAATGCGGGGGCGCGGATCATCTACATCATGGGCCAGCAGGGGCTGTTCCACCGCTTCACCGCCGACTCCCATCACGTGAACGAGACTCCGCATGTTGCGGTGCTCATCATGGGTGCGCTCTCCTTCAGCCTACCGACCTTTTTCGCGCTCAGTGGCATGGCGGTGGGCGACATGTTCAACGACGCCGGTACGCTCGCCGCTTTCGGCTTCATCGTCGCCTACACGCTGGTTACCATTGCCGCCCCGCTTTACGTGCGCACGCTGGGCCAGCTCAAGCCGCTGCACATGGCTATCGCCGTGGCCTCGCTCCTGCTGCTGCTCATCCCCAGCATTGGCAGCGTGTATCCGGTGCCGGCCGCGCCGGTGAAGTATTTCCCCTACGCCTTCCTGGTCTATCTCATCGGCGGCGGCATCTGGATCGCCATCCAGAATTACCGCCTGGTCGTCGCCAGCCGCGGTTTCCCGGAGCTGGCCCAGGATGCCTGACTTCCTGCTTGACGGCGTGGCGGTCTCCGCCACGCATGGCGAGAGCGTGCTGGCCGCCTGCCAGCGCGCAGGGCTGACGCTTCAGACGGTTTGTAAAGGCAAGGGCATCTGCGGCGCCTGCCGGGTCATCGTCGAGCCCGGCGCGACGGCTTTGCCAGAACCAAGCCCCAACGAGACCCGGCTGCTTGCCTATCTGGCCCGCGGCGCGACCGGCCCGCACCGCCTCGCCTGTCAGATCATTTTGCACGAGGGCCAGACCGGGCTGCGCCTGCGTACCCATCCCATCCCCCGCAAAACCCCACAGGAGATCACGACATGAGTGACGTTCTCGACAAACAGGCCAAACTGGAAGCTGTTGGCCCCGCCTTCGTGAAGGAGAAGATGCTGGAGATGCGGGGCAAGACCCGCAAGGCCATCCACGCCATTGCCGCCGCTTGCAAGCCCGGCATGGTGGAGGAGGATGCCGTGCAGATGGCCAAGGACATCCTCGCCGCCGATGACATGGTGCGTGGCTGGCACGACGTGTATGTGCGCTTCGGCAGCAACACGCTCAAGACATTCGGTGCGGCGTCGGAGCCCAGCGTGGTGCTGAAGGAAAACGACCTTTTCTTCATCGACATTGGCCCGGTCTGGGGCGAGTTCGAGGGCGATGGCGGCGACACCTTCATCGTTGGCGAGGCGCCCGAGATGGCCAAATGCGCCGAGGACGCCAAGAAACTCTTCCACATCGTGCGCAGGAAATGGGAAAGCACCGGGATGAGCGGGCGCGAGCTTTACGACTTCGCCATCGAGGAAGCCAAGGCCATGGGCTGGGAGTTGAACATGGACCTCTCCGGCCATCGCCTCGCGGACTTCCCGCATGAGGCCATCTATCCCGGCCCCATGGCCGAGGTGGATTTCAAGCCCTCGGCCCTGCTGTGGGTGCTGGAGATCCATATCCGTCACCCGACCGATGGCTACGGTGCCTTCTTCGAGGACATGCTGCTAGACGATTCCTACTTCGCCTGAGCCCCAACTCTAACTCTAAGCCGCCCCGGTTTTCGTGGCCGGGGTGGCAAAGCGGTTGTGCTGGAGCTTGAGGTCAGCGCTACATGGGAGCGCCAAGCGCCAGGCAGCATTTTCCATAATAAGGGATTCTGGTGTTAGCCTGAGGGCCTTTGGTAGGTCACACGGCCAATCGCCGTCAGCGAAAGCCTTGCTTCAAGCCCAGCTTTCGCCAGGGGAGAAGCAAGCGGGGATGTGCTTCCCCGTGTTTCACAGCACTCAGCCCGCTTTTGCGCCTATTCCTATTGTCCGGTGGCAATGATGCTCAGGATCAGCGCGCCGTAACGCTCAATTTTGGAGGCCCCCATGCCGGGGATCTGGGCCATTGCCGCCTCGCTCCCCGGCCGCGCGGCGGCAATGGCCGCCAGGGTGGTGTCGTGGAAGATGACATAGGCCGGCACGTTCTGCTCCTTGGCAAGCCGGGTCCGCTCGGCGCGCAGCGCCTCGAACAGCGTTTGGTCCTGCGCCGCCACCTCCAGCCGCCCGGCCTTCTTTTTCAGGATCGTGCGCGCGCTGCCGCTGGCGGTCTCCTGGCGCAGCCTCACCGTCTCCTTGCCCCGCAGGATCGTCTCACCCGCTGCCGTCAGGCACAGGGCGCCAAAATTCTCATGGTCCACCTCCAGCGCCCCGCGTACGATGAGCTGCCGGAACACCGACCCCCAGCCTTTGCGGTCCAGCTCCGTGCCGACGCCGAAGGTCGGCAGCTGGTCATGCTCGAAGCGCTCGATCTTCTCGGTTTTCACCCCGAGCAGCAGATCGCTCAGATGCCCGACGCCGAAGCGCTGTCGGGTCCGCCACACCGCCGAGAGTGCCTTTTGCGCCGCGACGGTGCCGTCCCAGGTTTCGGCCGGGGTCAGGCAATTATCGCAATTGCCGCAAGGGGCGGCCAGGGTTTCGCCAAAATGCGCGAGGATGGCCTGACGCCGGCAGGTGACGGTCTCGCACACCCCGAGCAGAGCATCGAGCTTGCCGCGTTCGATCTGCTTGACCTGCGGCGGCGCGCCGCTCTGCTCGATCATGCCCCGGCGCATCACCAGATCCTGCATGCCATAGAGCAGCAGCGTCTCGGCTGGCAGGCCGTCGCGCCCGGCGCGGCCCGTCTCTTGGTAGAACGCTTCCAGGCTGGCAGGCAGGTCCAGATGCGCGACGAAGCGGACGTCGGGCTTGTCGATCCCCATGCCGAAGGCGACGGTGGCGACCAGCACCAGCCCTTCTTCGGTGGTCAGGAATTCATCCTGGTTGGCGGATCGTACCTCGGGCGGCAGCCTGGCGTGGTAGGGCAGCGCCTTGATGCCATGCTCGTTGAGCGCCGCCGCCGTCTGCTCCACCGTGTTGCGGCTGAGGCAATAGACGATGCCGCTCTCGCCGTCATGCGCCCGCAGAAAGGTGAGCAGCTGGCGTAGCGGCGCCTCCTTGCGCAGCACGGCGTAGCGGATGTTGGGGCGGTCGAAGCTGGAGAGGAACAGCCTTGCCTCCCCCAACTCCAGGCGGCGGGCGATGTCCTCGCGCGTCTGCGCGTCTGCCGTGGCGGTGAGGGCGATGCGCGGCACACCGGGAAACCGCGCCGCCAGCCTGGCGAGCTCCAGATATTCCGGGCGGAAATCATGCCCCCATTGGCTGACGCAATGCGCCTCATCGATGGCGAAGAGCGCGATCTCCACCCCGTCCAGCATGTCCAGGAAATCCGGCATCAGCAGCCGTTCCGGCGCGGCGTAGAGCAATTTCAGCCGCCCCGCGCGCAGATCGGCGCGCACCTGGGCCCGCTCAGCCCCCGAGAGGCTGGAGTTCATCGCCGCCGCCGCTACGCCGAGTTGGCGCAGCGCCGCCACCTGGTCGCGCATCAGCGCGATCAGCGGCGAGACGATGATGCCGACCCCGCGTCGGCACAACGCCGGCAACTGGTAACAGAGGGATTTGCCGCCCCCGGTCGGCATCAGCACGATCGCATCGCCACCGGCGATGACATGCGAGACCACCGCTTCCTGCTGCCCACGAAAGGCGGAGAGCCCGAACAGGCGGTGCAGCACCTCGCCTGGGTCGGCAACGACGTTCGGTGGCAAGGTGGTGGTGTCTGGCAATGGGCTATCCATGCCCCAGGGTACAATTTGAGGGCGCGACAGCGCAATCGAGACAATCGACCCCATGCAGCTCGTCTTCGGGCCGATAGGGCGTGAGCGCGTCCACTACCAAGTGCTGCCAGCCGCCTAAATGCCGACCGAGATGGACGCGTTCCTGGCGTGGTTCAATAGCCTGCGAAGCATTGATCCGGTCCTCGGCGCCGCTCTGGCGCATCTGTGGTTTGTCACCATCCACCCGTTGGAGGATGGCAATGGCCGCATCGCCCGCATCATCGCCGAAATAGCGTTGGCCTGCTCGCGAGTTGCGCCCCCACGGGAACGGCTCAGCCACATTCTAGCGAATGAGGCTAAAAAGCGGCCCGTCCTGAATCGACCGAGGCTGTGCAAAAACGGTTTTCTGGCGAGGGTTGACTGTGTGTTGAGGCGCGTGTCGATCAGGCTCGGATCGCCTGGATCAGCGGCCTGACGCCGGGGATCTGGATCATCCTCTTTAGATTGTAGGCTAGTACGCCAAAGGGCGCCGGCCAACGTGAGTGGCGGCATACGACATGCCTATATCGCACCGATGTTCAGAACAGCACTCCCCCTTCCAGAGCCACCTGCACCATGTCGCGGGTTTTGCCGGCATTGCCGTAACCGGCGGCAGGTGAGCCCTGATCGGTCAGATACAGATAACCCGCGGACGCACGGGCGAAGATATCGCCATGTTGCCAGGTGGGCGTCAGTTCCACGCCCACGCCCGCCGCGCCAGGGGCAATAAACCAGTAGTTCTGGCTGTTCCGCGTGGTGCCCACGGAATTGAAATACTCCGCCAACCCGCCGAGCGAATAGGGTGAAGCTCCGAAATTGTAATCGCCCACCACCACGGCGGTAAAATTGGCCGTGTATTTCTTGATCCCGACGTCCTGATCTGGTTTGGCGTAGACGTATTGCGCTTCCGGCACGAGGTTCAGATTGCCGCAAGTCCAGGAATAGAACCCCCCGAAAAGCTGCGAGTTGACGTAGTTGGTGCCATAGCTGGCGAGCTTGTAGCCGCCATAGGTGGTAGTATAGTTGCCGGTGCGGCTGAGATTGCCTGTATAAAAGAGGCTCAGGCTGTTATTGGCGTCGAAATTATAACTCCCAATGGTCTGGATGACGTTGAACACGCCGGTCTCCCAGCCATCGCCATAGGTCACGGTGAGCGCGGCCGGCCCCTTTGTGTAGGTGGCGGATATGCCGCGGCTTGCACCGTTCTCCACATACCAGGCCGTGGAAGCGAAGATATTGGCGTTGTTGAAATCAACCGCGTCCTCATACCCTTCCAGCGACGGCACCTGGCCGGCCGAGATCGTGACCGGCGAGCCGGGCAAGGCCAGGGTGACATAGGCAAGCTTCACCGGGCTGGTCGGGAAGGTGTGGGTGTTCGCCCGCGGTGGGGCAGTGCCCAGGACCGGCGCACCGCCGAACACGCCGGCGATGACGTTGAACTGAACGATGCCCGTGCTCTTTTTGAGGTGAAACTGCATGCCGCCGAGACGCACGCCAGTCGCATCGCTGCCGAGGATGCTGTTGTCGGCATTTTCCTTATCCGCCGTCCCGGTCTGCGCGAAGAAAAAGCCGTCCGTCGCGCCGGAGAGGTCGAACTGGCCGAGCGGACCGCCATCAATGATGATCGGCGTGGCACCGTTCATTGCCCACGCGGCATGCAGCGACACTCCACTCATGAGAAGGGTGGCCAATGCGCGACGGAAGAGGTGATTTGACACAAATTATTCCTTTTTTGCTTTGGTTTAGGGACACACGTTCCCGGCCCGCGCGGCAGCACGCGGGGAAGAGGGTAGGGGAGAGGGAATTCAGTGGCGGCTCAGGCCGCGCAACATCGCGCCTGGGCGGGGGTGCTTCTGCCGGCCATGGCGCCAAGCAGTTCCCGCGCGCCACAATAGCCCGCCACACGCCCGGGTGAACCGACCAGAACCGGGGCGCCGTTTTCCTCCCGCAGCGCCAGCACGGCTTGCAGTGGTGCTGCCTCCCTGGCAAAGCGCGGCGTAAGCGCAACCCCGTCCCGCCACAGCCCGGCCAGCCCTCCGGCTGCATCCAGCGCCAGCATGCAGCCCTCCACCTGGCATTGTTCGCCGGGCTTGAGCGGCGTCATCGCCGCCCCGGCGCGCAGCGCGGTGAGGGGGTTCATGTGCTTTACGAATTCCGCCACATAGTCATCCGCCGGGCGCAGCAGAATGTCCTCCGGCGTGCCGGTCTGGATGATCCGGCCCTCGCGCATGATGGCGATGCGGTCGCCCAGCTTCAGCGCCTCGTCGAGGTCGTGGGTGACGAACAGGATGGTCTTGCCGAGCCGCTTCTGCAGCCCGAGCAACTCCTCCTGCAGCTTCGCGCGGATCAGCGGATCGAGCGCCGAGAATGGCTCGTCCATCAGCAGGATCTCAGGATCGGTGGCAAAGGCGCGGGCCAAGCCCACGCGCTGGCGCATGCCGCCGGAGAGTTCCCGCGCCGGCCGCTCCGCCCAGTCGCGCAGCCCCACGGTTTCCAGCCACTCATCGGCGATGCGCCGCCGCTCCGCCCGCCCCACGCCCCGCAGCTCCAGCCCGAAAGCGGCATTGGCCCGCACGCTGCGCCAGGGCAATAGCGCGAAATGCTGGAACACCATGGCGATGCCGCCACGGCGCAGCTTGCGCAGCACATCGCGCCTGGGCGCGGAAATATCCGTGAGCACGCCGCCCTGACGCACGGCGAGACGGCCGCGCGTGATGGCGTTGAGCCCGTTCACCGCGCGCAGCAGGGTCGTCTTGCCCGAGCCAGAGAGCCCCATGATGACGAAAATCTCGCCCTGGCTGACGGTGAGATTTACACCCGCCGCGCCAAGCGTCAGCCCGTGAGCGGCGCGGATCGCCTCGCGTCCTACCCCTTCATCCAGCGCCGCTAGCGCTGCGGCCTGGGCCCGCCGCGCCCGCCATCCGCGCCCTGCCGGCAGCAGGATGTCCACGTTTTCGAATTCGATCGCACTGGTCATGTGGCCGCCTTCGGCCGGAACAGCCGGTCGATGATGATGGCGACGATGACGATGGCAAGCCCCGAGGTGACGCCATCGCCCACCTGCACGGATTCCATCGCCTCCACCACCGGGTCGCCGAGCCCCCCGGCGCCCACCAGCGCCGCGATCACCGCCATGGACAGGCTCAGCATCACCGTTTGGCTCAGCCCGGCTTGCACCGCAGGCAACGCGGCCGGCAGTTCCACCTTGCGCAACCGCGCGAACACTCCTGCGCCGAAAGCATCTCCCGCCTCCAGCAGCTCCTGCGGCACGTTGAGGATGCCAAGGCAGGTCAGGCGGATCGACGTGGGCAGCACGAAGATGATGGTGGAAATCAACCCCGGCACATCGCCCAGGCCGAACAGTTCCAGCGTCGGTATCAGATAGACGAAGGTCGGCAAGGTCTGCATCAGGTCCAGCACGGGCTGCACGGCGCCGCGCAGCCGCTGATGGTGGGCGAGCAGTATGCCCAGCGGCACCCCGAGCGCCATGCAGGCGACGGTGGCGTAGAGGATCTGCGCCACCGTCTGCAGCATGGCGGGCCAGTAGCCCTGGTTGAGGATGAACAGCAGCCCCAGCGGCACGAACAAGGTGAGCGTCCAGGACCGCTTGAACCACCAGGCGGCGGCGGTGACGGCGATGATCACCGGCACCGGCGGCAGCGCCGTCAGCGCGGTTGCGGTGCCACCCAGCAAGGCGGAGAGCGCGCCGGAGAGCGCGTTCATCGGCCCGGCGTATTGGGTGGTCAGCGCCGCCAGGGCGGCCGCCGCCCAACCGCCCACGGGCAGCCTATGCCCGCTCACCCAATCCGCGATATTCGTCACGGCGTTCATGTCCGGATCAATCGGCCTTCAGCGCCGCTTCAGCGGCGGGCAAGGCGGGCTTGCCGTCCAGTGTGGTCACGCCCGTAAGCCAGCTGGCCAGCAGCGCCGGATGGCTGGCCAAGTAGGCGCGCGCTTCCGGCTCCACCTCGGCCTTGCCGCCCGCCACGGGGGCGAGCAGCGCGTTCTCGGTATCGACGTCAAACCGCACCTGGGAGATGAAACGCGCCAGATTAGGGCATTGCGTGGCGAGGCCCGAACGGCCAAGCGTGTAAACGGCCGCCGCGCCGTAGTCTGGGCCGAAATATTTGTCGCCGCCGTTCAGATAGGTGATGTGGAAGCGCACGTTCATCGGGTGCGGTTCCCAGGCCAGGAACACGATCCACTGATGCGCGGCCTCGGCACGCTGCACCTGCGAGAGCATGCCCGCCTCGCTGGACGCGACCAGCCGCCAGCCGTTCAGCCCAGAGGCGGAATCGCCGATGAGGGCGCTGATATTCTTGTTCGCCGGCGCGCCGGGCTCGATGCCGTAGATCTTGCCGCCGAACCTGGCGCTGAACTTGCCCAGGTCCGCGACGCTGTGCACGCCCGTCGCGGCCACATAATCCGGCACCGCCAGGGTGAATTTGGCGCCGGTGAGGTTCGTGGTCAGCACCTCGTAGCCGCCCTGATACTTGGCGCGGAGCGCGGATTGCGCCGGCATCCAGTTGCCCTGGAACAGATCGACCTGACCGTCCTTGAGCCCCTGATAGATCACCGGCACTGCCAAGGTCTGCGGCTGCGTATTATACCCGATCGCGTTGAGCACGGTATCGGTCAGCGCGTTGGTCACGGCGATGTCGCCCCAGGGCGGCTGTCCCACGCGCACAGTGGCGCAGGCCGCCGGGTCGGCATGGGCTACCGCGGGAACCAGACCGGACAGCGCAGAGGCGAGCAGAAGGGCTCGGTGCAGGTGTTTCATTTGTTTTTCCTTTTTCGAATCAGGCGACGGCGGGGAAACGCATCCGGCGTTCCAGATCGTCGAGCTTGAGGTGGTTGCGCATGTATTGCCCGGTGGCGTCGGTGAAGGGCTGGTAGTCCCAGGCGGCGAAGCGCCCTTGCCGCAACGCGTCGTGGACAAAGCGGCGCTGAAGCTGGCTGGCGACCACCTGCGCGCGCAGGGCGGAAAGGTCCCAACGCCGCGCCACCTCGGCGCGGAATCCGGCCGTCAGCCCAGATTGGGCCGGATCGGCGGCGAGGTTGGTCAGCTCGTCCGGATCCGTGGCGAGGTCGTAGAGCTGGTCCGGATCAACCGGGCAGTGGATGAATTTGTAGCGGCCGCGCCGGATCATCACGATGGGCGCAATGGCGCCCTCGCCCAGATACTCGCCGATCACCTCGTCATGCCCGCCCGCTCCGGCCAGATGCGGCAGCAGCGAGCGCCCTTCCAACGGCAGCGGTGTGGCCGCCCCGGCCAACCCCGCGAAGGTGGGCAGCAGGTCGAGCGTGGAGACGGCATTTTCCACCCGCCGCGGCGCGAACCGCCTGGGCGCATGGACGACCAGCGGCACACGGCAGGCATTCTCGAAGAAGCTCATCTTGTACCATAGCCCGCGCTCACCCAGCATCTCGCCATGGTCCGCGGTGAAGACGGTGACGGTATTTTCTGCGAGCCCGCTCTCGTCCAGCACGCCCAGCAGCGCGCCGAGCTGATCGTCCACGAACGATATGGCGGCATGGTAGGCGTGCCGCGCATCCCGGATGTTTTGCGCCGTGACTGGCTCGCTATCCATGTTGGAGACGTGACGCAGGCGCAGGGAGTGCGGGTCGCGTGCCGGCTCCGGGTGGCGCGGAAGCGGGATCTCCTCCGGCTGGTAACGGTTCCAATATTCGGCGGTGATGGCGAACGGGTCGTGCGGATGGGTGAGGGAAACGAACAGGCAGAAGGGGCGCTGATCCGGCTCGCGCGCCAGTTCGAACAGCTTGCGCCTGGCCTGGAAAATGACCTCCTCGTCGAACTCAATCTGGTTGGAGCGCAGGCAGGTGCCGGCCTGCTGCACTGAGCTCATGTTGTGATACCAGTCCGGCCGGGTGGCGAAATCCTCCCAATCCGGCACCCAGCCGAAATCGGCCGGGTAGATGTCCGTGGTCAGCCGCTCCTCGAAGCCATGCAGCTGGTCCGGGCCGACGAAATGCATCTTCCCGGCCAGGATGGTGCGGTAACCGGCTGCGCGCAGGTAATGGCCGAAGCTGGGCAGGCTGGCCGGATATTCCACCGCATTGTCGTAAGCGCCTATGGCCGAGGGCAGGCGCCCGGACATGAACGCGTAACGTGAGGGACCGCAGAGCGGCGAGTTGCAATAAGCATTCTCGAATACCACGCCATCCGCGGCCAGCCGGTCCAAATTCGGGGTGCGCGCAATCTCTCCACCATAAGTGCGTAGAAATGGCGCGGAGAGCTGATCGGCCATAAAGATCAATATATTAGGCTTTCCGCTATGGGAAACAGACAAGGCGCAGGCTCCAGTGGCTTAAATAATCTACTCCGCCTATAGTTTATAAATGATATGCTTTTAAAGCGTAAAAATACTTATGCGAGGTATAAGAGTGACTAATGTTGTGTGGCGCAGCCTGCTGTCCGCCCTTCCGGCTTTCGAGGCGGCTGCCCGGCACCAGAATTTCAGCCGCGCGGCACGAGAGCTCGGCACAACTCAACCCGCCGTAAGTCAGCAGATCGCACTACTGGAGGCCGCGCTCTCGTGCCGCCTGTTCGAGCGGCGCCACCCTGGCGTGACCCTGACGGCGGAGGGGGCCTTACTGCGTGAGGCCGCTTCCCGGAGCCGGGAGGCGCTGGACGCCGCACAGGGCGAGATCACCGCCCGCGCCGGAAGACGGCGGTTGACGCTATCCACCGATTACGGCTTCGCCGGGGACTGGCTGATCCCACAACTCGCCTCGCTGGCCGAGGCCGCGCCAGGGCTGGAGGTGCGCATCGTCGCCTCCCAGTCAAGCGAGACCCCGCTGGAGGGCGCAGATTTTGCCATCCGCTTCGGTAATGGCAATTGGCCGCGCTTGGCGGCCACGCTGCTGTTCCGCGAGACCGTGTACGCCGTCGCCAGCCCCGGCTTCCTGGCCCGGCACGCACCAGTGGACAATGCGGCTGCGCTTACCGCCTTGCCGCTGCTGCATCTGGAAAGCGGCGCAACCTCTCCCTGGCTCAACTGGTCGAGTTGGTTCGCCGCCCACAACCTCAGCCGCGCGGCGGCGGCAGGCGACTATTTCTTCAACACCTATACGATGGTGCAGCAGGCAGCCATTGCGGGCCAGGGGGTCGCGCTGGCTTGGCGGCCATTGGTCGATCTCTCGATCCAGGGAGAACGGCTGCTGCCGGTGTTTCCGGCGCCGGTGCGCAGCAGCGCCGGATACTACCTCATCGAGGATCCGGCGCGGCGCGGAAGCGAGACACATCGCGTCTTCCGGACCTGGCTTCTGGCCCTGTGCAGACAGTCGGACGACGCCCCTTTAGGACCGCATGGGCAGATTGCAACGGCCTTCCAATAGGAGAACTGCCTTGCAATAAGGCTATGCAAAAGCAGGCGACGAAAGACGCGGGTGACAACCCAAAGGGCACCAAGGACCCAGAAATGCCGGCATACCGATACGGGTTGCATGGCAGCTTGTCGCCGCGAGTTGTTCGAAGCCTGCCAAACCGCTTTTGCCCCCCGCTATGCCGCCACCACCTCGGCGGAGAAGACGATCAAGCTGAGCAAAACCGCCACCAGCCCCAGCGCAAACCCTAATCCGGCATGGTTTGCCACTTGTCCGATCACCACCGGCCCAATCAGAAAGCCGGCATAGCCCAGCCCCACCACCGCCGGCACGGCATGGTGCGCGGCAACGCCCTTGATCCTCGACGTGGCGCTAAATACCAGCGGCGCGATATTGCCCGTGCCCAGGCCCACGAGCGTGAATTGGCGTCGCGGAGTGACCCCATAAAACCTAACTCATTCTGATGGCTGACGTGCCGATAGGCGCCGAAACCCCTAAGGAACCTCTGATTAAGTTCCTCTCGCCCCGCCCCTGGAACATCATATAGAATTTGCCTTGCAGTCAGCAGGGGACGGCAACGATGCGGCAAATGACGTTGGCAACGGTTGGGTTTGAGCGCTACAGCAAGCCGACGCGGCGGGCTGCGTTCCTGGCCGAGATGAACCGTGTCGTCCCGTGGCGCGAGTTGTGCGCTTTGATCGAGCCTGTCTATCCGAAGGCTGGCAAGGGCCGTGCCCCGGTTGGTCTGGAGCGGATGCTGCGCATCTACTTCCTGCAGCAATGGTTCAACCTATCGGACCCGGGGGCGGAGGACGCGTTGTATGATTCGTCGACGATGCGCCAGTTCGCGGGCATCGACCTGGGCCGCGAGCCGGTGCCGGACGAGACCACGCTCTGCAAGTTTCGCCACTTGCTGGAGCGGCACGATCTGGGGGCGACATTGTTCCAATGCGTGCACGAGCACCTGGAACAACACGGCCTGAAGCTGTCTGCCGGCACGATCGTCGATGCGAGCATCATCCACGCGCCAAGCTCGACGAAAAACGCCGCACAAGCGCGGGACCCGGAGATGCACCAGACCAAGAAGGGCAACCAGTGGTACTTCGGGATGAAGGCGCATATCGGCGTGGACAGCCGGAGCAAGGTGATCCACGCGGTGGTGGCGACCGCAGCCAACGTGGCGGATGCGACGGTGCTGCCTGATTTGCTGCATGGCGAGGAGACGCGGGTGTGGGGCGACCAGGCATATCGGGGGCAACGCGCCGTGATCCGCGAACATGCACCGAAGGCGCGAGACTTTACCAACCGGCGCTATCGGCACCGCGGCGTGGTGAACGAGGTTGAGAGGGCGCGTAACCGCACCAAGTCGAAGGTGCGGGCCAAGGTCGAGCACTGCTTTGGCGTGATCAAGCGGGTGTTCGGCTTCGCGAAGGTCCGCTACCGCGGGCTGGACAAGAACGCGAACCGGTTATTCGTGACCTGCGCGCTGAGCAATCTGTTCGTCGTGCGCCATCGATTACTGCGTCTTCAAGGGGCGTAGTGCGTCCAATACGCCCCGCATGGCACTACATACAGCCGGAAATTAAAAATAGCCCCGTGAGGTTGCCCGCCTCAATCTGTCTCGTTGGTAAATGCGGCGATCCGGACCCTCAGAAACAGGTTGATCAGAGGTTCCCTAACCGGTGGCGGAATTGAGCTGAATACCCACTTGTTCGCTTGTGGCCCAAACGCGCCCGTGCCAGCCGTTACGGCATCCTCTCTGTCCTACCCGAGACCAGCCGTTCAGGTTCGCGGCTCTGCGCGGCTCTGCAATGTACTCGCTGATCGTCACAGCCAAACTCAACGGCGTCGACCCGCAAGCCGACTCACAGACACGCTCCGAAGGATCAACGCCCCCCATGTCACAGCGGCTTCAGCTCTTGCCGCGGAGTTGGAGTTTGCAAATCAAGCCGGCACCCTGGCACGCGCCAAATGGGTGCGCCTTAATCAATACGTTTATAAATATAGTACAGATGCGGGTGGCCAGTGGAATCACATGTCAGGAAGCCATGAGCGCACCATATCGCGCGACGTTGGCCAGAATGGTTCGCTCGCGCAGTTCCGTGACGTCGCAATCAAGCATACGCCGGCGCGCAATAGTGGCCCAGAGCTGAAGATCAAGATGGGATCGCGCGCGGAGCAATTCATACGCCTCTGCGGTGAGTTCTCTGTGAAGAGGCGCCCGGAACTCCGTCGGAATAGCAATAGTCTCATTCTCACGCTCATACGAAAGAATGCGACCAAGCCACCTTTCCAGGTTTCGTACAAAATTGCCATTTTCAAGAACATCAACGAATTCCAACGAACAAAGCTTCGCTGTCGCCTCTTTAATCAGTTGCTCGTGATGAATGGGCTTAATAAACTGATCAGCAGGAATTAAAGGATGCGGCCACAGCAGCATCCGAAGCGCCAAATTGTCGGTCTGGCATGCCAAGAGTGGATTACTCAGGAAACTTGTGAGTGGCTGACGACTGTATCGCACGAAATCTGCCCATTTGCCCAACGGCGCCAGCATAGGTTCAGTGTGCTGGCGCCAGAATAGCCAGTGCGATAGCAGACGCGAAAAGGGCTCGCGTAACACGGTCATGATCTGTGCGCACGGATAGGCTTGGCGCAGAGTGGACAACGCAAAATGTCCGGCGATTAGTTCGCATTCAGCCGGGAGAGAGGCAGAAGACGCATAAATCCGCCGCTGCTCGCTTGCATCGAGCGTGCCGAACTCACGGAAAGAACCAAAAAGGCAAAGGTCAAATCCCTTGACCACGGCGGACGACTCGCAAGACCCAGCCAACCCAGACATTAGGGCCGTGCCTGAAGTCTTCGGGATGTGCATGAACGCAACAGGCCGCGACGCACTGGTTGGGGGCTGTTCGTCCTGACCGTTGCGCCGGGGCAACCCAAGAGAGGCATCGTGAGCGAATTTTTGGTGCGGCCATAGTGTAATCATATATTATGACAATATTGTTGCAGCCGAATATGCAAGAGTCTTTTGGTTAGAAAACATGTCAAATTGCAACTCGTGAGAAATGTTTGTGCCGTTAACACATTCGAATTCCAGGCGAGACCTGCCATTCCAATCGAAGACGCTGTGCGCGGCGAGCTTGAAGTCATGGCTTGGGGCGATGGTCTGAAAATCGGCTGAGGCGCGGGGTCCTCTGTCCGGTGTCGGATGGCCGCTTTGGGACTGTGTGCATCGAAAAGTTGCCGCTCGCCGGTTAACTTCGCGGGTGCCCCTTCGAGACAGCGTGATTCATCCGCCCCTCAACGCGCCGAGGCGAGATGCTCCGGTTCCGAATGCTCCTGCCAGCCGCCGCCTAGTGCCTTATAGAGCGTAACCGAGCTTTGCATCGAGGCGAGCTTCAGGTTGATCAGCGTCAGCTGCGCGTTGAAGAGCGCGTCATGTGCGATCAGGACATTCAGGTAGGAATCGATGCCGGCCTTAAACCGCATGTCCGACAGCTGATAATAGCGGTCATCGGCATCCACCAGAGCCTGTTCAGCGGTGACCTGATCCGCATAGGTGCTACGGGCGGCCAGCGCGTCAGCGACATCACGAAATGCCGATTGAATGGCCTTCTCGTAGCTGGCGATCTCGACCCGCTTCTCGACCTTGGCAACGTCCAGGTTGGCGAAATTCTGCCCTGCGTCGAAGATCGGCACGCTGGCTGACGGCTGCAACAGCCAGGTCGCCGGCCAGTCGCTAAGCAGGTGGCTCAGCCCGCTGCTGGCGGCCCCCCCCTCCGCCGTCAGGGTGACCTCGGGGAAGAACGCTGCCCGCGCCGCGCCGACATTGTCGTTCGCCGCCATCAGCGTGTGCTCGGCAGCCCGGATATCTGGGCGGCGTTCCAGCAGATCCGCGGGCAGCCCGGCCGGCAGATCGGGAAAACCAGGTTCGGAGTCGAGCCCGGCGGCGGCATCCATTTGCGCGACAAGCGCCGGCGGCAGCGGTGCCCCCACGAGCAGCACCAGCTCGTCCATGTCCTGGGCAACCTGCCTTGTATACTGTGCAACGCTTGCGTTCGCGGTATCCACGGTGGTCTCGGCCTGGGCCACGTCCAGCGCGGTCGCTTCGCCATGCGCCGCTTTGGCCTGAACCAGCTGCAGCGAGGCGCTTTGGGTCTGGGCCGTCGCCTGGGAAACCGCCAGAGCCTCCCGATCGGCCAGCCAGGTGAGATATTCCGAGCCGACCTGGGCGACCAGCGCGATCTGCGTGCTTTGCTGCATATAGGCGTCGCTCAAGAACGTATTATGCGCGGCGCTAGCCTGACTGCGGATGCGGCCGAACAGATCCAGCTCCCAGGACACAGCGCTTGCGCCCAGGCTGTACTCGCGGACCTCCTCCCGGCTGGACATGCCCGTGACATCGCCCGGCGTGCTGGACCGCAGATAGCTGGCGTCGGCATTGACCGCCGGGAACAGATTGGCCCGCTCCGACTCGTACTGCGACTGCGCCTCGGCAACGTTCAGCACAGCGATCCGCAGGTCGCGGTTGTTCGCGAGGCTCAGCACGATCAGCTCCTGCTCGACCGGGTCGGTGAAGAAGTCGCGCCACCCTATATCCGCCGCAGGCATCCCCGAGGCGGGCTTGGCACCGGTGGCAGGCGCGTCGGGGTATTGCGCCGCGACCGGCAAGGCCGGGCGGTGGTATGTGGGGATCAGGCTGCATCCGGTCAGTCCAGCCAGCAGCAAACTCGTCGCGGCGAAGTAGCGCATCTCTCAGCCCTCCTGCCCGATGGCGGTGGTGGCAGGCGTGGCCGCCGGCCGGGGCGCCACCTTGAACAGCTTGAGCACCACGATGAAAAACACCGGAACGAAGAAGATCGCCAGAACGGTGGCGCTGAGCATGCCGCCGATCACGGCCGTGCCGATCGACGTGCGGCTGGCCGCGCCCGCGCCCGTGGCGATGGCGAGCGGCAGCGTCCCGAACACGAAGGCGATCGAAGTCATCAGGATCGGCCGCAGGCGTTCACGCGCCGCGTGCAAAACTGCCTCGGCGAGCGACATGCCACCGTCGAAAAACGCCTTGGCGAATTCGACGATCAGGATGGCGTTCTTCGTCGCGAGGCCCATGGTGGTGAGCAGGCCGACCTGGAAATAGACGTCGTTGGACAGGCCGCGGGAGAGCATCGCGACGATGGCGCCGACCACGCCCAGCGGCACCACCAGCATCACCGAGATCGGGATAGGCCAGCTTTCGTAGAGTGCTGCGAGGCAGAGCAGGACGATGATGAAGGACAGCACGTAGAGCGCCGTGGTCTGGGACCCGGCCTTCACCTGTTCGTAGGAAAGGTTCGTCCAATCCATGGTGACGCCCGGCGGGAGCTCGGCGACCAGCTTCTGCACCTCGGCCATGGCCGTGCCACTGCTGACGCCCGCGGCGGGACTGCCCTGGATTTCATACGAGTCCACACCGTTGTAGATCTCGGCCTTCTCCGGCCCGAGCGTCCAGGAGCCGTCGACGAAACCATCCAGCGGCACCATGCTTCCTTGCTTATTGCGCACATACCAGCGCGACAGGTCGGATGGCAGCATGCGGGAATCCGCCGTGCCCTGCACATAGACCTGCTCCACCCGGCCCTCGCGCATGAACAGGTTCACATAATCCGAGGCGAGCGCGGTCTCGACGGTCGTGTTGATGTCGTCAACCGACACGCCGACCGCCATGGCCTTCTCACGGTCGATGTGCAGCTGATATTGCGGCGCGTCTTCCAGCCCGTTCGGGCGCACATAGGCGAGCACCGGATCATGCCTCGCCATGGTGAGGAACTGGTTACGCGCCGCGAGAAATGCCGCGTGGCTGAGTTGTCCCTGGTTCTCAAGCTCCAGATCAAAGCCGTCGGCGTTACCCAAATCGTGGACCGGCGGCAGCGAGAAGAAGAAGACCCGACCGTCGCGGTTGCCCGCGAAATGCATCATGGCCTGGCGCGTGACCGCCGCGACCGACTGCGACGCCTTCAGACGCTGCGACCAGTCCTTGAAATGCACGACGATGAGGCCCTGATTTTCGGCCTGACCCGCAAAGCTGAAGCCCGTGGCGGTGAAAACAGAATCGATGCTGTCTTTGTACTGGGACTGCAGATAGCTCATCACCTGATGGTTGAAGGCCGCGGTCTGCTCGGCCGTCGCATCGGCGGGGAGCGTCACCTGACCGAACATCAGTCCCTCATCCTCGCTCGGCAGGAACCCCGTCGGCAAGCAGGTGAAAAGCGCCCCCGTCAGGACGGTAATGAGGACGAAGCCGAGCATCGCCCGGCGCGGGCGGGCGGTCATCCAGCCGGCGCCACGAAGATAACGTCCCCGCATCTCGTCGAAACCGCGGTTGAACCAGCCCGCGAACCCGCCTTGAGGGGCTCCGTGATGAGCCGCGGGTTTGAGCAGTGTCGCACAGAGGGCCGGCGTCAGGATCAGCGCGACCAGGACGGAAAGCGCCATGGCGGACACGATGGTAATGGAGAACTGCCGGTAGATCACGCCGGTTGCACCGCCGAAGAACGCCATCGGCAGAAAGACGGCGGAGAGCACCAGCCCGATGCCGATCAGCGCCCCCGAGATCTCGTCCATGGACCGGCGCGCGGCCTCACGGGGCGAGAGCCCATGTTCGGTCATCAGGCGTTCGACGTTTTCGACCACGACGATGGCATCGTCGACGAGAAGCCCCACCGCCAGCACCATGGCCAGCATGGTCAGCGTGTTGATGGTGTAGCCGGCGAAAGCGAGGACCGCGAAGGTACCCAGCAGCACGACCGGCACCGCGATGGTGGGGATCAGCGTGGCGCGGATGTTCTGCAGGAAGACGAGCATCACCACGAAGACGAGGACGATGGCCGCGGCCAGCGTCTTCACCACCTCCGTGAGAGACATGATGATGTCCGGTTCGGTATCCAGCGGATAGACGACCTTCAGGCCGGACGGCAGGGAGCGAGAGAGCACCGCGATCTCCGCCTTGACCGCCGCCTCGGTGGTGATCTGGTTGGCGCCCGGCGTCAGCTTCAACCCGAGCCCGGCCGCGGGCAGGCCGTTATACAATCCGGTGATCGAATAGCTCTGCGGCCCGAGCTCCACCCGTGCGACATCACCCAGCCGCACCTGCGCGCCGCTTTGCGCCACCTTCAGCAGAATGCTCTCGAATTCCTCGGGCGTGCGCATGCGGGTGGGACCGATGATGGTGGCGTCGATCCGCTGCCCCACGTCGGACGGCAGCCCGCCCAGCTCACCGGCTGGAACTTCCGCGTTCTGCGCCTGGATCGCGTTCGTCACGTCGGTGGCCGTCAGCCCGTATTTGTACAATTTGTCCGGATCGATCCAGACCCGCATGGCGTATTCGGAACCGAGCAGATTGAAGCTGCCGATCCCGGAGATCCGGGTCAACGGATCCTGCATGTGCGAGGCGATGTAGTCGGCGATATCGGACGAGGACATGCTGCGGTCGGTGGAAACCAGGCCCATGATCAGAAAGTGGCTCTTGGCCGATTTGCTGATATTCAGCCCTCCCTGGACCACCTCCGGCGGCAGGTCGGGGTTCGCCAGCGACAGCTTGTTCAGCACCTGCACTTCGGCAATATTGGCGTCGGTGCCTTGGGCGAAGGTCAGGTCGACTTCCATCGATCCGTTCGATTCCGCGGTGGACGAGATATATTCCAGCCCGTCCAGCCCGTTCATGTGCTGCAGGATGGGCCGGATCACGGTATCCGCCACCGTCTGCGACGAGGCGCCGGGATAGGTGGCGGATATGGTGATCTGCGGCGCGGCGATGGACGGATATTGCGCCTTGGGCATGAGGAAAATCTCAATGCCACCGGCGAGCATCAACACCAGGGCCAGCACCCAGGCAAAGATCGGGCGGTCGATAAAGAAACGCGACATGGCTTGTACTCGATTTTGGGGAGGTCAGGGGGCCGTGCTGCTGGCGAGCTTGGTGCCGTCTTCCGGGACGGGAGTCACGGCAGAGCCGACCTGGACGTTCTGCAGACCATCGACGACCACGCGCTCGCCCGGCTGCAGGCCGCCGGTCACGACCCAGTCACCGCCGATCGTGGGTCCGGTCTGGATGATCCGGAGCGTGGCGACATTGTCTTTGCCGACCACAAGCACCGTGGCGTCCCCATGCGTGTTGTGCGAGACCGCCTGCTGCGGCACCAGAATGCCATCGAGATCGATCCCCTCCTCAATTTCGGCATGGACATACATGCCGGGCAGAAGAAGATGCTGGGGGTTGGGGAAGATCGCCCGCACGAGGACAGTGCCGGTACTCTCATCCACGTCAACGTTGGTGAATTCCGGCTTTCCCGCCAACGGGTAGGTGCTGCCATCATCCAGCTCCAGCTTAATCTTGACGCCTCCGTTGCCGGTGGTCTCAAGCTGTCCCGCGTCCATTTCCCGCTTCAGGCGCAGCCACTCGGACGTGGGCTCGTTCACGTCGACATAGATCGGATCGAGTTGGGTGACCGTGGCCAGCGGGGCCGCCTGGCCCGCCGTCACCAGCGCGCCTTCAGTCTCCACCGACTGGCTGATGGTGCCGGAAATAGGGGCCAGCACCTTGGTGTATTCCAGATTGGTGTGGGCCAGCTCGATCGCGGCCCGCGCCGTTGCGACATCCGCTTTCGCCTCGTTTGCGGCGGCGACCGCATCGTCGTAATCCTGCTCGCTGACGGCTTGCGCGGCAACAAGCGGCTTGTCGCGTGCGACCAGGGCGTCGGCACTCATGACCTCCGCCTCGTCATGGGCGAGCGTTGCCACCGCGGTGTCATAGGCGGCCTGATAGATTGAAGGGTCGATCTGATAGAGCTGCTGACCTTCCTTGACGTCGCTGCCTTCGGTGAACAGGCGCTTCAGGATCACGCCGTTGACCTGCGGCCGCACCTCGGAAATTGCCACGGAGCTGGTGCGGCCGGGCAGCTCAGTCGTGCGAACCACCGGCTGCGGGGTCACGGTGATCACACCTACTTGCGGTGGTGCTGGCGGAGGCGGAGATGGCGCTTTGCGGCTGCAGCCCGCGAGCAGCGCCGCCGGTATCACGAGGCAGGCAAACGCCGCGCCGCGGCCAGCCTTGCGCAAGGGCAAGGAATCAACAAGGAACATTCGCGGCCTCACCGGAAAAGAGATCTGCACGAAAACGCCGGCAGACCGCCGGGCCGGGACGCCGTCTCCTGACGCCGTGATGGTTTCAGAATTTGCGTTAGGTCAAAGCCAGCCCCTCTCCACCTTCGGTACACAGAAATCAACACGCCGGATGGAAATCTGAATTCTGCGACGCTCTGATCGATTCGTGAGCTGAGGGAGGAAAGGCGCGGGAAAGGAGATAAACGCAATTTAAAACCCAATATTTACGGTACTATGCAGTACAGATATGGTTTAGCTATGCCAGTGTCAAGCAGCGCAAAGCCGATCAATGATCGCCGCGAAGGTGACTGGCAGGCACACAGTTAGGAGAGTTATTGCTATTCACTGGAACATTAACAAGGCTCTTCTAACGGGTTATTACAATTTGAGACGTTATGCATGAAGGAGAACTCATTGTCTGAAACCACGTGCCGGGGACGCGGGCGCCCCAAGGCCGTACCCGACGAGGCTCAGCGCGCCATCATTGTGGCGTGCGCCAGGGAGCTGTTCCTGGAGAAGGGCTATGGCTGCACGACCACGGAGGATATCGCCGTGCGGTGCCGCATCTCGAAGCAGACGCTCTATCGTCTGTACCCCGACAAGTCCGCGATTTTTGCGACCGTCATCGACGGCCATAGCCGGACCATGTTCGATCTGCCCTGCGATTACGACAATCTGCCGCTTGATGAAGCGCTTGAGAGAATGTTCAAAGTCAACATCAGCGAGGAGGCGGAGAACGAACGCGTGGCGCTGCTTCGGTTGATCGTCGCGGAATTGATGCGGTTTCCCGAGCTTGGCGCCATCGTAAAGCGCAACGGCTACGAACGTCTGCTCCAGGATCTCACCGACTGGCTGGCCTATCAGCGCACGCGCGGCCTCATCGAGACGGATGACATCGACTGCGCTGCGCGCATGCTCATGAATCTGGTTTTTGGCTCGATCATTACCGAAGCCGTTGGCATATCGGAATGGTCAGGAGCGGCAAAGCGTCAAGCTGATATCCGCCGGTGCATCGCCGTGTTTCTCAATGGCGTGCGTCCCAGATAACGACTCCGCCGCAAAGTTTCGCGGCGCGGAAACCGGCTGATGGCAATTCCGCCCTCGTTGCGCGTCAGAAGCTCTCCAAAGGCGGCATGGCGCTCGAGGCTCAGGACTCATTCTTTGAGGTAGAATGCGACTGTGGCTGCGATGCAGATGGCCGAGAAGAAGGTGTGGGCGCACCTGTCGTAACGTGTGGCGACGCGCCGCCAATCCTTTAGCTTGGCAAACATGTTCTCGATTTTGTGTCGCTGGGGGTAGAGGGCTTTGTCATAGTCAAGCGCCTGCTTGCGGCTTTTGGTTGGCGGGATATACGGTGTGGTGCCGCGTTCGGCCAGGCTGTTGCGAAACCAGTTGCTGTCATAGCCGCGATCAGCGATCAGCTTCCGTATCCGGGCGTGCCGGGTTCCCCATGTTTCAACTGTGCGGTCAAGGCTTCGTCGGTCGGGGGGATGCCCGGCTCGTTGAAGACATCGAACACCTTCCGGGACGCAACGGGCGCATCGGCCGCTACGATCAGGGCGCGGGCGAAATCCGGCCGGGCAACGCGGCACAGCATCGATAGACGGTGGACTGGCGGTGTGATGCGAAGTTCGGCTTGGCCGCCGGGCCCGTTCGTCAGAACCGCGCCTCTTCCGATGCTCCAGTCGAGCCCGCTGTTTCGCAGATAGGCATCGCGGTCGCGCTGGTTACGCTGCAGGTTGCCCTTGACGGCGTTGAGCAGTCTTCCGGTACAGGACGGGAGTTCCGACCCCATGCCCGACAACAACATGAACCGGCCGGTGAACGCCGCCTCCCTGGCAGCCTCCACCGTGTTTACCAAGCCCTCGTATGTCACTGTGCGGATCTGACGCGCGGGCTTGAAGAAGCCGCGGCCGCCGAAGCCGCCGGTGAAGTCCACCGCGAAGAAAATCGCACGACACTCCCCGAAGCTCGGCCCTCCGGAGCGAGGCAGGATCGGTCACGTCGCCCTGGCGGATATCGACGCCGGCCGGAAGCAGATTGCGCGCCTTGACGGGGTCGCGCACGATGCATCGGACCGGCGCCCCGCGCTCGACGAGCTGTCGCGTGATCTGCAGGCCGGTCCCGCGCGTCCCGCCGACAATGCAGTAAGGGATCATCGCGGAACCGCCCGTGCCCTTGGTCAGCATGTGCGCAGACCGCGACCCAGCACCGACCCGAGAGCTTCGCCCAGCGTGGCCGCCGGGTTTTCGGAGGGGCCGGCGCTACGCCAGCAGACCACCCGGTCGGGTCGCACCAGAACAGCCCCCTTCGCCGAAATACCGCGGAACTGCGTCCAGGCCAGGCGCGTGTCGTACAGGTCCCCATCGATATGACCGATACGCAACGCATCAATCGGCAGATCGTTGGCGCGAGCGATAGCTGCGGCTGCGGAGCACCAAACCTCCCCGTCTTCGCCCGCGATCAGAAGAAAGCGGCCGGGCTCGACCAGATCCTTCAACGGTCGCCGGTTGCCGGCATCATCGTCGATCCAGGCATGCGGCAAGGGGCTACCCGGATAGGTGCTCGGCTCGTAGAGGCGGATGTCGTCGATCGCCTGCGGCTCCGGTGAACCGTCCGGGACGATGGCCGCGGACCGATAGCGGTAGCCATATTCGACGTTCAGCTCGTTGGCTTCCATGCTGATCCGTCGGATGGCGCGCAGGGCTGCGCGTCGATGGTCTGCATCCTCGGGCTTGCCGCTCCAGATCCTCTTGAATTGCGCCCAATTGGCTTCCGCCGGCGCGCCAGGCATGAGGCCGAACGTCTGTCCCGCTTCCATATGCGCCATCGAATTTTCCATCGAACGCTGGATGTTGCGGGCATCCACAGGGCGCCGTTCCGGTTCGTAGCTGTCGAGCAGGGCTTCGCCCGCCTGGCCCTTGAGCACGGCAGCAAGCTTCCAGCACAGATTATGCGCGTCCTGGATACCGCTGGTGAGGCCGAGACCGCCTGTGGGCGGATGTCGATGTGCCGCGTCGCCAACCAGGAACACGTGGCCCGCGCGGAATTTCGACGCCAGCACCCCTTCCAACGACCAGCGCGTGATCTTGTGGATCGTCAGCGGCAGGTCAGGAATGCCAAGCGCCAGACGCATGTTCCTTTCGATCTGCTCGTCGGTGAGATCTTTCGGACCTTCGCCCCGGTAGGTGACGTGAAAGACCCACTCTTCGCTGTCCGGGCCCCAACGGTTCGGCCCCATGGGCACGAGAACCGCCATCTCGCCGATCGCGGGGCACCAGATCCAACGGATCAGCACATCCGGATCTCGCGCGACCTTCGACAGGTCGGCCGAGATATGTGCTGTCGCAGTCTGGGCGATCACACCCAGGCCCTCGTAGGGGATGCCGACCATCCGGGGAACGGTGCGGCCGCCATCGCACCCAAGCAGGTAGCGGGCCCTCACCGTATACTCGGTGCCGTCGTCATTGTTCCTTATGCGGGCGACCACACCGTCGCTGTCCTGCTCGAGCCCGACAAGTTCGTGGTGGAAGCGAACGGCGCCAGGACTTAGCTCTTCGGCGCGCGTCTTCATGACCGGCTCAAGGCGAATCTGGGGAAGATTGGCGCTGCGGCACGGGCTGGCCTGCATCCAGTTGAGATTGTTGTATCCGCAGCCCCAGGTCTCGATCTTGCCGATCAGCCGGCCGAAATCCGGATCCGGACCGGCGAGGCCGGCGTACCAACCCATCGCGCTCATGTTCTCGGCGGGCGTGCTTTTGGCATAGATCGCTTCGGCGAGGCCGACATCGGCGAGTATTTCCATGGTGCGCTGATTCAACACATGCGCCTTCGGCAGAATCGACGTTGTGGGCAGCGAGCTGACGAGAAGAGTTCTCGACGCCAAGTTGCGCCAGCAGCATCGAGCAGGTCAGACCCGCGCCGCCGCCACCGACGATCAAAACGGGTACTTCGATATCTGCGGTCTTTGCCGCGATTACGGTGTTCATCTTGGATTTCCTCACTTGTTTTGAATTATGTTGTCGTATATTGAACACAGATGTTCAATTTGTCAACTGAAAATCTGATGCTAAGCTTTTCCCTTCGATGAGCACCGCAGAGACCCGCATTCACGACGCCGCCCTCCGAATCTTCGCGGAGAGAGGCGTAACGCAGTTGACCATCAGCGAACTGGCCGAGGAGGCCGGCGTCGCGCGCGGCACCGTCTACAACAACCTCGGCTCGACCGACGCCTTGTTCGAGCAAGTGGCGGCGGGACTCGCGGACGAGATGCTCCGAAGGATCGTCAGCAGCTTTGCGGAGATCGACGACCCCGCGCACCGACTTGCCAACGGAATCCGGCTCTTCGTCCGCCGCGCGCATGAGGAGCCCGTCTGGGGGCGGTTTATCATTCGCTACACCTTCAGTAACGATTCGCTGCGCACCATCTGGGGCGGTGCGCCGGCGAGCGACTTGCGCCGATGGGCAGGAGCAGAAGCGTTACCGCATCGATCCAGACCAGATCCAGTCTGTGCTGGGAATGATCTCGGGCTCGACGCTTTCCGCCATGATGTTGGTTGTCGAAGGCCACAAGACATGGCGCGCGAGCGGGTCCGACGCGGCCGAACTCGTCCTTCGCGCGTTGGGCGTCGCGCCAAGGGAAGCCAGGAAGATCGCCAACCTGGAATTGCCGCCCTTGCCGAAGCTTTCCTAGAGACGCGGTCAGCTGTCCGTCATCGAATGATTTGAGACAACTGGCTGCCCGATCGGCGCCTACTCACATTTTGTCTCCCGTCATGACCATGGCTATTTGTCGGACGCGGGAGCCAGCGTTTCCGCGGTCTTCTTGCGGCGGCGCTCACTGAAACGCTGCAACACAACGTAGAATGACGGCACAAACACAACGGCGATACACGTGGAGGCGAGCATACCGCTGGCCACCGCAATCCCGATTGACTTGCGGGAATTGGCCCCGGCCCCCGAAGCCAAGATCAAAGGTGTAACACCGAGAATAAAGGCGAACGAGGTCATGACGATCGGCCGGAAACGGGTTTTCGCCGCCGATACCGCCGCTTCCATGATGGTCTTGCCTTGCGAGGAGCGTTGCTCGCGGGCAACCTCGACGATGAGAATGGCGTTTTTGGCGGCCATCGCGATCAACAGAACCAAACCGATCTGGGTGTAGATGTTGTTTGCCAAGCCGAGCGCGGTGAGGGCGCCGACGGTTCCCAGCAAAGCCAGCGGTACGGCCAGCAGAACCGAGATCGGCGTGATCCAGCTTTCATACTGGCCGGCAAGCACCAGGTACACAAGGAGCAGGGACAGGCCGAAAATCAGCGTGCTGGCATTGCCCGCGAGTTTTTCCTGATACGCCGTGGAGGTCCATTCAAAGCCGAAGCCGGAGGGAAGCACGTGCCGCGTCAGATCGTCCATAACGCTCAAGGACTGGCCAGAACTATAGCCTGGCGCCGAGGCGCCGTTGATCATGGCACTCGGATAGGTGTTGTACAGCGTAATAATCGGCGGACCACGGCTCGGCGTGATATCAGCCAGCGTGCCCAGCGGCACCATGAGCCCCGTATTGTTGCGGACATTGTAATTTCGCACGTCTGCAGGCGTCATGCGGGCGCCAGGATCAGCCTGAACATAGACCGGGAAAACCTGGCCGTATTTCGTGAAGAGATTGACATAGGATGAGCCAAGGTAGCTCTGCAGCGTGTCGTAAGCGTCGCCGACGGGGACGCCGAGCGCCCGCGCCTTGGTGCGGTCCACAACAAACGATACCTGCGGCGCTTGCGACCGGTAGGTGGTAAAAACGTTCGCCAACCCGCTCTGGCTGTTCGCGTCGCGGGTGACGAGGTCGGCAACCTGTTGCAGTTTAGCGTAGTCGAAGCTGCCATCCTGCAACTCGGCAACACCCTGGAACCCGCCGGATTGGCCAAGGCCCTGAATTGGCGGCGGCGGGACCACCAGAATCTTGGCGCCGGGCGTTGAAGCGGCGATCTCGCTGAGTTCCTTGTAAACCGGTAGGAGGCCTTCCTTGCTGCCGCGAACGTCCCAGGGCTTCAGCATGACGTAGATAACGCCGGCATTAAAAAGCGTGGCGCTATTATCGAGCAGTGAGACGCCGCTGACGGTAATCTGGTTCTCGACACTGGGCAATTTGGCGATCTTGCCGTCAAGGAGTGCGAGCATGGCGTTCGTGCGGCCGATCGAGGCGGAATCCGGCAACTGGACGCTGACCATCATGTAGCCCTGATCCTCGATCGGGATGAAGGCGGAGGGAATCCGGCCGAGGCCAAAAATGGCCAGACCGATCAGCCCGAGGCCGATGACCGCCATCAGCGCGCTGTGGTGGACCATGCGGTCGATGAGTCGCACATAGGCGTCTTCGAGCGGATAGTAGAGCCGATCGAAGGCACGAAAGACAATGTTCTTTTTGGCGTTGGGTTTCGCCGGTTTGAGAAACAACGCGCATTGGGTCGGGCTGAGCGTCAGCGCGACAATGGCGCTGATCAGCGCGGTGGAGGCGATCACCAGGGCAAACTGGGCGTACATCTGGCCGGTAATGCCGGGCATGAAACCAGCGGGAATAAACACCGACATCAGCACCAGGGTGATGCCGACAATCGGGCTGGTCAGATCCTGCATCGCACTGATCGCGCCCTTTTTCGCGTCCGCCCCCTCAACTTCCATTTTGTGGGTGACACCTTCGACCACCACGATGGCGTCATCGACCACGATGCCAATGGCGAGCACCAGCCCGAGCAGCGTGAGGATGTTGATGGAGAAATGCAGCATGGCCATGGCCGCGAAGGCGCCGATGATGGTGACCGGGATTGTGGTGGCAGGCACAAAAGTGGCGCGGAGATTCTGCAGAAACACCAGGATCACGGCGAGCACGAGGAGGCCGGCTTCGAACAAGGTTTTGTAAACCTCGTGAACCGATTCCGATACAAAAGTCGTCGTGTCGAACGGAATGTTGTACTGCATGTCTGGCGGGAACTGCTTCGCCATTTTTGCGACTGCGCGGCGGACTTCATTGGCGACGGCGAGCGCGTTCGCGCCGGGCGTTTGATAAATGGCGATGGAGGCACAGGGCTGACCGTCAAGGCTGGATTGAATGTTGTAGTTGACGGAGCCAAGCTCGACCCGCCCGACATCGCGTATGCGGATAATCTGGCTGGCCGTTACGCCGCTGGCGCTGACGGCGCTGCTCGACTTGACGATGATATTCGCGAACTGATTGGGCTCCGAGAGCAGGCCCGGCACGTTGACGGTGAGCTGATAGGCTTGCGATGAGCTAACGGGCGGCCCGCCGATCTGGCCAGCCGGCACAGCGACATTTTGCTCGCGCAGCGCGTTGATGACATCGTTGGGCGTCAACCCGAAGCCCTGCATCTTTTCGGGGTCGAGCCAGATGCGCATGGCATATTCACCGGTGCCATAGACATTCACATTGCCCACGCCCGGCAGCCGCGCCAGCTCGTTCTGCATGTTGATAATGGCGTAATTGTTCAGAAACAATCCATCATAGGTTTTGTGCGGAGAGGTGAGGGTGATGAACTGCAAAATCGCGGTGGATTTCTGTTGAACGACAACGCCCTGGCGCTGCACCGCGGACGGCAGCTGCGCAAGCGCCGCGGAGACACGGTTCTGCACCAGCACCTGAGCGAAGTTGAGATCCGTGCCAACCTTGAACGTGACGATGAGCGTATAATTGCCGCCGCTGGTGCTGGTGGACTGCATGTACAGCATGTCCTGCACGCCGTTGACCTGCTGCTCGATGGGCAGAGCAACGGTATTCACCAGGGTCTTGGCGTCAGCCCCCGGGTCGCTGGTGGTAACCTGAATGGTAGGCGGAACGATTTCCGGATATTCCGCAATCGGCAAGGTAGCGATGGCGACCAGCCCCAGCAGGATGAACAGGGCGGCGATAACGTTTGCGAGAACCGGCCGCTCGATGAAAAATTTTGAGATCATGGGATGGCCTAGCCGGGATTACTGGCTGCGGGGGCGGAGAGATCATGTTCGGTCGGCGCGACCGCACTGCCTGGTGCAGCGTTCTGCACGCCATCGACGATCACCTGAGCCGCGGGATCGAGGCCGGTCACCGCGATAAAACCGTTTTCGTCGACGCCGGTTTGCACGCGGACCTGGGAGACGACGTTGTCAGCGCCAACGACATAAACATAGGGGCCAGCCTGGTCGCTTTGCACCGCGGCGTCAGGCAAAGCCAGTTGCTGCCGCGCGCCGCCGAGTGGAATTCGTGCGCGGACAAACAGGCCAGGCAGCAGAATGTCGCTGTCGTTATTGAGCACGGCGCGGACCTGGAGGGTGCCGGTGGATGGGTCCAGGCTGGTGGCGACATAATCGATTTTACCGGGATGTGGATAATCGGCTTCCGATTGCAGAGCGACGAAAACCGGCGAGCCGGTCACATTATTCGGGTTGCGCCCCATGGCGATCAGCGCGGCCCGGATCTTCAGCAGGTCCAACTCATTGACGTTAAAATAAACATAGATCGGGTTGAGCTGGTCGATCGTGGCGAGATTGGTGGCGGTCCCATTGCCGACCAGATTGCCAGCATCGACCAGATGCCGGCTGACCCGCCCGTCGAAAGGCGCGGTGACAGAGGTATAGCCGTAATCGATTTGCGCTATTTTCTCATTCGCGATGGCTTCCAGCACTTGCGCCTGGTCCGCATCGCGGGTTGCCAGCCATTGTTCAACATTTGCCTGAGAGGTAGCGTTTTGCTTAATCATCACCTGCTGGCGGTCATATTGCGCTTGCGCGTAAACCACCTGCGCCTGCGCCTGGGCGACCGCGGCCTGTGCCTGTTTCAACTTGGCGGCGTAAGGTGGCTGCTCGATGACGAAAAGCTGCTGGCCCTTTGTAACGACGCTGCCGTCCGTGTAGTCGATGCTGGTAAGATAGCCGGAGACGCGGGCGACGAGCTGCACCGAGTTCACCGCCACCGTGCTGCCGGTGACATTGAGATAGGTGGTCATTGGCATCTGCACGGGCCTGCTGGTAACGACCGGCGGCGGCGGCGGCGGCTGGTAGGTGTTGCTCTTGCCGCAGCCAGCAAGCGAAACTGCCATTAGCAGCCCGGCGAGCTGTGCGGAACGGCGGTTTGGGGAGACGCTACACCTTCTCATGCGGGTCACCAGGTTGGCACATAGGTTTGATTAATCTGTTCAGTATGGGTCGTGGGCGCCGCATGATTCTCCGGGGTGAGCAGGCCGCCCCAGTTGGTCCGGCGCGCCATGTCGGCCTTGATGCTTTCGGGTACGACGTCATGGCCTTGGGCGATCTGCCAGCCGCCGCCTAGAGCGGCGTAGAGGGCCACAAGTGATTGCGGCACATTACCCTCGGCGACTGCCAGCGAATTCTGGACCTGCAACTGTGCCTGCTCGACGGTCAGTACCGTGGTGTAGTCGGTGGCGCCGTCAACATAGCGGATCATGGCGAGGTTGGTTGCCTGCACCGCCGACTGAGCGGCAATATTGAGCGCCGCCACGGCGTTTTGCGCCTGCACGTAATCGGTAATGGCGTCTTGCACTTCCCGCTGGGCCTGCAGGACGGTGTTCTGATAGGTCAGGATCGATTGCTCGAACGCCGAGTCCTGCGCGCGCACCTGGTTGGTGAGCTGGCCGTAATTGAACAACGGAATTTGTACCGAGGGGCCGAGTGTGATGGCCCGGTTGGACCAATTGAACAGATCGCCCAATGAGGCGCCGTTGGATGTGCTGGATTCCCAGCCAAAAGTGCCGGAGAGTGAGAGGGCCGGATAGAGCTGCGCCTTGGCGACACCCAGCAGCGCCGACTGGCTGGCTGCGGCAAGTTCTGCCTGTTTCACATCCGGCCGCTGCCGGAGCAGGTCTTTCGGGATGCCGATGGCGACGCCGGATGGCGCCTGCGGAATGGCGGTGCCGCCCGCCAGCAGGGGGTCAACCTTGTCGGGCGTGGTGCCCAGCAGGACCGCGAGAGCATCTTTCTGGGTGCCAAGCTGAGCCTGCAGCGTTGGCAATGTCGCCTGGGTGATGCCAAGTTGTGTCTGGGCCTGTTGTACGTCCAACTGGCTGGTTTGTCCGGCATTAAACTGCACCCTGGCGATGCGCAGGCTTTCGGTCTGCACCCCGATATTGGTCTGGGCGACCTGAATTTGCGCTTGTAGCGTGCGGATGCTGATATAGGTTTTGGCGATGTCCGAGATGAGAGTGACCAGGGCAGCGTCATACGCATCGATCGAGCCCAGGAAGGCGGCATCGTTTGCCTGGATGGCGCGGCGGTATTTGCCCCAAAAATCAAGTTCCCAGTTCGCCGTGAAGCCAAGCTGGGCTACATTTAGAAACGTGTCCGTGCCGCCGATATTGGTGGGCGCGGCCTCGCTTTGGCGCTCATAGGTATAGCTGCCGAATGCGCCCTGTTGCTGCGGATAAAGCTCCCCCACGGCCGCGGCCAGTTGCGCGCGCGCCTGGAGTACGCGCAGGCCAGCAACCTGTACCGACAGATTGTTCTGATAGCCGGTCTGGATAAGGTTGGTTAGAACGGGGTCGTTGAAATTCTGCCACCAGATGGCATCGTTAACCGCCCCGCTCTGGAGATGCCCGGCGTTTTGATATTGACCGGCGACGTCGGTCTTTGGCGTTGTAAAGTTGGGACCAACCATGCAGCCAGCCAGAGCCAGCGCCGGAACGATAGCAAGCGCGATACGGTGCGGCGGAGGCATCAAGGCGTCACCAAAAGCGCATGGCGGACTCTGAAGCGACGGAAATCCTCGCTTGCAATTGCATCTCACCCGGCGTGGTGCTTAAGGCACATTGATGAGCAACCGCTGGGGTCACCGCCTGGCCTGCCCGCGCCCATGTGAGGGGCCAAAATTCATCACCGTCATATTGAGCCATATCTGACGCTACCCTTGTAATGAATTCGCTGTAATGAATTCGCTCAAACATAGAACGCTGGGGAAACGGAACTTGCAAGGTAAATCAAACCAGTGCCGCGTAACGTTCATAGAACCGCTCCAGACGCGCGCCACCTTTGGCGAGAGCATCGATGTTCGGGGTTCGGATATCCGAGCCATGATGGCCAACATCCTTCCACCCCTGCTCGTCGGAGAGGATCTAGACGATATTGGGCCGCGGGGGAGGCTTGCTGCGCAGAGGCGCTTGGCGACAGTGAAAGACTATTTGGTCATTGTGACGTTATGGGATAGCGTGTTGTTTTGGAGCAAGAGGCGATATGGCGAAGATCAACCTTGAGCGGCGGGCCGAGATTGGCGCGGAGAAGCGCGCCAGAACCAGGGCGCAAATCCTGGCGGCAGCGAATGCGCTCTTCGCAAAGCGCCCATGGGACTCCGTCACGGTCGATGAGCTTGTCAGCGAGGCTGGGGTCGCGAAGGGAACTTTTTATATCCATTTCAACGACATGCATGCGCTGACCGCCGCCGTCGCCGACGACCTGATCAAGACCTTCGACGAAATGCTTCAGCCGCATCGGCTATCGATCGACGACCCGCTCGTCCGAATTGCATTCGGCTGCGATGCATTCCTTGAAAAGGCGCTGGACGACCCGGACTGGGCCTCGCTGGTGGCTCGAATGGCGCGATACTATCCGGCGGTCGGCGAATCCGCCCGACGCCGGCTGGCGGAGGATCTGGAGCGTGTTCTCGACGCGGCTCCTCACAGTGACCTTTCGTTTGCTCTGGGCCTGGAGGCGGTGCTTGGCGTCGTGCTCCAGGTCTTGGCGGCGATCGGCGAAGGCCGCCTTTCGCCGGGCGATCGGCAGCCGGCAATCCGTTCCGTGCTGCACGCCATCGGTATCGAGAAATCGCAAGTGACCTCGACGCTCGTGCAAGTGTCTCGCGTAGCGCGAGCCACTTGCACCGCGCCTTGCGCCGCGACTGCAGACTGAAGGCGAACGAAAGCCGTGGGCCGCCCCACAAAGGAACGCCGCTGACGAGCCATTAGCCATGCTCAGCCGAGGACCTCGGTGATCTGCTCGCCGAGGTCCACCCGGCCGTCGGCGCTATGAATGCGGGCGTTGATCCGGTCTCCAGGCTGAAGATACTGCGGCCGGCGGCGCTGCCCGTTAAGAAATAGTTTCCAAAACTGCCGCTCCGGCAGCAGCTGAACCAGCCGGCGGATCGGCGGAGGCGGCACGCGAAGCGCACATCCGCTGGGTGTTCCGGTCAGCAGCACGTCCCCCGGCGCGACGTTGGCGAATGTCGACAGCTCCGAGATCGTCTCGGCGGGCTTGAACACGAGATTACCTGTCGTATCGATCTGACGATCGGTCCCGTTGACGGTGAGTTGGAGATCGAGTTGATCGAGATAGCCAAACTCCTCCGGCTCGAGCAGGGTCAGCCAGGGGCCGATCGGGCAAAAGCCCCGGTAGCTCTTGCCCTTGAAGAACTGGGTTTGCGGCAGTTGCACGTCGCGCGCGCTGAGATCGTTGGCAATGGCGATCGCGAACACGTAATCCTTGAGCGAATCCCTGGTGACTGTCACCGCCGACGTTATCGGCCGGCGGAATATGAGCGCCAGCTCGATTTCGTAATCGAGCAGTGCCACGTGCGCGGGCCGCCGAACGGCGCCGCGCGCGGAGCTGACCGACGCGTCGGATTTGGTGAAGAACATGTTGAACAGCTTCGCGTCCGGATCCATGCCGGACTCGATCATGTGCTGGCGATAGTTGGCGCCCTGGCAGTAGACGCGGCAGGGCGTGGTCACCGGCGAAAGGATTGTCACCGAATTGAGTCTAATGCTCGGCGTCTTAGCCGCCGCCGCTCGCCAATCGGCCTCGCCGCGTTCGATCAACGCCGCCGTCGTCGGATACTCGCCGTCGAGCGGCGCGATCCCTGACTTCGACACGACGCCCCAATGCGAAGTTCCATTGACTTCGTAGTGCAAGAGATTTGTCGCCATAACGTTCACTCCTTTGGTGTTGATGGATTCCGGTTATCGAGACCGGAGGTCAGACGAAAGCGCGGGTAGCGGCTCGGGGAGGCGGTCTACGATCCGATCCGCCTCCCCGGCAGAGACGCCAAGCGCGCGCAAGGTTCCGCAAACTGCCAGCGGGACATCCGACGCCGACAATCGGCTCTCGCTCGCCGAACGCATTGCCTGCAGGACAATCCCCATGACAAAGTCGAAGCTGACTTCGGCGGGGATCGGCGCGAGACGCCCTTGCAAGGCGGCATGCCGCAGATTCTCCCTAAGGTGCTTACGCGCCGCGGCGGCGACCCCGGGGAACGCCCACGCTCCGCGCGCGGTCAGGGCGCCCCATGCCGGGTCGCGCACCGCCTGACCGATAAAGGCCATGCATCCGGCCGCGATCCTTTCGAGCGGATCGTCAATCGCGACCTGCTGGGGCTCAACCAGGGCGTTGAACGCCTCCGACAGTTCCTCCGCGATCGCGGCGCGCAGGTCATCGAGAGAGCGGAAGTGGGCGTAGAAGGTCCCCTTCGCCACTCCTGCCTCGAGAGTCACATCGTCGACGGTGACAGCGTCGATCGCGCGGGCGGAATAGAGCGCCCTTGCGGCCTGCATGAGCACGGAGCGGGTTTTTGCGCGTCTCCCGAGCCCGATTTGAGCCCGCCGGATCGGGTCGATTTTGGCCATTTGGCCTCCTTGAAAACTCGGCTTGAATTTTTCTGATTGACGATTTAGTCGTTTTGACCTAAGCGTGCAACATCAAAATTGGGCTCAAAGGGCCTAAGGGTCAGGAGGAAGCAAGAATGTCGAGCGACTTCAATGAAAAAGGCGACCTGCCACAAGAAACCGAGGTCGCGATCGTGGGTGCAGGCCCGGTCGGCCTGATGGTTGCGAACCTGCTCGGCCAAGCCGGTGTGCGGGTTGTGGTGCTCGAACGCAATCGGGGCCTTCTGGGCCTGCCGCGCGCTATTGCCTATGACGCCGAGACGCTGCGCCTCTTTACCCAGATCGGGCTCTTCGGCGAGATTGCGCCCGGTCTCGTGCAAGACCCGCACGTGCGCCACGTCAACGCGCGCAACGTGACTCTCATGGCGGCGGACTTCCCGCGAGGCCTCTACGGTCAGTCGTCACTGGGCACCTTTTATCAACCGGATTTCGAGAAGGCGCTCTTGAAGGGACTTTCCCGGTTCGACACGGTTCGGGTCGCATTCGAGCACGCTGTTACCGGTTTCGAGCAGGACAGAACTGGCGTCGCCCTGAAGATCGCAACGCCAGACGGCGAGCGCACGCTGCGTGCGGACTATGTCGTCGGCTGCGACGGCGGCACGAGCGGCATTCGCGAGCGGCTCGGCGTGAAGCTCGTCGGTTCGACCTATACCGAGCGCTGGCTCGTGATCGACGCGATCGTGAAGGGTCACGGCGTCAAGGAGATCACCTTCAAATGCGATCCCCGCCGCCCATCGGTGGAGTTACCCGCCGTAGGCAATCGCGTCCGCTGGGAGTTCATGCAATTACCGGGAGAAAGCGAAGAGGCGCTCAAGAGTGACGTCAGCGTTCGCTCTCTGGTGAGGCAAAGGTCCGGAACCGAAGCCTTCGAGATCGAGCGGAAAGCCGTCTACACGTTCCACGCGCGCGTCGCCGATCACTGGCGGGTTAAGCGGGTGTTCCTCGCCGGCGATGCGGCGCATTTGATGCCTCCGTTCGCCGGCCAAGGCATGAACGGCGGCATGAAAGATGCGGTCAATCTGTCCTGGAAGCTCGCCGCCGTCTTGAGAGGCGAGGCGGGCGAAGAGATTCTCGACACCTACGAGATCGAGCGCGCGCCGATTGTCCGCAAGATGGTCGAGGTCTCCCGCCGTCTCGGCTCCATCATCATGCCGACGAGCAAAATTGGCGCGGCGATGCGTGACTGCATCTTTGCGTGTCTCAACCTGTCAAGCCGGTTCCGTGCGTTCATCGGCCGCGGCGGCATCATGCCGCCGCCCGCCATCTTCCGAAGCGCGTTGACCGGGGCAGGGCGAGACGCGCTGATCGGGCAGATGATGCCGCAGCCGACCGTCTCATCGGCGCAAGCGCGAGTGCCTCTCGACCAGTTGCTTTCCTGCCATCAATGGATGGTCCTCGGCCTCGGGGTTGATCCAGCCTCGATGCTGTCAAAGCGAGATCTCGCAATCCTCGACAGGCTCGGCGCGCGATTTGTTTGCCTGAACGGCGTGAGCAAGAACGCCAAGACCGTCTCGCTCCAGTGCGACGACCCCGCCTTTGCCGACTGGGCCAAACGCCATGATGTGCGGGGCGTTCTCGTGCGGCCCGATCGGTTCATCGCCGGTCGGCTCGATGAAGCCAAGGATCTCGGGGTCCTCGCCTCGTTCGCCATTGTACAAACCAGAAACCTGTCGCGCGCCGCGGCCTGACAGCCCTTGAATCAGGAGGTCTCGATGTCACAAGCTAAAATGCTCGATCGCGGACCCGGCAGCGTCGCGCTGCCGCGCAGCCGGTCGCCAATCGTCAAGGCCAACGAGTTGCTGTTCGTCCATTTTGAACGGCCCGACCTCAAGCAGGCCGAGCAATACCTTCGCGACTTTGGCCTGATCGTCGCCGCGCAAAGCGAAAGCGAACTCTTCATGCGTGGAACGGGATCGCAGCCGTACATCTATCGTGCCAGCCGAGGCCCAATCGCCCGCCTCCTGGGGATTGGGTTCTCGGTTCCCGCCATGGAGGATATTGAGAGGCTGTCCAAGGCGTTCGGTCGTCCGATCCAGACATCCGACGCTCCAGGGGGAGGATCCGTCGTCCGATTGCGGGATCCGGAGGGCGTGGCGGTCGACGTGCTGCATGGCTTCACACGGTGCAAGCCGATGCCGACACGACCGCCAATCCCGTACAACGCCCCCAACCAAACGGTTCGGGTGAATGACACGCAGCGGCCCGCGCTGGAGCCACCGCAGGTGACGAAGCTCGGACATATCGTCCTCGAAACGCCAGATTTCAACACGAGCGCGCGTTGGTACATGGATACGCTCGGGTTCATCCCGTCCGATGTCATGTGCCTGCCCAACGGTCAGCCGGTCGGAGCGTTCATGCGTCTGGATCGCGGCAACGTGCCGACGGACCATCATACGTTGTTTGTTGCGACCGGACTGGAACCAAAGGCAGATCATGTCGCTTTCGAGGTGGTCGATCTCGATGCGGTGGAAATGGGCCAGCAGGTCCTGCTCGCCAACCGTTACCGCCACGCATGGGGGGTCGGACGCCACCTCCTCGGCAGTCAGATCTTCGACTATTGGCGAGACCCATGGGGCCAGAAGCATGAGCACTATGCGGACGGTGACCTGTTCGATTCCGCCCAGGAGCCAGGCTATCACGTGCTGGACCGCAAGGGCCTCTATCAATGGGGGCCCGACCTGCCGGACGACTTCATCGACGCAAAGCTGACGCCGCGCCGGTTGTGGACGCTTCTGAAGCTGGCCGTGAATGACCGGCCGCGACTGAAAAAAATGCTGGCACTCAAGAGCGGCCTTTCAGATCCGGGTCGCCCATGGCAACGATAGCCAACGAAGATTTTCGTATACGCAATTGCGGCGGCGGTCGGTTTCGAAACTGCCCGCCGCGGATTCTCTCTCGAGGAATTTGCTAATGGCCATTCGTAGCCAATCTGATATCGAAGCCATCGAAGCCACGCCGCTCGTGGAGCGCGCGCTGCCCGAGAACACGTATGCAGCGCTTCTGGCGAGCACGAAGCGAACCCCCAACGCGAAGGCTTTGTCCTTTTTCCTGTCCGCCGACAGCTTCGATCGGCCGCACGTCTGGACGTACGCCGAACTCTTGGCCGACGTGACCCGGGCGGCAAATGCCTTCCATGCCCTCGGGGTGACGCCCGAGCATCCGGTCGCCTTTGTCCTGCCGAATCTGCCCGAGACCCACTTCACCATTTGGGGCGGCGAAACCGCTGGCGTCGTGCTGGCGATCAACCCCATGCTCGAGCCGAAGCAGATCGCCAACCTCATGCGCGTCGCCGGGGTGCGTGTGCTGGTGACACTTGCCCCGGCGCTGAATGAAAAGCTTTGGTCTAGCATCTCCGCCGAGCTTGCGACGCTGCCCGATCTCAGCGTCGTGACATTTGTCGACATGGCGCCTTACCTCGACGCCGCCGACGCCGAGACTGCACGCCGTTCGGTGGAGCAAGCCCGGTCTGGCGCGCCGGGAGTCGATATCGTCGACCTGCGCAGCGCAATGCTGGATCAGCCTTCCGACCATCTCGTCGCGCCACGAGCGATCAAAGCGGGTGACGCCTCGTCCTATTTTTGCACCGGCGGCACAACCGGCCAGCCGAAGATCGCAGTGCGTACGCACGGCTGCGAGATATTCGACGCCTGGGCTGTTGCGAGGGTCATCGAAAGTGACGGCTCGCCGCGCACGTTCTTTTGCGGACTGCCGCTCTTTCACGTGAACGCTCAACTCGTCACCGGGCTGCTGCCGTGGATGTGCGGCGACCATGTCGTCATCGGCACGCCGGAGGGCTATCGCGGCAAGGGGGTGATAGCCCGCTTGTGGGAAATCATCTCGTATTATCGCATCTCGATGTTCTCAGGCGTGCCGACGATTTACGCCGCACTGCTCGAAACGCCAGTTGGCGGCGCCGACATCTCGAGCCTGCAATTCGCGATTTGCGGCGCTGCGCCAATGCCGGCGAGTCTGATCGCCGCGTTCGAAGCCAAAACTGGCGTGAAGATTCTGGAGGGCTATGGCCTGACCGAGGGCGCGTGCGTCTCCTCCCTCAACCCTCCTGATGGCGATCGGAAGACCGGATCGATTGGATTGCGAATTCCCTATCAGCTCATGCGCGCCGTGATGCTCGACGGCGACAATCATTTCCTTCGCTTTACCGACACGGACGAAGTCGGCGTGATCGCGATCAAAGGACCGAACGTGTTCTCCGGCTATCACGACGCGCGCCACAACGAGTCTCTATGGATCGACATCGCCGGCGAACGCTGGCTCAACACCGGCGACCTCGGGCGACAGGACGCCGACGGCTACTTCTGGCTTGCCGGACGCAAGAAGGAGTTGATCATCCGCGGCGGGCACAACATCGATCCGATGAGCATCGAAGAAGCGTTGCACGAACATCCCGCCGTCGCGCTGGCGGCGGCGATCGGCAGTCCAGACGCCTATGCGGGAGAGATGCCCGTCGCCTACGTTCAATTAAAACCCGGCGCCTCGGTGACAGAGGAGGAGCTTCTCGAGTTCGCCGCAAAGCTCATCCCGGAGCGGGCCTCGATACCAAAGCGCATTAAGATTTCAAGCGCCATGCCGATGACGGCGGTCGGAAAGATATTCAAGCCCGCGCTACAGGAGCTGGAAATCGAGGCGGCGATCCGTTCGGAGGCGAGCCGGGTCGGTGCGACGATCGTGGCAATACATTTCGAACGCGACGCGCGAACCGGCTTGAAGGCGCGTGTCCACATGGTCGATGATCTGCCGGAATTGCGTGCAGCACTCGACCGGTACTCTTTCAAGACGGAGTTGCTGAGCGATCTGCGCGCATCCTGACTAGCCTTTCACGAATGTTCTGTAAATCGGCAAGGAGGTTCGGTGCCAATCAGCGCGCCAACCATCAGATTTAGCTGGGCTTTATGGGGTCACAAACTCGACTCCGACCCACACCCATCCTTCGCAACGGCACAATTCTGCAACAAATACATTTGTGGCTGGCGAAACATCCACATCACAGATGCACGAACGGCAGCACGATTTCCAAACCGATCAGTACCACCACGAGGATTTCCAGAAGCTCCCCCCGCGCGCTCGAGGCTTCGTCATGCAAAGCCGCATAGGTGTCGCGGATGATCGCCAGCTTTCGGTCCACGGCAGCACCGACAGCGTGCACGCGGAACAGCTCCAGTGCGGCGGCATAGATGCGGGCCAGATACACGTCGCCAGTGGCCTGCAAGGCGTTGTCGAGCTTTTCGGTGAGTTCCGTAACCTCCGCGACCAGCGCGTACAGGCGGCGGGCCAAGGTGGAGAAACGGCGGGGAGCGAGCATGACGTTGGTGCGGCGCACGTTGTTGATCAAGTCGTACATACGCGGCAGTTCGGCATCCAGGAGCTCATCATAGTAGCGGGTTTCCAAAAGCCGTGCGTTCGCGACTTCCAGAACGTCCATCACGTCGGCGTCGCCGCGCGGCTCATAGATGAAGGCGCGGGCCCAGGTCAGCACCACCAGATCATCGGTGTAGTAGGAGAAGCGCTGGCGCATCAGGTCCTGCCGTGCGCCCGCCGAGAGCGGGCGCTGCTCGCCGGAGAGTAGCGGCACCAAGTCGATGCGATCAAGTAACGTGGCAGCCGCCAGTTCCTCGTTAAAACCGTGCACCAAGCCGATGAGATAGTCTTCCTCGAGCAGCGACGGGGCTGGACGGAGCAGTGCTGGCCCCAACAGGCCGCGTATATGCCGTAGCAGGTCAGCCCAGATGGTGGTGCCAGAGGCTTGGCCGACCGCGCGGTCCACAGCGCGGAACTGGGTCAAGAACAGCGGCCAGTGCACCTCCTTGATAGGCACACGTAGCGCAAAGGAAATGGCGCCGAAATCATAGACGCGCGCCGTCACCTCCGCGGCAACGCTTGCGCCCTCCAGCTCCAGTGTCACCGGATCAAGCGGCAGCGCTACCGGAGGCACGCCGAACGCCATTGCCTTGGGTGGCGTGGTGGTCAGCCGGCCTCGGTGGGCGGCGCGGGCTTGGCTAGCCCACAATGCTTCCACCTGCTTCAGGTCGATTTCATGGGCGATGCCAAACATTCGGAACGCAACGATCGCGCCGTCGCGGATGATCAGGTCAGGCGGCATTGGATCTCCAAGGACGGTGACGACGCACGCAGCGAAGCCCGGTCCGCGTCGTCATGTCAACAGCGGCAGGCTTGGTGTGAATCGGCGTCCGACCGTGCCTCCCGGATTTTGCGTCGTAATCATTTGATGTGATTTGATAAAATGGGGTCGATGTGGGAGCGGTCGGCGCCGATCGGGACCCTACCGAAATGCCCTTTTCCAACAGAAATTCAATGCCTTAACGGCGATCGAAGGCGGGGTCAAAGTTGGGTGCTAATTCACGGTAATCAGCTCAACACAACGGCAATCGATGTCCTGATGACCCTGCTGATGCCTGGCATGAGGACCGTCCATTATCCATAATATCAAGTCACCCAAATTCGGGGCTTCAGTGTCCGGCAAATACAGCCTCGCCGCGAGGTGAGCTGCTCGCATCGGTTACGGAACACGCACGCTTGCCCCGTACCGGGCGTGTTCCGTAACTCCGTCAGCACCATCGGGTGCAGCGGGGATGCCTATTTCCGGAAGTCGATCACGATGCGGCCCTGGATGTCACCATGATGCATCTTTGCGAAGATATCATTGATGTTCTCCAGCTTGTCGGTCGAAACCGTTGCCTTGACCTTGCCTTCCCCGGCGAAATCCAGCGCCTCCTGCAGGTCGAGACGCGTGCCGACAATCGAGCCACGCACGGTGATGCCGTTGATCACCGTATCGAAGATGTTAATCGGGAAATCGCCGGGAGGCAGACCGTTCAGCGCCACCGTGCCGCCGCGGTCGGCCATGCTGAGCGCCTGCGCGAACGCCTTCGGCGACACCGCGGTAACCAGCACGCCCTGCGCCCCGCCAATCTCCTTTTTCACATAGGCAACCGGGTCGGTCGTGAGGGCATTGACGGCCAGCACCGCGCCGAGCTGCTTGGCAAGTTCCAGCTTCGCGTCATCGACGTCGACGGCAAGGACATTCAGGCCCATCGCCTTCGCGTACTGCACGGCGAGATGCCCGAGTCCGCCAATGCCGGAAATCACCACCCAATCGCCGGGCCGCGTGTCGGTCACCTTCAGGCCCTTGTACACGGTCACGCCCGCGCACAGGATCGGCGCGATCTCGGCGAAATCGATGTTGGCCGGCAGATGCCCAACATAATTGGCGTCGCCAAGAACATATTCGGCGAAGCTGCCATTCACCGAGTAGCCGGTGTTATGCTGTTCCTTGCATAGCGTCTCCCAGCCGCCAAGGCAGTGCCGGCAATGGCCGCAGGCGTCGTGGAGCCAGGGCACGCCAACGCGGTCGCCCTCCTTCACAAAACCTACCCCCTGGCCAACTCGCGACGACATGGCCAACGCCCTCATGCCCAGGGATGAAAGGCGGGTTCGGCTTGAACGGCCAGTCGCCGTCGACGGCGTGCAGATCGGTGTGGCACACACCCGTCGCGGCGACTTTGATGAGGATCTGCCCGGGGCCGGGGGTGGGCACCGGAACCTCCTCAATTACGAGCGGCTTTCCAAATTCGCGGACGACCGCAGCTTTCATGGTCTTGGTCATTGATGGTCTCTCCAAGGTTAAACGGGATGTTGCCAGGTGGCAAATCCGTCCCATAATGGTCCAGAGATGCATTGCCGTTAATTGACGCAAAATTGTCAGCAGCATACGGCGCGGTAATCACGGCCATCTGTGACTCGCTGAAGGCAGATGCTAGTGCTCGTCCAACCCGTCCTGCGTCCGTTTCATCATGGCCGTAATCGTGCACAGCCAAGATTTTAGCAAAAATATGGTCACTAGCAGGATACGTCATATGCCAATATCCTTGGGCGAAGGATCGACCGCATTAGCCACCTCTTATATTGTAGAATGAACTAGACAGGTGAGGCGCGTCATTGACCGAGATCAACGGTGAAGGGGTTGTTGTCTAACAAAACGTCCATGGTTCACGTGGTTTTATGCAACGCGCTTGTAGGATCCCACTCGGAAGTGGGTTGGCGAGACATCCACGTCACAGATGCGCGAACGGAAGCACGATTTCCAACGCGATTAGCACCACCACGAGGATTTCCAGAAGCTCCCTCCGTGCGCTTGAGGATTCATCATGCAAAGCCGTATAGGTATCGCGGATGATCGCCAGCTTTCGGTCCACGGCAGTACCGACAGCGTGCACGCGGAACAGCTCCAGTGCGGCGGCATAGATGCGGGCTAGATACACGTCGCCAGTGGCCTGCAAGGCGTTGTCGAGTTTTTTGGTGAGTTCCGTCAGTTCCAGGTTAAGCAGCGTGGCCACCAGGTTTGCTCTTGGTTTTCACCTGGAGCCTGAGCATGTCGAGCCCCGGCACGTCGGCGATGAGGTCATAGGCGACGCCTGGCATCGCTGGCTGGGTCGCGATGCCCCAAGCTTGCAGGCGTGAGAGGGTTAGATTGGCGCCGGCCTCGCCGGTCAGGATCGCGGCCGAGGGCGCGCGTCTCATCGCACACGGCGAGGTAGGGGGGCTAGCGGCGCAGCTTCTTCGTCGCGCGCTTGGTGTCAAATTCCGGCTCCGCCTCGACGGTCTTGACCAGTCGGTAGTAGCTATTGACCGGCGTATAGTAGCGAAGCACGTCAAGAATGAAGCCCTCTTGGATTGCCGGCACCATCATTCCAGCATTTGTTAAGTGCCTTTGTTAAATGGCAGAAACCATGATGCCTTGGGTCTTGTTCCCTGGCACCTGTACGACGCTGGAAATCCCGCTAACGGGAGCGATAGTGGGGGGTAAGGCGTTGGCCTCACCCGGATAGGAGCAAATCAAGTTGGTATCGTGCCCCCGCAACCACCGATGTCAGTCGCGTCCGCTAGAGCGTGGGAACCGCGCTATGCTGTTTTAGGAGTGCATCAGAGTGCGCGGAGACCTCTGCCATAGTCACTTCATATCCCCATAAATTTGCCAAGTGCTGCAGTACTTGGGCGGTGTCCTTCTCCTGCACGACAATGCCGGAATAGACCCGGTGTTGCAGCATCAACCGCCGGTCACCATCGAGGTCGACATCCACGACCTCGATCTCAGGATCGTTCTGCACGACGTCGAAGTGGTTGGCGAGGTTGGTGCGGACGGTACGGTACCCTCGCTCGTTATGAATAGCTTTAACTGTAAGATCGGATTTACCATCATCGTGCAGGTCGAAAAATTTCATTTTGCGCATCAGCGCTGGCGAGAGGAACTGGCGGACGAAGCTTTCATCCCGATGATTGGCCCATCCATCCTTCAGCACGCCCAACCAGTCGCGGCAGCCGGCGATTTCCGGTAGCCAGGCGCGATCCTCATCGCTTGGTGTTTCGCAGACGCGCTGGATATCCTGCATCATGCCGAAGCCCAGTGCATAGGGGTTAATGCCCGAATAACCTGGATGATCGAAATCTGGCTGGAATATCGCGCCAGTGTGGGACTGGAAGAACTCTATCATGGCGCCGTCGGTTAGGAACCCGGTTTGATGCAGCCGGTTCATGACGTAATAATGCACGAAGGTGGCACAACCCTCGTTCATCATTTTGGTCTGTTTCTGCGGATAGAAATACTGCGCGACATGGCGGACGATTCGCAGGATCTCGCGCTCCCAGGTTTTTAGAAGCGGCGCATTTTTCTCCAGGAAATAGAGGATATTCTCCTCGGGCAGGTCGAGAAGATGGCGGCGTTCAGCGTGGCTGTGCGCCTGGGCCGAGCGTGGTCCGCTGGCGGGGACTGAACGCCATAGTTCATTATAAGATCGCTCCTGCTCTTCCAACCGTTCGCGCGCGCGCCGCTCCTCCTCACGCAGATTAAGTGATTTGCGGCGCGGATAGCGACTGACCCCCTGTGCCATGAGCGCGTGCGCCGCATCGAGAATGCGCTCGACCGCTTCTTCTCCATACCTGGCCTCGCAGCGCGCGATATATGTTTTTGCGAATTCGAGATAATCCAGAATGCCATCGGCATCCGTCCATTGGCGGAACAGATTATTGTTCTTAAAAAAATGGTTGTGGCCAAAGGCTGCATGCGCGAGCACCAGAGTCTGCATCATCATGGAGTTTTCCTCCATGAGATAGGCGATGCAGGGATTGGAATTGATCACGATTTCATAGGCGAGATTACGCAGGCCATGGCGGTAGAGCATCTCGTCCCGTGCAAAATTTTTGCCGAACGACCAGTGTTGGTACATCAGCGGCATGCCGATGGAGGAATAGGCATCGAGCATCTGCTCGAAGGTGATTATCTCGATCTGGTTGGGGTAAATATCAAGCTTCAACTCATCCAGAGCGATTTTTTCGATGGCGTCGTAGGCGCGCCGGAGGCTGTCGAAGTCCCAGTCTTTTTCCGCGCGGGGGAGGGGGGTATGTTTCATGTGGCCGCTCGCTGAATTTGGCCCCCGGGGGCAAAGAGCTCACGGAATACCGGATAAATCTGGCCCCGCTCGCTGACCTGCCGTGCGGCGATCTGCTGCCCGGATTTGATCAGTTGGTCATAGGTGCGCCACAGATCAGTGGATTGCATTATGCCGCCCCCATTTTTCACTTCTATGTAGGCAAAATACTGGCAAAGCGGCAGAATTTTCTGTTTCAAAAGCGCCGCGACTTTGGCGTTATCGCTTGGCGTGTTATCGCCGTCTGAGGCCTGTGCGGCATAGATATTCCACTGGTTCCGCGGGTAGCGCGCGGCGACGACGCGCAACATCTCCTCGAACGCGGTGGAGACTACTGTGCCGCCGGTTTCGGTGCTCATGAAGAAGGTTTCCTCATCCACCTCGCGCGCCAGATGCGTATGCCGGATGAACACGATTTCCACATTTTTATAGCGACGCATAAGAAACAGGTAGAGCAGCTTGTAGAAGCGCTTGGCGAGATCCTTCATATGCTCGGTCATCGATCCGGAGACATCCATCAGGCAAAACATCACCGCACTCGTCACTGGTTGTGGGACCAGTTCGAACCGGTTGTAACGGACATCCACAGGGTCGATGAAGGGAATGCGCCGGCTGCGGCGCAATTGAATTTCCAAATGCGCCAGCAGTTCGTCTCGGCGCTCCCTATCCTCTGGTGCGAGCCCGGCTAGTGCCGTCTCGATATCCGCGATGTCAGCCGGGTGCGGGCGTTTCAACGCGATCCGCCGCGCCAGGCTGTTCTGCATCGTTCGCTTAAGGTTGAGATTGGGGATCGAGCCGCTGAGGGCATGCCCGGCGCGCACCTGGGTGAAGCTGTCGGCGGATTTCATCTCCTTGCGCAGTAAATCTGGCAATTCTAGATCATCGAAGAAAAGATCGAGGAACTCCTCCTGGCTCAAGACGAACTGGAAGCCATCCTCGCCTTCGCCATCTTCCGAAGCCTCGTTGCCAGGGGCGCCGCCGCTTTGCGGTTGTGGCCGCTTGATCCGGTCACCCTCCTGGTACTGCTTATTGCCCGGCAGCACATGGTCGCGCTCGCCTTGCGCTGTCGAATGGCGGATTTGCGGTTCCTTCAGCCGGTCGGCCTTGACCCAGATGCGGTCCTCGCCGCCGATGTCGCTTACGCCGCGCTCAGCAGTGGCTTTGCGCACCGCCTCGGTCAACTCCTGCTTGGCACGCCGGAGAAAACGCCGGCGGTTGGACAGGCTTTTGCCTTGCGGATTCAGTCGGCGATCGACGATGTTCATGATCTAAGCCCTCTCTCCGTCACCCCGCCTGCTTCACGCGCATATACCACTCGACCAAGCGGCGCACTTGCCGCTCGGTGTACCCTCGGGCCATCATGCGCTCCAAAAATTCGGTATGCTTGCGTTCGGTCTCGACCTCTTTTTTACTGCCGAAGCTGATCACGGGCAGCAAATCCTCGACCTGGCTGAACATCCGGCGCTCGATGACCTCGCGGATTTTCTCGTAACTGGTCCATGCCGGGTTTTTGCCTTCGCGAGCGGCCCTGGCGCGCAGGGCGAATTTCACTACCTCGTTGCGGAAATCCTTCGGATTGGCGATGCCAGCAGGCTTCTCGATTTTGGTCAACTCCTGGTTGAGTTGTTCGCGATCAAGCATTTGGCCGGTATCCGGGTCTTTGAAGTCGACGTTCTCGATCCAGGCATCCGCATAGTCCAGGTAGCGATCGAACAGGTTCTGGCCATAGTCGTTATACGATTCGAGATATGCCTTTTGAATCTCGTTGCCGATAAATTCAGCATAACGTGGTGCCAGTATGCCTTTAATATAATCAAGATATTGTTTCTCGGTTTCCTCGGCGAACTGTTCGCGTCGAATCGCCTGTTCCAATACCCACATCAGATGCACCGGGTCGGCGCCGACTTCGCGCGTGTCGTAATTGAACGTGGCGGAAAGCACCTTGAACGCAAAGCGGGTGGAAATGCCATCCATACCTTCATCCACGCCGGCAAGGTCGCGGTATTCCTGCATCGACTTCGCGTTCGGCTCGGTGTCGCGTAAATTTTCCCCGTCATAGACGCGCAATTTAGAAAACAGATTGGAGTTGGGGTGCGGCCGGAGGCGTGAAAGTACGGCAAAGCGCGCCAGCATTTCCAGCGTTGCCGCGGCGCAAGGTGCGTTGGCAAGCTCGCTCGTGCGAATCAGCTTCTCGTAGATTTTCTGTTCCTCCGTCACGCGCAGGCAATAGGGAACTTTCACGACGCAGATGCGATCGATGAACGCTTCGTTATTCTTGTTGTGCTTAAAAGATTGCCATTCTGCCTCGTTGGAGTGCGCAAGAATGATGCCGTTGAATGGAATGGCGCCGATATTCTCCGTGCCCACATAGTTGCTTTCCTGCGTGGCAGTGAGCAGCGGATGAAGGATCTTGATCGGCGCCTTGAACATCTCGACGAACTCAAGGAGCCCCTGAGTAGCGCGGTTAAGGCCGCCCGAATAGCTGTAGGCGTCGGTATCGTTCTGGCTATACAGCTCCAGCATGCGGATATCGACCTTGCCGACCAGGCTGGAGATATCCTGATTATTCTCATCGCCAGGCTCGGTTTTTGTCACTCCAATCTGGCGCAGCTTCGACGGATAGAGCCTGACCACGGTGAATTTCGAGATATCGCCGTGGAATTCATCCAGCCGCTTCACCGCCCAGGGTGACATCAAACCAGTGAGCCGCCGCCGGGGGATCCCAAAATGATTTTCCAGTTCCGGCCCCATCTGCTCGGGGTCGAACAAGCCAAGCGGGCTCTCGAAAACCGGGCTCAGCTGGGTGCCGGCCTTGAGTACATAGATTGGCTGCCGTTCCATCAGGGATTTCAGACGCTCGGCGATTGAGGATTTGCCGCCGCCGACCGGCCCCAGAAGATAGAGAATTTGTTTGCGTTCCTCGAGCCCTTGAGCCGAGTAACGGAAGAAATTGACGATGCGCTCCACAGTGTCTTCCATGCCGAAAAATTCAGCGAAAGCAGGGTACACCTTGATCGTCCGGTTCATAAAAATCCGCCCCAGACGCGGGTCCTTAGCGGTGTCGATCACCTGGGGTTCGCCGATTGCGGCGACGAGGCGCTCAGCCGCGGTGGCGTAGGCTATAGGGTCGCGGCGACACAGGTCGAGATATTCGAGCAAGGGCATCTCTTGCTGCCGCTGGTTCTCGTACGATTGCAGTGAACGAGAAAAAAGCTGATCGACCATACCCATCTACGCCTCCTATCTCACGACTTTAGGGTTCTTTCGGATCCTTTTCTGTGCATCGGGCGGCATCGGGAACGCTGATGCACATTGTACATGTAGTCACTCAAGCGGTTGGACATGCAAGTTTGGTGCCTATTTTGAGCGGCTAGTCTAAGGCGTGGGGGCGTACCAAGCTTGGATGTAACCAGGACAGCATTGTCGAAACCCCTTGGCGATTTACAGGCTGGCTTTGGCGATGAGGTGCCGGATATGGTTGGCCGGACAGGTAACGCGCATCACTTGGCGCGGCTGGTTGGTAAGATGACGAAGTGCGAGGGCATCGCCGAGAGCATGTTCCACTGGCGGTCCGGGGAATTTTTGGAGGCCGACAAACGCCGCTTGGCCGGGGATACGGCCCGGCAAGCGACATCGGGCGAGGTGAAGGCCCTGTATTCGACGTTCAGCTGAGGCTGGCGCGGTAGACCCGCCAGCCGCCATAGCTGGTGATGTCGGTGGCACCCTCCAGCGCGTAGGCTTCGCACAAAAAGCCCGGATGCACCGTGCCGTCGGCCAGCGTGACCCGGCCGATGCCCATCGGCGCGGGCAGGGCGGCGACGAAGCGGCCGAAATTCTCCGGTGTCAGTGCCCAGACCTCAACGGCGATGCCGGAGCCCGAGAAGCCCGGCGTGTGGGAGAGGCCCGGCTTGGGCGGTGTGGTGGCCAGGGCGTAGAGCTTGTAGTCCGGCGCGGTGGTCGTGGCGCTCACCAGCCGGGCACCGAAATTAACCAGTTCATGGTTAAGTACCATGCCGCTCAGGTGTGCCCCGGCGACGACGACCGTCACCTCTTCCGGTGCGGGGGCGGTATAGCTGGCCTGGGGCTGCTTCCGGCTCACCCCCGCGCCGGCGCCGAGGGCGACGTGCAGTGTGGAGGCGTAGCCGGCGAGCGAGGCATCGGCGAAGGCCGGGCCGATGAAGGTGACGCCGAAGGGCAGCCCGTTGGCGCGGAACCCGGCGGGCAGGGCGATCGCAGCCAGATCCAGCAGGTTCACGAAATTGGTGTACAGCCCGAGCGTGGAGTTATGCTTGATCGGCTGTTCCAGCATCTCCGCCACGGTGAAGATGGTGGGCGCGGTGGGCAGCAGCAGCGCATCGCATTTCACCAGTTCCGCCAGCGCGGCGTGGCGCAGGGCCTGCACCCTGTAGATGTCGGCGAAGGCGTCTGCGGCGGAGAATTTCTGCGCCCCGCCGATGATCTGCCGCACCGTGGGATCGAAGGCATCGGCATGGGTGGCGAAGAAATCCTTCACCGCGGCCAGACGCTCCGCAACGTAAGCGCCGCCATAGAGCAGGGCCGCGATGTCCCGCAGGGGCGTGTAGTCGATCTCCGTGACCTGCCAGCCCAGCTCTACGGCTTTGGCCACGGCGGCGGCATAGAGCGCGGCGGCTTGCGTGTCGCCCGCGAAGTCGCGGCCCCTCTCCGCCAGCACGCCCAGGCGCGGGGCCACGGGCAACACCACCTCGCGCGGCTTGCGGGAATAGGCGTCGGCTTCATCGTAGCCTTCCGCCGCGCGCAGCACTGCCATGGCATCGGCGGCGGAATTGGCGAACACGGCCACACAGTCCAGGCTCTTGCAGGCGGGCACCACCCCGGCGGCGCTGATCCGGCCGATGCTCGGCTTCAGCCCCACGATGTTGTTGCAGGCGGCGGGGACGCGGCCGGAGCCTGCCGTGTCCGTGCCCAGCGAGAACACCGCCAGCCCGGCCGCCACGGCCACCGCCGAGCCGGAGGAGGAGCCGCCCGAGATGTAATCGGCATTGAACACCGAGCGCGGGGCGCCATAGGGTGAGCGCGTGCCGTTCAGCCCGGTGGCGAACTGGTCGAGATTGGTCTTGCCGATCAGGATCGCCCCGGCGTCGCGCAGCTTGGCAACGACGGTGGCGTCCCGCTCCGCCGCGTACGCGAAGTCCGGGCAGGCGGCGGTGGTGGGCATGCCCGCGACGTCGATATTGTCCTTCACCACATAGGGGATGCCGTAGAGGGGCAGGGAGGTGTCGCCGAGCGCGCTGGCGGCGGCGAGGGCTTCCTCCTTCGGCACCAGCGAGATGAACACCGCCCTGTCCGGGTAGGTTTCGATGCGGGCGTAGAGCGCCTCGATCAGCGTCTCGGGCGTGATGGCGCCCGCCGCATAGGCGGCGTGCAGGGCAGGGATTTCCAGTAAATCGGGGATCATTGTCTCTTACTCCGTCACGATCACGCCGAGGCGCTGCCCGGCGCGGACCACCTGGCCCGGGGCGGCGGTGAGGGCGGCGAGGCGCCCACTAGCCGGGGCGGCCACGCGCACTTCCATCTTCATCGATTCCAGGATCATCACCGGCTCGCCGGCGGCCACCATCTCGCCGGGCTCCTTCAGCACTTGCCAGATGCTGCCCGGCACGGGGGCGGAGATGCCGCGCGCGCCGGGCGGCAGGGCGTCCTCGGGCGGTGGGGGCGGCAGGTCCGGCTCCTCGAAGCTGTGCAGCCCCCTGGCCACCCAGTCCTCGCGCTCGGCGGCGAAGGCCGCGCGCTGCTGCGTCTGGAAGGCGGCGATGCTCTCGGCATTGGCCGCGCAGAAGGCCAGATGCTCGCGCAAGGAGAAGGAGCTTTCCTCGATGTGCGGCATGTACTTGCCATGCGGGAAAGCCTCGCGGAGTTCCAGCAGCTCCTGCTCGCTCACCTCGACAAACCGGATCTGGTCGAAATGCCGCAGCAGCCAGGGCTTGTCATCCTCGAAGGGCGGGGGCTGGCGGTGCGTGTTCCACATCTGGATGGTGCGGCCGAAGAGCTGGTAGCCGCCCGGGCCTTCCATGCCATAGACGCACATATAGGCGCCGCCGATGCCGACCGCGTTCTGCGGTGTCCAGGGCCGGGCGGGGTTGTACTTGGTCGTCACCAGGCGGTGGCGCGGGTCGTAGGGTGTGGCCACCGGCGCGCCGAGATACACATCGCCCAGCCCGAGCACGAGGTAGGAGGCATCGAAGATGATGCGCTTCACCTCGTCGATGGAGTCCAGCCCGTTGATGCGGCGGATGAACTCGATATTGTCCGGACACCAGGGCGCGTCGGGGCGCGTCGTCTCCTGGTATTTGCGCATGGCGAGGCGGATCTGCGAGTCGTTCCAGGAGAGCGGCAGGTAGATGGTGCGCGCCTTCACCACCATGTCCTCCGGGGCGGGCAAAGTGGGCAGGATCTCGTCCACCGCGGCGCTGATCTTCGCCGCATTCGTCACGTCTGAATCGAAATGCACCTGCAGCGAGCGTATGCCGGGGGTGAGGTCGATGACGCCGGGGATGCGCGCTTGCTCTAGCGCGTCGCGCAATCCTTGAGCACGCAAACGCAGCTCGAAATCCAGCTTCATCTCGCCGAACTCGATGAGGATGTCTTCATCGCCCGCGCGGCGGATGACGGTGTCCTTGCGGGATTCAATGATGGCGGGCGCAGCATCGGCGGAGCGAAAACGCACCTTGTCACCGGGCTTGAGCTGGCCAAGCTTCCACAAATCATCGCGCGTGACCACGGCCGGGCAGACGAAGCCGCCGAGCGAGGGGCCGTCCGGCCCGAGCAGGATCGGCATGTCGCCCGTGAAGTCGATAGCGCCGACGGCATAGGCGTTGTCGTGGATGTTGGAGGGATGCAGCCCGGCCTCGCCGCCATCCTGGCGCGCCCATTTAGGCTTGGGGCCGATAAGGCGCACGCCGGTGCGGGCGGAGTTGTGGTGCACCTCGTAGGTGGAGGCGAACAGCGTGTCGATATCGTCCGGCAGGAAGAAATCCGGCGCGCCGTGCGGGCCGTAGCGCACGGCCAGCTCCCATTCATGGGTGAGTTCCGGGCGCGCGGCGGGGGCGTGCGCGGGCAGGGGCATGGGTGGGTTGAGGCGCAGCGTGTCGCCCGCGCGCAGCGCGCCGCCATTATGGCCGCCGAAGCCGCCTAGGGTGAAGGTGGCGCTGCTGCCGAGATATTCGGGCGCCGAGAACCCGCCTGAGACGGCGAGATAAGTCCGCTGGCCCGGCCCGTTGATGGTGCCGAGGGTGAGGATCTGCCCGGCCTTCACGGCAACGGGTGTGAAGAATGGCACCGCCGCGCCGTCGAGATCCGCTGCCATGGCGCCGCCGGTGAGGGCGATAATGGTGTCGCAGTTGAAGCGCAGCGTGGGGCCAGTATGGGTAAGCTCCAGCGCCGTGGCGGTGATCGGGTTGCCTAGAATTCTGTTGGCCAGAGCATGGCTTTTCTCGTCCATCGGGCCGGAGGGCGGGATGCCGACCTCCCAATAGCCCAACCGCCCGGGCAGGGATTGCAGCGAGGACTGCGCGCCACCATCCAGCACCGCGATGCTGTGCGGGACATAGGAGAAATTGGCCAGCGAGCGTGTGGTCATCTCGCCCGCCAGAAATTCGGGCAGGGCCAGGACCTCCTGCAGATAGTCGAGATTGGTCTCGATGCCGAAAATCTCGCTCTCTGCCAGGGCAGCTTGCAGATTGGCGATGGCATCGGCGCGTGTCGGCCCGGTGGCGATGAACTTGGCCAGCATCGGGTCGTAGAAGGGGGAGATGGCGGTGCCTTCCTCCACCCAGCCATCCACGCGCAGGCCCGGACCGGGCTTGAACGCGGTGAGCGTGCCGCTGCATGGCGCGAAATTCTCGGCCGGGTTCTCGGCATAGACGCGGACTTCCACCGCAGCACCCTTGGGAGAGAGCTTGGCAGGGAGTGTGAATTCGCCAGCGGCCTGCTCGATCATCCAGTCGCACGAGATCGACGCTGTAGATTTCCTCGGTGACGCCATGCTCCACCTGCAGGCGGGTGTTCACCTCCAGGAAGTAGAATTTCCGCGCCTCGGCATCATAGACGAATTCCACCGTGCCGGCGGATTCATACTGCACCGCAGAAGCAAGAGCGACGGCGGCCTCCTGCAACGCGGCTAGCGTGGCGTCCGGCAGGTTGGGGGCGGGGGTTTCCTCGACCACTTTCTGGTTGCGGCGCTGCAGCGAACAGTCGCGCGCGCCCAAGGCCACCACGCCGCCCTTGCCGTCGCCGAAAATCTGCACTTCCACATGCCGCGCGCGGGCGACGTATTTCTCCAGGAACAAAGCCGCGTTGCCGAAGTTGTTGGCGGCAAGGCGGGAGACGGTGGAGAAACGCTCGGCCAGCTCATCCGCGTTGTGGCACAGCACCATGCCGATGCCGCCGCCGCCCGCGCTGCTTTTCAGCATTACCGGGTAGGTGATGCGTGCCGCCGCCGACAGCGCCTCCTCCACCGAGGCGAGGATGCCGGTGCCGGGAAGCATGGGCACGCCTGCCTTCTCCGCCAAGTCGCGCGCCGTGTGCTTGAGCCCGAAATCGCGCAGATGCTCAGGGCGCGGGCCGATGAACCTGATGCCCGCCGCTGTCAGCATCTGCGCGAATTCCACACGCTCGGAAAGGAAGCCGTAGCCGGGATGCACCGCCTCCGCCCCCGTGGCTTTGCAGGCGGCGATGATGGCGTCCATGTTGAGGTAGCTCTCCGCCGCCGGGGCGGGGCCGATATGCACCGCCTCATCCGCCGCCAGCACGGGCGGGGCGAAGCGGTCGGCATCTGAGTACACCGCCACGGCGGCGATGCCCATCTGCTTGCAGGTACGCTGGATGCGTGCGGAAATCTCGCCGCGATTGGCGATCAGGATTTTCTTGAACATCAGGCGTCGCGGATGGTGATCTGGATGGGGGTGGGGGTGAAGCCGTTGCACGGGTTGTTCACCTGCGGGCAGTTGGAGATGAACACGAGCACATCCATCTCCGCCTGCAATTCCACATAGCCGCCGGGCTCGGAGACGCCGTCATCCACGGTCAGTTCGCCATTCGGACGGATAGGCACGTTCATGAAGAAATTCACGTTGGAGACGAGGTCGCGCTTGGTCATGCCGTATTTGCCAAGCTCGGTGATGAAGTTCTCGCGGCAGGAATGCATGAAGCGCGTCTCGTGGCCAAAGCGCACGGTGTTGCTCTCGCAGGAGCAGGCGCCAGCGCAGGTGTCGTGAAAGCCGCAGGTGTCGGCAATGATCTTCAGCATCGCCCGGCCTTCGTTGGAGAGTAGCATGGAGCCGGTGGTGAGATCGTAGCGTCCGCCATTGGCTGCCTGTGCGGCCAGCGTGTCCTGTGCCGAGTAGCGCTCGGTGGTGTCTTGCGCGTTGTAGAACAGCGCATCCACGGCCTGCTGGCTCTTGAGGTCGACGATGCGCATGATCTGCCCAGGCTTGAGCAGGGCGGAATAGGGAGCGCGGGCGGGAACAATGGTGTCGGAGATGATGGTCATGCGGCGAAGAACCCGTCGGTGTTGACGAAGCCGCGCACGGCTTCTTCGGTGAAGTTGCGGCAGAGGTCGCCCGCCTGCGCGGCGGGGGCGCGCCAGGCGATGTAGCTGATGGCGCCTGTGGCTTCCTGCGCGGGGCTGAGCGCGTGCGGGGTGTTGGAGAGCGCGACGAGCAGGTTCATCTCGGCGCGCAGTTCCACCGTGGCGCCGGCGGGCGGGTTGCCGCGCCAGCGCATGCAGCCCTGCTCATCTACCGCGACGGGCGAGAACAGCGAGATGGCGGGTGCGACATCGCGGCGCGAAAGCCCGAACTTGGCGGCGGCGCCGCGGAGATTGTCGCGCCCGTTGCGCCCCGTGGTTTGCGCGGGAGAGTTGGGGCCGATGATGGTATCATGCCCGGCGCCGGTATCAGCGGTGACGGAGGCAAGCACGCGGCCCATGTCGGAGAACAGCACGCGGCCGGTGGTGAAGTTGGTGGTCCATTGCAGCTTGGCGGTGTCCCCGGCGTTGTAGCGCTCCGAGGTCTCGTCGGCATTCCACATGAAGATCGCCGCACCCGGCGTGCCGGAGTCATTGGTGATGCGTAGCGCCGCGCCCTTGCGCATACGCAGGCAGACATACCAGCCGGGCGGGATCGTATCCTGCTGGATGATGTCCTGCGTGGCGATGTCGGCGAAGCTCGCCACCGGCTTGGGCGCTGCGGCGCGGGCGCGGGCCTGCGCCTGCAAGGCCTCGTACCGGGTGCGGTATTGTTCGGGTGTGAGTTTGTCCAGATCCAGCATCAGGCTGCTCCTTTCTTCATGCGCGGACGCACGGGAATGTCATGGGTGATGCGCGCGCCCTTGGCAGGATCGTCCGGCGTGGGGCGTTCCAGCACGATGACGCGCGTGCCGAGGCGGAAGGCCTCGGAGATGTCGTGCGTGACCATGACGATGGTCATCTTCGTCTCTTCCCAGAGACGTTTGGTCAGAACGTGGATGTCGGCGCGGGTGCCGGGGTCGAGCGCGGAGAAGGGCTCATCCAGCAGCAGCACGCGCGGTTTAGCCATCAGCGCCTGGGCCAAGGCGAGGCGCTGCTGCATGCCCCCCGAAAGCTGCGTCGGATAGAAATCCGACGCGTGACGCAGCCCGACATGGTCGAGCATGGCACGCGCTTCCTCCTTGGCATCGTAGCGGCGCGGGCCGAACAGTTTGCCAAGGAAACGGGCGGATTTGAGTTCCATGGGCAACAGTACATTATCCAGCACGGTGAGATGCGGGAACACCGAATAGCGCTGGAACACCACGCCGCGTTCCGGCGTGGGCTCCGCGGGGAGCGGTGCGCCGTCGAACAGGATGCTGCCGCGGGTGCAAAATTCCTCGCTCATCAGCATGCGCAGCAATGTCGTCTTGCCGCAGCCGGAAGGCCCGACGATGGAAACGAAGCTGCCCTCCTCGATGCTCAGGTTGAGCTTCTCCAGGACAACGCGGCCGTCGTAAACCTGCCAGAGGTCCTTGATCTCGATGGTGCTCATTGCGTCTTCGCTCCCGCGAACCACGGGAAGGCGTAGCGCTGCACTAGGCGGAGCGCGACGTCGAAGAGAAAGGCTAGCAGGGTGATCCAGATCACATACGGAATGATGATGTTCATGGCGAAGTAGCGGCGTACCAGGAAGATGCGGTAGCCGAGTCCGTCCTGTGCCGCGATCGCCTCGGCGGAGATCAGATAGATCCAGGCCGGGCCAAGGGAAAGACGAAGGCTGTCGATGAGGCGGGGCAGCATTTGCGGCACCACGACGCGTAGTGCCATCTGCCAGGAGGAGGCGCCGAGCGTCTGCGCCTTGATGAGCTGCGCCTTCGGCATTTCCTCCACGCGCATGATCAGGTCGCGGACCATGAAGGGCGCGGTACCAATGACGATGAGCGTCACCTTCGCCGTTTCGCCGATGCCGGCGATGATGAACAGGATCGGCAGGATGGCGAGTGGCGGCACCATTGAGAAGGCGGCGATGAACGGCACGAACAGCTTGCGCAGGTAAGGGATCATGCCCACCGCGATGCCGATGACGAAGGAAATACCAACGGAAATAGCCAGGCCCTCGATCAGCCTCTGCAGGCTGGAGAGCGTATCCGTCAGCATCAGGTAGTCGCCGGTCGCCATGTCCTGGGTGAAGGCCATAAGGTTCACGGCGGCGGCCATCTGGGCGACGCCGGGCAGCAGCTTGTCGGCAGGGTTCGCCGCATGCCTGACCGCCGAAGCGGCCAGGTACAGCACGGCGAGGGCGACGAACGGCGCGGCAGCAAGTAGCCGCGCGCCGCGTTTTCCCGGATGCCGGTTGATGAGGCGCATTACAGCGTCTTCGCGGCAGCCATTGCCATATAGTCGGCGTTGAAGCGGAAGGTGACGTTCTTCGCATCGCCGAGGATGTGCCCGCCGGGGAATTCGATGCCGACAACATCCGGCGAGGTCGCGCCCTGGCCCATCATGCCCCAGGCGAACAGGAACTGCCGTACATGGTCCATGGTGGCGATGAGCTGGCTGCCCTTGGTGAATTCGGCGGCACCGGCCGGGTCGGAGAACAGATGCGTGGTCTTCAGCTGGCTGGCGAAGCCGGCATAGTCGGTGCCGGAGAGCTTGCCCATTTCCGTCTGCGCGGCCTTTGCCTCCGGCGTGTCGGCCAGCATGATGCCCAGCGTCTCGTACCAGATGCCGCACAGCGCCTTGGCGAAATCGGGGTTGGCTTCCAGCGTCTTGGTATTGACGATCACGAGATCGAGAATCTCGCCGGGAATGGCCGAGGAGTTGAACACGTTATGCGCCCCGGCATCGGCGTCGATCTGCTCGACGATCGGGTTCCACGTGACCACGGCGGTGACATCCGGCGTGAGGAAGGCGGCGGCCATGTCGGCGTCCGAGGTGTTGACGATCTTGATATCGCGCTCGGTCATGCCATGCATCTGCAGCCCGCGGTCCAGCAGATATTGCGAGACAGAATACTGCACGATGTTGACGTTCTGGCCCTTGATATCCTCGAACTTCGTCTTGTTCTTGAGGATCACCGCGTCATTGCCGTTGGAATAGTCGCCGGTGATGATCGAGGTGGAGTCCACGCCGCCAACGGCGGGTACGGCCAGCGTGTCCATGTTGGTGATGGTCAGCGCGTCGAACGCGCCAGCGGTATACTGGTTGATGGAGGTGGAGTAGTCGTTCACCTCGACCACGTCGATCTCGATGCCGTATTTATTGGCCCATTTCTTCACAATGCCTTTTTCCGCCGCCCAGGGCCAGGGCATCCAGCCGACATAGATCGTCCAGGCCAGCGTGAACTTCTTCTTGGTCGCGGCGTGTGCCGCAGCACCCCCCGCCATCGTTGCCGCAGCCGTCAGCGCGGCGCCGGATTTCAGGAAGTCTTTACGTGTCAGCATCTAAGAACCCTCTCTTCGTTGATCAATCTCACCGAATTCGAGGGTACGCTGAGAGCCGATGCGCACCCCCGCATCCTTAGCTCTCCCGGGCTTTTGTCCCGCCGTGCATCATGCGGATGTCTCCCCGCATGACCGCCGCTCTCGGACCAGCACCGGGACATGCCCGGCCGGAACCCTAGCGGCCTTCATAGGCTACGTAGCAAAGTATGTGCCAGCCCGAAGAGCGCGGAGAAACGGCGGAATCCTGCCTGTCTGGTCCACGGTTGAGCCAAAAACAGGCAAAAGTGGTGAAAATCGCGCCATGTGAGGTGAGCTGCTGCTGGTTTTGTGGACACGAGGATAAGATCGTGACCCAGGAACCGGAGAGAGGACATGACGAGACGGAAGTTTGGCGGCGAGTTTAATACTGAGGCTGTGAAGCTGGTTACGGAACGGGGCGTATCTGTTGCCCGGGCGGCGCGTGATCTGGATCTGGCCGAGAGTGTTTTGCGGCGCTGGATGCGTGAACTGGCGGCCGCCCCGACAACGGCGTTTCCTGGCCATGGCCAGCAGCGCGCCGACCTGGCCGAGATTGCTGCATTCAAGAAGGAGGTCGCCAAGCTCAAGGCGGAGCGTGACATCCTAAAAAAGGCTGCGGCGACCTTCGACTTGAGGATTGTGCGTGACACGGCGGCATCCTCGGCAATGAGCCCGCGTATTGTTCAGTTTTCGTTCCGATTGGCGGTGAGGGCCGCGCAGGCACGGGCGAATTCGCGCTGCAATTCGTCCAGGCATTCGGACGTTACGTCGAACTCGGCCGTGCCTGCGCGGGTTTCGATGTCGGCGCAGAGCTGCGCAAGCTGCCGCGCGCCGAGATTGGCAGCGCTCCCTTTGATCGCATGCGCAATTCTGGCGACGGCGGGAAGGTCCGCACGTTGGACCGCGTCGCGGAGGTCCTCAAGGCGCATTCCGATGTCTTGCACGAAAAGCTCGACCAGTTTGGCTTTGAGCTCACTTCCCATGCCCTCGAGCTCGGGCCGGCGATCGAACACGGTTGGGTCGATCGGGCCCGGCATCTCCCCTTCGCGCTCGGCAGACGTCTCGACAGGTTCGGCTGGCGCTGGCGCCGCATGGGCCGGGGGCACGGACGCCGCCGGCTGCGCGGGGCTCGACCGGCCGGGGCCGCCGTGCCGTGCCAGGGCCTCGAACATCTTCGGCCAGTCGATGGGCTTTGTCAGCGCACCGTTCATGCCGGCCGCCTTGTAGCGTGCCATATCCTCCGCCATCACATTGGCGCTCAGGGCGAGCACGGGGACGTCGCAGGCCGGCGGCGGCAGCTGGCGAATCCTGACGGTGGCCTCGATGCCGTCCATCACCGGCATCTGGACGTCCATGAGCACGACGTCGAAGGCCTCGCGCGCCACGAGTTCGACCGCCTCCCGGCCATTCGCCGCGGTCACGACGTCATGGCCGTGCGCGCGCAGCATGTCGGCGACCAGGATCTGGTTCATTTCGACATCCTCCGCCAGCAATACGCGTCGCGGCTGCTGGTCGCCGACGCGGGGCATTGAGGTTTCCCGTGGGGCCGTGTCCGCGCTCACGGTCAGAGGCAGCTCGAACCAGAAGCGGCTGCCCACCCCCTCCAAGCTGTCGACGCCGATCTCGCCCCCCATCGCCTCGACCAGATGCCGCGAGATCGCCAAGCCCAGCCCGCTGCCGCCGTAACGGCGCGTGGTCGAGGAATCAACCTGGCTGAACGGGTCGAACAGGAGCTTCCGCTTTTCCTCCGAAATGCCGATGCCGGTATCGCGGACCTCGAAATGGTAGCGCTCGCGCCGATCCGCCATCGTCCGGTGCGAGACCGCGACGGTCACACCGCCGCGTCGGGTGAACTTGATGCCGTTGCCGACCAGGTTGATCAGCACCTGCCTGATCCTCGTGGGATCGCCGCGAAGCCGGGGCGCGGCATCATCGTCCGCCTCGAAGCGGAGTTCCAGCCCGGCCTCCACCGCCAGCGGCGTGAGGAGCGAGCACACCTGCGCGAGCACCTCCGGAATACTGAATTCAATCGCCTCGAGTTCGATCTTCTTGGCCTCGATGCGGGAGAAGTCGAGAATATCGTTGATCAGCGAGAGCAGATGGCGGCCCGAGGCACGGATCCACGCCACATATTCGAGTTGCTTCGCCGGCAGCGGCGCCTGCATCAGAAGATCGGCCATGCCGAGCACGCCGGTCATTGGCGTCCGGATTTCGTGGCTCATGACCGCGAGGAACTCCGACTTGGCCCGGACGGCTTCCTGCGCGGCCTTGGTCGTCTCTCGCAGTTGCGCCATGAGCTTCTCGCGCTGCCCCAGGACCGCGGCGAGCGGCAGGGTCGAGATCAGGGCGATCGCGATATAGAGCTGCAGGTGCTCAATCCGGGCGTAGACGTTCGTGCCGGTAGAGGCGGCGATCGGCCCATGGCCGGTAAACGTGCTCCAGAACGCGATTGCGGCCAGAGCGGCCGCCGCCGTGGTGGCCCCGAGCAGCCGACCGTGGTAGGTGGTCAGCAGCAGCAAGGGAAAGGTGAGGAATACTCCCGGCAAAGCATCATGGAAGTCGACATAGCCAACGGCCGCGACGAGCCCGGAAAGCGCCAGCGTCTGGAGCACGGTGTGGAGCGAGCCGATAATCCGAACCTTCGGATCGGTCCAACTGAGCATGAGCGGCGTGACCGTCAGGTAGCCGCAGATTTCGGCGAGGTACCAGTTTATCCAGCCTGCGCCGAAAGGCACGCCGAAGCAGAACCCGACCAGCGTGGCACCGCAAGCGGAAGTGGCGATCGTCACGAGCAGGCAGACGGTTACAAGCCGCGCTAGGGGCCAGACGCTTTCATCGAGGGGCGTGGCCTCGGTGAAACCCGAGAGCATCGCAATGAGAAGGATCTCCGCACCGTCGCAGGCCGCGACGCCCAGCCCCCAGACGGTCAAAACGAAGACGGTCACGCCCTTGGTCGTGACGAGGATCGCGCAAAAGTCGGCAAGGGCGCCGAGGCCAAGCAAAACGGCCCAACTGGAGCGTCTGTTGCGCAGCAGCGCTGTGACGACGAAGGCGTTCGACACCCATATCGGCAAATTCGGGCCGAAGGACCAATAGGTGGCGCATTCCACGATGAAATCCCCGACCGGCAGGACCACCACGAGCCAAAGCGGAGGCAGCGTCAGTTTCAGGCGGCTGAAGCCCGAATACCCAAAGGCAGGGAGCATGATGCGCGCTCCGTGTTCGACTGGGGACAACCCAGTAACAGCTCTATTTGGGGATTATGGTTGCGGTTTACAGATATACCTCAGTAATGAATTTTATTGTGGCATTCGGGCGGCGGTTGGTGGCGGTGTCCGGGAGGTCGTGGCTTTGGCGGTCGCGTCCTCGATTTTTGCGCCGTGTAGCCGCCGCAAGGGAGCTGCCGGCTCCTCGCCCCGCCACTGCCGCCCGGACGGGGCCCCGGCGCGGCGTCATGCCCCCTGTCGCATTTCCCTATCGCCCCGCGCGCGACGGTGGCAAAATGGCGCCAAACGGAGGTAACCGTCCGCCATGGAACCGGCCACCACCCAATTCTTCGGCGCCACCCCCCCGCGGCACGGGATCGTCGAGCCCTCGCCCGACATGCCGGACGAGCTGCCCCTGATCGCCTCCAGCCTGCCCCCGAGCCGGGCGCAGAAGCGCTTGGCCTTCGCCGTTGTGCTTGTCCTGCTGCTCGCCTTCCTCGTCACCGCCGGGCCGCTCGGCACCTGCCAGTTGCCGCGCGTCGACGCCTTCGTTCCCGCCTATGGCGCCGCGATCTTCGTCAACAATGCGGTCACCGCGGCACTGCTCTTCGCGCAATTCTCCATCATACGCGCGCGGGCTTTGCTCCTCATCGCCTGCGGCTATCTCTTCACCGCGCTCATCGTGATGCCCTGGATGCTCACCTTCCCCGGCGTCTTCGCGCCCGGCGGCCTGCTCGGCGCCGGCATGCAGAGCACCGCCTGGCTCTACGTCATGTGGCATGCCGGCTTCTCCCTCTTCGTCATCGCCTACGCCCTGCTGAACCGCACCGATCCCGACGGCCGCCGCTCTCGCGCCCCGCTCGCCGGCCTCGCGGTGATCGGAGCCGTCATCGCCGTCACCATCCTCGCCACCCGCTTCGGCACGTCCCTGCCCAGCCTGCTGCGCGACGAGGACCACCTCTCCGGCACCTGGCAATGGATCGCCGCCGCCACCGCCCTCACCAGCCTCACCGCCCTCGCCATGCTCTGGCTCCGTCGCCGCTCCGTGCTCGATCTCTGGCTGATGGTCGTGATGGGCGCCTATGTGATCGAGATCGTGCTGATCTCTTTCCCGGTGCCCGCCCGCTTCAGCGTCGGCTGGTATGCCGGCCAGGTCTTCGGCCTGCTCTCCGCCAGCCTCGTCCTCATCGTCCTGCTGGCCGAAATCACCGGGCTCTACACAAGGCTGCTCAACGCCCTCCTCGCCCAGCGCCGCGAGCGCGAGGCAAGGCTCCTCACCGCCAACGCCGTCGCCGCCATGATCGTCCATGAAATTAAGCAGCCCCTCACCGGCATCACTGCCCGCGCCCAAGCCGGGCTGCACTGGCTCGACCGCCCCGTGCCCGAGCTCGACGCGGCCCGCGAAGCCTTGCGTCAGATCGCCGCCAACGGACTGCGCGCCGGTCAGCTACTCGACAGCATCCGCGCGATGTTCCGCCGCGACGCGCGGAGCCGCATCGTCATCGACCACGGTCTCCTCATCGCCGAGGTCCTCGCCTGCCTGCGCGCGGACCTCAAGCGCCACCGCATCATCGTCCACACCGAGTCCGAACCTGACCTGCCCGCCATCGCCGGTGACCCCATCCAGCTCCGCCAGGTCCTCGTCAACCTCGTCACCAACGCAATCGACGCCATGGCGGAAATCACTGGCCCGCGAAACCTCTCCGTCTGCACCACACTCCGCGACGGCAGCGTGCGCATCTCCGTCGCCGATAGCGGCCCCGGCATTCCCCCCGAAGACGCCGGCCGCATCTTCAACCCCTTCTTTTCCACCAAGCCCGGCGGCATGGGCATGGGCCTCGCCATCTGCCGCTCCATCATCGAAAACCACAACGGCCGCCTCTGGATCACCCCCAACACCCCCCAAGGCGCCGTTTTTAACGTCGCCCTCCCCACCGCCGAAGAGGCGGCCGGCTGACCTGTCGATGGCGCTTTCGCTGGACTTGCGGCAGCGGGCTCTGGCCGCGCTGCGCGATGAGGGGCTCATCAGGCGCGCCAATTCGTCCGTCCCCACGGTCCGGCAAGATACCGTGCCTGAATCGAGGGCGCACGAACCAAAATAGTCAGGCCCTTGGGTTCAGGTGGCACACAATCAGTGACTCCAGCAAGGTCGCTTTCCGCGCTCTTTTTGCTCAGAAAGACGCAATAGAGTTCTTCAGCCAGCCCGAGGGCGCGGTGGAGGGCAGCGTGGCGGACAGCCTCTCGGCCCGCCTGTTCAAGGCCCGCCTCAAGCTGGTGGCTGCGCTGGATGAGGCAGAGGCGCCGGAAGGCGCGCCAAGCGAGCTGCGCGGCGCCGTGGGGGGCCAGCTCCAGCGCGAGGTTGCGGCGATGAACGTCGACAATTTCATCGTGCGGCCCAAGCGCAAGCTGGTGGAGACCTACGCCAAGCCGCAGGCCTGGGAGACGCTGGGCGAGGACGCCCGGCACGTGCTGGCCGACGAGGTGGCCAACCTGCCCGCCGAGCTGGACGCGGAGCGGCTCGAGGCCAAGCAGTTCGACATGCTGATGCTTGACCTCCAGTTCTGCTTGCTCAAACGGCAGGCTGGCTTCGCCAAGCTGAAGAAGCAGGCGCTGGAGATCGCCACCGCCCTGGAGGAGCAGGCCAGCATCCCCATCATCCACGCCGAACTGCCGCTGATCCAGGAGTTGCAGACCGATGCTTGGTGGCAGGACGTCACGGGACGGGCCGACGCGGCTCGTCCGCTTTGGAGCAAGTAGCTCCAAACATCTGCCCTTCGCTCACGTCCGGACGTGCCGACGACTATAGAGTGTGCAACGGCGACAAGCAGACGTTCGTTCACGGAGATTACCAACGGAAACCAGCCCCCTTATGGGATGTCCCGGGGAGGGGGCGATCGGCGCTGATTGGGCCCCTGGTAATCTACGCGACTCCTAAATTTTTTCAGTCTTCTATCCATTATCGGCACCGGGGCCCGTCGTGGTGCCAATTAACAGTCAATGCGGCTTTCGGGCCGGTGATGGCCTCGTCTTGCCGGAAATTGCAGGGCGCAGCGCCTTAAACGTTTGCCCCGGCATGTCGGACTGTGTGCCGGAATACAAACTTCCGCAGTTCCGCATCGATTTGATCCACAATAGCATCGTCCGCACCGGTAAGCGTCACCGCGACCTCAAGGCCTCGCTTGCCGCCATCGTGCACCTCCACCGCCGCCGATGCCGCCGGAGCAATGTCCGACAATATCGCCTTGAGGAGCCGCACCGTGGCATCGCAGCGCAGCGCCGGCTTGTAGAGTTTTCCCACCGCCGTCAGCGGCAAAGCGTCGACGATATAAACATGCTTGGGCCAGGCCGGACGCTCGGCGATATGCTCGCGCGCAAACGCCATCAGATCCTCTTCAGCCGCCACCGACCCCGGTGCGAGCGTCACATAGGCCACGGGCAACTCGCCTGCGTAAGGATCGGGCTGGGCAACCACGGCGGCCATGGCCACCGAGGGGCAGCGCTCGAAAGCCGCCTCCACCATCGCCGGGTCAATATTATGCCCACTGCGGATGATGACATCCTTCGCACGGCCGGCGATGAAGAGTTTGCCATCCGCCCCGAAATAGGCGAGGTCTCCCGTATTCAGCCCGCCATCAGTAAACACCCCGGCATTTTGCAGCGGATCGCGATATCCTGGCGACACGGTCGGCCCGGCGACGAACAGCACGCCAATTTCGCCGGGGGCGCAGTCATCGCCAAGCTGCCCTGTCTCATCCCGGTGGCGGACGCGCAGTTGCGTGTAGGGCACGCGGTATCCGACCGAGCCCGGCGTCGGCCGGCATCCTGCCGGGTCGACGGCGGTGACGCCGCCGCTCTCCGTCATGCCCAAAATCTCATGTAGTTGCTTGCCCGTCACCGCGGCAAAGCGTTCGCTCACGCTCAGCGGCAGGGCGGCGGCCCCGGTCAGGCCGAACCGGACCGTGGCGAGCGAACCGGTGACAGGAACAGCCAGGATGGCGGCAAGTGATGTCGGCACGCCGCCTATGACGGTAACGCCGTAGCGCTCGACGATATGCCAGAAGCGTTGCACCATCGCCGGGTTGCGCAAGCCTAGAGGCGAGAGGATGATCACCTCCGCGCCAGACATGAAAAACGCGAGGCTGCAGGAAATGGTCCCCGCGACATGAAACAGCGGCAGCCCGTTGCCCACCCGGTCGGTCTCGCGCAGGCCCATCAATGCCACAAACCCAAACGCCGCGCAGATCTGGTTGCGGTTTGTGTGCGCAACGAGTTTTGGCAGGCCCGTGGTGCCGCCGGTATGGAAATAGGCTACGATCGAATCCGGTAGGTTTCGGCGTTCGAATGCGAGCGCATCGCCACGGTGCCGGGCCAGGCCAGCCTCGAAGGAAATGCACTCTACCTCCGGATTCGCTGGCGCGCTGATGCAGACCAGCACAACATCCGGCAGAGACTGCTTGACGTGAACGCTCTTTTCCCAGATCTGCGCATTGATCCCCGGCCCCACGGTGACGAGAATTTTGGCGCCCGACGATTGCACCAGTTCCAGAATATGTTCCGCCGTCAGCAGCGGATTGACCGGCACGGCATAGCCTGATGTCTCGGCACCCCAGAGGACAAAATAGGTTTCGATGAGTGACGGCAGCAGGTAAGCGACGCCAGCCTCGGGACCGGCCAGAACGGCAAATAAATTTGCACTGCGCGTAATGCCCTCGAGCAGGTCGCGGTAGCTGACGCGCCTGGCGGTTTCGTCCGCATCACCGGTCAGCACGAGGCTGAGCGCGGACCGCTCGCCGTACCGCGCGGCGCTGGCCTGAAAGACGCCGTATATGGTCTGCGCGGGCAGCATGCGCTCTAGCTCGAAACGATCTTCAAAGGTCTCGATGTCGCGCAGGTTGGTGGGTGAGATTGTCTGATCGCCGATATTCATCCTTGCCTCCCTCTATTCGCCGTCTCGTATGCATTGAAATCGAAATGTTTTATCGTTCCAACCATTGGTACCTCTACGCCGCACAGGCGGCGAGAAATGCAAAGGATCAGCCTGCGAGTTTTGAAAAAACTGGTGGACGGCGCTCGGCAAAAGCAGTGAAGGCTTCCCTCGCTTCCGCGGTGCGCAGCCGTTCGTGGAAATGCGCGCTCTCCTCGTCGATGCGGGCCGACAATGTTGCCGCGTCGCGCATCAGCTGTTTGGTCGTGACCAAGGCTCCGAGCGGCTGTCTGGCAAGTTGCTCAGCGGCTTGGCGCGCCTTGGCCCGCAAGGCGTTGGCCGGAACGGCATGATTCGCGAGCCCCCAGGCAACCGCTGACCCGGCGTCGATCGTTTCCCCAAGCGCGAACATTGCATAAGCACGCACATGGCCAATGCGCGCCGGGAGCAACAGGCTCGAAGCCGCCTCAGGCACCAGAGCCAGGTTGACGAAGGGCGTCGAGAGCAGGGCATCCTCGGCCAGCAGCACCAGATCGCAGTGCAGCAGCATCGTCGTGCCGACACCAACGGCGCGCCCTTGCACGGCGGCCACAAGCGGGCGGGTGGCACGCGCAAGAGCGTGCAGGAAGCGGATCACGTGCAATTCGCCCTTGAACGCGCCAGTCGCCTGGGCGGCAAACTCCCCGATGTCGTTCCCGGCGGTAAAACTGTCGCCATCGGCCTGGAAGAGGACGACGCGAATCGCTGGATCGGTCTCGGCTTGTTCCAGCGCATCAGCCAACGCGCCGTACATGTCGTTTGTCAGGGAGTTCTTCTTCTCCTGACGGGTGAGTGTTAGCGTCAATATTCCCGCATCGACTTCAGACTTTACGTGCTGGCTCATTCGTCATTTCCTTCCAAGACATTAGTTTTGCTTGCAAAGCGGCACGTCACCCGAGGCCGGCGCATAACCGCTGGCGTGCCGTCTGGTATTCCTCGGCGAGTCTTGCCACCAGTTCGGCCGCGCTTGCCACGTCACGGATCTGGCCGGTGCCCTGACCCGCACCCCATATGTCGCGCCAAGCCTTGGCCTTCTGGTTCCCGCCCGAGCCGAAATTCATCGCGCTCTTGTCGGCTACCGGCAGATTCTCCGGATCGAGCCCGGCATTGATGATGCTTTTCTTCAGATAGTTGCCGTGCACGCCCGTAAAGAGATTCGTGTAGACAATATCCGAGGCGGTGCTTTCGGTCAGGGCCTGCTTGTATTCTGCCGTGGCATTGGCTTCCTTCGCGGCAATGAAATACGTGCCCATATAGGCAAGGTCCGCGCCGACGGCCTGCGCCGCCAGGATCGAACCGCCATTGGCGATCGAACCCGACAGAATGATCGTGCCGTCGTAAAATGCACGCACTTCGGGCACCAGGGCAAAAGGCGACAGGACCCCGGCATGGCCGCCGGCGCCGGTGCATACCAGGATCAACCCATCCACGCCGGCTTCCAGCGCACGTTTGGCATGGGTGATGTTGGTGACGTCATGAAACACCAGCCCGCCATAGCTATGCGCCGCCTCCACCACCGCATCGGGCGCGCGCAGCGAGGTGATCTGGATCGGCACTTTGTACTTCACACACATATCGATATCGTGCTGAAGGCGGTTGTTCGAGGAGTGCACGATCTGGTTGACCGCAAAGGGCGCCACTTTTTTCTCGGGGTTCGCCTTTTTGTAGGCCGCTAGTTCTGTGGTGATGCGCTCCAGCCACTGCTCCAGCACCTCGGCCGGCCGCGCGTTGAGCGCAGGGAAGGAGCCGACGATACCGGCTTTGCACTGTTCGATGACCAGGTCGGGGGTGGAGACGATAAACATCGGTGAACCGATGACCGGCAGAGCCAGATTGTCGCGTAACAGCGGCGGTAAGGACATTTGTGACGTGCCTTTCAGTTTCTAATTGGTCGTTGTCGCAATCCGGGCGTGTGCAGAATTACCCATTTCCTTGTCGTGGAGTTTAGTCATGTTCATGGTGGGCCAGGAGCGGCAGGGCCGATGCGGTCGCACCGGGCCCCTCCTCGGGCGTTACCTCGCGCGCGTTCAAAGGTTCGCCGCAAACCGAACAAACCATCACGGGCTCGAACAGCGCACCGCAGTTGTTGTGCCGGTGCAGCAGCGGCGGCCCCTCGGGGGTGACCATGTAGCGGTCGCCCCAATGCACCAGCGCCAGCAGCACCGGGTAGAGATCGATGCCCTTCTCTGTCAGGCGGTATTCATACCGGGCGGGGCGATCCGCATAGAGTTGGCGGCGCAGCACACCGAGATAGACCAGCTTTTTCAGCCGATCAGCCAGGACATGGCGGGTAATACCCAGCCGCGCCTGGAAATCGTCGAAGCGGCGGATCCGCAGGAAGCAGTCGCGCAGGATCAGCAACGACCAACGGTCGCCAATCACCGCTACTGTGCGTGCGACCGAGCATACTTCTTGGTCCAATTCATTCCAGCGCATTGCGCGACGTCTCCTTTGGCGGACAGGTTCCAATTTGGAATGCACTGTGTCAAGGTTCTTTTTTGGAACGTCTTTATGCACGCTCCCGCCGCGCCATTCCTGCCCGAAACGGCGAAGCTTCCCGCAGGTTGCGGACCGCACCAGCAGGGACACGACCTCGCCGCCGCCCTGTCGTTCGTTTCGGGATGGGGCTGGTGGTTTGCTTCGAAGCGGTCTCAATGACTGCTATCGGGCAAGTTCTCAGGGGGCACGGACGGCCGGGTAGGGTCGAACATTAACCTTTCCCGTCGAATCGCCTGATGGGCCCTGGCCAACGCGCGGCCTATCGCATGCCGCCCGGTTGAGCACGTAAATGGCGCACTAGGCACTCTGCCCAGCACGCCATTTTGATGGCCCCCTGTTGCGTGCCCGTGCCCGACGCCCCGGGCCAGCGGGGAGGCGGTGCCATCGCTGCCCAGAGGGCAGCAGCGGTGGATGATGAGGACGCCGCCAGGGCGTGGGCTGGACAACACGCTTCGATGGCGGGACAAAAACAGCCATGGCCATCCCGACATACGACACGCTGATGCTGCCCGTGCTCCGCCTCACTGCGGAGCGCACATGGTCGATGCGAGACCTCATCGCGCGCATTGCGGACGATCTGGCCCTCACCGAAAACGAGCGCGCCGAGCAAATCCCGAGCGGTGGGACGACGGTCATCGCAAGCCGCGTGCACTGGGCCAAGACGTACCTGAAGCAGGCAGGCCTCGTCGAGCAGCCCAAACGCGGCTTCGTCCAGATCAGCAAGGCGGGGCGCGCCGTGCTGGCCCGGAATCCTGAGCGGATGGACAACGCACTCCTCCATACGTTTCCAGAGTTCACAAGCTTCCTGTCCAGGACCAAAGGCCAGAACGGGGCGCCGGCCCCGGCTGTTGGCGCCACGCTGCCGGCGGCGCCCTCCAGCACGCCCGAGGAGCAGATCGCCGCGGCGTCCCTGGCTCTGGACGAAGCCCTGCGCGATTCGCTCCTTGCAAGAGTTCCTCGAGGCGCCGCCCGCCTTCTTCGAGAGGCTCATCGTCGACCTGCTGCTGGCCATGGGCTACGGCGGCTCGCGCGCCGATGCCGGCGAGCATCTCGGCGGTACAGGGGACGGTGGCGTCGACGGCGTGATTCGCGAGGACCAGCTCGGCCTCGACCGCGTGTACCTTCAGGCGAAGCGCTACCAGCCTGGCAACACGATCGGCAGTGAGACCGTGCAGGCGTTCATCGGCGCGCTGATCGGGAAGGGGGCGCAGAAGGGCGTCCTGATCACCACCTCCTCTTTTTCCCGGCAGGCGCTGGCGGCGGCCGGCCACTCCGGCGCGCTCAGGCTCGTGCTCATCGACGGGACCGAGCTGACGAGGTTGATGGTCCGCTTCAATGTCGGCGTTCGGGTCGCCAGGACCGTCGAGATCAAGCGGATCGACCTGGACTATTTTGACGAGACCGAAACCGAGTAGCGGAGCCCGCAGCGCTGGGCGTCTCTGGGCTCGGGCTTCGTTCCGGCGGGGCCGTACGCATCCCACTGGGTGATCGGCGGCGAAATGAGTCCGGCAGGGGGGAATGTGGTGGGCAGCGGCAACGACACTGCGCGGCGGGCTCACGGCCCGGCCAAAAAACTCTTATGTTTCAAGGATAAGATGGCGTGCCAGGTGCCATGATAGTAATAACTGGAATGCATTGAGTTTATTGTAAATTTCTCTTGGCGACGGGGCGGGTTACAGTCGGTCCGCACTTCACGTCCGAGGTGCTAGTTGTCCGCAGGCAGCGGCCAATCGATGGTCAGAACGCACAGCATGGCGGAGCCGATGAAGATGCCAAGCAGGCGCTCCAATCCGGGTGTCACAGAGGTGATTTCGCCCGGCCCTTGAACCAGGGTGATCAGCAAGCCCAGTGTGAACTGCGTTCCGAGATAGCTAATTCCCTCCCGCCCAATCTGGATTGAATAGCCGATCCAGACACCGGCAGCGAGGGTGAGCGCCATTGTGCCAAACCCCGTACCGAAGAAGTTGATGCACATCAGGGCAACGGCGCTCCCGAGCAGGCAGCCCAGCGTTCGATGCGTCATTCGCTCGTAGATGGTCAGATGCCGGCGTTCCTGCACCACGGTCGACGAAACGATCATGACGATGTACGACGTGACCGCGGTCTGTGCAAAGTCCCGGATGCCGAACCATCGCCAGACAAGCGGAAGCAGGGCGACCGCCAACGCGCCGCGCGTGCTATGTTCGAGCAGTGGCCAGTGTTTCCGCAGCCATTCTTCATTCAAGACGTCACGCACACCTCCGAACCAAAACGCCGCAAGGGCGCCTTGCCCTTTGTTGATCGGCTCATTCGAAAACAAACTCGAAACAACAAGGCACGAACAGGTCCCTACCGTTATTTCCGCCACGCGTGTGGCGGCGAAATGCACGACCGCATCAGGCGCGGCGAGCGCCTCTGTAAGAACCATCCCGGCCGTGAACCCAAAGAACAGCCATGCGTAGCTGTATTTGGTCGCCAGCGATTGGAAGATGCCGATCCACGATACGGCGAAGAGGAAGAGCATCAGCAGCATGGGGCTATTCGCGGCCCCAGGCGCAAGCAGCAGGCCAAGCAACGCGCCTCCGATCGTGCCGCCTATGCGCATCAGCCCGCGTGGAATCGTTTCCGCCACACTCCCGCGCATGACCATGAAGCCGCTAAACGCCGCCCAGGAGAGATCATCCAGATTGAGAATGGCTGCAGCCGTGACTGCAACGAGCACCGACAGTACGGGCCGCAGGGCTTCCTTTGCGCGCGGGCCATGCAGCCTCAACGATTGCAGTTCGCGGAGGAGCGCACCTGGTATGGGGCGACATGCCGAGATTAGGAGCGCTACGCCCACTGGACCACGCCACGCTTAGTAAATGACAAGGACGCGGGCATCCGCGCCCATGAAGAGCTGGTCGCTGCCCGGTAAGTCGAGCAGTATGAATCGAACGGGAATCCGTCGTTCCAGGCGAATCCAATTCACCGTCGGGGACACATAAGGCACCAATGCCTCGGCACCTGTCTGGCGGCTGATGCCGTGTGCCAAGCCTTGGATGCGCGCCCGGTAAAAATGCCAAGGATGGCTATCGAGCCAGATCCAGGCAATGTGGTCGGGCGGGAGATGGCGCAAATAGTATTCCTTGTAATTTGCGATCACGCGCCAAGCGTTGCCGTCCACGATCGCAACGGCCGGATGGCTCGAAGAAATCATGTCGCCAGGCTGAACGGCAAGATTCGTCACGTAACCGTCCACAGGCGCCACGACGTTCGTTCGGCTCAAGCGCCATTCGGCAAAAAGCCGCGCCGCATGGGCCGAGGCAACGGCCGCCTGATCCAGGCTCAGGGTCTCGGTTGCTTTTTGCACGGCGGCTTTGGCGGCAAGTTGCTGAGCGACGCTCTGTTCCTGTGAGGTCCGCGCCAAATCGAGGGATTGCAGTGGGATGGCGCCCTCCGGACCGAGCGGCGTATCACGATGCAAATTCATTGTAGCGAGCTTCACCGCGTCATCCGCTGCGTCCATCTGCGCTTGCAGCACCTGTACCTGGGCCCGATCAACCGGTAGTTGCGCTTCCGCACGCGCTTCCTCCGCGCGTGCTTGCTCCACGGCGATCTGGAAGGGCTCCGGATCGATCGTGAAGAGCGGCGTCCCTCGTTTCACCCACTCGTTGTCAGTCACGTGAATGGCTTCAATCGGCCCCGATACCTCGGGCGTGATGGAGACGATATCTGACGTCAAGTACGCGTCATCCGTGTAGGCGAACAAATAGCCTGACGCCCACCAGACGACGACAACAGCGGCGATGGAGAGGAGGACAAGTAGAGCCCGCTTGCGATGAGAAGGCACACGCGGCCGGTCAAGCGGCGGTTTCTTTGGGGGCGCGGCGGCGTCAACCGGAAGGTTGTGCGCTTTGCTTTTGATCATCGGCTCCGGAGCTTGCCTTTCAAGCCGAGCGCTCACATTCGAGGTCAATTTCTGCTGTCCATATCAATATCCGGCGGCCCGTAGGCTGCCGAAGCTGGTAATTGACATCGGGGAGATCTGCGGTCCAATATATCGCAAAGACGCTCTTGATTGCTTTTGTGAATAGCCAATGGAATTACGTCACGTTCGATACTTCCTTGCGGTTGCGGAAGAAAAAAATTTCACGCGTGCGGCTGCCCGCGTCGGAATTGGGCAGCCGCCGCTTAGCCAGCAGATCAAGGATCTGGAAGCTGAAGTCGGAGCGCCTCTGTTCCGCCGCATTCCTCAGGGGGCAGAACTGACAGAAGCCGGGCGTGCCTTTTTGGAAAGCGTGCGGCTCATTCCCATCCAGGCGGAGCGTGCAATTCGTGCCGCGCAAAGAGCGGCCCGCGGAGAGATCGGCTCGCTCCGCGTCGGCTTCACAAGCTCGGCGCCGTTCAATCCCGTCGTGACCTCGACCATCCGGTCATTCCGGTGGGCTTATCCCGACGTGGATCTGACACTGGAGGAGGCTAATACGACTCGGCTTGTTGCCGGCCTCCGGGGCGGTGAGTTGGATGCCGTATTTCTGCGCTCTGACGCTGGCGGTGATGATCTGCAGATCCGGCACGTATTGGAGGAGCCGATGCTCGTCGTCCTTCCTGCCAGCCATCCTGCGGCAACGTCGGTTGAAGTTGATCTTGCCCGGCTACGGGGCGATGCTCTTATTCTTACGCCGCGAGACGTTGGGCCGGCTTTGTTCGACACTGTGATCCAGGCCTGCTGGCAAGCGGGCTTTGAGCCAACTCTTGGGCAGTCCGCGCCACAGATCAGTTCCGTCGTTAATCTTGTTGCAGCAGAGCTGGGCTTTTCCATCGTACCGGCGTCGATGCGCCAGCTTCAGGTGACCGGCGTCGTCTACCGAGAGCTCAAGGGGGATGCCCCCATTGCGCGCCTGTCCTTGGCCTTCCGACGTGGAGACACATCGAAGATCGTTCGCAACTTCGCTGCTCAGGCACTGGCGTAAGAGGACGCGAAGGGGAAACTTGGGAAACCCAGAAGCACGGCGGCATGCTGCCGTTGGCTTATCGCAGCTGGCCCGCGTGTTTTTTTGTCTGCTGCCGCCCGTTCGTACGGGGCGAGCGACAGGCGAAGTATGTTCGCAGGGTTGGAAAACGTACCGGAATCAAGCTGTTGGGGTGGATCCAGGCCGCCGCACGGCGACGCTGGCGGAACGAAAACCATTACCACACGATTTCGTCTTCCAGTTGGGTCGCGATCGGGTTATTCGAGCGTGAATCAGGGGGCAGATGGACCGCCCAAAGGGAAAATACCGGCTTAGCCACCGTTTCTTCCCTGGGATCCAGTTGGGAGCTGACCCATAAAGATACGCGAAGGGAGACCGATTGTGAGTTGGCCTGCTGACGGGAGCGACTTTTCAGACATTTGGTCCCTCGCGATGGAGGTCAGCAAAACGGGCGTCTGGGACCGAAATATGGCAACCGGAGAGAATTGCTGCTCCGCGAGCTGGTTCAGGATTCTTGGGTATGAGGACGTGCCACAATCGAACCCGATCGAGAGCGCCTACGCGCGCGTTCATCCGGACGATCTTGAATACGTAAAGGCCGCGATACGGGCGCATTGCGAAGGCAAGACCGAAAGTTGCGAAGCCGAATACCGGCTGCTTTGCAAGGATGGCAGCTATAAGTGGGTCTTGAGCCGCGGCAAGGTTGTCAGCCGGGACGCTAATGGCAACGCGTTGCGGATCGCCGGGACGTCGACCGACATCTCCAAGATCCAAGCCAAGACCAGAGGCGCGCAAGCCAGCGTCTCTTGGCCTGAACGCCGGCGCGCCACGCCGAGTCGGCGCAAGCCGTATGCCCTTGAAGAGGCCCCCGCCTTTCCGCAACGGCGCACCGAGAGCATCCCGTGCTTCACCCGCGGCACCGCGATCCTCACGCCGCGCGGTCCCGTCGCGGTCGAGGCCCTGGCAGAGGGTGACGCCGTGCTCACCGTCCGCGACAGCGGCCCGTCCGAGCGGCGTGTTGTCTGGGTCGGCCAGCGCAGCTTCGGGACCCTGGCGACGCCGCTGCCCGAGCGCCTGCGTCCGGTCCTGATCCGCGCCGACGCCTTAGGCCCGGGGGTACCGGAGCGTGATCTCCGTCTGTCTCCCGGCCATGCGATCTTCGCTGAGAACCATTTGATCGAAGCCAAAGACCTCATCAACGGCGCGACCGTGATCCGCGACACCGCGTGCCGCACTGTCACCTACCACCATGTCGCACTCGAGGCTCACGACATCCTGCTGGCCGAGAACCTGCCAGCCGAGAGCTACCTTGAGTGCGGCGCCCGGGAATCTTTTGCCGATTCCACATTGTCGAAAGGCAAACCGATCCTGCTCCGCCCGGACGTCGTAGCGCCGGTAGAGGCGTTTGGCTGTGCCCCGCTCGCCGCCCCCGACTCCGAGGCGCTGCTCAAGGTTCGCGCGCTCCTCGACAAGCAGGCCAGCCGCGCGGGCTATGCCCCCACCGATCCGGTCTGGTTGCGGCGCTCGTGAGCCTCGCCGGCCGGGACCCGCCTGGGGGAGATAGACCCGGAAAAGGGGAGCGGGGGGACGGGTCGCCAGGACCGTCGAGACCAAGCGGATCGACCTGGACTATTTCGACGAGACCGAGACCGAGTAGCGCGGCCTGCCGCACTGGGCCCCCAGGGCTCGGGTCTCGCTCCGGCGTGCGCCGCGCGCATCCCATGGGGAGATGGGCGGCGAAATGGGTCCACCGGTGGGCATGCGGTGGGACGCCCAAAAACGCCAACGGGCCGGTCATCGCTGACCGGCCCGTTTTCGCTTGAATTTCAAGGAATTTCGTGGCGCGCCCGAAGAGATTCGAACTCCTGACCCTCAGATTCGTAGTCTGATGCTCTATCCAGCTGAGCTACGGGCGCGTCGTGGGCGGGATGTAACCGAACCTTCTTGATCAGGCAACCCCGCCCGGTAAATTAAATGGCTTCCAGCTCCGCGATCAGCGCATCCCCCATCTCCGTGGTGGAGATGACAGGGCGGCCCGGCACGGCGATGTCCGGCGTGCGCCCGGCCTTGGCCAGAACGTGCTCCACGGCGGCCTCGATGGCGGCTGCGTCCGCCTCCATGTCGAAGGAATAGCGCAGCAGCAGTGCGAGGCTCAGGATCTGCGCCAGCGGGTTGGCCACACCCTTGCCGGCGATGTCCGGGGCGGAGCCGTGGATCGGCTCGTAGAAGCCCGGGCGGCGGCCCGTGGCATCCTTGGCGCCGAGGGTGGCGGAGGGCAGCAGGCCGAGCGAGCCGGTGAGCATGGCCGCGAGGTCGGAGAGGATGTCGCCGAACAGATTGCCGGTCACGATCACGTCGAACTGCTTCGGGTTCTTGGCCAGCTGCATGGCGCAGTTATCGGCGTACATGTGGCTCAGCTGCACGTCCGGGTATTCCTCGGCCTGCAGCTTCGTCATCACCTGGCGCCAGAGCAACCCGGCCTCCATCACGTTCGCCTTCTCCACGCTGCACACGCGGCCCTGGCGCTTGCGCGCGAGGTCGAAGGCCACGCGGCCCACGCGCTGGATCTCATGCGTGGTGTACACCTCGGTATTGATGCCGCGCTGGGTGCCGTCCGGCAGGGTCTCGATGCCGCGAGGCTCACCGAAATAGATGCCGCCGATGCATTCGCGCACGATCATGATATCCAGCCCGCGCACCAGTTCCGGCTTCAACGAGGAGGCCTCGGCCAGCGCGTCGAACACTTTCGCCGGGCGCAGATTGGCGAACACCTGCAGCTCCTGGCGCAGGCGCAGCAGCCCGGCCTCGGGGCGGATTTCGAAGGGCACCTTGTCCCACTTGGGCCCGCCGACGGAGCCGAACAGCACCGCGTCCACCTCCTTCGCCTTGGCCACGGTGGCGTCCGTCACCGGCACGCCGTTGGCGTCGATGGAGGCGCCGCCGACCAGATCCTCGGTGATGGTGAAGCTGGCGCGGCCGGAGCTTTGCAGCCAGTTCAGCACGCGCCTGGCCTGGGCCATCACCTCGGGGCCGATGCCGTCACCGGCGAGAAGCAGAAGCGTCTTGTTTGTGGTCATCTCAGGCTCCGTGAATTTTGGGCTGCCAGGCGGGGATTGCTCGCCTCATAGGCGTCGATGGCGGCGGTGTGCTCCAGCGTCAGGCCGATATCGTCCAGCCCGTTGAGCAGGCAGTGCTTGCGGAACGGATCGACGTTGAAGGCGATCTCCTCGCCATTGGGCCGCACCACGACCTGGCGTTCCAGGTCCACGGTGAGGCGCGCATTGGTGCCGAGCGAGGCGTCATCCATCAGCTTCACCACCACCTCTTCGCGGCAGGCGCGATCGGCAGGATGCCGTTCTTGAAGCAGTTGTTGAAGAAGATGTCGGCGAAGCTGGGCGCGATGACGCAGCGAATGCCGAAATCCAGCAGCGCCCAGGGAGCGTGCTCGCGCGAGGAGCCGCAGCCGAAATTATCGCCCGCGACGAGGATTTGCGCGTGGCGGTATTTCTCCTGGTTCAGCACGAAATCCGGCTTCTCGGCGCCATCGTCGTTGTAGCGCATGTCCGCGAACAGGCTCTTGCCGAGCCCGGTGCGCTTGATGGTCTTGAGGAAGCGCGCGGGGATGATTTTGTCCGTATCCATGTTCGCCACGTTCAGAGGCGCTGCAGCAGCGGTGAGGGTGGTGAACTTATCCATCAGATCAGCTCCCGGACATCAGTGAGCGCGCCGGTCACGGCGGCGGCGGCGGCCATGGCGGGGGAGAGCAGGTGGGTGCGCCCACCCGGCCCCTGGCGGCCCTCGAAATTGCGGTTGGAGGTGGAGGCACAGCGCTGGCCCGGCGTCAGCTTGTCCGGGTTCATGCCCAGGCACATCGAGCACCCGGCCTCGCGCCACTCGAACCCGGCCTCGATGAAGATCTTCGCCAGGCCTTCTTCCTCGGCCTGCGTCTTCACCAGGCCGGAGCCGGGCACGACCAGCACGCGCACGCCCGGCGCCACATGGCGGCCCTTGGCCACGGCGGCGGCGTCGCGCAGATCCTCGATGCGCGAATTGGTGCAGGAGCCGATGAACACCACGTCGATCTTCGTGCCGGCGATCTTCTGGCCCGGCTGCAGCTCCATGTAGCTCAGCATCCGCTCCATCTGGGCGCGCTTGGCCTCGTCCGGCTCCGCTGCCGGGTCCGGCACATTGCCGGTGATCGGGATCACCGCTTCCGGATTGGTGCCCCAAGTGACTTGCGGCGCGATTTCAGCGGCGTCCAGTACCACCACCTTGTCGTACTGCGCGCCCTCGTCGCTGGGCAGGGTCTTCCAATACGCGACCGCGGCATCGAAATCTGCGCCCTTCGGCGCGAAGGGGCGGCCCTTGATGTATTCGAAGGTCGTCTCATCCGGCGCGATCAGCCCGGCGCGGGCACCGGCCTCGATGGCCATGTTGCACACGGTAAGCCGCCCGGCCATGTCCAGCGCCGCGGATCGCCTCGCCAGCGAACTCGATGACGTGCCCGGTGCCGCCGGCGGTGCCGATCTTGCCGATGATCGCCAGCACGATGTCCTTGCCGCTGACACCCGGATGCAGCTTGCCGTCCACGCGCACCAGCATGTTCTTGGCGGGCTTTTGCAGCAGCGTCTGGGTGGCCAGCACATGCTCCACCTCGGAGGTGCCGATGCCGAACGCCAGCGCGCCCATGGCGCCGTGCGTGGAGGTGTGGGAGTCGCCGCACACGATCGTCATGCCCGGCAGGGAGATGCCCTGCTCCGGCCCGACCACATGCACGATGCCCTGGCGCGCGTCAGACATCGGGAAGTAAGTCACCCCGAACTCGGCGACGTTCTGCTCCAGCGTCTCGATCTGCAGCCTGCTCTCGGGCTCGTTCACGCCGTTCAGGCGGTCATTGTCGGTCGGCACGTTGTGGTCCACCACCGCGATGGTGTTGTCCGCCCGGCGCACCTTGCGGCCCGCCATGCGCAGCCCCTCGAAGGCCTGCGGGCTGGTCACCTCATGCACAAGATGCCGGTCGATGTAGAGCACGCACGTGCCGTCCTCCAACCGGTCCACCACATGCGCATCCCAAATCTTGTCGAACAACGTCCGCGGCATCGAAACGTGACCTCCTGCGTGAAACTGGAACCATCGGGGCGCCGCCCCTCCGGCATCCCCCCGGGCTATGAAAAAGGGGGCCTTGAAGCCCCCATTTCGTAACCCAGTATGCGGGTTCCAAGAGCCTCCCGGCTCATGGCTGGGGGGCTTTGGGGGGAGATCGCTCCCCCCTGGTCTTGCCTTACTCGGCAGCGGCGGCGGGCGCTTCCACCTCGCGCGCCTTCTCGGCGATGCGGGCGGACTTACCGCGGCGGCCGCGCAGGTAGTACAGCTTGGCGCGGCGCACGTCGCCGCGGCGCACGACGGCGATGTCGGCGATGACCGGCGCGTAGAGCGGGAACACACGCTCCACGCCTTCGCCGTAGGAGATCTTGCGCACGGTGAAGTTGGTGTTGATGCCGCGGTTGGAGCGGGCGATGCACACGCCCTCGAAGGCCTGGGTACGGGAGCGCTCGCCTTCCACCACCTTCACGTTCACGCGCAGCGTGTCGCCGGGGACGAAGGTGGGGATGGCTTTGGCTTCGGTCAGCTTCGCGATCTGCTCGGCTTCCAGCGTCTGGATGATGTTCATGGGTCTGGTCCTTCTCGAATGGGGTGTTTAGGGCGCGTGGGCGCCGGATGCAATGTATTGGTTGTAGAGGTCGGGCCGGCGGCGCTGCGTGATCTGCCTGGCCTCGTGCAGGCGCCAGGCGGCGACGGCGGCATGGTTGCCGGAGAGCAGCACGTCCGGCACGGCGCGGCCCTCCCAGACGGCCGGGCGGGTGTAGTGCGGGTATTCCAGCAGCGCGTCGGAGAAGCTCTCCTCCACGCCGCTTTCCGCAGGGCCCATCACGCCCGGCAGCAGGCGGACGACGGCATCGAGCAGCACCAGCGCCGGCAGTTCGCCGCCGGACAGCACGTAGTCGCCGATGCTGATTTCCTCGCCCTGGCGCGCCTCGATGACGCGCTGGTCGACGCCCTCGTACCGGCCGCAGAGCAGGACGGCGCCCGGGCCTGCCGCCAGTCGCCGCACGCGGCCTTGCGTGAGCGGCGCGCCGCGCGGGGTGAGGAAGATGAGCGGCCGCTCATCCGCCGAACCATTGGGGGTTGCGTCCGCAACCGAGCCGATGGCCGCGTCCACCACATCCGGCCGCAGCACCATGCCGGCGCCGCCGCCGAACGGCGTGTCGTCCACGCTGCGGTGCCGGCCCGGCGCGAAGTCGCGGATGTCCGTGACCTTCAGCGATCCAGATTCTGGTCCGCCAGCGCCCTGCCGGCGAGGGAGTCGCCCAGCGGGCCCGGGAACATCGCCGGGAACAGGGTCAGGATGGCGGCGCGCCAGGTCATGGCGCCTCCTCGCGCGCCTCCACCTCGGCCGGCGGGGCGACGACGACGATAGCCCTCACTGACATTCACCACCGGCACGCAGGCCTGGTGAAGGGGATCAGCTGTGCCGCCCGGCATGATCTCCAGGCTGGCGCCGGCGCCGTAATCCATGCACGTTGGCCACGCGCCCGATCTCTTCGCCCGCCTCGCCGCGCGCCTGCAGGCCGATCAGATCCGCGAAATAGAACTCCTCCTCCTCCGCCTCGGGCAAAGCCTCGCGGGGGATGAACAGCTCCATATTGGTCAGCGTCTCGGCCGCATTGCGGTCGGCAATCCGGCGCTTGCCCTTGGGCGTCACCTCGCTGATCCAGGCGGCATTCTCATGCGCCCATTCCAGCGCAAACTGCCGGCCCTTGCGGTCGGTCAGCGTGTACGCCGCCAGGGACTCCGGGTCCTCGGCGAAAACGTTCACGCGCACCAGGCCGCGCACGCCGTGCGGCCTGCCGATCACGCCCATCAGGATCAACCGGTCGTCCACGTGCCCTCTGCTGTGTTAGGCGGCCGCTGCGGCCTTGGCGCGCGCGGCTTGGCGCGCTCCTGCGCCTTCTTCTTCGGCGCGGACTGCTTCGGCTGCTCGGTGCGCACCGGCGCCTTGATCAGGCCGGCCTTGGCCGAGGAAGCGGGCGACGCGGTCGGTCGCCAGCGCGCCCTTGCGCGATCCAGTGCTGCATGCGCTCGGTCTCCAGGCGCACGCGGTCGGCATGCTCGGCCGGCAGCATCGGGTTGTAGCTGCCGAGCTTCTCGATGAACCGGCCATCGCGCGGGGCTGCGGCTGTCGGCGACGACGATGTGGTAGAACGGGCGCTTCTTGGCGCCGGCGCGGGACAAGGCGGATCTTAACAGACATGAGTATCTCCTTCGGTTAACTAAAAACTGGTTAGAACGGCCGGCGGCCAGCCTTTGGCGCCGCCCATGGCGGACTGCACCTGGCGCATCAGCCCCTTCTGGCCGCCCATCTTGTTCATGCGCTTCATCATCGTCGTCATGTCGTCGAACTGCTTCAGCAGCTTGTTCACTTCCTGCACCGAGGTGCCGGAGCCCGCCGCGATGCGCTTCTTGCGGCTGGCCTTGATGATGTCCGGGGCGCGCCGCTCCTTCGGCGTCATCGAGCCGATGATCGCCGCCTGGCGCTTGAACATTGTGGTGTCGAGATTGGCGTCCTCGATCTGCTGCTTGATCTTGCCGACGCCCGGCAGCATGCCGAGGATGCCGGACAGCCTGCCCATCTTGGTGATCTGCTTGAGCTGCGCGGCGTAGTCCTCCAGGTCGAACTTGCCTTTCGCCATCTTCTCGGCGAGTTTCTCGGCTTCCGCCTGGTCGATCGTTCTCGGCGGCGCGCTCGACCAGCCCGACGATGTCGCCCATGCCGAGGATGCGCCCGGCGACGCGCTCGGGGTGGAACTCCTCCAGCGCGTCCAGCTTCTCGCCCATGCCGACCAGCTTGATCGGCGCGCCGGTGACCGCGCGCATCGACAGCGCCGCGCCGCCGCGGGCATCGCCGTCCATGCCGGGTCATCACGATGCCGGTGATGCCGACCGCCTCGTTGAAGGCGTTGGCGGTGTTCACCGCGTCCTGGCCGGTCATGGCATCGACCACCAGCAGCGTTTCGACCGGGTTGATCGCGGCGCGGATCGCCTTCACCTCGTCCATCAGCGCCTGGTCGATGGACAGGCGCCCGGCGGTATCCAGGATGACGACGTCGAAGACTTCGCGCCGCGCCGGTATCCATGGCGCGGTGGGCGATCTGCACCGGCGTCTGCCCGGCGATGATGGGCAGGCTGGGCGACCTCGGCCTGCTGCGCCAGCTGCTCAAGCTGCAGCTGGGCGGCGGGGCGCTGGGTGTCCAGGCTGGCCAGCAGCACCTTCTTGCGCTCGCGGGTCTTCAGCCGCAGCGCGATCTTGCCGGAGGTGGTGGTCTTGCCGGAGCCCTGCAGGCCGACCATCAGGATGGGGATCGGCGCGGGGGCGTTCAGGTTGAGCGGGACGGCGCCTTCGCCGCCGAGCGCCTCGATCAGCACGTCGTTGACGATCTTGACCACCTGCTGGCCGGGGGAGACGGAGCGCAGCACTTCCGCGCCGACCGCCCGTTCGCGCACCTTGGCGATGAAGTCGCGCACCACCGGCAGCGCCACGTCGGCATCGAGCAGCGCCAGGCGGACTTCCCGCAGCGCCTCGTTGACGTCGGATTCGGACAGCGCGCCGCGGCGGCGCAGCCGGTCGAAAATATCCGAAAATTTGCCCGACAGCGTGTCGAACATGGCTAGAATCCCTTACAACGCAAAACGCGCCGTGGTGCGAACCCTCGCAGCACGGCGGTTTATGTGGTTCGGCTCATGCGCCCCTCGGGCGCTGGAGTCAATGGGGTCAGGCGGCTAGCGCGCGGCGCAAAACCTCAGCGTCGTCACCAACGATCAGCCTTTCGCGCAGCAGCAGGTCGATGAGCACCAGGGTGACGTTGAACTTGAACTCGTCGGTGGTGGCCAACGCCTCCAGCACGCGCGGCAGCGGCCAGAGCGAGAAGGACTCCATCTCGCCATCCACCGGCTCGGGCGTGAAACTCTCGGGCAGTTCCAGGTCGTAGGCGTGGATTACGTCGCGGCGCAGCCCCTCGGGGCGCTCCATGTCGTAGCGGAAGCTGCCCACAAGCCGGGCCTGGACAGCCATGGTTTCGGGCAGGGCGGCCTCTTCCTCGGCCTCCTTCACCAGCGCCTGGAACGGCGTGTACCCAGCGGGCACCCCGCCCGCGACCAGATTGTCGAGCTTGCCGGGGTCGAGCTTCTTGTTCGCGGCGCGCTTTCCGACCCAGACATGCACCCCATCCGCCCGGCGGACGATGCCGTTGAGATGAACGCCCACGCCGATGACCCCGAAGGCGGGCAGGGCGCCACGGTCCAGCACCGCCAGCACCGGGCCGTCGGTGTCCTCGCGCACGTCGAAATCCTCCGCCCGGGTGGGGATGCCGGCCGCGGCGGCGAGTTCGTTGAGCTGGGGCAGGGCGGCTTCGTTCAGCAGCACCTTGTGCGCCAGCACGGTCACGCGCGGCGAGATTTCGGCAAGCCGCGCCGCCAGAGCAGGGCGCAGATAGCCGATATGGTGCGCCCCGGCGTAAAGCGGCAGGCGCTCGCCGGGCAGAACGGCCGTGTGGCAGGCCGCTATGTGCGAGAGAAGCTTTGCAATTCGTGCGTCAGATGCCATGTCCGCTCCCATGACCCGTAATGCCGCCCGTGCCAACCCCCATCTTGCGCCCAACCCCGGGGCCAAGCAGACGCATGGCTCCTTCGCCACCATCATCTCGCTGCTGCCTTATCTCTGGCCCAAGGGTGAACCTGAGTTGCGCGCGCGCCTGGTGCTGGCCAGCCTCGCCATGCTGCTCTCCAAGGTGGCGACGGTGTATGTCCCGGTGATTTACGGCCGGTCGGTGGACAAGCTCACCCATGCGGCCGGGCCGCTGGCGGTCCCGGCGGCGCTCATCGTCGGCTACGCGCTTGTGCGCATCGCCTCCGCCGCCTTCGGCGAGTTGCGCGACGCCCTGTTCGCGGCGGTGCAGATGCGCGCCTCCCGCGTCGTGGCCCGCAAGACCTTCGAGCATCTGCACGCGCTTTCCATGCGCTTCCACCTGGACCGGCAGACCGGCGGCCTGTCCAACATCATTCTGCGCGGCACCAACGGCATCCAGAGCGTGCTGCGCCTGGCCACGTTCAACCTGCTGCCGACCATCATCGAGTTGCTGCTTACCACCTTCATGCTGTGGTATCTGTTCAACGTCTGGTACGCTCTGATCACCTTCACCGCCATCGGCTTCTACATCGCCTTCACCTTCGCCTTCACCACCTGGCGCACCAAGTTCCGCCGCGCCATGAACGAGACCGACACCGAGGCGCAGAGCAAGGCCATCGACAGCCTGCTGAATTTCGAGACGGTGAAGTATTTCGGCAACGAGGCGCATGAATCGAAGCGTTTCGACGAGAGCCTGGCGCGGTACGAGACGGCCTCGGTGAAGTCCCAGGTCTCGCTCAACATGCTCAATATCGGCCAGGCGGTTATCATCTCCCTGGCGCTGGGCGCGATGATGCTGATGTCCGCCTGGGGCGTGGTTTACAACCACATGTCCCCGGGCAGCTTCGTGGTGGTGAACACCTATCTGATGCAGCTTTACGTGCCGCTCAACTTCCTGGGCTTCACCTATCTCACCCTGAATCAGGGGCTTATCGACATGGAGCAGATGTTCTCGCTGCTGCGTGTCAACCAGGAGGTGAAGGACACGCCCGGCGCGCTCACGCTGGAGCGCCACGGCGCGCCGGCCGAGGTGCGGTTCGAGGGCGTGCATTTCGCCTACAACCCGGACCGGCAGATCCTGAAGGGAGTCAGCTTCACCGCAGCACCCGGGGAGAAGATCGCCATCGTCGGCCCCACTGGCTCGGGCAAATCCACCATCTCGCGCCTGCTGTTCCGCTTCTACGACGCCACCGAAGGCGCCGTGCTGGTGGATGGGCATGACGTGCGCGACTACACCCAGCAATCGCTGCGCGCCGCCATCGGCGTGGTGCCGCAGGACACGGTGCTGTTCAACGACACGATCTTCTACAACATCGCCTATGGCCGCCCCGGCGCCACGGTGGAGGAGATCGAGCAGGCCGCCAGGCTCGCGCAGGTGCATGACTTCATTGTGTCCCTGCCGCAGGGCTACAAGACCAAGGTGGGAGAGCGCGGGTTGAAGCTTTCGGGCGGCGAGAAGCAGCGAGTCGCCATCGCCCGCACCATCCTGAAGAATCCGCGAATCCTGATCCTGGACGAGGCGACCAGCGCGCTCGACACTCATACCGAACAGGAGATCTCCGCCGCTTTGCGCGACGTGGCGCATGACCGCACCACGCTGGTTATCGCCCACCGGCTCTCCACCGTGACCGATGCGGACGAGATCCTGGTGCTGCGCGAGGGGCTGATCGTGGAACGCGGCACGCATATGGCGCTTTTGGCTCAGAATGGTGTCTACGCCGGCATGTGGGCGGCGCAGGTGGAGCTGGATGAAGGCAACCTTGCCCCCGCGGAAGTGGCGGAATGAGTTGGCGCGTGCTAGCGCCAAACGAAATTTTACTGTGACGAAGTGGAAGATGCGATGAGCGACAGACAATCCCCGCCGGAACGCGAGCTGAGCCATGCCGGCTCCGTGGTGGACAAGGCGATCGAGTTCATGGTCGGGCAGAATCTGAGCGAGCTGGCCATTGCCTCCGCCCTGCTCGGCGGCGCGATGGGCCTGCTCACCCAGGCCCTGCCGGACGAAGTGGTGGTGCAGATCCTGCAAAATGCCATCGAAAGCATTGAAAATGGTGAAATGCGCGGCGCTGCCGGCAAGGATCACGCAGGCGAGGCTTGACGACTCCTGCCGTTTCACCCATAAGCCTGCCCAATTCCGGGTTGGCCCTGCCAGCCCGCTTTGCGTTTTTTGAGGATAGACCCATGGCCCGCCGTTGCGAACTGACCGGAAAGACCGTGCAAACTGGCAATAATGTCAGCCACGCGAACAACAAGACCCGCCGCCGGTTCCTGCCGAACCTGCAGGTCACCACGCTGCTCTCCGATGCGCTCGGCAATGTCCGCATGCGCCTCTCCACCCGCGCGATCCGCACGATCGAGCATAATGGCGGGCTGGACGCATTCCTGCTCTCCCAGACCGACGCCAAGCTGACCGGCGAAGGCCTGGCGCTGAAGCGCCGCCTGGAGCGTGCCATGGCGAAGAAAGAAGCCAAGGCCGCCTGAGTTCGCCCGTAAACTCTACTCCGGCAGCCATTCAGCGCGCTTTTCTGTTCTTCCGGTGCTCACGTACTTAACGTACGCTCCGCTCACTGCTCAGTTCGCTTGAACCAGTGGCGCGCACTTCGCAGCTCGAAAATCACGCTGACTGACTCACCAGAGCGAGTTTCCGGACAAACTCAGTTCCTGGAGTCTGGCAAGAGGCTCCAATGCTTATAAGAATTACGCGGAGCCTCCAGATCAGCGAGTTCTGATCTGGAGGAATCGTTTGTCACCGCCTCCGGCCCGGGCGGGCAGAACGTGAACAAGGTGGCGAGCGCGGTGCATCTGCGCTTCAACCTCGCGGCCAACACCACATTGCCGGAACATGTGAAGGCCAAGCTGGCGCAACTGGCCGGCTGGCGCCTGACCAAGGACGGTGTGGTCATCATCCAGGCCGAGCAGTACCGCGACCAGCCGCGCAACCGCGAGGATGCGCGCGAGCGCCTCTTCGCCCTCATCCGCGAGGCGGCGGTGGTGCCAAAGGTGCGCCGCCCGACCAAGCCGACCAAGGGCTCCCAGACCAGGCGACTGGATGCGAAGAGCAAGCGGGGCGACGTGAAACGCCTGCGCCGGGACAAGGATTTTTAGTGCTTGCCAGACCGGAGCAGTCCGGTTTACCACCCGCACCAGATGACGGTGGCCCGTGGCGTCTGATCGTTCGAGGCCGGCGTAAGCCGGACGAGAGAGTGAATCAGCCGCCCAGATTGTGGCGTCTGATCGCTCGAGGCCGGCGCAAGCCGGATGAGAGCGTGAATCAGCCGCCCGGATAAAGGGCTTAAACGGGAACACGGTAATCCGTGGCTGCCCCCGCAACTGTGAGCGGCGAGTGCCGCCCCAATGAGCCATTGCCCAGGCGGGTGAGAAGGCGGGGCGGAGCAGTGACCCGCGAGCCAGGAGACCGGCCGGCATCGAGACATTTGCGCGTATCCGGGCGGGGTGCACCGGGCACGAAGGGGTGAAAGTCCCCGAGCCTCTGTCGCTGTTACAGATCACCGGCGTGGAGTCGCCGGTGTCATGCGAGGAGAGGGTTCATGCCTCAACAACGATTCGGTCTCTGCCTGGCGGTGGTGCTACTGCCATTTGCCGCGCGGGCGGACGACCAGACGATTTACGGACCGATCACCGTCACCGCCACGCGTATCCCCACCCCGGCGAGCCAAGTGCCGGCCGGGGTGACGGTGCTGACCCAGGCCGATTTCGCCAAACAGGGTGATAACACGCTGGTGCAGGCGTTAAGCTCTGTTCCAGGTGTGAACGTGGTGCAGCTCGGCGGGCCGGGCAATCAGGCCAGCGTGTTCATCCGCGGCACGAATTCCGAGGACGTGCTGGTGCTGCTGGACGGCGTGCCGGTAAACAACCCGGCCAACGCCAACGGCGCCTTCGATTTCGGCCAGTTCGTGCTGGCGGATATCGAACGTGTGGAGATTGTGCGCGGCGCCATGTCCGGCCTGTACGGCTCGAACGCCATTGGCGGCGTCATCAATATCATCACCAAGCGCGGCACCAAGCCCAACCAGGCCACAATCACCGCGGCTGGCGGCTATCCGGCCCAGGCCCAGACCAGCGCCACGCTCTCCGGCGTGACCGGCAAGTTCGACTACGCGCTGAGCGGCGGCATCGATGAGGAAGCCGGGTTCGACTACACGCCAAAGCGCATGAGCGTTTACGCGAACAATCAGGACCCGTACCGCTCCCGGCTGGGGTCCATGCAGCTGGGTTATTCCGTCACGCCGGAGACGCGCGTTTATGTCATCCTGCGCGCCCAGGGCACGGATTCCGCCTCGCCGGATCTCGCCTACCCGGTATTCGACGACCCCAATAACTACTTCTACAACAGCAGCTATTTCGGCAAACTCGGCGTTTCCAGCACGCTGCTCGATGGCCGGCTGCGCACCGATCTGTTCGTCGCCCAGCTGCAGGATCAGCTTCATAACCGCAACCTGCTGGACGCCAACGACCCCAATTTCGCCAGCGCCAACGACATTTACCACGGCTACCGCACGGACACGCAGTGGAACAACACGCTGCGCCTGTCGGATGCCGGAGCGCTCACCCAGTCCTCGCTGCTGTTCGGCACCGAATACATCAACGATACCGCGCACGAACATGTGGACGAGGACAACGGCGGTTACACGATCTTCGTGCATGCCTCGCAGCATAGCTGGTCCGGGCATATGGGGCTGCAGACGACCGTCGCCAACCGCCTCACCCTTACCGGCGCGGTGCGGGACGATACCGTCTCCAGCTTCGGCAACGCCGTCACCTGGCGCGCGGGCGCGGTGCTGGCCGTGCCGGAGATCGACACCACGCTGAAAGGCTCTGTTGGCACCGGCTTCCTCGCCCCTTCGCTGTTCGACCTGTATTACGTCGATAATTTCGGCGATAGCGGCAACCCGAATCTGCGCCCGGAACGCAGCACCGGCTGGGAGATCGGCCCGCAATTCGACATTCCCGCCTTCGGTCAGGCGGATTTCCTCTCCGTCTCGGCGACGTATTTCTCCACCACCATCCGCGACCTGATCCAGGCCGTGGCCAATTCTAACTTTACCTACACGGAGGAGAACGTCTCCCGTGCCAACATCAACGGCGTGGAGACGGATTATGTGCTGAACCCGGCCCCGTGGCTCTCGGCGGAGCTGAACTACACTTATACCCGCGCCGTCTCCGGCACTAACGGCCCGGCTTTGCTGCGCCGGCCGCAGAACGCGGGCAGCGCCACCGTCACGGTCAAGCCGCTGCCGGGCCTCTCCATCACGCCGCAAGTGCAGTATGTCGGCCGTTTCAATGATTATCTCTATAATGACAGCGGCTATCTGACCGGCACCGGCAGCGCCGATCCAGGCACCGTTGTGAACCTGAACGTGTCCTACAGGCTGAACGACAAGTTCACCCTCTTCGCCACGGGTAAGAACATTCTCAACTCGAACTTCGAGGCGGCGAATGGCTTGCAGATCCCCGGCGCCTCGGCGCTGGTGGGCGTGCGCGCCACTTTAGAGTAACGCGGGCGCCTGGTGGCGGGATCAGAACGCCGTCACCAGGCGCAGTTCGATATTACGCTCGAGCGGCCCGCCACGCGAGACTATGTCATAGTCTCCATTCAGCGTGGCCTGCCAGTGCGGTGAGAGATAGGTGACGAGTGTCAACCGCAGCTGGCTTTCCTCGGTGCGCAAGTTGCTGTCGAGCTTCTCGCCATTGCCCAGTGTATAAACCTGCTTGCCGCCAAGGGATTGGAAGAAGCCGGGCGCGATGACGGCGCGGGTAGGGGCGTAGAACTGGTACGGCACGTAGACGCGCAGCTCCCCTGTTGGTTGTTCGTGCAGCTTGGCCGGCGTGCTGGTGGCGGGTACGAGCGGGCCCCCGCCTAGCATGCTGTTGGCGTAAACGGCGGGGGTGACGAACGCCGAATCGCCATTGTCGGCATAGCCATAGATCTCGCCCCAGACCTCCAGCGCCAGGTTCTGGCCCGTGGGTGTGCCAAACAGCGTGGCGCGGCCCCCGGCCTCGCCTTCGAAGGTCCAGAGGTTTCGCGTATAGTCCAGCGTTGCGTTCTTGTTGTAGTTGCCGATGGGCGGCGAGAGCCAGACGCCGGTAACCAGGTAGTTGCCCTTTTCCGCATCGGCATAAGGGAAGATGAAGGCCCCGAAGTTGGGTTGCGTAAAGCCATTGGTGTGGTCGAGCTTCACCCGGCCGGGCCCGAACGGGCCGGCGGCGGGGATGCCCGCTCCCTGCGGCCCGATGAAGCTGGCATAGGCGTCATACATCTGCACGCCGGCGATCATGCCGCCAAGCTGGAAGCTGCGGATATAGCGCAGCGCCTGTATATCGACGCTGATGCGTGTATTCCGGCTATAGGTCCCGTCATGCGGCGTGCCGACGGCGCCGGCATTCGCAAGAGCATTGTAATAAAAGAAAATGTTCAAATTTGGCGGGGGAGCGATGGTTTCGCCCGTCAGCGGGTCGGAGGCCCGCGCGGCCTGCCCGCCCAGGCACAATGCTGCAATGGCGCCAAGTTGCACTGCGCGCCGTAACGCCCCCGACATAAGCTTGCCCTTTTTTATGTAGTGAATCCAGACCAGAAGCCACCCATATGACAAAGAGTAATTGCTAAATTGTCAATAGAACTGACAGAGAAATAGCGCATCTGTAGGCTGGTGGCGCAATATCCGGTCGTTGCCTTTTGCCTCCAACCCCTGGTAGCTAGGTGCGTGAAACCGATCCTAAAAATCGCGGCGGGGAGTATCGCGGTCGGTGTCCTGGTCTTTGCGGGCAAGATGCTGGCGGCGAAGGTCAGCGGCAGCACGGCGCTGTTTTCCGATGCCCTGGAAGCCCTGGTCAACGTCGCCTCTTCGGCACTGGCGCTGTTCGCGCTCGTCATCGGCGCCAAGCCGGCGGATGAGGTGCATAATTACGGCCACGCCAAGGCCGAGCTGCTCAGCGCCGTCGCCACCGGGGCGATGATCCTGCTCGCCGCGCTGCTCATCTTCCACCGTGCCGTTCTCGCCCTGTGGCACCCGCAGGGCTTGGCCGCGTTGGAGAGCGGGCTGGGGCTGGGCTTGGCACTTAATGCCGTGGCGGGTGGCGTCAATGCCGTTTGGGGCCTGGTGCTGCGGCATTACGGCCGGAAGGATCGCTCCCCCGCGCTGCTGGCGGATGCCCAGCATCTGTTCAGCGACGTGCTGACCTCGCTGGGCATTGTCATCGCGCTGCTGGTGGCGGACTGGCTGCGCATGCCGCGGCTCGATCCCGTTATCGCGCTGGCCATCGCGGCCCAGATCGCGGTGATGGGCTGGCATACGGTGATGCGTTCGATCAGCGGATTGCTGGATGAAGCGCCGCCCCCGGCGATCACCGAGCGCATCCATAATCTGGTGCGCGAGCGCGCCAGCGGGGCGATCGAGGCGCATGATCTGCGCATCCGCCAGGCCGGCCATGCGAGCTTTTTGGAATTCCACCTCGTCGTGCCCGGCGAAATGACCGTGAACGAATCCCACGCCATCTGCGACCGCATCGAGGCGGCGCTGAAGGCCGAGATGGACGGTGTGATCATCACCATCCATGTCGAGCCGCCGGAGAAGGCGAAGCATAAGGGCGTGCTGGTGCCGTGAGGTCCGCATGACCCGCTCCCTCCAGCGCCAGACGCTTGCCCCGGAGATACGGGCGCAGAAAACCGGATTGCGCGCGTGGGAGGATTTCCGCTTCGGCCGCCTTAGCCTCCCCCTGTCCTACGACTGGGAGGCAGGGATCGTGGCCACCGGCTTGCATATGGCCACGCTTGTGCTGCTGATCCTGTTGATCGGGCTGCATATGCCAGAGCCGCCACAGGATGACACGGTGATCACCGTCATCCCCGAAGCGCCGCCGCAAGGCGATGTCCAGCCCGAGTCCGTGCCGCCCGCGCCGCAGCCGCCGCAGACCACGCCCATGGCCAGCGCGGCGCCCACGCAGGATGTGCCGCTACCCCCGCCGCCGCCAGTTGCGCCGCCGCGCCCGGTGCCGCCGCATCCGCCCCAGCAGCAACAGGCCCATACGCAGGGCAGCCGCGTGGTGGCGCCGCACCGTGGTGCCCAGGCCGTGGCGGTCACCCGCCCGGCCGAGCCCGATTCCAGCAACGTTGTGCCCGATTACAGCCCGGAAGCCCGCATGGCGCGCGAGCATGGCGAGGTGCATTTCGTGGTCGACGTTTCGCCCTGGGGTACGGTGCGGCATGTGACCATTACCGGCAGCAGCGGCTATGTCGACCTCGACGACAATGTGCGCATGGCGGCGCTGCAATGGCACTTCAAACCGGCGCTGCGGAACGGCAAGCCCGTGCGTTCGACGCTGAAGCTCTGGGTACGGTTCGAGACGCAATAAAAGACACAATAAAAAAAGGGGCCTTGCGGCCCCTTTTTCGTTATGCGGCGTCGTCCGACCGGCGTTCGGCCTTCTTGCGCTCGTTCGGGTTCAGGTAGCGCTTGCGGATGCGCACGGCGGAGGGGGTGACCTCCACCAACTCGTCGTCCTCGATGTAGGCAATAGCCTGCTCCAGCGACATCTTGCGGGGCGGCACCAGGAGCAGCGCCTCGTCCTTGCCGGCGGCGCGGATGTTGGTCAGCTTCTTTTCACGCACCGGGTTCACGTCCAGGTCGTTCTCGCGGCTGTGCTCGCCGAGGATCATGCCCACGTAAACCTTCTCGCCCGGGCTGACGAACAGCGAGCCGCGGTCCTGCAGGGAGAACAGGGAGTACTGCACGGCCTCGCCGTCCTCGGAGGAGATCAGCGCGCCGTTGCGGCGGCCCTCGATCTTGCCCTTCCACGGGCCGTAGCCGGCGAACAGGCGGTTCATCACGCCGGTGCCGCGCGTGTCGGTAAGGAACTCGCCGTGATAGCCGATGAGCCCGCGCGAGGGGATCTTGAACGTCAGGCGCTGCTTGTCGCCGCCGGAGGGGCGGATGTCGGAGAGCTCGCCCTTGCGGCGGGACATCTTCTCCACAACCGCGCCGGCATAGGGCTCGTCCACGTCGATCAGCACCTCTTCGTACGGCTCCTCGCGCTCGCCGGTCTCCTCGTTCATGCGGGTGAGCACGCGGGGGCGGCCGATGGTCAGCTCGAAGCCCTCGCGGCGCATGGTCTCGATCAGCACGCCGAGCTGGAGTTCGCCGCGGCCGAAGACCTCGAAGGCGTCGCTCTCGGTGGAGGCGACCACCTGGATGGCGACGTTGCCTTCGATCTCGCTGAACAGGCGGTCGCGGATCTGGCGGGAGGTCACCTTCTTGCCTTCGCGGCCGCCGAGCGGGCCGTCATTGATGCGGAAGGTCATGGACAGGGTCGGCGGGTCGATCGGGGTGGCGGGCAGCGGCGCGGTCACTTCCGGGGCGCAGATGGTGTACGGGATGGTGGCGTCGGTCAGGCCAGCCACGGCCACGATGTCGCCAGCACTCACCTCGTCCACCGCCACGCGCTCCAGGCCACGGAAGGAGAGCAGCTTGGTCAGACGCCCGGTCTCGATCACCTTGCCATCCAGGCCCAGCACCTTCACCGGCATGTTCAGCGTGGCGCGGCCCTGCTCGACGCGGCCGGTCAGCACGCGGCCAAGGAAGGTATCGGCCTCCAGGATGGTGGCGACCATGGCGAAGGGGGCGTCCACGTCCAGCGCCGGGGCTGGCACATGGCTCAGAATCAGGTCGAACAGCGGGGCCAGGCTCTCGCGCGGGTCGTCCAGGTTGGCGACAGCCCAGCCCTGGCGGCCGGAGGCGAAGAGCATGGGGAAGTCCAGCTGTTCCTCGTTCGCGTCCAGCGAGGCGAACAGGTCGAACATCTCGTTATGCACGTCATCCGGGCGGGCATCGCCACGGTCGATCTTGTTCACTACCACGATCGGCTTCAGGCCGCGCGCCAGCGCCTTGCCGAGCACGAACTTGGTCTGGGGCAGCACGCCTTCGGCGGCGTCCACCAGAATCACCGCGCCATCCACCATGCTCAGGATACGCTCCACCTCGCCGCCGAAATCGGCGTGGCCGGGGGTGTCCACGATGTTGATGCGCACGTCCTTCCACACCACCGAGGCGACCTTCGCCAGAATGGTGATGCCGCGCTCCTTTTCCAGGTCGTTGCGGTCGAGCGCACGCTCGGCCACGGCCTGGTGCGCGGCAAACGCGCCGGACTGCTTCAGCAACTGGTCGGTGAGCGTGGTCTTGCCATGGTCAACGTGGGCGATGATGGCAATGTTGCGGATTTTCGGCGCGGACATACAGAAACTACCCAATGGCTAACCCAAACCGAAACACGGGGCAGATGCCCCGTGGTTCGGCAAGGGTGGTGAGATTTGCCCCGGCATAGCGATATTGCGCCGCAAAAGCGAGGGGTAATTGCACATAGGCGCCCTGTGGCGGGTGGCGGGCGACGGTTTTTTGCTTGCCGGTGGATTAATGCCTCGTCATTTACCCCTGTCCCGGGGTAATGTGGCGGCGGCTTTACCGGGAGTTTCGGTGCGTAAACTGTTGTTATGCATGGGCGTTGCGGCCGGGGTCGGTCAGGCGCGGGCGGATGTGCCGCCCGGCGCCGCCTGCACCGCCGCCGGCCATTCCGCCGAGCAGGAAGCCGCGCTGCCGGTCAATCTGCTGATCTCCATAGGCATGGTAGAAAGCGGCCACCCGGACCCGCTGACCGGGCGCTACGCGCCCTGGCCCTGGACCGTGAACGCCGATGGCAACGGCCAGTACTTCCCCACCAAGGAGGCGGCGGAGGCTTTCGTCCGTTTTGCCGAGGCCTCCGGCGCGCGGGATATCGATGTCGGCTGCTTCCAGATCAGCCTGCAAAGCCACCCGGACGCCTTCGCCTCGCTGGACGAGGCCTTTGACCCGGACAAGAACGCTGCCTATGCCGCTCGGTTCCTTTCCCAGCTCAAGGGGCAGACCGGCTCCTGGACCACCGCCATCGCCGATTACCATTCCGCCCTGCCGGATCTCGGCCTGCCCTATCAGCGCCTGGTGCTTGCCGCCTGGAAGCGCATGGGCAACATGCCCTTCAACATGTCGGCTGACGTTGAGGAGGCCAGCTACATCCCGCCGCCGGACACGGTGGCGATCATCCAGTCCGCGGCGGCGAAGCGCATCCATGTGTACACTTCAAGCCAGCCGATGGACGCCGCTTGGCGCCCTGGCTTGCCGCATGTGTACGAGGGGAACTGAGGGGCAAATAAAAAGGGGCGCCGAAGCGCCCCTTTCGCAAGCCGGGTAGCGGCTTAGATCGCCAGCAGCAGGCGGCGCGGGTCTTCCAGGCTTTCCTTCACGCGGACCAGGAAGGACACAGCCTCTCGGCCGTCGATGATGCGGTGGTCGTAGGACACGGCCAGGTACATCATCGGGCGGATCACGATCTGCCCGTTCAGCGCCACCGGGCGCTCCTGGATCTTGTGCATGCCCAGGATGGCGGACTGCGGCGGGTTCAGGATCGGCGTGGACATCAGCGAGCCGTACACGCCACCATTGGTGATGGAGAAGGTGCCGCCGGAGAGCTGTTCCAGCTTCAGTGTGCCTTCTTTCGCCGCCTTGGCGAAGCCGGCGATCTCGGCCTCGATTTCGGAGATGCTCTTCTGCTCGGCGTCGCGGATCACGGGCACCACGAGGCCGGAGGCGCCGCCGACGGCGATGCCCATGTTGACGAACTTCTTGTAGACGATGTCGTCACCGTCGATCTCGGCGTTGACAGCCGGGAACTCAGCCAGCGCGGCGCAGACGGCCTTCACGAAGAAGCCGTTGAAGCCCAGGCGGATGCCCTTGTGCTTCTTCTCGAAGGCGTCCTTGTACTCAGTGCGCAGGGCGATGATCGCGCTCATATCCACTTCGTTGAAGGTGGTGAGCATGGCGGCGGTGTTCTGCGCGTCCTTCAGGCGGGCGGCGATGGTCTTGCGCAGGCGCGTCATCTTCACGCGCTCTTCGCGCACATCCGGCGTGCGCGGGGCCTTCGGCGCCGGGGCGGCCGGGGCGGCGGCGGGCTTGCTCAGGAACTCAAGCACATCGCCCTTGGAGACGCGGCCATCCTTGGCGGTGCCCTGGATGGCGCCGGAGGCGATCTTGTTTTCCTCGATCAGCTTCGCGGCGGCGGGCAGGGGGGCGGCGCCGGGGCGGGCGACCGGGCCCGGGGCGGCCTGCGGCGCATGAACGCCGGCGGCGGCAACCGGCGCCGGGGCGGCGGGCTTGCCAACGGCGGCGGCGCCGACGTCAACGCGGCCCAGCAGGGCGCCCACTTCCACTTCCGCGCCTTCCGGCGCGATGATTTCGGCCAGCACGCCGGCTTCCGGCGCGTTGACCTCGACCGTCACCTTGTCAGTCTCCAACTCCACCACGGGCTCGTCGGCGGCAACGGCGTCGCCCGCCTTCTTGATCCAGCGCGCGATGGTCGCGGTGGTCACGCTCTCGCCCAGTGTGGGGACTTTGATATCGGCGGCCATAGCTACTCCTGATTACTGCTTGTTGACTTCGCGATTATGTCAGATTGCTCAGACGCTCAACGCCTCGTTGACCAGCGCTGCCTGCTCGGCGGCATGCACCTTGGCCAGGCCCGTGGCCGGGCTGGCGGCGGCGGCGCGGCCGACATAGCGGGGGCGCTTGGAGGCGTTGTCGAGGCAGGTCAGCACGCCCTCGATCCGGCGATCGACAAAGGTCCAACCGCCGTTGTTCTCCGGCTCTTCCTGGCACCACACGATTTCGGCGTTCTTGTACGCCTCGATCGCGGCTTTCAGGCTCTTCACCGGGAAGGGGTAGAACTGCTCCAGGCGCACGATGGCGACATCCTTGATGTCACGCTCGCGGCGTTCGGCTACCAAGTCGTAGTACACCTTGCCGGAGCAGATGACGACGCGCTTGACCTTCTCCGGCGCCACCAATGCGTCGGTCTCGGGGATGACGTACTTGAAGCTGGAGCCGGGGCCGAACTCGCTCAGACTGGAAACGCAGAGCTTGTGGCGCAGCAGGGACTTCGGCGTCATCAGCACCAGCGGCTTGCGGAAGTTCCGCTTCAACTGGCGGCGCAGCGCATGGAAGTAGTTGGCCGGGGTGGTGAGGTTGCACACCGCCATGTTGTTCTCGGCGCAGAGCTGCAAATAGCGCTCCGGGCGGGCGGAGGAGTGCTCCGGTCCCTGGCCCTCGCTGCCATGCGGCAGCAGCATCACCAGGCCGCACATGCGAAGCCACTTGGTTTCACCCGAGGCGATGAACTGGTCGATCATGACCTGCGCGCCATTGGCGAAGTCGCCGAACTGGCCTTCCCACAGCACCAGCACGTTCGGGTCCGAGATGGCATAGCCGTACTCGAAGCCCAGCACGCCGTATTCCGAGAGCAGCGAGTTGAAGATCTCGATATGCGCCTGGTCAGGGCGGATATTGTTCAGCGGGGTGTATTCGTTCTGGTTGGTTTGGTCGACCAGCACCGCGTGGCGCTGGCTGAAGGTGCCGCGCTGGCAGTCCTCGCCGGAGAGGCGGACGCGGTGGCCGTCGAGCATCAGGGTGCCGAAGGCGAGCGCCTCGCCGGTGGCCCAGTCGATGCCTTCGCCGGTCTCGATCATCTGCTTCTTGGCTTCAAGCTGACGCGCGATCTTCGGGTTCAGGTCGAAATTCTGCGGCGGGCGGGAGAGGGCGGCGCCCACTTCGTTGAGCTGTTCCAGCGGGGCGGCGGTGAACTCCTCTTGGCGCTCGGCCTCCTGGTCGGCCTGCTTCATGCCGGTCCAGTGGCCTTCCAGCCAGTCGGCCTTGTTCACCTTGTAGTCCTTGGAGCCTTCGTAGGCGTCTTCCAGCGTCTTGCTGTACTCGTCGGCGATCGCCTTCGCCTCTTCGGGGGAGACGCTGCCCTCGCGGGCCAGGGCCTCGGCATACAAAGCGCGGGTGGTCTTCAGCGCCTTGATCGCCTTGTACATGACCGGCTGGGTGAACGCCGGCTCGTCGTTCTCGTTATGGCCGTGGCGGCGGTAGCAGACCAGGTCGATGACCACGTCCACGGCGAATTCCTGGCGGAACTCGGCGGCCAGCTTGGCGGCGAAGACCACGGCTTCCGGGTTGTCGCCGTTCACGTGCAGGATCGGCGACTGCACCGACTTCGCGACGTCCGTGCAGTACAGGCCGGAGAAGGCGTGCGCCGGGACGGTGGTGAAGCCGATCTGGTTGTTCACCACCAGATGGATGGAGCCGCCGGTGCGGTAGCCGATGAGCTGGCTCATCGCCAGGGTTTCATACACCAGGCCTTGGCCCGCGAAGGCGGCGTCGCCATGCATGATGATGGCCATGGCGGACTTGCGGGTACGGTCGCCCATCATGTCCAGGCGGGCGCGGATCTTGCCGACCACCACCGGGTCCACCGCCTCAAGGTGCGAGGGGTTGGGCTGGAGCGAGAGGTGCAGCTTGTTGCCGTTGATGACGAGGTCGGTCGAGGTGCCGAGATGGTACTTCACGTCGCCGGAGCCCTGCACGTCCTCGGGCTTGGCGGAGGCGCCGCCGAACTCGGAGAACAGCGCGACCAGCGGCTTCTTGACGATGTTGACCAGGGTGTTGAGGCGGCCGCGGTGCGGCATGCCGATGGCGATTTCATTCACGCCCTTGTCGGCGGCGGTCTCGATGATCGCGTGCAGGGCGGGGATGGTGCTCTCGCCGCCCTCAAGGCCGAAGCGCTTGGTGCCGACGAAGCGGCGCTGGCAGAAGGTTTCGAAGGTGTCGGCCTCGGTGAGTTGCTTCAGGATCTTGGCCTTGGCCTTGGCGTTGAAGGCGGTCAGCCAGGGCGCGCCCTCGATGCGGCGCTGGATCCAGCTCTTCTGGGCCGGGTCCTGGATGTGCATGAACTCGACGCCGATCTGGCCGCAATAGCTCTGGCGCAGCGCGGCAATGATCTGGCGCAGGGTGGCGGTTTCGAAGCCCAGCACGCCGTCGATGAAAATGGGACGGTCGAGGTCGTTGGGTTCAGTGAAGCCGTAGGTGGCCGGGTCCAGCTCAACATGGTGGCGCTGCGGCTTCAGCCCGAGCGGGTCGAGCTGCGCTTCCAGATGCCCGCGCACGCGGTAGGCGCGGATCAACATCAGGGCGCGGATGGAATTGAGCGTGGCGGCGCGGGTTTCCGCGGGGGAGGCGGTGGGCTTGGCCGGCTTGACCGCGCCTTCGACTTCGTTGGTGACAAAGGCGGTGGGACGCGGGGCCCAGGAGGCGCCGGAGGCGTCCATCAGGATGGACCGCGTCTCGTCGTCCAGCGCGGCAAACAGGGCGGCGAAGTCCGGATCAACGGAGTTGGGCGCCTCGACCCACTTGGCATAAAGCTGGGCAATGAACTGGGCGTTCGCACCATTCATCGCGGTGGCAATCACGTCTACACCGGCCATACCTGTTCCTCACATTTGCAATGCTCCCGCCCGGTGAGGCGGGTGGACTGGGGAGTTCACGACAATACGGCGAAGTCTCCCCATCCGCGCCGCGTATAAGCCACTAGGGTTGTGATGCCGTTATCCAAGTTGAAGGGGCAGGGTTGTCCAGTGCGCATGGTTGCGCCGTGTTTTCCCTGCACCTTCAAGTGTTTATCCCTGCAATGCCTTGACCATGGTGCTGCCAAGCGAGGAGGGACTATCGGCAACGAAGATCCCAGCTTCCTTCATTGCCGCGATCTTGGCGGCGGCTGTGTCCTTGCCGCCGGAGATCACCGCGCCGGCATGGCCCATGCGCCGGCCCGGAGGCGCCGTGGCGCCGGCGATGAAGCCGACGACCGGCTTTTTGATCTTGTGGCGGGCCAGGAACTCGGCCGCATCGATCTCGGAGGGGCCGCCGATTTCGCCGATCATGATGATCGCCTGGGTCTCATCATCGTGCAGGAACAGGTCCAGCACCTCGATGAAATCCGTGCCCTTCACCGGATCGCCGCCGATGCCCACGCAGGTGGACTGACCCAGCCCCGCGGCGGTGGTCTGCGCCACGGCCTCGTAGGTGAGGGTGCCGGAGCGCGAGACGATGCCGATGGAGCCGCGCTTGTGGATGTGGCCCGGCATGATGCCGATCTTGCACTCGTCCGGGGTGATGACGCCCGGGCAGTTCGGTCCGATCAGGCGGGACTTGGAGCCGCAGAGGGCGCGCTTCACCTTCACCATGTCCAGCACCGGGATGCCCTCGGTAATGCAGACGATCAGCTCCACGCCCGCGTCGATCGCCTCCAGGATGGAGTCGGCGGCGGACGGGGGCGGCACGTAGATGGCGGAGGCGTTGGCGCCCGTCTTGGCCACGGCTTCTTCCACGGTATTGAACACCGGCAGGTCGAGATGCTTGGTGCCGCCCTTGCCCGGGGTTACGCCGCCGACGATCTTGGTGCCGTAGGCCAGAGCCTGCTCGGAGTGGAAGGTGCCCTGAGCGCCGGTGAAGCCCTGGGTGATGACCTTGGTCTCTTTGTTGACGAGAATGGCCATTACGCGGCTTCCTTCACGGCTTTGACGATTTTCTCGGCGGCATCGGCCAGGTTGTCGGCTGGGATGATGGGCAGGCCGGACTTGGCCATGATATCCTTGCCGAGCTGCACGTTGGTGCCTTCCAGGCGAACCACCAGCGGCACGGAGAGCGAGACTTCGCGCGCCGCGGCGATGACGCCCTCGGCGATGACGTCGCAGCGCATGATGCCGCCGAAGATGTTGACCAGGATGCCCTCGACGTTCGGGTCCGAGAGGATGATCTTGAACGCCGCGGTCACGCGCTCCTTGGTGGCGCCGCCGCCGACATCCAGGAAGTTCGCCGGCTCCGCGCCGTAGAGCTTGATGATGTCCATGGTCGCCATGGCCAGGCCCGCGCCGTTCACCATGCAACCGATGTTGCCTTCGAGCGCCACGTAGGAGAGCGAGTGCCTGTTGGCTTCCAGCTCCTTCGGGTCTTCCTCGGCCTCGTCGCGCAGCGCCTCGATCTCGGGGTGGCGGTACAGGGCGTTGTCGTCGAAGCTCACCTTGCTGTCGAGCGCGTAGATCTCGCCAGCACCGGTGACGACCATCGGGTTGATCTCAATGACCGCCGCGTCCAGCCCCACGAAGGCGTTGTAGAGGGCGGTGACGAACTTGCCGAAGGTGGCGATCTGCTTGCCTTCGAGGCCCAGGCCGAAGGCCAGCTTGCGGGCGTGGAAGGGGGAAATGCCGGAGGCCGGGTCAACCGGGGCGCGCAGGATCTGCTCGGGGTGGTGTTCAGCCACCTCTTCAATCTCCATGCCGCCTTCGGTGGAGGCCATGATCACGACCTCGGACACCGAGCGGTCGATCAGCAGGGAGAGATACAGCTCGCGCTTTATGTCGCAGCCGGCTTCCACGTACACGCGGCGGACCAGGCGTCCGGCCGGGCCGGTCTGCTTGGTGATCAGCGTGTGGCCGATCATCGCCGCCGCGGCGTCACGCACCTCGTCGAGGCTCTTGGCCAGGCGCACCCCCCCCTTGCCGTTCGGATCGCCCTTGAACTTACCGGCGCCACGGCCCCCGGCATGGATCTGGGACTTCACAACGTAGATGGGGCCAGGGAGCTTTTTCGCGGCTTCGACCGCTTCTTCAGGCGTCCAGGCAACATGCCCATCGAGCACCGCGACGCCATAGGCCTTAGCCAGTTCCTTGCCCTGATATTCATGTATGTTCATGTACGTTCAGCCTGCCTGTTTCTTGAGTTAGAGGGGCATCCCCGGGGGTGCTACTCCCATTCGAAAAGGTCGGCAAGAACTCTGCTGCATAGCGAAGGCGTCGAGGTCTTCGTATATGCATTTTATGTCAGGTTTTATGTCAGGTGTGGCAAAGCAAGATAGGTTTCGCTTTGCATTTCCTCAAGGCGCGAGGCCGTGCGTTCGAAAATCTTCGCACCTTCGCCGGAGCGGTACAGTTCGTCCGGATCGGCGGCGGCGGAGGCGTAGAGCTTCACTCGGTGCTCATAGAGCGCGTCCACCAGGGTAACGAAACGCCGGGCCTCGTCGAAATTATCGGGCGAGAGGCGGGGAACGCCGTCGATCAACAAGGTGTGATAATGCGTTGCCAGGGCCAGATAGTCGCCGGGCCCCAGCGGCACGCCGCAGAGGGCGTTGAAGTCGAACCGCGCGGCGCCGGCGGCGGCGAGCGGCACGGTGAGCTGGCGGCCCTGGATCAGCAGCGTGGCCGGCCGCACCATGTCGCCTTCGGTGAGCGTGGCGAACACCTTGTCCAGCGCGGCATCCGCCCGGCTGTCCGCCGGCACGTACCATGAATTCAGCCCGTGCAGCCGGCCGCGGCGGTAGTCCTGGGCCGAGTCCAGCACCAGCACGTCGAGCTTCTGCTTGATCAGGGCGATGAAGGGCAGGAAGGCGTCGCGCCCCGGCTTGCCCTTGTACAGGTCGTCGGGCAGCGTGTTGGAGGTGGCCACCACCACCACATGGCGGGCGAACAGCGCCTCGAACAGCCGGCCCAGGATCATCGCGTCCACGATGTCGTGTACCTGGAACTCGTCGAAGCAGAGCAGCGCCGCCTCGCCGGCGATCTCATCGGCCAGCGGCGGGATCGGGTCGGAGATCTCGGGGTGCGCGCGCTTGATGGCGTGGAAGCGCTTGTGCGTCTGCTGCATGAACTCATGGAAATGGATGCGCTTCTTGCGCGGCACGTCCGCCGCCTCGAAGAACAGGTCCATGAGCATGGATTTTCCGCGCCCGACCTCGCCGACGATATACAGCCCGTTCGGGTGGTCCTGCGCCTCGTCCACCGGCTTGCGGCGCAGGAGGCGGCCGAGGAACCCGCTATTGCTGGCGGTTTTCGGCGCCGGGTCGTAGCCGCGCAGCTTGGCCCACAAATTCTGCAGATGCTCGGCGGCGGCGGCCTGCGCCTGATCGTAGACCAGCGTGCCTGCGGCAATACGGGCGCGATAGGCCGGAATCACGCCGGTCACGGTGGGGGAGGCGCTGGACATGCCGGGCGGATACTTCAACCCCTTGTGCGGAGCAACAAGGGGAAACTGTCACTCGCGCGGGGTTGATGCGCAAAATTTAACGGCGCATTGATGCTGAATCAGGAATTTTGTACGGATGCAACCCATGGATGTGCTGGATTTCGATGCGCTGCGCGCCGCGACTGTGTCAAACGACCCGTTCGCGCATATTCTGCTGCAGCGCTTCGTGAAGCCCGAGGCGCTGCCGGCCGTATTCGCGGCGCTGCCGCCGATGAAGGGGCGGGGCAGCTTTCCCATCGAGGCGCTGAAGCTCGGCCCTGCCGCCAAGGACGCCATCGCCGGGCTGCAGAGCGACACGTTCCGCGAGATCGTGGCGGAGAAATTCGGACTCGACCTGAAGGGCGCGCCCTCCATGACCACGCTGCGCGGCAATTCCGGCGAGCAGGACGGGCAGATCCACACCAATTCCTCTGCCAAGCGCGTCACCATCCTGCTTTACCTCAACCCCAGCAACGGCCCGGCCTGGGCGCGGCAGGAGGGCTGCCTGCGCCTGCTGCGCGGGGCGGACAACCTGGAGAACTACGCCGCCGAGGTGCCGCCGGTGGATGGCTCGCTGCTCGTTTTCCCCAACGGCCCGACGACCTGGCATGGGCACAAGCAGTATATCGGCCAGCGCTACGTGGTGCAGATGAACTACATGACCACCAGCGCCAAGGCGAAGGCGGAGATGCGCCGGCACCATCTCTCCGCCTTCATCAAGCGCCTGACCCGGGCGGCCTGAGGCGCATGCTGGCGGGACAGAAGGTCATCGTCATTCTGCCCGCCTATAACGCGGCGCGCACGCTGGAGCGCACGGTCGCGGAAATCCCGCGTGATCTCGTGGACGAGGTGATCCTGACGGATGACGGAAGTTCGGATGAGACCGTGGCGCTCTCCCGTCAGCTCGGCCTGCATACGCTGGTGCATGAGAGGAACCGCGGCTACGGCGGCAACCAGAAGACCTGCTACGCCGAGGCCCTGGCCCGCGGCGCAGATATCGTGGTGATGCTGCACCCGGATTACCAGTATTCCCCCAGGCTGGTCGCGGCCATGGCGGCGATGATCGCCTCCGGGCATTACAGCGTGGTGCTGGGGTCGCGCATCCTGGGGCGCGGGGCGCTGCGGGGCGGCATGCCGCTGTACAAATACATCGCCAACCGGGCGCTCACCTTCGCCGAGAACATCCTGCTCGGGCTGAAACTCTCCGAATACCACACCGGCTACCGCGCCTGGTCGGCGGAGCTGCTGCGCGCCTTGCCGCTGGAACGCTGCTCGGATGATTTCGTGTTCGACAACGAGATGCTGGCGCTGGCCGCCTGGGAAGGCGCGGAGATCGGCGAGATCTCCTGCCCGACGCGGTATTTCGCCGAGGCCTCCTCGATCAATTTCCGCCGCTCGGTGGTGTATGGGCTGGGCGTGCTGCGCACCGCTCTGGCGTACCGGCTCGCGCGCTGGGGCCGGCGCCGCGATCCGCTGTTCGCCAATGCCGCGTAAGGCGCTGGCGCTGCTGCTGGCCGCCGCCGTATCGCTGGTCATCAGCGTACTGGCCGGGCCGCGCATCGCCGGGGCGGCGGTGGCGGGGGCGGAGGCCCTGCGCGCGCTGGGGCCGCTGGGCGAGCTGCTGTTCACGGCCGCGGTGTTTCTGTGCGCGCTCGCGGGCTTTGTGCCGGGCGGACTGCTTGGCGTGGCCGCGGGGGCGATTTTCGGCATTGCCGCCGGGTTCGCCTGGAGCGCCGCCGGGATCATGGCCGGGGCGGTGGCTGCCTTCGCGCTGGCACGCGGCGTGGCGCGGCCCTGGGCGCGGGAGCTGCTTCGGCGCGGCGGGTTTCTCGCCCGGCTGGACGGCGCCGTCTCCGCCGATGGCTGGCGGCTGGTGGCGCTGCTGCGCATCTCGCCGGTGATGCCGTTTTCCCTTACGTCCTACGCGCTGGGGGTCTCAGGCGTTTCTCTCCGCGACTACGCTTTGGGCACGCTGGCCTCGCTGCCCGCGCTGCTGGGCTACGTGGTCATCGGCGCGCTGGGCGGCTGGGGCGCGCACCTGCCGGCCGGGCCGGGGCGGGAGGTGCACACCGCCCTGCTGGTCCTCGGCGCCGTGGCCACGCTGGCGCTCACCTGGCATCTTGGCCGGTTGCTGGCGCGGGCTTTAGCGGTTTCACCGGTGCGAAAACCTGTCTAGGGTGGGGGCGATGCTGACTGATCTGCCAAATGTGCTGACCTTGTCCCGGATCGGCGCGATCCCGCTGCTGGTGCTGCTGGCGGCCCTGCGCGCGCCGCTGCCCGATTTCCTCGCCGCGCTGGTGTTCACCCTGGCCGGAATCACCGATTACCTCGACGGCTATCTGGCCCGCGAGCGCCAGCAGCTCTCCGATCTGGGCCGCATGCTCGACCCCATCGCGGACAAGCTCCTGGTCGGGGCGACGCTGATGGCCCTGGTCGGCTTCGGCCGGCTGCCGGAATACGGCCTCTACCCCGCCATCGTCATCATGCTGCGCGAGATCCTGGTCTCTGGCCTGCGCGAATACCTGGCGGGGGTCCGTGTCGGCCTGCCGGTGACGAAGCTGGCGAAATGGAAGACCGGCGTGCAGATGGTCGCGCTCGGCCTGCTGCTGCTGGGCAGCGACGGCGCGCGTGTCATGGGTCTGGGCTTCCTGCCGATGGGCTGGATCGGCGGCACGCTGCTCTGGCTCGCCGCCGCTGCTCACGCTGATCACCGGCTGGGACTACCTGACCGCCGGGCTGCGCCATGCCGGCGTCAGCGCCGATGCCTGATCTCCGTGCCGATGCCGCGCGGATTTCCCTGTCATGCCAATTCGGCTAAACGGTCCCGCATAACCCCTTGAGGAGTCGTGAGTTTGCGCAAGTCCCTGGCCGTAGGTTTGCTGCTTGTCCTCGCCGGTTGCGCCAGTGAACGCAATTTCGCCGCCCACTCCCTGTGGCCTTTCGGCAACCCGAACGCGCCGGTCGAGACCAGCGAGACCGCGCAGCGCGCCCTCGGCCATAACGTGGATGTGCCGCCGGTGCTGCCGCAGCCCGGCGATGTCTGGCCCGGCCCGGTGCAGCCCATGCCAACCCTGAGCCAGGTGCAGAAATACTCGAACATGCCGCTTGGCGAGGGCTACACGCCGTCTCTGCCCTCGCCCTATCCGCCCGGCGAGGAGCCGAAGGATAAAAGCTCGTCCGGCAACCTCACTGACGGGGAGCTTTATCCGACCGTGAACGGGGCGCCGCAGGCGGTGCCCGCTGTGCCGGGTGATGCAAGGTAAATGCGGGTCCTGTACTTCGCCTGGCTGCGGGAGAAAACAGGGGTGGGGCAGGAGGAGCTCTCTCCCGCCAGCCGAGGTGAACACGCCGCGCGCCTTGGCGGCCTGGCTCGCCGGGCGCGGGCCGGGGCACGCGGCGGCTTTCGCGAATATGGCGCTGATCCGCTGCGCGGTGGACCGGGAGTTCGTGGACCTGGACGCGACGCTGGGCGGCGCGGCGGAGGTGGCGTTCTTCCCGCCGGTGACGGGCGGATGATGCGCCGGATTGCCGTTCAGGAAGAGGATTTCGACACAGGCGCGGAACTCGCCGCGCTGGCGGGTGATGGCGCGGGCGGGGTTGCGAGTTTCATTGGCGTGGTGCGGGGCGAGGCCGATGGCCGGAAGCTCGCGGCGCTGCGGCTGGAGCATTACCCAGGCATGACCGAGGCGGCGCTGGCGCGGCTGGCGGATGCGGCGCAGGCGCGCTGGAGGCTTGCCGGCGTCACCATCATCCACCGCGTGGGGCGGCTGCTGCCGGGGCAGAATATCGTGCTCGTCGCCACGGCCAGCGCCCATCGCGCCGAGGCGCTCGCCGCGACCGCCTACCTGATCGACCGGCTGAAGACGGACGCGCCCTTCTGGAAGGCGGAGGAGTTCGCCGACGGCGCGGCGCGCTGGGTGGCGGCGCGGCCCGGGGACGAAGCCGCCGCCGCAGCGTGGGGGAAGGATTTGCCCCCCGGGCGGGACGGGTTATAGGAGCGCCATCATGGACCTTAAAGAACATATTCGCGGTATTCCGGATTTCCCCAAGCCGGGGATCCTCTTCTACGATATCTCGACCCTGCTGCGGCACGCCGATGCCTGGCAGGTGGCGATGGGCCGCCTGGCCAACACCGTGCGCGCCTACCACCCGACCGTGCTGGCGGGCGTGGAGAGCCGCGGCTTCCTGCTTGCCGCGCCGCTGGCGCTGAAGCTGGGCTGCGGCTTCGTCATGCTGCGCAAGCCGGGCAAGCTCCCCGGCGCCACCGTGGGGCTGGACTACGCGCTGGAATACGGCACGGACCGGATCGAGATCCAGGCCGACGCCGTTGAGCCCGGCGCGCGCGTGGTGGTGGTGGACGATCTGCTCGCCACCGGCGGCACCATGGCGGCGGGGATCAAGCTGCTGCAGAAGGTGGGGGCCGAAGTGGTCGCCGCGGCGTCACTGATCGAGCTGACCTTCCTGGGCGGCCGGGCGAAGCTCGATGTTCCGTTCGAGGCGCTGGTCCAGTACGACAATTGACGAAACCGGACGGTCCCCTAATGTCCGCTGAAGGGAAACGCGGAAAGGTGGGATGGTGAAACGCCGGGAAATGTTCAGCGGATTGGCTTTGGCGGCGCTTCTGCCGCGCCTGGGGCGGGCCGATACGGTGTCGGTCACCATCGCCGCCCCGCCGCTGACATTGCTTGTGGCCGGGCCGGATGGCCAGCAGACCAGCCGCTGGGGCGATGCCTGCGCCCTCGCCATGGCCGGGTGCTTCCCCGGCAGCCCCGCGATCAACACCATGGCAGTTGGCGGGCTGGACGGCGTGACCGGCGCCAACCAGCTGGACGCGCTGGTGGTGCCCGACGGCAAGACCGCCGCGATCCTGCCGGGTGCCGCGCTCATTGCGTTTCTCTGCGGCGACAGCCGCGTGCATTTCGACCCGACGCGCTGGACCCCGCTGCTCGCGGGCAGCAATTCCGGCGTGCTGATGCTGCGCGCCCCTTCCGGCGCGACGCCCGACATCAAGCTCCTGCGGTCCATGGCGCCGCTGCGCCTCGGCGCGGATTCGCCGCAGAGTGCCGACCTCGCGGCGCTGCTGGCGCTGGCGCGCGTCGGCGTGGCCACCGCCCCGCTATTCGGCCTGCGGGACACCGCCGCCAAAACCCGCGCCTTCATCGCCGGCGAGGTGGATGCCGTGTTCATCAGCGGGGAGGGGGTGCCGGAGGATCTGGCGCCGCTTTCCGCCTCGGGCGCCGTGCCGGCCTTCTGCCTTGGCGCGCTGGATGCCAGCGGCCGCGTGACGGCCGATCCGCTTTTCCCCGATCTGCCCGATGCCCTTGCCTTCGGCCCCGGCACGGAACCATTTCTCGACGCCGCCTATGCCGCCGCCGCCGCCGCCGCGCGGCTGGATTTCCTGCTGGTTCTGCCGCGGCTCACCGACACCAATGCCGTGGCGCAGTGGCGCACCGCGGCCGCTACCGCCAGCGCCACCCCGGGGCTCGCCGCCGCGGCGGATGCCAGCGCCATCAGCCTGCAGCCCGCCCAGGTGCTGGCCAACGGGCTGGCCGCGCTAAGCCTGCAGCCCAACGACCAGACGAGTCTGCAAGCCTTTCTGGCCAAGACCTATGGCTGGCAGCCAAGCTGATTTTGGCTAAGGTCGTTAAATCCTACATCTGCTCGGCCTGCGGCAGCGTCTTCCCCAAATGGGCGGGGCGCTGCGAGGCCTGCGGCGAGTGGAACACGCTGGAAGAGCAGATCGCACCCAAGGCGCTGCCCGGCGGCATGAAGGACAGCGCCCGCCAGGGCGGCAGGATCGAGTTCGTCGGGCTGGAGGGCGTTTCCCCGCCGCCGCCCCGCGTGCCCACCACGATCGCCGAGTTCGACCGTGTTCTCGGCGGCGGGCTGGTTCCGGCCTCGGTGGTGCTGGTCGGTGGCGATCCGGGCATCGGCAAATCCACCCTGCTGTTGCAGGCCGGCGCCGCGCTGGGCCGGGCCGGGCGCGAGGTGGTGTATATCTCGGGCGAAGAATCCGTCGACCAAATCCGCATGCGCGCGCGGCGGCTGGGGCTGACGCAGTCGCCCATGCATCTCGCCGCCGCCACGCAGCTAGGGGATATCCTGGCCAGCCTGGCGCAATTCCCCAATGCGGCGCTGGTGGTTATCGACTCCATCCAGACCATGTGGACCGACGGTGTGGACTCCGCCCCCGGCTCGGTCACGCAGGTGCGCGCGGCGGCCTTCGAGCTGATACGCGCCGCGAAAACGCAGGGTTTCGCGCTGATGCTGGTCGGGCATGTGACCAAGGAGGGTAACATCGCCGGGCCGCGCGTGCTGGAGCACATGGTGGACGTGGTGCTGCATTTCGAGGGTGATCGCGGCCACCAGTTCCGCATCCTGCGCGGGATCAAGAACCGTTTCGGCGCCACGGACGAAATCGGCGTGTTCGAGATGACGGGCGGGGGGCTTGCCGAAGTCGCCAACCCCTCGGCGCTGTTCCTGGCCGAGCGGCGGGGCAATGTCTCGGGCAGCGCGGTGTTCGCGGGGCTGGAGGGCTCGCGCCCGGTGCTGGTGGAAATCCAGGTGCTGCTGGCCCCCAACCCCGGCGGCTCGCCGCGGCGCTCGGTCATCGGCTGGGATTCCGGGCGGCTCTCCATGCTGCTCGCGGTGCTGGAGACGCGCTGCGGGCTGAAGCTCGCCATGAACGACGTGTACCTCAACGTGGCCGGGGGCTTGCGGGTGAACGAGCCGGCGGCGGATCTGGCCGTGGCGGCGGCGCTCATCTCCGCCGCTTCCGACGTGCCGGCCGACCCGGAGATGGTGTTCTTCGGTGAAATTGGTCTCTCAGGTGAGCTGCGCCAGGTGGCGCAGACGGAGCTGCGGCTGAAGGAGGCGGCGAAGCTTGGCTTCGCCCGCGCCGCCAGTCCCAAGCGGGTGGCCGGCGGCACCGCGCGGATTTCCGTGCCGAAATCGCTGGGCCTGGTTGAAATCGGGCATCTGACCGACCTTGTTGGTACCGTTGCGGCCGGGGTAAAACCGAGGCGCAACAAGGAGGGTGGATGACCTGGATTGATGCGGCCGCGATTGTGGTTGTACTGCTGTCGGCGGCGATTTCGATGGTGCGCGGCTTCGTGCGCGAGGTGCTGGGGGTGGGCGCCTGGATAGGCGCTGCCTTCGCGGCGGTGAAGTTCTACCCGCTGGCCCAGCCGGAAATCGCCTCACTCCTGCCCGCGAGCATGAAGCATTTCGCGATCTATGGCGCCATGGCCGTGGTGTTCCTGATCGTGCTGATCGTGCTCAGCCTGGTCAGCGCGCTGATCGGCGGGCTGGTGCGGGATTCGGCGCTCTCGGGGCTGGACCACAGCCTGGGCCTGGTGTTCGGCGCGGCGCGCGGGGCGCTGGTGGTGTGCGTTGCCTATGTCGCGCTCTCGGTCGGTGTGGCGCAGCCGCAATGGCCGGCCCCGGTGGTCAACGCGCGCTTCTTGCCCATGGCGTACCAAGGCGCCAAGGCACTGACCTCGCTGCTGCCGGATACCTACCAGCCGAAGGTGGACCCGCTGCCCGGCAGCCCCGCCCCGCCGGCGAGCACGCTGATGCAGCAGCCCGTGGCGGGCAGCGCGTTACAAACATATTGAATTCGAAGGCGGCACTTATGCGCGCGGCCGCCTCGACATCGGCATGGCACCCGAGTACTTGACGCGCGCGTAGCTTGGAGGTTGGGCCCGATGATTGATGATGACAAGCTGCACGAAGAGTGCGGCGTTTTCGGCGCCTGGAATGTGACCGATGCGGCGGCGATTACGGCGCTGGGCCTGCACGCCCTGCAGCATCGCGGCCAGGAGGCAACCGGGATCGTGACGCATGACGGCGTGCGTTTCCATTCCCACAAGGGCCTCGGCCTGGTCGGCGACAATTTTGGCGACGCCAAGGTGATGGCCAGCCTGCCCGGCACCCGCGCGATCGGCCATAACCGCTATGCCACCTCGGGCGAGACTGTGCTGCGCAACGTGCAGCCGCTTTTCGCGGAGTTCGAGTTTGGCGGGCTGGCGGTGGGCCATAACGGCAACCTGACCAACGCCAACACGCTGCGCCGGGCCCTGGTGCGCCGCGGCTGCCTGTTCCAGTCCACCATGGACTCCGAGGTGTTCGTCCACCTCATCGCCATCTCCCTCTATTCCAACGTGGTCGACCGGCTGATCGACGCGGTGAAGCAGGTCATCGGCGCGTATTCGCTGGTGGCGCTGACGCAGGAGCACCTGATCGGCGTGCGCGACCCGCTGGGCGTGCGCCCGCTGATCCTGGGCCGCACCAATGGCGCGGATGGCAAGGACGGCTGGGTGCTGGCCTCCGAGACCTGCGCGCTCGATATCGTCGGCGCCGAGTTCGTGCGCGACGTGGAACCGGGCGAGATCGTGCTGATCGACGACCGCGGGCGTGCAGAGCATCAAGCCCTTCACCACCAAGCCGCCGCGCTTCTGCGTGTTCGAATACATCTATTTCGCCCGGCCGGATTCGGTGATGGAGGGCACCTCGGTCTACAACGCGCGCAAGCTCATCGGCGCGCAGCTGGCCAAGGAGGCCCCGGCCGAGGCGGATGTGATCGTGCCGGTGCCCGATTCCGGCGTGCCCGCCGCCATGGGCTTTGCCGAGGCAAGCGGGCATCGCCTTCGAGCTGGGCATCATCCGCAACCATTATGTTGGCCGCACCTTCATCGAGCCGACCGACCAGATCCGCCATCTCGGCGTGCGGCTGAAGCATTCCGCCAACCGCGCGATGCTCGAGGGCAAGCGCGTGGTGCTGGTGGACGACTTCGATCGTGCGCGGCACCACCTCGCAGAAGATCGTGGAGATGGTGCGCCAGGCGGGCGCGGCCGAGGTGCATATGCGCATCGCCGGGTCCCCCGACCACCCATTCCTGCTTCTACGGCATCGACACGCCCGAGCGCAGCAAGCTGCTCGCCGCGCGCAACAGCGTGGGCGAGATGGCCAAGCTGATCGGCGTGGACAGTCTCGCCTTCATCTCCATCGACGGGCTGTACAGGGCGCTGGGCAAGCCGGGGCGGGACCCCGCGGCGCCGGCCTTCTGCGATGCCTGCTTCACCGGCGACTACCCGATCGAGCTGACCGACAACAACGAGCCGCGCGACAACCAGCCCAGCCTGCTGGCCGAGACGCGGTAAAATGGACGACATAGCCGCCTATTTCTGGGTGGCTCTGGGCGGCGCCATCGGCAGCGTCGCCCGCTACGCGCTGGGCAATGCCATGGTGCTGGCCCTGGGGGCTGCGTTTCCCTGGGGCACTCTGCTCATCAACGTGCTCGGTTCCTTTATTATAAGCTGCTTCGGCATGCTGGCCGGCGCGCACGGGCGATTCCCCCTGCCGTTCGAGGCGCGGGTCTTCGTCACCGTCGGTCTTTGCGGCGGCTTCACCACCTTCTCCTCCTTCAGCCTGCAAACGGTCGAGCTGGCCCGCAATGGGCAGGGCGGCCGTGCTGTTTTTTACGCCATCGCATCAGTCGTTTTGTGCGTGCTTGCCTGTGCTTTGGGCGTGTCTGTCGCGCAGGCCGTGAATACTTCCCGTCAAGGCTGATCCGTTTAAGATTTTGTGTCATTTGCGCCACACAAATGCTGCAAATTTATAGGGTTGTGCTTTTTACCTAGAAGCAATGCCTTTTTGGTGGCTACAAATATAATCGTTACCCTTTGTGCCCGCCGCGGCCTTGACTTCTCCAGTCTTGGAACGTGACGGGCTGGGTTTCCTTGTTATCAGGCGCATTAAAAATGCGCGCAGAGGAGACATATATTATGCGTCGTCAACTTCTCGGTCTCGGCTTCGCCGCCGCGTCCTCTCTCCTGGCTCTTCACGCTGCTCACGCCATGACCGGCCCGCAGCCCATCACGATCGACGGCGGCCCGCTGGGTCAGCTTGAAGTGAGCGGCGGTGTCGACGGCTATGGCTATGTCATGAGCAACACGCCGGACGGCATCCAGTCCAATGGCATCAACATGAGCAGCGGCATGTTCGAGGTGCAGAAGAACACCGGCGTGCTGCAGTTCACCCTGGAAGTTGGCGCCAACTCCTTCCAGGTGCTCGGCGCCCAGGCTTATGAGGGCAATGGCCACCTCGCCAATGCCTCCGTCAACCAGTTCCCCACCGGCCCGCTCTATGAAGGCTACATCACCGTCGCCCCGCCGAACTCCCCGGTGACGGTCTCGGCCGGTATGCTGGCCTCGCTGGAAGGCTACGAGTCCGGTCTGGACTGGAACAATCCGTCCCAGCTTGAGACGCTTCTGTACTACGTGCAGAACAACAACGCCCGCGGCGTTCAGGCGAACCTGACTGAAGGGCCGTTGACCGCCGAGGTGCAGTTCGGCGACTCCACTGACTCCGGTGTGTGGAACGTCATCCAGGCGTTGGTCAGCTACACGTTCAACCCCGACAACGTGCTGAACGTGTATGGCGCCGATAACCTCGGCAAGACCGGCCCCTATACCTACCTGTATGGCCTGCCGAGCTCCACCGTATCGGGTGTGGCCATGCACTACGTGAACGACGAGTTGATTGGTGCCTTTTACAACTACACCAATGGCAACATCAACCTGGTGCCGGAAGTCCAGTACGTTTACTCTAAGAAGGACGAGGAAATCGGCCTCCATGGCCAGTCCAGCAACTTCGGGGCGGCGCTGTTCAGCACGTACACATTCGCAAACACCCCATACTCCCTCGGCGGCTGGGTAGAATATTTCAACTCGCACACCAATTCGGCGGACAACGACACCTGGGCCATTGGTCCGAACGCGCAGGCCATCGGCGCGGCCGTTTCGCCGACCTGGCAGTACAAGAACCTGTTCGCCCGTGCGAACGCTGGTTACATCTACCTGCTGCACAACCGCGACGCCCAGGGCAACAGCTACAACGGCTTTGGCTGGGGCAACAACAAGGGCCAGTTCACCGGCACCCTGGAAGCCGGTCTGCTGTTCTAATCCGGCAGTTAGCCGCAACGAAAAGGCCGGGGAGATCCCCGGCCTTTTTTGTTGCGCTACGGTTTTGTTGCCTCCCGGAAGAGAGGCTATTTGGCAACCTGGGCCAGCCAGTCCGGCAGGTTGTAGTAATTGGTCACGCGCGCGATCTTGCCGTCGCGGATGGCGAAGAAGGCGCCGCCGGGCAGCACGTATTTCTGCCCATGTGCTTCCGGCATGCCGTGTCCCGCCTGCAGATACTCGCCATGCACCATGTATTCCGCCGCGGCGCGGGTGCCGCTGAGGTCGGCCAGCACCACGATATCAGCCAGCCGCTCGCGGTAGCAGCGGTTCATGTCTCGGAGGAAGACGGCGAAAACGTCCCGGCCTATTTCGGTTCCTGACTGGTTGATGTCGTGCTTCACGTCATCGGTGAGCAGGGCCACCATCGCTTCGACATTGCCGGCGTTGAAAGCCTCGTAATAGGCGTTGATCAGCTGATGCACGGTCTCGGTCATGGCTTGCTCCTCTTTTTGCCAAACCATGCCGTGGCCGCCGTGGCCGGGCAAGCGGCATAAAGAACTATCTTTATAATAACTAAATGTTCTTGAAAGGCATGTCGTCCCTGTGGTTTGCTGCACCGAATCAGCAACAGGAGCTTGCATGTCCCACCCGCCGAGCGAGCGTGCACGCGTCAAACGCTACAACCATATCGCCACCTACGACCCTGAGACCGTGCATGCGATTCTGGATGCGATGCCGCTCTGCCATGTCGGCTATGTATTCAACGGCAGCCCGTTCGTAACGCCGACGCTGCAATGGCGCGATGGCGACCGGATATTCTGGCATGGCTCGGCGGCGAGCCGGATGCTGGAGGCCGCCGAATGCCAGGATGTGTGCGTGACGGTGAGCCTCTACGATGGGCTGGTGATGGCGCGCTCCGCCTATAACTACAACATCAATTATCGCTCGGTGATGGTGTTCGGCCGGCCGGAGAAGGTGACCGACCCGGCGGAGAAAGAGGCGCAGCTGCGCCATTTCGTCAACAAGACCATCGCCGGGCAATGGGAGCGGCTGCGTCCGGTGACGGAGAAGGAGTTGAAGGCGACGACGGTACTTTCCATGCCGATTACCGAGGCCTCGGTTAAGCTGCGTTCGGGCCAGCCGGACGATGACGAGGACGCGGATTTCCCGGTCTGGACCGGGGTGATCCCGGTGCGGTTCGAGGTCGGCACGCCAGAGCCGAACCCGAAGAACCTGCCCGGTGTGGAACTTCCGCCTGAGGCACTGGAATTCAAGCTCGGCTAAATCCCGCGCCGGCCGAACATCGTCTCCAGGTCCGCGCGGGAGAGCTTCAGGAATGTCGGGCGGCCATGGCTGCATGTGGCGGCGCGGGGCGTGGCTTCCATCTCGCGCAGCAGGGCGGACATTTCCTCTTGTGCCAAGCGCCGCCCGGCGCGGATGGAGCGGTGACAGGCGAGGCGGGCCAGCGCCGCGTCCAGCCGGGCTTCCAGAGCGAGCGGCGCATCCGATTCGGCGAACTCCCCGGCAAGGTCGCGCAGCAACCCGGCGGCATCCGGGTTCTTCAGTGCCGCCGGCAGGGCGCGGACGAGAATCGCCCCCGGGCCGAAGGCCTCGATCTCCAGCCCCAGCCGGGCCAGGGTTTCCGTTTCCGCCAGCAGCCGCGCCGCCTCGATGGGTGGGAAATCCACCACCACGGGCACCAGCAGCGGCTGGCTTGCCACCCGTCCCTCGGTAAACTCGGCACGCAGGCGCTCTTCCGTCAGGCGCTCATGCGCGGCGTGCTGGTCGACGATGACGAGCGAGCCATCGGGCGCCGCGGCGAGGATGTAGGTGTCCAGGATCTGCGCCAGTGGCGCGCCGAGCGGGTGTTCGGCGGGAGGCGGGGCGGGCGGGGCGGCAAACTGCCGGGCCGCAGGAGGCGCGACCAGGGCCAGCTCGGCCTCGGCGAATCCACGGGCGGCGTAGGAGGGCGCGGGCGGCGCACTCAAAGGCAGGCGCGGGGCAGGGGCGGCCACCGGGGCCAGCCCGAGCGTGACCGGACGCTCCAGCGTGCGGGTGATGGCGCCGATGACCAGGCTGCGCACGCCGTTCTGGTCGGCGAAGCGCAGTTCCGTCTTGGCCGGATGCACGTTCACGTCCAGCGCTTCGTCGGGCAAAGTGAGGCGCAAGGCCGCCACGGCATGGCGCCCGGCGGGCATCACGTCCCGGTAGGCGAGGCGCAGGGAAAGGCGCAGCAGCGGGTCCTGCACCGGGCGGCCATTCACCACGAAGCTTTGCAACCCCATGGTGGCGCGGGAGAGGCTGGCCGGGCCGATCAGCCCGGTGAGCCGCACATCCTCGCGTTCGGCCTCCAGCGGCAGCAACGCGGCGGCGGTTTCGCGCCCGAACAAAGCCGCTACCCGCGCGCCCTCGGTCTGGGCGGGCAGGTCGAACAGCACGCGCTCGCCGGAGACCAGCCGGAACGCGACATGCGGGGCGGCCAGCGCCAGCCGCCACACGGTGCGCTCGGCGGCTTCGGCCTCGGCTCGGGGGGAGCGCAGGAATTTCCGCCGCGCCGGGGTGGCGTAGAACAAATCCTCGACGATGGCCCGCGTGCCCTTCACCCCTGGGGCGGGGCTGACCTCGCTCACCGCGCCGCCGGAGACATTGATGCGGTAGGCGGAATCCTGCCCCGCCGGGCGGCTGATCAGGGTGAGCTTGGCGGCGGCGCCGATGGAGGGCAGCGCCTCGCCCCGGAAGCCGAGGGTGGTGATGCGCACCAGCGCCTCGTCGGCCAGCTTGGAAGTGGCGTGGCGCTCGATCGCCAGGGCCAGCTGTTCCTGCGCGATGCCGCAGCCATCGTCGATGATCTCGATCCGCTCGATCCCGCCCCCGGCGAGGATCACCTCGATCCGCTGCGCCCCGGCATCCAGCGCGTTTTCCACCAGCTCCTTCACCGCGGCGGCGGGGCGCTCGATCACCTCGCCAGCGGCGATGCGGTTGACAGTGGTTTCGGCCAGGCGGCGGATTTGCGGCAGCATCGGCTTTTTATAGCACGCGCCGCCGAGTCCTGCTTAAGCGGCGCTACCTCGCGCAATGCACGGTTTACGCAATTTTTATTCTCTGTAATAAATAGGGCGGCGCTGGGGGTGGAGATTCATGAAAATTCTAGTGTTTCAGCATGTGGTTTCGGAACATCCGGGCAGCTTCCGCGATGTGATGGCCCGCGAAGGGCATGAGATGCACGCCGTGGAGTTGGATGAGGGCGAGGCGATCCCGCCGCTGGAGGGCTACGACATCCTGCTGGTGATGGGCGGGCCGATGGATGTGTGGGAGACGGACAAGCACCCCTGGCTGCTGGAGGAAATGGCGGTCATCCGCAGTTGGGTGGAGGCCGGGCGGCCGTATCTTGGCCTGTGCCTGGGTCACCAGTTGCTGGCGCAGGCCTGCGGCGGGCATGTGGGGCCGATGGACGGAGCGCCGGAAGTGGGGATCTCACAGGTACCGGTGCAGCCGGACCCGCTTTTTGCCGGGGTGCCGCCGCTTTGCACCTGCTTCCAGTGGCACGGGGCGGAGGTGAAGCGCCTGCCCGAGGGTGCTGCCCTGCTGGCCAGCTCGGAGGGGTGCGGCATCCAGGCTTTCCGCTTTGGCGATGCCGCCTATGGCTTGCAGTTCCACATGGAACTCACCCACACCACCGCGGCGGAATGGGGCGCGATGCCGGAATACGAGGCAGCACTTGAGCGCGTGCGCGGGCCGGGCAGCCTGCCGCAAGTCCAGGCCGAGGTGGAGGAAAATTACGCCGCGCTGAACGACGCCGCGCACAAGATTTTCGGCAATTTCCTGCGCATTGCCGAGACGGCGTTGGCGGTGGCTTAAACCCGCCAGATCTTCACCCGCGCCTTGCCATGGGCGCGCTCGGTGAGCAGGTCGGGCGTGTCCAGCACGTCATCGGGCCCCAGCTCGGCGACGATGACCGCGCCCGGCGCGATCCATCCGCGCGCCTGCAAAACGGCCAACGCCTTGGGCACCAGATCCTTGCCGTAGGGCGGGTCCAGGAACACCAGATCATGCGGCGTGCCTTGCGGCGGGGCCAGCACATCTCCGGCCACAACCCGCGCCTCTGCCCGGCAGGCGGCGATATTCGCCCGCAGCGCAGCCAGCGCCGCTGGGGCCTGCTCGAAGAACACGGCGCTCGCCGCACCGCGGGAGAGCGCTTCCAGCCCGTACGCCCCGGTGCCGGCGAACACATCCAGCACCTTCACCCCGCGTAACTCGCACCATGGGGCGTGGGCCAGAATGTCGAACACCGCCTGCCGGGCGCGGGCATTGGTGGGGCGTGTCTCCAGCCCCGGCGGGGCGGCGAGCTTCCGGCCCTTGAACGCCCCCGCGATGATGCGCGGGCCGGTCATTGCCCGCGGCCCGTCTCGTCATTGCGAGCCGGCGCGGCAATCCATCTTCCGGCACCCGCCTGGGCAAGATGGATTGCTTCGCTGCGCTCGCAATGACGGTGTTGGGTGGTCATTTGCCCAGGCCCGGCACCTGCTCGCGCAGCACCTTGCCGTTGACTTCCTCGATGGCGCCGCGCGGCAGGGTGCCGAGTTGGAACGGCCCGTAGGCGACGCGGATGAGCCGCGTGACGGGGAGTTGCAGCGCCTCCATGACACGGCGGATCTCGCGGTTTTTGCCTTCGTGCAGGCTCATGGCGAGCCAGGTGTTGGAGCGCTGAACGCTGTCGATATGCGCCTCGATGGGGCCGTACTTCACGCCCTCCACCACCATGCCATCGGCCAGGCGCTTGATCTTGTCGGGCGAGACGCCGCCATGCACGCGCACGCGGTAGCGGCGCAGCCAGCCGGTGGCGGGCAGCTCCAGCCTGCGGGCCAGCTCGCCATCGTTGGTGAGCAGCAGCAGCCCCTCGGAGGTCAGGTCCAGCCGCCCGATGGAGATCACGCGCGGCATGCCGGGCGGCAGGGCGCCGAACACGGTGGGCCGGCCTTCGGGGTCCTTGTGCGTGGTCACGAGGCCATCGGGCTTGTGGTAGCGCCAGAGCCGGGTGCGGTCCGGCTCGGCCACCGGCTTGCCGTCCACCAGCACCATGTCCCCCGGCTTGATGAACACGGCGGGGTGGGTGACGGGGGCGTTGTTCAGGCGCACGCGCCCGGCCTCGATCATCGCTTCTGCGTCGCGGCGGCTGGCCACCCCGGCGCGGGAGAGGAATTTGGCGATGCGCTCGCCGCGTTCGGTGGTTTCAGTCATGGCACGCCGCCATGAACGCGCGGTAGAGCGCCGCATCCCCGGCATCGACGAAATATTCCGGGTGCCATTGCACGCCGATGCAGAATTTCCGCGTGGGGTCCTCGATGCCCTCGATCACGCCATCCTCCGCCAGCGCGTTCACCACGCTGCGCCCGGGCGCGCGCACCGCCTGGTGGTGCGAGGTGTTGGCCTTCATCACCGGGCCGACGATGTCGAAAAGCTTCGTCCCGGCCAGGATCTTCACCTCATGCGCGGGCTCGTAATGGCTGGTCTTCTGCTCGTGCTCCAGCGCGTCCGGAATGGCATCCGGGATATGCTGGTGCAGCGTGCCGCCCAGCGCCACGGCCAGAAGCTGCTGCCCGCCGCAAATGCCCAGCACCGGCATGTTCCGGCGCAGCGCCCCTTGCAGGAAGGCCAGCTCCGCCGTGGTGCGGTCCGCCTTCAGCTCCACCGTCTCATGCCGCTCCGCCTCGCCGTACAAAGCGGGGTCCACGTCGAACGCCCCGCCGGTCACGATCAGCCCGTCCAGCCGGTCCAGGTATTCTTCCGCAAGTGCTGCGTCATGCGGCAGCGCCACGGCGAGGCCGCCATGGGCGTTCACCGCCTCGGTGTAATTCTGCCGCAGCGCGTACCAGGGGTAGTTGGACCAGCCGCCAGCCGGCTCGGCATCCAGGGTTAGACCAATCAGTGGGCGTTTTTTCATAAGCAGCACCTAGACCCGCGCCGCCCGTGAAGGCAAATGTTGCCCGATGCAAAACCCGATGGACATGGCCCTGGAAGAAGCCCGGCGCGCGGCGGAAGCGGGCGAAGTGCCGGTGGGCGCGGTGCTGACCGATGCCGCCGGGGTGGTTCTGGCGGTGGCTGGCAACCGGACCGAGGCCGGGCAGGACCCCGCCGCCCATGCTGAGATGTTGGTACTCACCGCCGCCAGGGCCGCGCGCGGACAAAAATACCTGGCCGATTGCACCCTCACCGTGACGCTGGAGCCCTGTGCCATGTGCGCCGGGGCCATCGCCGCCTTCCGGGTGAGGAAGGTGGTGTTTGGCGCTTATGATCCCAAGACCGGTGCCGTGGAGCATGGCCCGCGTGTGTTTTCCCACCCCACCACGCACCACAAGCCGGAGGTGATCGGCGGGGTGCGCGATACCGAATGCTCGGCGCTGCTGAAGGAATTCTTTGCCGGGTTCCGGGATGCCTGATCTCTCGCACGAGGTGCGCATCGGCGGCATCGTCGCCGGGGTAGACGAGGTGGGGCGCGGCCCGCTCGCCGGGCCGGTGCTGGCGGCGGCGGTGATTCTGCCCGCGCGGCTGCCAGCGGGGATTGCCGGTCTCATCGACGATTCCAAGAAACTTTCCGCCGCCAAGCGGGCGAAGGCGCTGGCGGCCTTGCGTGAGAGTGGCGCGATGATGGCGCTTGGTGCTGCCTCGGTGCGCGAGATTTATGCCCTCAACATCCTGCACGCCTCGATGCTGGCGATGCGCCGCGCCATCGCGCGGCTGCCGGTGGCGCCCACGCATGTGCTTGTGGATGGCAACCGCGCTCCTGCCTGCGGCCTGCCCTGCACAACGCTGGTGGGCGGCGACGCGGTTTCGCTTTCCATTGCTGCGGCCTCAATCTTCGCCAAGCAGACACGCGATGCGCTGATGGTGAAACTCGCCGTCCGCTACCCGGCATATGCCTGGGAGAAAAACGCCGGATACGCGGCGGCGGTGCACCGCGAGGCGATTGTTACGCACGGGCCGACGAAGCACCACCGCATGGGGTTTGGGGCGTTGCTGCGGGGGTAAGTTGGCGGCATCGGGGCCTTGGGGGCGATGCTGGCCGGCGTGAGGCTGTTCCGACAATTTGCTTGAAGCACCTGGGGGGGATGTGATGATATCGAACCCGGGATAAATCGCCTTCTTTGCAGAGAATGTAAGAATGCTTGAGCAAATAGGAATAACGGAGCTAGCCGGGGTGGATGAGGCTCTCGCCCGGCACGCGACATTGGCGCTGGAGGGTGGGGCGGTGCTGCTGTTTCCGGCCTTTCCCTTCGTGCTGCTTCCCGGGGAAGAGGCGCTGATCAGCGCCGGGCAGGCCGCCGGAACCGCCAAGAATATCAGCTACGATCCGGCCAGGGGCGCGCTGAAGGGCACCAGTCTGGAGGAGGCGGAGCGCGACTGCCTCGCCGGCATGATGCGCCGTTATGGCGAGTTTACCGAGGCGCTGGTGCGCACGGTGCTGCCCGCCTATGCCAGTGGGCTGACGCGGGCGCGGACGAGCTTCCGCCCGGTCGAGGTCGAGGGGCGGGCCCGCTCCTGGCGGCAGGACGATACGCGCCGTCATGTCGATGCCTTTCCCACCTCGCCGGTGCAGGGGCGGCGGATTCTGCGCGTGTTCGCCAATGTCGACCAGCACGGCACGCCGCGGCGCTGGCGCGTGGGGCCGGATTTCGAGGCTTATGCGCGGGAGTTCTGGCCGATTAGGGAGCCTTTGCCCGGCGCGGCGAGCCTGCGGCATTTGCTGGGGCTGACCAAGACGAAACGCTCGCATTACGACGAGGCGATGCTGGCCCTGCACGATGCCGCCAAGCGGGACACGGGCTGGCAGAATTCCTCCCCGGCGGAGGAGATTTCTTTCCTGCCCGGCCAGGTGTGGATGGTGTTCACCGACCAGGTGGCGCATGCGGCGCTCTCGGGCCGCAACGCGCTGGAGCAGACATTCCTCGTCGAGCCCGAATGCATGCTGCTGCCGGAACGCGCGCCGCTGGGCGTGCTCTCGCGTCTGGCGGGGCGGGACATGCGCCGCCCGCTGTGGTGAGGTTACAAGGCGATTGAATGAGCGTGCAGGTCGTGCGCGCCCTGTTCCCGCAGGATGCGCATGGCCTTTTCCTCGGCGGCGGCATCGCGCACGCTTACCCATAGCACGAGCCCGCCGCGAGCCAGTTGTTCCTGAACCCGCGCCGCATGGTGCTGGTGGATAAAGCCGCCCAGCGCGGCGCCGATCAGCCCGCCGGCACCCGCCGCGACGACCGCCGGTATGGCGCCGCCAACCCCCGCCAGGGTCAGCCAGCCCAGCCCAGCGAGCGCCGGCGCGGGGAAGACCTCGGCCTCCAGCCTGGACATGCGCGAGAAGAACGTCTCCCGCGGCACGCGCGGATCGTCCTCGACCTCGCTGACCTGCTGGTAGCGGTGCCCCAGCGCACCGGCCACCGTCTCCTCCGTGGCCAGGACGGAGAACGCAGCGCGGTCGAACCCTTCAGTTTCCAGCGCGAACACGGCGTGGTCCAGTGCGCCCGGCTCGTCAAACGCCGCTACAATTTCCCGGATGGAGTTTGGCATGGTCTTGGTCCTATTCTCCGTAAACTTCCACCTGTTCCAGGTGCAAACAGTTTCTGGTCCGCAGCCGTATTCGCACGAAGCGCCCGTGGATCGGCTCGCCTGGCTTGAAAATCAGGGGCTTGCCGTCCGACCCGCCAAAGGGTGTCTCCGACTCATAGCGGAAAGCCTCCCTGTACCCATCCTCGTTGTTGCCAATATCGATGGCGATCCTGTTGGCGCGCCTGGCCAATTCCTCATGTTCCACGCGGTTGAAAACCCGGATTTCCGAGATCGTGCATGTGCCGCCCAAATCAACCCGCCACCAGGGGGCATCTTCGAGAGCGGTATGGAACGAGTAGAAGCCGTCAATGACGCCATCAACGGCGCCCGACGCATCGGCTTCTGGCGTCTTGCCTATGGACCAGGCAGAGATCGAGCTTTGCGTCGCGCTTTTGTGCAGCGCGACGTTTTCAAGCTGCGGGCGGGGCGGCGTATCGAACAGGGAATAGCTGTGAATTTTGCCGATATTTTCGTAATGTGTCAGGGCACTGTCAGCCTGGCCCGAGCTAACGCTCCAGGCAGCATCGGGATATTTTTTTAAATAGTGCTTGTTTTTTGCTGTATTGATTGTCTGGTAATTCGTTCTCTCTTTCTGGCACAGTTCGTCAACGAATTGTTCGGAAACAGCTTGGGAGATCGGGTTCAATGTTTTTGTGAAGCGCAGATATTCACCCTCGGGCTCGGCGTTCAGAATTGGGAAGAGATGGTAGCGGTAGCGCGGGTCTCCCAGCGGTGTCAGGTCAATCCCGCCATTCCCGTGAGTGCCTTTCGGCAGACAGAACGGATGCAAAAAGCCGAGCAGCGGATAGTGGATTTCAGTGGCGGTCGAGAGCCATGCCGCGAGCCACGAAAATGTACTCACTGTTATGCAGATGCGCTTCGCGTGCAACAGCCGGTTGAAGTCGGTTATTGCGCCGCCGCTCGGAATCATCCGGGCTTCGGGGAAGGCTTTTTGGATCTCGCGTATATATTCGCAATCCTGGATCTGACCGAGAAATACCGGATTGCACTTGGTGCGGCTTATCAAGGTCTCGTAGAAATTCACCGGCACGAGAGGATACCATGAAACGCCCCCGCCCAGGATTTCTCCTGCCCTGATGTTGATCACCAGATCGTTCTCGCCAAAAGGAGCTATATCCAAAGGCTGCTTCTTGAAAACAAAATCGCGGTAGAACTCAGCCTTTTCATATAGTTCGTAGCGTTGAAAAAAACCCTGGAAGACGACAGCAGTCGCGCCGGATTTTTTGATATTTTCAACGAGTGTCGAAATCGACGTGACGTCCCTGTCTTTCACGACATAGTTTTTGGCTTCATCAGCGAGCAGTTGGTCGTGCAAATTCCGATCAAACTCGAGGCCAATTTCAGGCAGTTGGCAATTATAGGTTACCGTCTCTGGAAAATGCCGCCCCACGGCAAGCGCAGCCATGTATTCCAGCATGCGATTGCCAAAATTTCCCATGGGTTCAATCGAAAAATACATCATTGCTCCATTCGGTTTCCTGGGCAGGCGGGGGCAGCTTTACGTCCCCGCCCTACGCTTGCCGCGAAGGCCCCCATCTCAGTTCATCGATCACTAGGTTCGTCTCCGCCCGGGGGGAAAAAATTCATGTTCGCATCCATCGTTGCATGATTCGCGTCTGGGACTCTTGGAAAATGTGTCAAAATCGCCAGTGTTTGTTCGGGCGTCTTGGTAAAGTCGGGGCCCGATAACGCAGCCAAGGCCGCTGCCTGGTCGCCTCTGTCCAATGCATGAGACGCCGCTACCAAGTGGTCGATCACTGACTGCGACGGCGCGTTCTCGGGCACGCCAAGTACGGCGCGTACCTCGGTGCGTGCATCCAGCATCTCCTGCTTCGTAATTGCGTCCATGGCGACCCAGCGGCCCCTCGTTGAAAACTGCCCCGCCATTGCGTCAAGCGATGCGATTGCCAGCGCCATCTGAGCCGGCCGCCCTTGCATCGTCCCAGGATAAGCGAACGCGATCATGGCGTCGTTGACGGCGGTCATATCCGGATCTTGCCCCACGACGGAATTGCCAAACGCATCCTCGGGCAAATACCCCGTCGATGGTGCGGGCGCTTCATGAACACAACCGGCCAAGGCCAGAAAACTTAAAGACACCAACAGGAATCGGTTCATGGTCTTCACCTCATATGCAGGATATAGGGAGGCTAACCCGCTTTTACCCAGCCCGTGTCTTCCTGCTTCCAATAGGCCAGCGTATGGTCTTCCGCTTTCGCCGCGCGCCAGCGGGCTCGTGCCGCCGCCACCGCCTCTTCGTCGTTGCCGTCGAACAGGTCGAATACCCGTTTGAACCCCGCGGCGTCCCCGCCCGCGCCGTTGAGGCGAAAAAGGAACGCGGCTCCGGCCGGGTTGTCCTCGGCCTGCGTCGTGATGAAAATCGGCTGCCATTCCGGGTGCGGGGTCTTCGCCGTGCCATGCGGCAGCCAGTCGGGGCTGGCGCAGGTCCATAGCCGCTCATCCAGCGCCTTCAGCATTGTTTCGTCGGGGCATACCACCAGCGCGCGTTCGCCCGCCACCAGGGTGCGCCCCAGCAGCGCCGGCAGCGCGGCGAACACGTCCGTGCGGGTAAGGTGGTAGAACCCGATCTCCGCCATTACCCGACCAATGCCGCCCGTACCTGCGCGGCGACGGCGCGGAAGGCGGCGGCAACTTCGCTCTCCGGCTGGGCGGCCACCACCGGCGTCCCGGCGTCACCGGCCTCGCGGATGGCGAGTTGCAGCGGGATCTCGCCCAGGAACGGCACGCCGATGCGCTCCGCTTCCGCCCGGGCACCGCCGTGGCCGAATATATCTGTCCGGTGCCCGCAATTAGGGCAGCAGAAATAGGACATGTTCTCCACGATCCCCAGCACCGGCACACCGACCTGGGAGAACATCTGCACGCCGCGCCGCGCGTCCAGCAGCGCGATGTCCTGCGGGGTGGAGACGATCACCGCGCCATGCGGCTTGGCTTTTTGCGCCAGGGTGATCTGCGCGTCCCCTGTGCCGGGCGGCATGTCCACCACCAGCACGTCCAGTTCGCCCCATTCCGCCTGGCCGAGCATCTGGTTCAGCGCGCCCATTACCATCGGCCCGCGCCAGATCAGCGCCTTCTCCTCCGGCACCAGGAAGCCGATGGACATCGCCTTCAGCCCCCAGGCTTCGAGCGGGATCATCTTGCCACCGCGCACTTCGGGGCCGGTGGTGAGGCCGAGCATTTTCGGCAAGGAGGGGCCGTAGATATCCGCGTCCAGCAGCCCGGTCTTCAGCCCGCTCTGGGCGAGCGCCACGGCGAGGTTCACAGCCACGGTGGATTTGCCGACCCCGCCCTTGCCGGAAGCCACGGCGATGACGTGCTTCACCCCCGGCAGCAAGTTTTCCGCCGGCGGCGGGGCAGGGGGCGCGGCTTGGGCATGGGCGGTCAGCACCACGGTGGCGGATTTCACGCCCGGCAGGGCGCGCAGCGCGGCTTCCATGTCCCGGCGCAGCGGCTCCATCGAAGCCGCCTCCTGCCGGGACACGGCGAGGCTCACCTGCACCATCCCACCCTGCACATGCACGCCATCCAGCCGGTGGGCCACGTTGAACGGCGCCAGCGCCGCGCGAATATCATCTTCAGTCATGCGGCAAGACATATCCTGCCCGGCCCCTCTTGCGAAGATCGCCCCCTGCTCGCACACTTGATGCATGACCTTTTCGGTTCGCTTGCTCTGCGCGCTCTTCCTCCTGGCCGGTGGCGCCGCCCGCGCCGCCGACATGCCACCCTCGCTGGACAATCTGGCGGCCAAGGTGCTGCCGGCGGTGGTGAGCATCGCCGCCATGGCCCCTGCCGGGGACAATAGCAGCCAGGGCGGCAACAGCCAGGGCGACAACGGTGACAGCGGGGGCGATAGCGGCGGGGATAACGGCGACAACGGCGGGGCCGACAACAGCGCCCTGCACGCCACAGCCACGGCGGACACGCCGGACAATACCGCCGGCACGGTCGTGCCGCCGCCCAAGACCGTTGAATCCCTCGGCTCCGGCTTCGTGTTCGACCCGGCGGGTTACATCCTCACCAACAACCATGTGGTAGAAAACGCCAACACAGTCATCGTCACCTTCCAGGACGGCACGGTGTACACCGCCACCATCGCCGGGCGGGACAAGCCCGGCGACCTCGCGGTGCTGAAGATCGATGCCGGGCACAAGCTGCCCTATGTGAAGTTCGGCGACTCCGGCAAGCTGCGCGTGGGCGACTGGGTGCTGGCCGTGGGCAATCCGTTCGGCCTGCCCGGCTCCAGCTCGGCGGGGATCGTGAGCGCCCTGCACCGCGACATCGGCGACACGGGTTTCGACGATTTCATCCAGACCGACGCAGCCATCAACAAGGGCAATTCCGGCGGCCCGCTGTTCAACATGGCGGGCGAGGTGATCGGCGTGAATTCCGCCATCTATGCGCCCAGCGGCACGTCGGACGGGGTGGGCTTCGCCATTCCCTCGGCCATGGCCGAGCCGGTGGCCGAGGAGCTGGCCCATAGCGGCTACATGACCCGCGGTTGGCTGGGTCTGGCGACCGAGGACGTGACGCCCCAGGTACAGGCATCGCTGCATCTGCCCGGCACCGATGGCGCGCTGATCGGCTCGGTCTCGACCGGCGGCCCGTCGGACGGCACGCTGCGCAATGGCGATGTGGTGACCGCCCTGGCCGGGGTGAACGTGGCCAATCCGCGTGAGTTGCAGATCCGCACGGCGGAGATCCCGGCGGGACAGACGGTGAGCGTGCAATACTGGCGTGACGGCTCGGCGGCACAGGCCAAGCTGACCATCGCCGCCCCGCCCGCGGCGCTGGATGAGACCGTGACCCAGCCCACGCCCGGCCCCATTGTGCTGCAAGGGTTGGGCCTCAGCGTGGCCGTCAAACCGGTGGCGAACGGGGTAGGCGTGCTGGCCGCCACGGGTCCTGCGGCCAAGGCGGGCATCGTGCCGGGTGATGTCATCGAGCAGGTGAACGGCCAAGTCGTGGCCTCGGCGGCGGAATTGCAGGCGCGGCTGAAGGCGCTGGCCGGGCAGCCGCCCGTGTTCCTGGTCAGCGGCAATGCGGCGAACGGCACCAATCCCGGCCCGCGCTGGGTGCCGGTGCAACCCGCCGGCTGATTAGAGGCGGTTTCAGAAGTCGCTCTTTACTGCGGCAGCCAGACGAAGTTGGTGATCGCCTTTGCCAGGGCGATGTCCTTCTCCGTTACGCCTCCGGCGCTATGGGTGGAGAGGGCGATGTGCACCCGGTTGAAGCTGTTGGACCAGTCTGGGTGATGGTCCGCCTTCTCCGCGAGCAAAGCGACATGCGCCATGAACGAGAAAGCTTCAGCGAAGGTTTTGAAGATGAAGGTCTGGTGAATGGATTTCTGATCCGCCGCCAGCACCCATTTGCCAGGCAGGGGGGTGAGGGCGGATTTGTCGAGCAGCGTTGGCATTGTTTGTTCCTCCAGCCTGGAGGAACATGGTGTTTTGCCCGCCGCGCTCAAGCCCCGGCAAGCTGCATGGGCGTGATCTCGTAAAACGCGCAGGCTTCCTCTTGCTGCCGCGAGGGTGCGAAGACGATGCGTGCGCCGACATAGGTCATTCCGCTTGCCCGCATGACAGCGATGCTGGCGGCGTTATCATTTTGCGCGCCGCCCTCAATTGCCTCCACATCGAGATGTTTGAAGCCGGCTGGAAAAAGCTGGGCTAATGCCTCCGGCATATAGCCTTGCCCATGAAATGCTGCGCCGAGCCAGAAGCTTAGTGCCGCACGCCGCGTATCTGCCGTACTGCGCTCAAGGCTGACAAATCCCATGACCGTGTCATCTGCCTGACGCAGGACGCTGAATGGCAGGGCACGTCCGGCCATTGCAGTGGATTGCAGGTGAGATATGCGATCCAAGGCCATCTCCGGCGAATACGGGCTGGCCCAGCTGGCGAGCCACTGGCTGATGTCCGGCGTCATCAATCTGGCATATGCATCGGCATCACTCGGCTCTGCGCAACGTAGAACCAGCCGATCCGTATAAATCGGGCAGAGATTAATCTTGCTTACCCCAAACACCACGCCAGGATCGCCTTCTGCGCGTGCAGGCGGTTTTCCGCTTCGTCGAACACCACGGAGGCCGGACCGTCGATCACCTCGGCCGCCACTTCCTCACCGCGATGCGCCGGCAGGCAGTGCTGGAAGATGGCTCCCGGCGCGGCCTGGGCCATCAGGTCCGTGGTGATCTGATACGGGGCGAAGGCGGCCTCGCGCGCGGCGGCCTGATCCGGGCTGTCGGACATCGAGAGCCAGGTGTCGGTGACGACGCAGGCAGCACCTTCCACCGCCGTTTCCGGGTCGATGCTCACTTCCACATCGGCGCCTTCGGCCTTGGCCCATTCAAGCACCTCGGCACGCGGCCAGTACCCGGCGGGGCAGGCGAGGTGGAGGGTGAAGTTGAACCGCGCCGCGGCCTCGATGAACGAGGCGGCGACATTATTGCCATCGCCCACCCAGGCGATCTTCTGCCCCGCCACCGGGCCACGATGCTCCTCGAAGGTGAGGATGTCGGCCATGATCTGGCAGGGGTGGGAGAGGTCGGTCAGGCCGTTGATCACCGGCACGGTGGCGTGGCGCGCCAGCTCGTGCAGCTTGGCGGCGCTGTCGGTGCGCAGCATGATGCCGTCGATGAAGCGCGAGAGCACCTGTGCCGTGTCAGCGATGGTCTCGCCGCGGCCAAGCTGCATGTCCCGCGATGAAAGCACGATGGCCTCACCGCCCAGCTCGCGGGTCGCCACCTCGAAGGAGACGCGCGTGCGGGTGGAGGGTTTCTCGAAGATCATCGTCAGCGTTTTGCCGGTGAGCGGCTTCTTGGCCGTCCGGCGGGTGCGCTTGAATTGCGCGGCGGAGTCCAGCAGCGCGCGCAGCTCGGCGGTGGAGAAATCCCGCAGGTTCAGGAAATGCCGGGGGGAACCGGCCCGTAAATCGATCGCAGCGCTCATTTTGCCGCAGCCTCCGTCTTTGCCGCCATTTGCACGGCCACCTCGCCGAGCAGTGTCCAAAGCCTCGTCGCATTCCGCCTTGCCGATGATCAGCGGCGGCGCCAGACGCAGCACGTTATCCCCGGCGGCGACGGTGAGCAGCCCGTGCGCCAGCGCGGCGTTCTGCACATCGCCATTGGGTGGGGTGCATTTCAGCCCGAGCAGCAGCCCCGCGCCGCGCACCCCGGTGAACACGTCGCCATGCGCCACGACCAGCGCTTCCAGCCCGGCGCGGAGGTAAGCGGCGGTCTCCTGCACCTGGTCCAGGAAGCCGTCGGCCAGAATCACGTCCAGCACCGCGTTGCCCGCGGCGCAGGCCAGCGGCCCGCCGCCGAAGGTGGTGCCGTGGCTGCCCGGCACCAGCGCCTTGGCCACCTTCTCCTTGGCCAGCACCGCCGCCATGGGGAAGCCGCCGCCAATGCCCTTGGCCAGCGAGATCACATCCGGCGCCACCCCCGCCCATTCATGCGCGAAGAGCTTGCCGCTGCGGCCCATGCCGGACTGCACCTCGTCGAAGCCGAGCAGGATGCCGGTTTCGTCGCACAGCGCCCGCAGGTCGCGCAGGAATTGCAGATCCGCCGGGCGCACGCCGCCCTCGCCCTGCACGGGCTCGATCAGCACGCCCGCCGTTTCCGGCCCGATGGCGGCGCGCACGGCCTCGATGTCGTTGAAGGCGACATGGTCGAAGCCCTCGACCGGCTTGCCGAACCCGGCCAGGTATTTCGGGTTGCCGGTAGCGGAGATCATCGCCAGGGTGCGGCCATGGAACGCGCCCTCGAAGCAGATCACGCGGGTGCGCTCCGGGTGCCCGGCATCGGCGTGCGTCTTGCGCATGGCCTTCACCAGCCCCTCATTCGCCTCGGCGCCGGAATTGCAGAAGAACACGCTGTCCGCGAAGCTCGCCTCGACAAACCGCGCCGCCAGACGCTCCGCCTGCTTCACGCGGTAGAGGTTGGAGACGTGGATCACCTTGGCCGCCTGCTCGGCGATGGCCTTCACCAGATGCGGATGCCCGTGCCCGAGCGAGGAGGTCGCGATGCCCGCGCCGAAATCCAGGTATCGGCGCCCCGCCTCGTCGAACAGATAGGCCCCGTGGCCATGGTCGAAGGAGATGTCGGCCCGATTGTAGTTGGGCATTAGCGCGGAAATCATGGATGTGCTTTCAAGGCGTCGGAAAGCCCGGAATAAAGCGCATATGGCCGAAAAAAGTCAATTCCAGCACCGTGTTAAACTCAGCCTGCTGGTGCTGTTCTGTACCCTGCCGTCATTATTCGAGGGCTGTGCCATCCTGTGGGGGCAGCGCCACGGGCTGGTGGGCAAGGCCCTGCGCGACGGGCTGGATTTCTGGGCCGGCGGCTTCCTGCTGCTGCACCACCAACTGCCGGTGTTGTTCGACCACACGGCCTACCAGGCGTTTCTGCAGGGGCTGTACGGCAAGCTGCCTTACCATTTGTGGAGCTACCCGCCGACCTACGGGCTCATCGCCTGCGCGTTCGGCTGGCTTTCCCCCTGGCATGCGGTGCTGGCCTTCGATGCCGTCAGTCTGGCCCTGCTCGCAGCGATGCTGCGCCTCGCCGGCAAGAGCTGGTGGTTCGTGGCTTCCATGCTGCTGGCCCCGGCCGCGCTGGAGAGCGCGATGGAGCACCAGAACGCCGCGCTGATGACGGCGCTGCTCGGCGGCGGGCTGTTGCTGCTGGGGAACCGCCCGCGCGTCTCCGGCGTGCTCATCGGGCTGGCGACAATCAAGCCGCAGCTTGGGCTGGTGCTGCCGCTATACCTGCTGCGGCGCGCGCCCATCGCCTTTATGTACGCGGCGCTGGCGGCGGTGGTGCTGGCGGCAACGTCGCTCTGGGCCTTCGGGCCCGCGGCCTGGGCGGGGTTCATCAACTTCACCAGCCCGGTGATGAGCAGTGTCCTGCTTACCGGCCAGCCGCCGGAATTCGCGGGCGGGCTGATCAGCGTGTTCGCCATGGCCAAGCCGTTCGTTGGTGTGCATGGGGCGCTGCTGGCGCAGGGGGCGGTGAGCGTGGCGGCGGTGCTGGCCGGGCTGAAGACACGCTCGGTCCCGGCGCTGCTGATCCTCTCGGCGCTCGCCAGCCCGTATCTGCACGATTACGACCTGCTGGGCGCGGCTTTGGCCACAGCGCTGCTGGTGGAGGAGCGGCTGCAAACCGGCTTCGCCCCCGGCGAGCCGGTGCTGTACTTCCTGGCCTGGTTCGGCCCCGGGCTGCTGCCCTGGGCGGCGCAATACGCGCATCTCGCCCCAGTGGTGTTGCTCCTGCTCTTGGCAAGCGCGTGGCGCCGTGGTGCTGTGGCGCCATGCGACTCCTTACCGGCTCAGCCCGGCTCGCCGGCGTCATCGGCTGGCCGGTCGCCCATTCCCGTTCCCCCCGGATCCACGGCACCTGGCTGAACCGCCACGGCATCGACGGCGCCTATGTGCCGCTGCCCGTCGCGCCGGAGAATTTTGCCGAGGTGGTGCGCGCCTTGGCCAAGGCCGGGTTCGCCGGAGCAAATGTGACGATCCCGCACAAGGAGGCGGCCTTCGCCGTGTGCGGCAAGGTGGACGAAACCGCCCATCGCGCCGGGGCGGTGAACACGCTGGTCTTCACGCCGCAGGGCATCGAGGGCCGCAATACCGATGGCTATGGTTTCGTCGCCAATCTGCGCGCGCACGGGGTGAACCCGGCGGCGGGACCGGCGTTGATCCTGGGGGCGGGCGGTGCGGCGCGGGCCATTGCCGCCGCCTTGCAGGATGAAGGCGCGGCGGTGACGATCTGCAACCGCAGCCCGGAGCGGGCCGAGGCCCTGGCCGCCGCCCTGCCGCCAGCGCGGGTGCTGCCCTGGGAACAGCGCGCGGCGGCGCTGGCCGATTACGCGCTGCTGGTGAACACCACCTCGCTCGGCATGGTGCATAACCCGCCTCTGGAAATGAGCCTGGAGCGCGCAGCACCTGGGCTCGCGGTGGCGGATATCGTCTATGCCCCGCTGGAGACCGCGCTGCTGGCCGAGGCCACAGCGCGCGGGCTGAAGGCGGTGGAGGGGCTGGGCATGTTGCTGCACCAGGCCGTGCCAGGTTTCGCCGCCTGGTTCGGGGTGACGCCAACGGTGGACGAGGAATTGTACCGGATCGTCGCCGCATGATCGTGCTCGGCCTCACCGGCGGCATCGGCATGGGCAAATCCACCGTCGCCGCCATGTTCACCGCGCGCGGTGTCCCCGCCTTCAACGCCGATGACGCGGTGCATGCCCTGCAGGCCCCGAATGGCGCCGCGATTCCGGCCATCGCCGAGGCTTTCCCCGGCACGGTGAGTGATGGCGTGCTGGACCGCGCCAAGCTGCGCGCCCAGGTGCTGGAAGATGACGCGGCGATGAAGCGGCTGGAGGGCATCATGCACCCGCTGGTGCGGCAGATGCAGGCGGCGTTCACGGCCGAGGCGGTACAGGCCGGGCGGCGCGCCGTGCTGCTCGACATCCCGCTGCTGTTCGAGACCGGCGGGGAAGGGCGGGTGGACAAGATCATCACCGTCTCCTGCCCGCGCGACGTGCAGATCGCCCGCGTGCTGCACCGCCATTTGCCGCTGGCGGATATCGAGGCGATCATCGCCCGGCAGACCCCGGACGAAGAGAAGCGCCGCCGGGCGGATTACGTCGTCGATACCAGCGGCCCGCTGGAGGAAACGCGGGCGCAGGTTGCGCGCATCATCGAGGAGCTGGGGCTATGAGCCGGTCTGTCCTGTTCGATACGGAAACCACGGGGTTCGAGCCGCTCACCGGCGACCGCGTGATCGAGATCGCCGCCATCGAGCTGATCAACGATCTGCCGACCGAGAAGCAGTTTTACGCGCTGCTGAACCCGGAGCGGGACATCCCCTCCGACAGCACGCGCGTGCATGGCATCACCAACGCGCATGTCGAGGGCAAGCCGAAATTCGCCGATGTGGCGGACCAGATGCTGGAATTCTTCGGCGACTCACCGCTCGTCGCGCATAACGCGCCGTTCGACTTCGCCTTCATCAGCGCGGAGCTGGAGCGCATCGGGCGCAAGAAGCTGGACAAGGCGCTGATGATCGACACGCTGGTGCTGGCCAAGCAGCGCTTCCCCGGCATGCCCAACAGCCTGGACGCGCTGTGCCGCCGCTTCGAGATCGACCTCTCCGCCCGTACCACCCATAACGCGCTGCTGGACTGCAAGCTGCTGGCGGAAGTGTATGTGGAGCTCACCGGCGGACGGCAGCGCGGCCTGGTGCTGGAGACGGAGCAGGGCCTCGCCTTCGCGCAATACGACGCGCCGGAGACCCGCACCCCGCGCCCGATTGCGGTGAGCGAGGAGCAGCTCGCCGCGCATGCGGAATTCATCGCCAAGCTGAAGGAGCCGGTCTGGCTCAAGGAGTAGCCGGTATCGCGTTTGCCCCGGCTTTTTAAAATGCTAGGAAATGCGGTGAAATTCCCTTAGCCTTCGCGTTGCGGCCAGCTGGCTTGCCTGCGCCGCGTCCGCGTAGCGCGGCATAACAAAAAGGGAAAACGCCATGGCCAACCATGTTTACAAGAAGATCGAGATTGTCGGTTCATCGCCCGTCAGTGTGGATGAGGCCATCAAAACCGCTGTCGAGCGCTCAAGCAAAAGCATCCGGAATCTCCGCTGGTTCGAGGTAACGAATGTCCGGGGCGAGATCGAGAACGGCAAGGTCGCCCATTTTCAGGTCACGATGAAGCTGGGCTTCACCCTGGAGGGTTGATACGGGACAAAAATCGCGGCCTGGCCCCGGCTGGACCAGGCCGCGCGTAACCGCTTACAGCACTTTCTGGCGGTGCACCGGGCGCACCCATTCGCGGACATGCGGCCACAGATCATGATCGGCGATCTTGGCGAGGTCCTTCTCCACCGTGCCCACGACCTTGGCGGCAGCCTGCTTGTTCAGGTGTTCGCGGATGATGTTCAACGTGTGCGCCGGGGCCACCAGCACCAGCTCGTCATAGCTGGCGGTGTTCTGGCTGAGCTGCTCGGCAACCCAGACGGCGAATTTGTCCTTATCCTGCGCGTGGGGGTGGTCGGCGGAACCCGCGTGGCCTCCCTCCGGGATCACCCGGCTCGAAGAGTGCAGCGTGTTGTCCTCCTCGGCCGGCCGCACGAAACGGGCGTGCTCTCCGTTGGCAATGGCGAACAGAACCTTGAGGTGAATCGGCATGTGAGTAGGCTTCCTTTTCGTCTTCGTTAACTAAAGGAAACTCTGCCCCCGGCCGCGCGGCGGCTCATTGATCCTCGTCAAACGCCGCGCAACACTTCAGCGATGCCGTCCAGTGCCAGGAAGCCCATGGCGTTGCGTGTTTCCACCGTGGCCGAGCCGATATGAGGCAGCAGCACGGTGTTTTCCAGGGCGCGGTAGCCGGGGTGAATGTCCGGCTCGTTGTTGAACACATCCAGCCCTGCCGCCGCCACATGTCCGGTACGCAGCGCTTTGATAAGCGCCTCATCCTCCACCACGCTGCCGCGCCCGGCATTCACCACGATGGCGCCGGGCTTGAGCAGCCCGATGCGCGCGGCGTTCAGCCAATGCCGCGTTTCCTCGCCGCCGGGGGCGTTGATGGAGAGGAAGTCGATGGCGCCGAGGAAGCTCTCGTCATCCGCGTGGTAGGTCGCGCCCTGTTCCAGCTCAGGCGGCAGACGGTTGCGGTTACGGTAATGTATTGGCATGCCCAGCCCGCGCGCCATGCTGGCCAGCGCCCGGCCGATCCGCCCCATGCCGAAAATGCCTAAGCTCTTGCCCGAGACGTTGCGCCCCAGCAGAAAGGTGGGGGCCAGGCCCGTCCATTTGCCCGCGCGCAGGAGGCGCTCACCCTCGCCGGCACGGCGCGCGGCCATCAGCATGAGCATCAGGGCGAGTTCGGCGGTGGCGGTGGTGAGCACATCCGGGGTGCTGCGGATCTCGATGCCCCGCGCGGCGGCGGCTTCGAGATCGATATGCTCCACCCCGACGGAAAACGTGGCGATGACGCGCACGCTGGCGGGCAGGGCGGTAATCATCGCCGCGTCGAACCTGTCGGCGGGGGTGCAGAGAATGGCGTTCACGCCGGAAAGATTGGCCAGCACCGCCTGGGGGGTGAAGGAGCCTTGCAGGAGCAGCTCACGCACATCGTGCTCGCGCCGGGCACGGGCCATAACGTCAGGGGGAAGGTCTCGGGTGGTCAGCAGCATGGCCGAGACATCCCGCAAAAAACGCGGGCCGGGAAGTCCCCGGCCCGCTTCGGTGTCACACGACCCGGAAGTTCTTAAACTGCCAGGGGTCTTCGGCGTCCACATCCTCGGCGAACAGCTCGCCGCGCTTGAGGAGCGGCGTCCAGTCCGAATACGCCCCGGCCATGGTGCCGAGATACGGGGTGGTGATCTCCAGCACGCGGGCATGGTCGATGCCATCGGCCTCGACGACGCCGCGGCGCGGGTTCTCCATCGCCCAGATCACCCCGGCCAGCACAGCCGCCGTCACCTGCAGGGAGGTGGCGTTGTTGTACGGGCAGAGTGCGCGGGCCTGCTCGATGGAGAGCTGCGAGCCGTACCAATACGCGCCCTTGGCATGGCCCATCAGCAGCACGCCCAGCTCGTCGATGCCGGAGATGATCTCATCCTCCATCAGCCGCTGGCACTCCTGCATCTCCCAGTTCTTGCCGGCGAGTTCGTGCACGGACAGCACGGCGTCGTCGCACGGGTGATAGGCGTAATGCACGGTCGGGCGGTATACGGCCTGGCCGTCCTCGGTCAGGGTGAAATAATCGGCGATCGAGATCGCCTCGTTATGCGTGATCAGGAAGCCGTGGAACGGGCCTTCGTTCGGCGTCCAGGTGCGCACGCGGGTGGAGGCGCCGGGGCGGTTGAGGTAGATCGCAGCGCCGCAGCCGAATTCATGCGTTGCGCCGTCCGGCGGCAGTGCCTTCTCATGCGTGCCCCAGCCGAGCTCGGCGGGCTGGCAGCCCTCGCCGACGAAGCCGTCGATCGACCAGGTGTTGACGAACTCGCCCACCGCCTTGGGGCGGTTCGCCACCTGGGTGTCGCGCTCGGCGATGTGGATCACCTTCACGCCGAGCGTCTGGGCGAGCTTGGCCCAGCCCGCCCGGTCAGCCGGCATTTCGGTGTCCAGGCCGGTAACAGCGGCGAGGTTGAGCAACGCCTGCTTGACGAAATGCGACACGAGGCCCGGATTCGCGCCATGCGCGACCACGGCGGTCGGCGCGGTGTCGTCCGTCTGCAGGGCCAGCACGCTCTCGCGCAGCGCGTAGTTGGAGCGCTGCGAGGGCGTGAGCGAGAGGTCGGTATAGCCGCCGGCCCAGGGCTCGACGCAGGTGTCCAGATACAGCACGCCAAGCTCGCGGCAGAGCTGGATCAACGCCACGGAGGAGACTTCGACCGACAGGTTGAGCAGGAAGTCACCCTTGCCCAAGCGGGCAGTGAGCACCTCGCGGTAGTTCTCCTGCGTCAGGGGCAGGATCTCCTCACGCACGCCGAGCTTGGCGGCGACCTTGTTGCCGCGCTCATCGGCGGTGATGATGGAGATGTTCTCCTTCGGCATGTCGATATGGCGCAGCAGCAGGGGCAGCACGCCCTGGCCGATGCTGCCGAAGCCGACAATCAGCAAACGGCCGGAAAAACGCACGTGCTTGATCGCGATGTCTTGGGGCATCGTCGTAAAACTCCTGGGTAAAAAATAGAGACAGGCTTAGGCGACGGCGTCGGCCGGTTCGTAGCCGGCTGTCTCCAGCATAGCGCGGTCGGAGACTTCCACCAACGCCGCCCGGTCGAACCCATTGAACGCCGTGCGCAGGCAGGTGCCGTAGGCGCCAAGCTGGCCGATCTCGATCCAGTCGCCCTCGGCCACGTCATCGGGCAGGATGAACGGGCCGTGCATCACGTCCAGCGAATCGCAGCTCGGGCCGAAGAAGCCGAACGGTGCATCCGGCGCGCCCAGAGTAGCGCCCCGGCGCAGCAGCCGGGTGGGGAAGCGGAATTTCAGCGCGCCCGCATCGGCGAGGGCGCCGTAAACGCCGTCGTTGATATAGAGCATGTTGCCCTTGCGCAGCTGCACCTGCACCACCACGGAGCCGCCGCCCGCGACCAGCGCGCGGCCGGGCTCGGCCCAGAGCTTCACGCCGGGCAGGTTCAGCCGGTCGAACGCGGCGTCGATCTCGGCCATGAAGGCGCCGAGCGGCGGCGGGTCGATATCCGGGTAGGCTGCAGGGAAACCGCCGCCGACATCGATGACCTCGACGCGCACGCCGGAAGCGCGGATCACCTCGCCGGCCAGCGCCAGGGCATCACGCCAGGCCAGCGGGTCGGTGCATTGCGAGCCGACATGGAAGGCCACACCGAGCTTGCCGGCATGCGGCTGGGCGGCGCGCAGCAGGTCCACGGCGGTTGCGAAATCCGCGCCGAACTTCTTGGAGAGATTGATCGCGGCGCCGGTCTCCGGCAGTGCCAGGCGCACGAACAGCCCGGGGCGCACACCAAGGCGCGCGGCTTCCGGCGTGCCGGTCTCTTCCAGGATCTTGCGCAGTTCGTCGGCGGAATCGAGCACGAAATCGCGGACGCCGTTGACGATCCACGCCTCGCGGATGGCGCTGCGGGATTTCACCGGGTGCATGAAATGGATGTCAGCGCCAGGGAACAGGCGGCGCACCAGCGTCACCTCGGAGATGGAGGCGCAGTCGAAATGCCGCACCCCGCCTTCCCACAGCGCGCGCAGCACCGCGGGTTCGGGGTTGCACTTCACGGCGTAGAGCACGTCGCCATTGAACGAAGCGGTGAAGGCCTGCGCGGCGGCGGTGATCACCGCCGGGCGGATGCAGTGCAGGGGCTCTTCCGGCCGCAGGGTTTTCACCAGGCTGGCGACATCCGGCAGGGTCTGCGCCTCCGGGCGCAGGGTGATGTGACGGTGCAGCGGCCCGACAGGCGGGCGGTTCTGAATCAGGCTCATTTTGTGGAATCCTCGCAAAATGCCACCGGGCGCAATTATCCCGGCCTATTGTTCGAAAACAAGGTAAGTCACGGCGCCCGCATCAATAGCGGCGCGGCGTGGTCAGGCGATGATGCGCGGACTTCGCATCGTTATGTTCCGCTCCAGCAATCTGGGTAGCAACATCAAGCGTCTCCTAATTGATCCCAGTTCTCGCGAACCGGTTACGACCTAACCAGGATGCGTCTCGTCGTTGCTGTACCCGGCTAACCGGGTTCGCGGCACGTGCGATGCATCTTCACTCTCCCCTTTGGGGACAAAGCGGAGTGCGGATTACGGCAAACGGATCGTATTTTGTTATGTTATATATGCATAACTCATTTGACAAATCATGGGTAGTTCGTGCTTTAGGCGATGGCCCTGGTCTGAGGGGCTGGCGCCGGGGAATAGCTGTGCTGAGGGCTCTCCGCCGGGCTGGCATCCTGCCGCTGGTCGATGACCATGTAGCCGCGGCCCCAGTTCGTCTCGATGAAGTCATCCACACCGAGGGCCTGCAGTTTCTTGCGGATCTTGCAGATGAATACGTCGATGATCTTCGGGTTCGGCTCGTCCAGCCCGCCATAAAGATGGTCGAGAATCGCCTCCTTGCTCAGCACTACGCCTTTGCGCAGCGCCAGGATCTCGGCGATCTGGTATTCCTTCTTGGTGAGTGTCACCGGCCGGCCCTTCGCGTAGATTTTCTTCGCGTTCATGTTGATCTCGACCGAGCCGATGCGCAGCGCATTTTCCTGGAAGCCGCGCGAACGGCGGATCAGGTTCTGCACCTTCATGAAAATTTCTTCGTGCGAGAGGGCGTCCACGATCAGGTCGTCCGCCCCGGCCTGCAGCACGCGCAGCCGCGCCGCCTCGTTCATCGTGCGCGCCACCGCCACGATCGGCGCGCGGACACGGGCCATGCGCAGCTTGCGGATGATCTCCAGGTCGCCCAGCCGGTCTTCCGACAGGCGCAGCAGGACGGCGTCGTAATCGTAGAACTTCACCAGATCGAGGGCTTCCTCGGCATCGTTCGTCTCGTCGACGATAGCCAGACGCGAACGCAGAAAAGCCGTCAGAAGATCTTTTTTATCAGAGATAGTCTCAAAAGAAAGGATTTTCACTTTCGCCTCCGCGGGATTTAAGCGAAAATACAACTATAGCAAGAACTCGTCAATAATTTTGTTTAATCTTCCCGTTTAAAGTGTAAATATTAAGATTGTAGAAACAAAAACGCACTTGCCGAGGTTGTGGAACGTGCTGCGATTGCCGTGGACAGAGCCGCTCCGGGCTGGGGTTGGGAGGAAGGTCACGGCGATTCTCTAGAATTGACGGAGTCTGTGGGTGTCTCCGGTGGTGTTGTATGGGGTTTTGCAATACCCTCGCGGCAAAAGCCGCCGCGCAAAAACCAGCGGTGGAAGGAGTGTCCATGCAGTCCGGAAGCCGCCAGGCCGCTTCTGCCTCGTCCATCTCCCTGCTTGACCTGTTCAGGATCGGCTTGGGGCCGTCCTCCTCGCACACCGTCGGCCCGATGCGCGCTGCCAATGCTTTTCTGTGCGCCTTGGCAGGGCGTGAGGCCGGTGTGGTTCGCCTCGCCGCCACCGCCTATGGCTCCCTGGCTTGGACGGGCAAGGGCCACGCCACCGACAAAGCGATGATCCTGGGCCTGGCCGGCTGCCGCCCGGATGAGATCAGCCCCGACGAGGCGGGGGAGCTCTTTACCAGCATCGTCACCTCCCACCGCCTGCGCCTGCCGGGCGGGCGCGAGATCGAGTTCGATCCGGCGAGGGACGTGCTGTTCGACCGGCAGACGCAGTTCGAGCGCCACACCAACGCCATGCGCTTCACCGCCTATGATGCCGCTGGAACGGAACTCGCATCCCAGCTCTGGTTTTCCATCGGCGGCGGCTTCGTGGTGCGCGAAGGGGAGGAGGACGAGCGAGCCGCTGAAATTCCGGTGCCGTACCCCTACGATACCGCCGCGCAAATGCTGCACGCGGCAAAAGAGGCGGGCTTGAGCATCGCCGAGCTGGCGCTGGCGAATGAGTGCGTGCGCCATCCGAAGGCGGAAGTTCTCGGCTATATCGGGAAGGTGAGGGAGGCGATGTTCGCTTGCATCGAGCGCGGCCTGGCCCAACAGGGGGAGCTTGGGGGCGGACTGCATGTGAAACGCCGGGCGCATCACATCTTCGCCGGGCTGCAGAGCCGGGCGCAGCAGAATGAGTTCATCCCGCATACGCATCTCGACTACGTTTCCGCCTTCGCCATGGCGGTGAACGAGGAGAACGCCGCTGGCGGGCGCGTGGTGACGGCGCCCACCAACGGTGCCGCCGGGGTGATACCCGCCGTGCTGCGCTACTACCGGGATTTCTGCGAAACCGCGGATGAGGCGGGGATGCGGCAATTCTTCCTCACCGCCGCTGCCATTGGCGGGCTGATCAAGCGCAACGCCTCCATCTCCGGGGCCGAAGTGGGCTGCCAGGGTGAGGTTGGCTCCGCCTCGGCCATGGCCGCCGCCGGGCTGTGCGCGGCGATGGGCGGCAGCAATGCGCAGGTCGAGAATGCGGCCGAGATCGCCATGGAGCATCACCTGGGCATGACTTGCGACCCCATTGGCGGCCTCGTCCAGGTGCCCTGCATCGAGCGTAACGCCTTCGGCGCGATCAAGGCCATCGCCGCCGCTTCGCTGGCGCTGCACGGCGATGGCACGCACATCGTCTCGCTCGACGCGGTGATCGAGACCATGCGCCAGACCGGGCTCGATATGCAGAGCAAATACAAGGAGACGAGCCTTGGCGGGCTGGCCGCCAATGTGGCGATTTGTTGATTTGTGGTTTTGTGTGGCTTTATGTTGACTTGCCGTTGCGGTGGCGGCAGGAACAGAGCACGGAATCAGGTCAAGGGGGTGGGGTATGAGCTTTCCAACACAGGCGCGCGCGGTCATCATTGGCGGCGGCATCATTGGCTGTTCCACAGCCTATCATCTGGCCAAGCTGGGCTGGGAGGTGGTGCTGCTGGAGCGCCACAGGCTCACCTCCGGCAGCACCTGGCACGCCGCCGGGCTGGTCGGGCAGTTGCGCACCAGCGCCAATATCACCCAGCTTTTGGGCGAGTCTGTTAAGCTCTACCGCACGCTGGAGGCTGAGACGGGTCTCGCCACCGGCTGGAAGATGAATGGCGGGCTGCGCCTGGCCTGCAACGAGGAACGCTGGATCGAGGTGAAGCGCCAAGCCACCACGGCGCGCAGCTTCGGGCTGGAGATGCACCTGCTCACCCCCTCCGAGGCGCAGAAGCTCTGGCCGCTGATGGATGTGCATGATGTGATCGGCGCCGCCTTCCTGCCGACCGACGGTCAGGCCAACCCGAGCGACATTACCGCCTCGCTGGCCAAGGGCGCGCGCATGGCCGGGGCGAAGATCTTCGAGAATGTTGAGGTCACCGGCTTCGAGATCGAAAAGGGCCGCGTCGTCGCGGTACTCACCGACCAGGGGCGGATCGCCTGCGAGGTGGCGGTGAACTGCGCCGGGCAGTGGGCGCGCGAACTGGGCAAGCTGGCTGGGGTGAACGTGCCGCTGGTCTCCGTGGAGCACCAGTACATGGTCACGGAACGGATCGAAGGTGTGACCTCCGGCCTGCCGACCCTGCGCGACCCCGACCGTCTGACCTACTACAAAGAGGAAGTTGGCGGGCTGGTGATGGGGGGGTATGAGCCCAACCCGATTCCCTGGGCGCAGAAGGGCTTTCCGAAGAATTTCGAATTCCAGCTGCTGGGTTCGAATTTCGACCATTTCACGCCGATCATGGAATTGGCAATGGGCCGCGTGCCGGCGCTGCAGACCGCGGGCGTGAAGCAGCTCATCAATGGGCCGGAGAGCTTTACGCCGGATGGCAATTTCATCCTGGGTGAAGCGCCGGAACTGGCGGGCTTCTTCGTCGGTGCCGGGTTCAACGCCTTTGGCATCGCCGCGGGTGGCGGCGCGGGCAAGGTGCTGGCGGAGTGGGTTGCGGGCGGCGAGCCGCCTTATGATCTCTGGCCGGTGGATATCCGCCGCTTCGGCCGCAACCACCAGGATGTGGAATGGGTGCGCGCCCGCACGCTGCAAGCCTATGCCCGGCACTACACCATCGCCTATCCCTCCGAGGAATTCACCACGGGCCGCCCGCTGCGCCGCTCGCCGCTCTACGCCACGTTGAAGGCGCAGGGCGCCGTGTTTGGCGAGAAGCTGGGCTGGGAGCGCCCGAACTGGTTCGCCACCCCGGGCGAGGCTGCCGAGGACCAGTACACCTACAAGCGCCCCAACTGGTTCAGCGCCGTGGCGCGCGAGCACAAGGTCATCCGCGAGGCTGTGGGGGTGATCGACCAGACCTCGTTCGCCAAGTTCATGCTGGTCGGGCGCGATGCCGAGGCAGCACTCTCCTGGATCTGCGCCAATGATGTGGCGAAGAAGCCCGGCAGCCTGATCTACACGCAGATGCTCAACGCGCGCGGCGGCATTGAGTGTGACCTCACGGTGGCCCGGCTCTCCGAGACGGAATACTACATCGTCACGGGCACCGGCTTCGCCACGCATGATTTCGACTGGATCAAGCGCAACATCCCCGGCGATCTGGATGCGTATCTCATCGACATCACCTCGGCCAATGCCGTGTTCAGCCTGATGGGGCCCGACGCGCGGCGCGTGCTGGAGAAGCTGACGAGCGACGATGTCTCCAATGCGGGCTTCCCCTTCGGCCAATGCCGCAAGCTCTGCGTTGCGGGGGCGCCGGTGCTGGCGCTGCGCGTGACGTATGTGGGCGAACTGGGCTGGGAGCTGCATATCCCCGTGGAATTCGCCAGCACGGTGTACGAGGCGCTGATGGCGGCGGGCGAGGAATTCGGCATTGCCAATGCCGGGTACCGCGCCATCGAGACATTGCGCCTGGAGAAGGGCTATCGCGCTTGGGGCGGCGATATCGGGCCGGACTACACGCCGCTGGAAGCCGGGCTCGGCTGGGCGGTGAAGCTCAAGAAGGGCACAGCCTTCCTCGGCCATGGGGCGCTGGTGGAGCAGCGGGACCAGAAGCTGAAGAAGATGCTTGCCACCTTCACCGTGGACGACCCGGAGGTGATCCTGCTCGGCCGCGAGACCATCTACCGCAATGGCGAGCGCGTGGGCTGGCTGGCGAGCGGCGGCTTTGGCCATACCATCGGCAAGCCGATCAGCATGGGCTATGTCCGCAACCCTGCTGGCGTGGACGATGACTTCGTGCTCTCCGGCTCCTACGAGCTGGAAGTCGCGGGTGAGCGCGTGCCCGCCCGCGTGCATCTCGCGCCGCTCTATGATGCGAAGATGGAGCGCATAAAGGCTTAAGCCACGGGAACGGCGCCGGGCAACCCGGCGCCGGTAACTGCCGGGCTCAGTTCAGCGTTTTTAAATCCACAATGCTGTCAGCCAGCTTGCCGGTGACGAAGCGCTTCGCCTAGAGCATTCAGCTTTTAGCTGAATGCTCTAGGTTTAAGTTTGAGCGAGCAATTTCATGCATTTAGCTTGACCAGGGCGGTTCAAGCTAAACGCATATTGCTCTACATATTGCTCTAGTTGAATTCCACCATCGCGCCGGAAGGTTAATCTTCCACGCCGCCTCCAGCGCCGGAAATTAGATGTCTTGTCCAGGCAGGTTTTAAGTCTCAAATACGTGCCGGACTTGCCCTTTGAGTTTTGCAATTTCGTGGTGTGGTTGAGGCTTGCCTTGCCACTCGACGCAAGGACGTTCCCTTTAAGAAGCTCGTCTTGACGGAGTGGTTCCCCGTCGTCGATGATAACAAAAAACTATGAGGAGCCCATCGTTCAGGATTAAATAAATCAAGCTGTAAGCTTTGAGTTTTCGGATAGGAAGCATGCCGCCAGACCTAAGGTGTCTTCGGTTGAAAAGTCCAAACGCTGTTACCTGTTCAGTCAAATAGCACCACGCTTTAATAACGGTGTACCAAAACGGAACGTTACAAGATCGGTGTGTGGCTCGTCCGGGTCGCGTGCCGCAAAATAAAGGGAGAGAGGAAATTGTCGACCAAGCTGAAGCTGCTGACAAGCACCTTGGCGCTGGCCATGGCTGGCTCCACGATTACCGCGGCTAAGGCCGAGGAGCTGTGGGACCCGTATCTGCGTGGCGTGTTCGAAGGCCTGCCCGCCGGTGCGCTGCCACCGCCGGGTGTGTATGGTGAACTCGACAACTACTACGCGGCTTACAGCTATTTTAATGCCGCCGGCGACAAGGTCCCCGGTACTCATATGAATGTGCTGGTTGAGGTTCCCATTGTGCTCTGGGTTCCGGACATCAAGATTTTGGGTGCCACTTACGGGGCTGCCATTGCCCAGCCTTTTGATTTTAACACCTACCAGCCGCTCCAGAATACCCATGGCGGTGGCGGTAATCTCGGCATCTACAACACGGTTCTGATACCGGCCATGCTGTCCTGGTCCCTGCCGGAGCATTTTTTCGTCCGTACCGGCTTTGGCGTTTATCTGAATGACGCCACAAACACCCCAGCCGATCTGGTGGACGGCAAGCTGAGCAATGGCGGCGTGCCGTCGGGTAATGGATACTCGACCATCCAGCCGGATCTGGGCTTCAGCTGGCTATATAATGGCTGGAATGTCAGCGTTGGCACGCATTACGAGTTCCCCGTGGGGTCCACGACCACCACCAACTATAATTACCGCTCCGCGCCGGAATTCGCGGCGGACTACACCGTTACCAAGACCATCGGGGCGTGGACGATGGGTTTGGGCGGTGAGCAGGAAGACCAGTTCTCGAAGGATACGTTCAACGGGCAGCCCGTGCCTGGTTCCATCGTACATAATTACGGTATCGGTCCGATCGTCGGCTATCAACTGCGCGGTGGTGTCGATGTCACTGCGATCTGGAACCATCACTTCGCCACATCGAGCGATGTCGCCGGTGACTTCTTCAACATCCGCCTGACCACGGCGTTCTAGGCGTCACGGGCCTCGGGCTATCTGCGCGGGATGAACCCCAGCCCGCGCAGCAGCGGCGGCATGGTCAGCCCCTGGCCGACCACCGAGAAGATCACCACCGCGAAGGTGGCGGTGAGGATATCGTTCCGGTAGGCGAGCGTTGCGGGCAAGGAGAGCGCGAGCGCCAGCCCGAGCGCGCCGCGTAAGCCCCCCCACCACAGCACGTGCTGCATGGCGGCGGGCACCGCCCAGCGCGTGCGGGCGAAGCAGAGGCAGAGCGGATACACGGTGAGCGCCCGGCTCAGTGTCACCAGGGCGACGACAGCCAGCAGCGCGATCTCCGTTGGTTGGGTGAGGCGCATGCCGCCCACCTCCAGCCCGATCAGCAGGAACACCAGCGAGTTGGCGATGAAGGCGATGAACTCCCACAGCCCCAGCATGAACCTGCGGCCATACGGGGTGATTCGGCTTTTCTCCGGCTCGGACAATATGCCGAGATTGCCGATCACCAGCCCGGCCGTGACCGTGGCCAGCACGCCGGAGCAGCCGAGGTGCTGCGCGGCCAGGAACGAGCCATAGGCGGCGACAGTGGTCAGCGTGCTCTCCACCAGATGGTCCGAGGTTCGTCCAACCAGACCGAGCACGACAGCCGCCGTGCCCAGGCCGATGACGATGCCCCCCGCCACGGTCCAACCCAGGTCCAGCGCCACGCCGGGCAGGCTTTGCGGCGCCCCGCCGCCCGCCTGTACCCAGGCCAGGACCAGCGTGAACAGCACCGCGGCCACGCCGTCGTTGAACAGGCTCTCGGCCTCCACCAGCAGGCGCAACCGTCCGCTGACGTTATTATCCTTGAACATGGCGATCACCGCGATCGGGTCGGTGGCGGCGATGAGCGCGCCGAACAGCGCCGCCGCTTGTAGGGGCCAGCCCAGCGTCCACACCACGCCCGCGCTCACGGCGGTGGCGGCGATGAGCGTGCCGGCGACGGACAGCACGAGCAAGAGCAGCGCGTCCCGCCGCAACTCGCGCCAATGGATGTTGATCGCGGCCTCGAACAGCAGAGGCGGCAGGATGAGGCTGAAGATGATCTCGTGGGTGAGGGTGATGCCGGTATTCACCCGCGCCATGGCCAGTGCGGCCCCGGCGAGAACGAGTCCCACCGTGTAGGGTAAATGGAGGCGCCGCGCGACCAGCGCCACGGCGATGGCGGCGAGGAGCAGGCCGAGTGTGCTGGTGATGAGCGCGTCCATGGTGCCCGAGTTGTGCCGTAGTGCCGCCGGGCTGTGAAGCCTGATCCGGTGCTGCCGATGCGGGGGCAGGTGGCAATCAGCCAAGCCGTGCTACAAGGGCCGCGCCACCGATAACGAAACCGGAGATTTCCATGGCATATGAAACGCTTCTCGTCGAAACCCACGGCCCCGTCACCCTGGTTCGCCTCAACCGGCCGCAGGCGCTTAACGCCGTGAACTCCCAGGTGCAGATGGACCTGATCGCCGCCTTCGCCGCCTATGAGGCCGATCCCTCCCAGCGCTGCCTGGTGCTCACCGGCAGCGAGAAGGCCTTCGCCGCCGGGGCCGACATCAAGGAGATGCAGCCCAAGGGCTTCTCCGAAATGTACGGACAGAATTTCTTCTCCGGATTCGAGCGTGTGACCGCCGCCCGCAAGCCCTGGATCGCGGCGGTGGCCGGCTTTGCCCTGGGCGGCGGCTGCGAGTTGGCGATGATGGCGGATTACATTATCGCCGCCGACACGGCGAAATTCGGCCAGCCGGAGGTGAGGCTCGGCGTGCTGCCCGGCATGGGCGGCAGCCAGCGCCTGACGCGCGCCGTGGGCAAGGCCAAGGCCATGCAGATGTGCCTGACCGGGCGCTTCATGGATGCCGCCGAGGCTGAGCGCGCCAGCCTGGTGGCCCAGGTTGTGCCGGCGGACCAACTGCTGGACGAGGCGCTGAAGCAGGCCCAGGCGATCGCCGATATGGCGCCGCTGGCCGCCATCGCCAACAAGGAGGCGGTGAACGCCGCCTTCGAGACGAGCCTCAGCATGGGCATCCATTTTGAACGCCGCCTGTTCAACGGGCTCTGCGCCACCGAGGATAAACAGGAAGGCATGGCCGCCTTCTCCGAGAAGCGCAAAGGCGTTTGGCGCGGCGCGTAAACCGGCTGTTTGACAGGCGATGGATGTAAAATAGTTTACTTTTACATCCATCGCCTTGTAAAATACTTAACATAATTACAGTTTTTTTGCAATTTTGGGGCTGTTTACACCACATTTTCTCTCCCTATTTGGGCTGTGAGTTTGTATGTGTCTGCTGCAGCGCAGCAGGCGCTCCCCTAACCCGACGGAAGACGCATATGTCCTATCAAGACCATATTTCGCAGGTTTCCCAGCTCGTCCAGGCCAAGAACGGCACCTGGGACGGCATCAGCCCCGAGTACGTGGCGCGCATGCGTCTGCAGAACCGGTTCACCACCGGTCTGGATATCGCCCGCTACACCGCCAAGATCATGCGCGAGGACATGGCGGCCTATGACGCCGACCCGGCCAACTACACCCAGTCGCTGGGTTGCTGGCACGGCTTCATCGCCCAGCAGAAGATGATCTCCATCAAGAAGCACTTCGGCACCACCAAGCGCCGCTACATCTACCTGTCCGGCTGGATGGTTGCCGCGCTGCGCTCCGAGTTCGGCCCGCTGCCCGACCAGTCCATGCACGAGAAGACCTCCGTGCCGGCGCTGATCGAAGAGATCTACACCTTCCTCCGCCAGGCCGATGCCCGTGAGCTCGGCGGCCTGTTCCGCGACCTGGACGCCGCCCGCGCTGCCAGCGACGCTGCCAAGCAGAAGGAAATCCAGCACAAGATCGACACCTACGAGACCCACGTCGTGCCCATCATCGCGGACATCGACGCCGGTTTCGGTAATGCCGAGGCGACCTACCTGCTGGCCAAGAAGATGATCGAAGCCGGCGCCTGCGCGCTGCAGATCGAGAACCAGGTGTCCGACGAGAAGCAGTGCGGCCACCAGGACGGCAAGGTGACCGTGCCGCACGAGGATTTCGCGCAGAAGATCCGCGCCCTGCGCTATGCCTTCCTGGAGCTGGGCGTTGAGGACGGCGTCATCGTCGCCCGCACCGACTCTCTGGGCGCTGGCCTGACCAAGCAGATCGCCTACTCCAAGGAGCCGGGCGACATTGGCGACCAGTACAACTCCTTCCTGGATTGCGAGGAAGTGCAGGCCGACGCCGCCCATAACGGCGACGTGGTCATCAACCGCGGCGGCAAGCTGCTGCGTCCGAAGCGTCTGCCCTCCAACCTGTTCCAGTTCCGTCCCGGCACCGGCGCGGACCGTTGCGTGCTCGACTGCATCAACGCCCTGAACAACGGCGCCGACCTGCTGTGGATCGAGACCGAGAAGCCGCATGTGGAGCAGATCGCGTCTATGATGGACCGCATCCGCGAAGTGTGGCCGAATGCCAAGCTGGCCTACAACAACTCGCCGTCCTTCAACTGGACGCTGAACTTCCGCCAGCAGGTCTACGATGCGTGGAAGGAAGCCGGCAAGGACGTTACCCCGTACGACCGCGCCAAGCTGATGAGCGTCGATTACGACGCCTCCGCGCTGGCTCTTGAGGCTGACGATAAGATCCGCACCTTCCAGCGCGATGCGGCGAAGCGCGCGGGCATCTTCCATCATCTCATCACCCTGCCGACCTACCACACCGCGGCCCTGTCCACCGACAACCTGGCCAAGGAGTATTTCGGCGACATGGGCATGCTGGGCTACGTGATGGGCGTGCAGCGCAAGGAGATCCGTCAGGGCATCGCCTGCGTGAAGCACCAGAACATGTCGGGCTCCGACATCGGTGACGATCACAAGGAGTACTTCGCCGGTGAAGCCGCGCTGAAGGCAGGCGGCGTGCACAACACGATGAACCAGTTCGCCGCCTAAACGGTGTAACTAAAGCTCTTGCGCGTAAGGCTGGTTGGGCGGCCGCGCGCAAGAGTGCAAATAAAGCGGCCCGGGGCAAAACCCCGGGCCGCTTTTTTGTGCGCCCTTGAGGCCGGTGAGCAATTCACCACGTTGATCCTTCTCGTTCCGGTGGGGCTATGCGTCCAGCGGGGCTCCGGCATCCGCGCAGCCGGGGCACTCTACATTGCCTCGGGGCAGGGCCGGGTATAAGGGCAGCGCAGTCAACTGGCGCTGGGGGCGTAACGGCTGCGGCGCGCCATTTACGAGGAAAAGATTTTATACAATGACCTTGCTGTGGACGCTTCTTATCGTCACCTTCGTGTTTTCTGCCATATTCATGCTGCCGACCAGGTGGTACACCGGCCTTGCCAGCTGGGTTAAGAACTCCAGCTCCAAGCATGGTCTGCACGTGCTGGAGCAGGAGCTGGCGCGCCAGACCCAGGGGCGGCAATTCAAGCAGGACAAGAGCTTCCTGAAGGACGGCGTTGGCTTGGCCCTGGACCTGACGCAGCGCCTCGCCTTTGTCGCAGTGCGCGAGGACGGCAAGCTCAAATCCGCCATCCTGCCGTTCACCGCCCTGAAATCCCATGCCGCCGGGGAGCGGCGCGATAGCGGCTTCTACGATTATTACATCGACCTCACGGTGGCCGATGCCGCCCACCCCATGTGGCGCCTTGTCTGCGGTGAGAATCCGGAACTGGCCGCCAGCGTAAGCAAGGCGCTGGACGAGGTGATGGCGGCCTGACGCCACTTTCTACCCAGCCGGACGCACCAGCGTTCCGGCCGTACCGGCGGCGATGGCCACCGCATCCTCCAGCCGGCCGATGGCGGCCATATGGCCGGTGTGCTGCACGAAGCGGCAGGCAGCCTGCACTTTTGGCCCCATGCTGCCAGCTGCGAAGCCCTGGGCCAGCAGCATCTCCGGCGTCGCTTCGCGCAGCGCGCGCTGGGCCGGCGTGCCGTAATCGAGATATACCGCATCCACATCCGTCAGCATGATGTACAGATCCGCGCCGATCTGCTCGGCCAGCAGCGCCCCGGCGGCGTCTTTGTCGATCACCGCCTCGACGCCATGCCATTTCCCCGCCGTGTCCCGCGTCACGGGGATGCCGCCGCCTCCAGCGCAGATGACGAACACCCCAGCCTCCGTCAGCCGCTTGATGCTGGCGGCGTTAAGCAACCGCAATGGCGCGGGCGAGGGCACGACACGGCGCCAATATTTGCCATCCGGCGCCACGGACCAGCCGCGTTCCGCGGCGAGGCGCTGGGCAGTGGCCTCGTCATAAACCTGGCCGATCGGCTTGGAGGGCTTGCTGAAGGCGGGGTCGTCAGCCCCGACTTCGATACGCGTCAGCAGCGTGGCGATCTCGGTCCCCGTTGGCAGGGCGTTGGCCAGTTCCTGTTCCAGCAGATAGCCGATCCAGCCTTCGCTTTCGGCGTCCAGGCTGTCGAGCGGCTGAGCCGCGCCGGGCGGGCCGGATTCCGCCTGCAAGGCAAGCAGCCCGACCTGCGGGCCATTGCCGTGGGTGAGCGTAACGCGATGCCCCTGCTTGGCCAGTTCCGCCAGTTGCCCGGCGGCGCTGGCCACGTTTTTCTGCTGCGCGGCTGGCGTCACGGCTTCGCCCCGGCGCAGCAGCGCATTGCCGCCCAGGGCCGCGACGATATGCATCATGCCAGGGTGGCGACCAGGAGCGCCTTGATCGAGTGCATGCGGTTCTCGGCCTGGTCGAAGATGATGGAGGCTTCGGATTCGAACACCTCATCCGTAACTTCCATGGCGGAAATGCTGTAGCGTTTTTCTATGTCCTTGCCCACGCTGGTTTCCGTATTGTGGAAAGCGGGCAGGCAATGCATGAATTTTACCGCCGGATTGCCGGTGGCGGCCATCAGCTCGGCGTTGACCTGGTAAGGTAGCAGCAATTTTATCCGGTCCGCCCAGAGGCTTTCAGCCTCGCCCATCGAGACCCAGACATCCGTGTAGAGAAAATCCATCCCGGCGACGGCCTTTTTTGGATCGGTCTCCAGGTTGATTTGCGCCCCGGTTTGCGCCGCGATCTTGTGCAGCCGGGCCATATAGTCCGGGGCCGGCCAGAGCGATTCCGGCGAGCCGATGTTCATGTGCATGCCAAGCTTGGCCGCCCCCATGGCCAGCGACAGCGTCATGTTGTCGCGGCCTTCGCCCAGGAAGGCAAATTTTATATCCTTCAGGTTTTTGCTGCAGAATTCCGGCATGGTCATAAAGTCGGCGAACACTTGGGTTGGGTGCGCCTCATCCGTGAGGCCGTTATACACCGGCACGCCGGAATATTGTGCCAGCGCCTCCACATCGGTTTGCGCGAAGCCGCGGAACTCGATGGCGTCGTACATGCGCCCAAGCACGCGGGCGGTGTCCTTCACGCTCTCCTTGTGGCCGATATGCGAGCCGCCCGGGCCCATATAGGTAACATGCGCGCCCTGGTCATAGGCCGCGACCTCGAACCCGCTGCGCGTGCGCGTGGAGTCCTTCTCGAAGATCAGGGCGATGGTCTTGCCCTTCAGGCGCTGCACCTCGTAGCCGCCGCGCTTGGCGGCTTTCAGCTCGGCGCCGAGTTTCAATAATTCCAGGATTTCGCCTTGGGTAAAATCCTCCAGTGAGAGCACGGAACGGCCGCGTAGATGGCTCATGGTGTTGTCTCCTTCAGATGGCGTCGCGGCGGATCGGGCAGGTCATGCAATGCGCGCCGCCGCGCCCGCGCCCCAGTTCTGCACCTTCGATGGTGATCACCTCCACGCCCGCCTTGCGCAGCAACGTGTTGGTATAGACATTGCGGTCATAGGCCATGACCACGCCGGGTTCGATCGCAAACACGTTGTTGCCGTCATCCCATTGCTCGCGCTCGGCCTCGTAGGAATCGCCGCCGGTCTCAATCACGCGCAATTTGGCAAAACCCAAGGCGCCAGCAACGACATCAAGAAAGCTATCTTTCTCTTCGACGATGCGCAACGTTCCTTCCGCGTCGCCTGGGTACAGCGAATACGCGCGGAGGCGATGCACGACATCGGGGTAGATGGTGACCAGGTCGCGGTCGCAGAAGGAGAACACGGTGTCCAGATGCATGCAGGATCGGTCGCTTGGCATCAGCGCGGCGATGACGCGCGTTGCAGCACCTTGCGCGAACAGCCGGCGGGCATATTGCGAGACGGCTTGCGGTGTGGAACGCTCGCCCATGCCGATCAGCACCGTGCCGTTGCCGACCGGCATAAGGTCGCCGCCCTCCAGGCTCATCGCCCCGGCATGTTCTTCCGCCGCGTTGAAATATTTGTGGAATTTTGTGCCCTTGAAGCGCGGGTGGAACGTGTACACGGCGGCGACATTCACCGCTTCCAGCTGCCGCGCCGGCCAGTGCATCGGGTTGATGAACACGCCGTTGCCGGCCCAGCATGTGGTGTCGCGCGCGAATAACTGGTTTGGCAGAGGCGGCAGTACGAATTCATGCGGCGCGCGGGTCATGTTGAACAGCGAATGTGGCTGGAACGGTAGTTCCGCGCGGGCAATGCCACCGATCATGTAGATGGCGAGCTGTTCCGCTGGCATCTCAGCGAGCCAGGCGTGCATTTCGGCATCCAGACCGGTGGCGCTCTCCGCCGTGCCCAGGCGCTTATCCAGCAGCCAATCCCGCGCTGCTTTGTGCGTCAGCGTTTCCGCCAGTGCCTGGCCGAATTCGATCACCGCCACGCCGCGTTCGCGCAGCGCATCAACGAACGCATCATGCTCCTGTCTAGCTTTTTTCACCCAGATCACATCATCGAACAGCAGCTCGTGACAGTTTCCCGGGGTCAGGCGGCTCAGGCTGAGATCGGGCCGGTGCACCAGAACTTCGCGCAGCTTGCCAACCTCGGAATAGACACCAGGGTCCGTTGGTTGAATAGTCATGGGATTTTCCAATGTGGTTTAAGGTTAGACGACATTTAACAAGCGACCGGCGCAGACGCCTTGCGCAGAATCAATCGGCCAGCACGTAGGTGTAGAGGGTGATGCGTCCATCCTCGTCCTTCTCGCGGTACACGCCCTGGATCTCGTTCTCGAAGCCGGGGAACAGGTTGCAGCCTTCTTCCACAAGACGGAAATATTCCAGCACCGGCCGCGCCGCGGCGCTATAACGTTCGCCGGGGACGATCAGCCCGATGCCGGGCGGATAGACCAGAGCGAGTGTGGCGGCGATGCGCCCCTCAGCTTGCAGAATAGGGATGTAATCCACCTTGTTGCGCATCAGCTGCTCCCAGGCCTCGCGCGGCAGCAGCACCTGCTCGGGCAGGTGCGCGGCCTCGAAACATTCGTGCTGCAACCGGCTGGCATCATGCTTTTTGTAAAAGTCGTGCAGAGCGCGGCAAAGATCGCGCAGGCCGGTGGTCTCGTAGCGAGCGCCATAGCGGCGGACGAAATCGGGGATTACTTCGGTGAGCGGAGCGTTGGCGTCGTGCAATTGTTTGAAGGCGGTAAGTGCCGCGAGCAGCGTGCCGGCCTTGCTTGCCTCCAGCCCCGGGGTGAGCAGGAACAGGATGGAGTTGAGATCGTTTTTCTCAGGCACGATGCGCCGCTCGCGCAGGAATTCCGCGAGCACGGGAGCGGGGACACCGTGTTCGGTATATTCACCGGTTTGCCGGTCGAAACCCGGGGTAAGCAAGGTGAGCTTGTTCGGGTCAGTCATGGCGTAGCCGTCAACAAGACCGGGGAAGCCATGCCAGGAAGCCCCCGGCGTCAGCGCCCAGGCCACCGGGTTGCTGGCCAACTCATCCGTGGGCACATCCTCCCAGGCGATGCCTCCGATCACGTCCGGCACAAAAGGGTCGAAGAACCAAGCATCATCCGGCGTTTTCGCGGTGGCGGCAAAGCCCTTGGCCAAGCCACGCAACTTCTTGCGGATCTCGATGCCCATGCGCACGGTATCTTCCCACAACACCTGGCCGGAGCGGCCCTTCATCATCTGCGCGCCGACATCGAGCGACGCGAACAGCGGATAAAATGGCGAGGTGGAGTAGTGCAGCATGTACAGTTCGTTGAAGCGGCGCGGCTCAACCCGCGCGCGGCCCTGCACATGCGAATCCTTTACGTGAATTTGGCTGGCCTGGGAGAAACCGGCGAGCTGCTTATGCGTGGATTGCGTGGCGATGATGCCGGGATCACCCTCTTTCACCTCCAGCCCCATGGCGAAGTGCTTGGCGAAAAGCGGGTGGAATTTCATGAACCCTGCCCAGGCTTCGTCGAACAGAATGTATTCGCAGAGGGCCCCGAGCTTTCGCAGCAGCATTTCGGCATTGTAGATCGTGCCGTCGTAGGTGCATTGCTCCAGCACCAGGGCGCGGAAGGGACGGGGCGCGTCGGCCCGGGATTTGTCCATGACCAGCGGGCTTTGCCGTATGGCGGCGCGGATTTTCTTTTCATTCAGCGCATTCGGGGCAACGGGCCCGATCAGCCCCTGCGCGTTGCGCGTGGTCTCCAGATAGACGGGGATGCCGCCGCCGAACAGCAGCGCGCCATGCACGGCCGCCTTGTGGTTGTTGCGGTCGAACAGCACGAGATCGCCAGGTGCGACGATGGCGGAAAGCGCGATCTTGTTCGAGGTGGAGGTGCCGTTGAGCACGAAATAGGTGCGCTCGGCGCCGAAGATTTTCGCAGCCTCGATCTCCGCCTGCCGCGCCGGTCCCTCATGCACCAGCAAATCGCCAAGTTCGACCACAGAATTGTCGAGATCGTTGCGGAACACTGCCTCGCCGAGATGCTCAACGAATACGTTGCCGATTGGGCTCTTGCGGTAGAACACGCCACCATTATGGCCGGGGCAGGTCCAGAGCTGGTTGCCCTGCTCGGCGTAATCGACCATTGCGCCGAAGAACGGCGTCTTCAGGCTCTCTGCATATTGGCAGAGATGGTTCACCAGGTTTTTGGCGATGAATTCTGGCGTGTCCTCCCCGGCGAAGACATAGCCCGAGATCAGCGGCAGTGTTTCAGCATCAATTTCCTGGAGCGCGTGCCGCCGGGAAAACACGAATATCGGCATCTCCAGCCCGCGCCCGCGCACCATGTGGATGAAGTCGCGCACATCCCCAAAAGCCTCGCTGGCGCCCCATTCCAGCAGCATGCAGCCGATGGCGGAATCAGCAAGCACCGCCTGCTCTGCATCGGCAAGGTCTGCGGCCTCGGTGATCGTCACCTCGCGCGCCGTGATGGCCTCAATCACCCCCGCCAGATGCCGGCGCTCGGTATTGCCCATGCCATCGGCTTCGATAGCGAGGAGGAATTGGAACATTGTCTCGAAGCGCATAGTGGTTTCCCCATTGTGCTGGCGGCTTGCTGGGCAAGGTTGTAGTCTCGCCTGGCATGGGGGACATTGATCAATGTCAATCAGTGCAGGGGAGATCCGGCATAGGCTGCCCTCTCTGCCTTTATGGAGGAGTATTATGGACGGACAGAAACAAGCCACAGTCCCGCTGGGTATGTGCGTGCTCGTGGTGAGCGACAAAACCCACGAGGACAGCGCCGTTGGCCGCGCCACTCGCGCATTGATCGAGGATATGCGACATCACGATGCGGAGGTTATCGTCTCACTAACGGCGGATGACGGGCGGGTCATGATCAACTCAGATCCGCATTTGCAAGCGGTGGTCCTGGATTGGGATCTGCATCGCGATTCCGGGCATCGTCATGCCGCGGATCTGCTGCGCGCGGTGCGGGCGCGCAATGCCAGCGTGCCGGTCTTCCTGCTGGCCGAACGCAATGACGCCGCGCATGTCCCTGCTGAGGTGATGGGCGAGGTGGATGAATTCATCTGGCTGTTGCAGGACACGATGGAGTTCATCGCCGAGCGCGTCGTCGCCGCGGTGCGGCGCTACCGCGTGCAACTCCTGCCCCCGATGTTCGGCGCGCTGGTCAAGTTCGCACGTGAGGCTGAGTATTCATGGCACACGCCGGGCCATACCGGCGGCACCGCGTTTCTGCGCTCGCCGGTCGGGCGGATGTTCTACGATTATTTTGGCGAGAATCTGCTCCGCTCCGATCTCTCGATCTCCGTTGGCGAACTTGGCTCGCTGCTCGACCATAGCGGGCCGATCGGGGAGGGGGAACGCTACGCCGCGCATGTGTTCGGCGCGGATCGCACCTATTACGTCACCAACGGCACATCCACATCCAACCGCGTGGTGATGATGGCCAATGTCGCGCGCGGGCAGATCGTGCTGGCGGATCGCAACTGCCACAAATCCGCCGAGCATGGCTTGAGCATGACTGGCGCTGTGCCGGTGTATCTCATGCCGCATCGCAACTACCTTGGGCTGATCGGACCGATCCCACCTAAGTCTCTGAGCGCTGCCAGCATCGCTAATAATATTGCCAATTCGCCACTCGCCGCCGGGGTGAAGGAGAAGCCGGCGCTCGCCATTGTCACCAACTCAACCTATGACGGGCTGTGCATCAATGCCGTCAAGGCGGAAGAATTGCTGGGCGCGTCCGTGGACCGCATCCTGTTCGACGAAGCCTGGTTCGCCTATGCCCGTTTCAATCCCCTGTACAAAGATCGCTTCGCCATGCGCGGTGACCTGGCCCAGGCGCGGCGCGACGGCCCCACCGTGTTTGCCACGCAATCCACGCACAAGCTGCTGGCGGCACTCTCGCAGGCTTCAATGATTCATCTGCGCGAGGGGCGCTGCAAGGTCGAGCATGCGCGCTTCAACGAGGCGTTCATGATGCACGCCTCGACCTCGCCTCAATATGCCATCATCGCGTCCACCGATGTCAGCGCCGCGATGATGGATGGCGCCGGCGGGCAGTTGCTCACGGGTGAGGCGATTGCGGAGGCGATCTCCTTCCGCCAGACCATGGCGCGGTTGCAGGCGGATTTCCGTGCCCGCGGCGATTGGTTCTTCGGCGTCTGGCAACCCGAGACTGTGCGTGACGGCGGCAAGGACATTCCCTTCGCCGAGGCGGCGGCGGAAATGCTCGCTACGGAGCAGGCTTGCTGGCTGCTGGAGCCGGGGGCGGCTTGGCATGGCTTCCCGGAGTTGGAACCTGGTTATTGCATGCTTGACCCGATCAAGGTCACGGTGGTGACACCAGGGGTGGACAGCGCCGGCCAGATGGCGGCGGACGGGATTCCGGCGCCGCTGCTCTCCGCCTATCTCGCTGAGCATGGCATCGTCGTCGAGAAGACCGCGAATTTTTCAGTGTTGTTCCTGTTCTCCATCGGCGTCACCAAGGGCAAATGGGGCTCGCTCGTCAACGCGTTGCTCGACTTCAAGCGCGATTACGACGCCAACACGCCGCTCACGCGCATCATGCCGATGCTGGCAGCGGCGTATCCTGCCGCGTATGGTAACATTGGTCTGCGCGATCTTGCCCATGGCATGTTCGCCACTATGCGGACTGGGCGGATCCCGCAATTGCTGCAGGAAGCCTATACCGCTCCGCCTCACTCGGTACTCACACCGGCGGCTGCCTATGACCAGCTGATCCGTGGCAAAGGCGGCCGGACGGCGCTGGATGGGATGGCCGGAGGCATCGCCGCCACCGCCATTGTGCCGTATCCGCCGGGTATTCCGCTGCTCATGCCGGGTGAGGCGCTGGGCGAGGCCAATGGCCCGGTGCTGTGCTATCTCGCCGCGCTGCGTGATTTCGACAGGAAATTTCCCGGCTTCGGCCATGACACGCATGGTATCGAAGCCGAAGGCGGCGAATATTACGGCATGCGCTTCTAAGAACCCATTCGCAAACTCCGCTCTGGCGGTCAGTCAGCACGCATGCTGACTGGCTCTCCAGAGCGGGCTTTTAAAAGGGTCTCTGAACGCAACAAAAAAAGGCCAGGGGGTGGCGCCCCTGGCCTTTTGCCTTGCCTGTCTGGCGCGTCAGGTAATCTTCACTGTGCCGCTCAGGATCAGCGCGAGCGCTACTGCCGCCACCACCAAGAGAAGCGCCACGCCCACGCTCTCATATTTGGTGAACATGGGTTGGCCAGGGCGATGTTCGCGCTGCGCCCACATGAACACCGGCACGCCAAGCGAGAACACGATCGTCGACAGTAGCACGAATTCCGGCCCGGCGGCGTAGAGCATCCAAAGCGAGTAGATGGAGCCGAGAATGCCGGTGACGAACGCATTGGTCTTGCCTTCGCCATGCGTCGCCACGTAGCTCTTGTTGTTGGCGTAAACAGCCAAGAACAGCGTGCTGGCGAAATAGGGCGGCAGGACCATAACGCCGGTGATATCGATCAGCCACAGCCAGGCATTATGCGCGAACAGCACCACGAATAATGTCACTTGCATGACAATGCTGGAAATCCACAGCGAGGACGCCGCCGCATGGGCCTTGTTCTCGCGCGACAGGAAGCGCGGAAACACGCCGCCCTTCGCGCCCTCGAACGGCAGTTCCGCCACCAGGATGGTCCAGGCCAGCCAGCAGCTCAGCACCGCGATCAACAGCGACACGTTGATGAATACCGCACCCCATTTGCCGATCACCGCGCTCAGCACGTAGGCGGCGGAAGGGTTGGCGAGGCCCGAGAGCTTGCTCTGGTGCATGATGCCGAACGGCACGACGGAGAGCAGCGTGTACAGCACGGTGCAGACCCCAAGTCCGATGAAGGTGGCGGGACCGACCTGCGACATCTTGCGCGCGCGGTCGGAAATGACGACCGCGCCCTCGATGCCGATGAACACCCAGAGCGTGACCAGCATCGTGCTCTTCACCTGGCCAAACACGCTGCCCAGCCCCTGCGCCTGGCCCCAGACATCGAACTTGAAATTGCCGCCGGTGGCGTAGAACGCCATCACCACCACCGCCGCGGTGATGGTGACGACGTTGAGAATGCTTGCCAGCACGTTCAGCGCCGCGGTGCGCTTCACGCCGGACATGACGATACCGAACATTACCCAGATCAGGATGGAGCCGCCGATGATCGAGGGCCAGTTCTGCCCGTTGCCAAAGACCGGGAAGAAATAGCTGAGGATCTGCATGATCAGCACGGCGAAGGCGACATTGCCGAAAGCCGAGCTGAGCCAGTAGCCCCAGGCCATCTGGAACCCGGCGAACGGCCCGAAGCCCGCCTGGGCGTAGGAGTAGATGCCGGCCTTCAGATCCGGCCTCTTGTCCGAGAGGATGCGGAAGGAATTGGACAGGAAGTACATACCGATGAAGGTGACGACCCAGGCGATGATGATGGCGCCGAGCCCGGCTGCGCCAGACATGTTGGCAGGCAGGTTGAACGAGCCGCCGCCGATCATCGAGCCGACGACGACGCCGGTCAGCATCAGCAGGCCGAGTTTACGGGTCTCCGGATGGGCGCTTTCGTCCGTCGCCTTGGGGCGCAGGGGGGGAGTGGGGGAGGAACCGGCTTGGTCCATTATATTTCTCCGTGCATGGCGCTAAATTGGCGGCCGTTTGGCCAGCCGCTGGCGAAAGCAAAGCAGGAAAAAGCTGATTTCGCGTTGATTTGCGTCAACACGGCATTTTTGTTTGCGGCGGGCATAAATGCGCAAAGCCGCGGTATTGGGGCGGGGTGGAAACCCGCCGCCGTCAGAACAGGCCGGGCTCAGCCGGCTTGAAGTAGGGGGCGAGGACGTCCTCGCCCACCGCCGCCAGCGTGGGCGGTTGCCATCTCGGGTTGCGGTCCTTGTCCACCACCGCGGCGCGCACGCCCTCGTAGAATTCATCCGAGGCCAGCACCGTATGCGCTGCGGCGAATTCACGCTCCTGACATTCCTTCATCGAGGCGGAAGCGCGGCCCAGGCGGAGCAGGCGCAAGATCACCTTCATGCTGGTGGGCGATTTCTGCGCCATCACCGCCAGCGTCTCCTGGGCGAAAGCCGTGCCCGAAGCGTCCAGCGCCGCGTCGATCTCCTCCACGCGATCATGTGCGAAGGCGGCGTCGATCTCGGCGCGATGCGCGGCCAATGGCGGTGCCGCCATCTCCGCGAAGCCATGCGCCAGGGCGCGTATATCCGCCAGCGTGGCGGTGGCGGGCAGGGCGCTGAGCGCCTCGACCAGTGCCGGCAGCTTCGCGCTCGCCACGAAAAAATCGGCCAGCCCGGCATAGATCGCGTCAGCGCCGCCGATGCCTTCGCCGGTCAGGCCGAGGAAGGTGCCGATTTCACCCGGTGCGCGGCTGAGCAGCCAGGTGGCGCCGATATCGGGGAAGAAGCCGATGCTCGCCTCCGGCATGGCTGCGCGTGTCCGTTCGGTGACGATACGCACCGTGCCATGGGCCGAGATGCCGATGCCGCCGCCCATGGTGATGCCGTCCATGATGGCGATGTAGGGCTTCCGGTACGCCGCGATATGCGCGTTCATCCGATATTCCGCGTGGAAGAAGGCCGCGCCGAAGCCGGTGCCCTCGTGTCTGTGCTCGTACAGGAGGCGGATGTCCCCGCCGGCGCACAGGCCGCGCTCACCTTCGCCGGTGACCAGCACCGCCGCCACCGCCGGGTCATTCTCGAAGCCGGTCAGCGCCGCCTGGAAGGTCTGGATCATCTCCAGCGTCAGCGCGTTGATCGCCTTTGGCCGGTTGAGGCGGATGCGCCCCAGCGCGCCGACGGTCTCGACCAGGATATCAGGGCTTTCCAGCATGAAACTTCCTCTTGGTTGTTCACAATGATCGCGCCGGTCGAGGGGCTGGCCATTTGGTTGCACGAAATCAAGCGCGGTCATAGGGCTAAAATTCCAGGCGCTTTCTCCCGGCGGGAGTATGACTTGCCGGGCGGGCCGGTGCGCCGCTAAGCTTTGTCCTATGTCGGAACAGAACTTCGCTGCCGCGCAATACACGCCTCGTGCCGCCGACTACGTAACCAGCGCCGTGCACGCGCAAGGGCCGGATCTCGACCAGATCGAGGCTCTGGTCACCGGCCATGCCGGGGCCGTGGTGCTGGACCTTGGCTGCGGCGGCGGCCATGTGAGCTACCGCGCCGCCCCGCATGTGGCCCGCGTGGTGGCAGTGGATGTCACGCAAGCAATGCTGGAACAAGTGCAGAAAACAGCGGCGCTGAAGGGGCTGGGCAATATCGAAACCAGGCAGGCGCCAGCAGAGCATTTGCCCTTCGCCAACGCCGTGTTCGATATCGTGTTGTGCCGGTTTACCGCGCATCACTGGCAGGATTTCGCGGCCGGTTTGCGCGAGGCGCGGCGCGTGCTGAAGCCGGGCGGCTTGGCGGTGTTCATCGACACGGTGGCGCCCGCGCCGCGCGTGCTCGATACGCATCTGCAAGCCATGGAACTGCTGCGCGACGCCTCGCATGTGCGCAACTACTCTGTTCCCGAATGGGTGGCCGAGCTGGCCCGTGCGGGATTCATGGTGCAGGGCACCACGCTGCGCCGCTTGCGCATGGAGTTTCCAATATGGATCGCGCGCACGCAAACTCCGCCGGAACTCGCCGCCGCCATCCGCCACTTGCAACGCGGCGCGCCGGAAGACGTGCGGGCGCACTTCGCCATTGGCGAAGACGGAAGTTTTGATGTTGAGTCGGCGGCGTTTGTGCTGGGGGCGGGCTAACAAGCCAGCTAGGAATGGCGCCAGAACGGCACCAGCATTGTCAGCGCCAGCACATACAAAAACACCAAGCTGTATAGCAGGGCAAAGACCCAGATCGGTAAATTCCAGTAGATCAGGCCATCCACCCAGCGCATCAGCATTGGCTGCACCGGCTGGTTGCCGCCCTCCAGCCGGTTTTGCCAGATGGTCAGAATGCAGGCTCGCCCCGCGAGCGCCTGGGCGGTGACCAGGGCGAGCAGGCCCAGATGCAGCAGGCGCAGCCAGGCGATCCGCACAATCCGCCAGCCGCGCCAGGCGCCGAGCGGAATGATAATTAGCCCGGCAATATTGAAGGCAATGACAAGCAGATGCAGCGCGAGGATGGCCTGGGCGACGATGATGCCGGGCATGGTTCGGGCTTCGCGGGCTACACCAGCCCCGCCGCCATATCCGCGGCCTGGCCCCAGAGCGTGCTCATCGCCGCGGCGAGGCCCTCGGGCGTGCCGCCGCCGGGGGCGGTGGCGGAAAAGCCTTGCAGCTTCCACGCCTGGGTGCTGACCGGGCGCATGCCGATCTGGGCATCGAGCGTGACACTGCCCGAGGCGTCGGGACCGAAGCGGAGCACCTGGATCTCCACATAGACATCCGGCATCGCGCCAATCGCTCCGCCATCCTGCAGCACCACGTCGCCGGGCAGGCGCTGCGCCAAGTCCTGCACCATCACGGTTTGCAGCATCGCCGCCAGCGGCGCCGCCCACAGATCGTTGGCATAGGCGTTCAACTCATACGCATTGCCCGGCCGTGCCAGGCTGTTCTGGTCGAGATCGCCGGGAATGCCGACGCTGCGTACGCCGATCCGCCGGCCATTGCCGCCGTGCCCAGTCCCCGGCACCGCTGCCAGCTGGTAATAGCGCGGCGCTGGGGCGGCGCAGCCGGCGAGCGATGCCGCCAGCAGGAGTGAAAATCCACGCCGTCTCATTGGCTCTTCCTCCCCAGCAGCAGCGCCTGCGGGTTGCGGCTGAGATAATCCGAGAGCGCCTTCACCGATTGCATGGCCGCGTTCGTCTCCTGCAAAACCTGCTGCGTATTGCGCTGGAATTCGGAATCCGCGCCGAAGCTCTGGTTCACCCCTTGCAGCGTGGTGTTGGCGCTCTGCAGCGTTGCTGCCAGCTCGGTAAGCGTCTGCTGCATCTGCTTGCCGCCCAGCGTGCCATTGGCGGTGGCCAGCAGCTTGTTCAGGTTATCGCCGATCTGCTGGAATGGAACCTTGTCCAGCTTGGCGGAAATATCGGCGACGCTGGCTAGCATCGTATCCAGCCCGCCGGGCTGCGACGGCAGCACCAGAACGCCGTCTTCGCGTATCACCGGCACCGGGCCCGCGCCGGGCACCATGGTCAGGTCGATCATCTTCTGCCCAGTCACGTAGCTCTCCGTGCCCAGTTCCACGCGCATGCCGTGGTCAACGAAGTGCTGGAACACCGCCTGCACATCCGCCGGGCTTTGCGACTTGCTGAGCGCCAGCACGCGGTCTGGCTGTACCTGCATGGCCACGCGCACCCGCGCCGTGCCCGTGGCACGGTCGATTTGCAGCGACACCCCGGTCACATCGCCCACCTGGATGCCGAGCAGGTTCACCGGCGCGCCCGGGGTCAGCCCGCTCACATCGGCGTTCATGTAGGCGACGAGCGGGAGCTGCGTCCGATAGGCGGCGGCATCGGCCTCCTGGGCCGAAGCGTAGAGGGGGAAGTTGGTGCCAGCCGGGCTCGGGCTCTCGTTCATCGCGGCCGGCGGCACGTTGAAGGTGACGCCGCCTGCCAGCAGCGCCTGCGCCGATTGCAGCTGCAATTGCAGCACGCCGCCCTGCACGCCCAGCGACACGCCGGAGGAATTCCAGAACCGGCTGTCCGGGCGCACCAGGTTGTTATACGGCGCGCGGATGAAGATGCTGACCTTTATCGGGCCGAGCCCGTTGCCCAGATCGTAGCCCAGAACTTCGCCCACCACGACATCGCGGTAGAATACCGGCGAGCCTGATTGCAGCGAGCCGCGTGTATCGGCGGTGAGGGTGTAGGTGCTGCCTGGCTCGTCCGAGCGCACCCCCGGGGGCTGCTCCAGCCCGATGAAGCTTCTCTGGTAGCCTCCGCCCGGCACACCGGGGTCGACCGAGATATAGGCGCCGGAGACCAGTGTCTCGATGCCGGAGATATCGGCAAAGTTCAGGCGCGGCCGCTCCACCCAGTAACGCGCATGGCTGTTGAGAAAACGCGCGCCGACATTGTTCATCCGCACCTTGACGATAACATGGCTGTTATCCTTGGCGAGATCGATGCTCTCCACCGTGCCGAGCGCCACGGCCTTGTACTTCACCTGGGTCTGCCCGGCTTGCAGCCCATCCGCCGTGGCAAAGGTGAGGGTAAGCAGAGGCCCCTGCTCAATGAGCGTACGGTAGCCGAGATAGCCGGCGATCATCGCCGCGACGATGGGGATCAGCCAGACGAACTGGAAGCGCGGGCGGCGCAGTTTCGCGCGCGGCGCGGTGTGGGGCGTGGGAGTGGTGCCGCTCATGCTTGTTCATCCGCCGGTTCCAGTACGTCCCACATCAACCGGGGGTCGAAAGCGGTGACCGCGAACATCGTCAGCACTACCACGCCGGCGAAGCAGACTGCGCCGACATCGGCCTGGATATTAGCGAATTGCCCGAAGCGTACCAGCGCCACCAGGATCGAGACCATGAATACGTCGATCATCGACCAGCGGCCAATGAAATCCACCAGCCGGTAGGCGCGGGTACGCCCCAGCAGGTGTTCGGTGCGGCCAAGTTGAGTCATGGTCAGCATATATGCCATAACCAGCAGCTTTGTCAGCGGGATGGCAATGCTGGCGAAAAAGACCAGCCCTGCGAGCGGCCATAGCCCCGCCCGGGCCAGTTCGACGATGCCGTGCATGATGGTGTACCCATTTGTCTTTGCCAGGCTGGTGACAACCATGACGGGATAGATATTGGCCGGGATGTAAAGGAAGGCCGCGGCAGCCACCAGGGCCCAGGCGCGGCTGATGCTGTTCTCCTTGCGCCGGCGCAAGGGCGTATGGCAGCGGTGGCATGGCTCGTCCTCCGCCGCATGGTTGATCAGACCGCAGGCATCGCAGCCGATCCGCTCGCTCTCCACCGGGTGGGGGAGCTTTTTGCTGCGCTCGTCCAGCTTGCGCCACAGCGCCTCGATATCCAGGCTGCCATCGGCCGCGGCCATGGCCAGCATGTAGCCGATCAGCGCGTAGAGAGCGGTGTCCAGATGCACCTCGGCCATGCCGGTAAGGCGCGTATAGGCGACGAGGAAGCCAAGCAGGTAGACGTCGATCATCGCCCATGGGGAGACCGGCTTGTACCAGCGGAACAGGGTTTTCAGCGCGCGCGGCGGCAGCCAGCTTTGCCCGCCCAAGGTGACTAGCAGAATGGCGAGCTTGGCCGCCGGGCCGAGCAGGGTCACGGTGAACACCGCCGCCGCCACCAGCCCCCAGCCCTGGGCCAGCAGTTGCTCCGGGCCGGTATCCAGCCGCGCCAGCGCGAACCTCCCATAGGCATTGATTTCCAGAAACGGGGCGGTCAGCGCGAACAGATAGAACACCAGCGCCGCCAAAGCGCAGGCGAGGGTAAAGTTCGCTCCAGCCTGGCGCATGTGCCATAGCACCTCGCCGCAGCGCGGGCATTCCGCCACCATGCCGGCGCGGCGCGGCCCCACGTGGCTGAGTTGTCCGCAATGCGGGCATTCCCGCCAGTCCGGCGCATCGGTCAGAAGGGGCAGGGGGGTGGGCATCAGCGCGCGGCGGGCTTGGTAGGCATGGGGGGGAGGGAGGCACGCAAGGGCCGTAGCCGTCAAGCGCCCCGGGCTAAAGCGCTTGATCATGGTCAATGTACGGCCTGAGTGATCCGGTTATCCGGAAGGCTAGGAGGCATACTCCATGAAGCTGAAGCGTAAGCCCGTGTTGCTGGCTGCCAGGGCGGCGCGGCCCGCGCCGCCCTGGCCTCGGCGCAGGCGCAGCTGGCGCAGGGCGGCATCCGAAAACCTTTACCAAGTCGGGCATAGGCCGGCCCTGGCAGTGATCTCAGGAGCGGAGCTTCAGCGTCGCCCAGTGCCGACAGCAACGCGTCCATTCCCGTTTGTGGGTAGTCGGATGCTGCGTAATTTGCTGCGCGCACGATGCGTGGTGATCTGGCGGAAGAATCCGCACACGCAAAACCCGCCGACTACGGCAGAATACCATAAGTAACTCAGCGTATTCAGGCCACCGGCATTTGCCTCGGCGCTTAGCCGTAATCGGCAACTGAGATAAGCGAGGCGGCCAGCAAGAGGTAAGCGGCCAGGATATAAAACAAGACGAAACTCCCGACTGCCCATTCACCCGGCATTTCCAAATAGGAAATGCCGGGTGTTCTGGCTCAGGGGTCAAGGGGATGGACTGGTGGGTGCATTCTTATTTGCACTGTTGGACAACGCATGCCCCCCCTGCGACACATCTTGGCCAAAGCCGGCAGTTGTATGGCACGCCGTTATCAACGGCGCTGCACCGAGCAGGGCTGCCAATGTAAAGGCCAACCGAAATGATTTCGACATTTTAATCTCCCTCAACAACACAACGTAAAACAAAACAAAAGATCAAAATTTTCTTGATTGTGAGATTTTTGATAAATCGTCTTCAATTTACGCCAAGTCAGGTAATCATTTCATGTAAATTAAGTAACTTCCAACCTCGCAACTGTCGGTCTGGTCGTCCAGGACTGATCAAGATCAATTCGCTAATCTTTAGATCAGCTTATTCCCTTTTTTGGCTCCGGTAAATTAACGGCGAATATCTTTGTAAACATTTGTGATTTCTATTAGATTTATACAAGGGCTAGAGCGGAAAATTCTCCTGCCAACCACGGTTAGCGTAAGCAAAAAATTTTCACCAGCAGGAATGCGACAGCCAGAGCTACTGGGCGGCACAAGCCGCTGAGATGGCGGTGGCATGTGCCGAGTAATGTCTCTGAACATGCCAAACTAAAGGAGTTCTTCAAATGATTCAAGAATCCTGCCGTTTTGTGCAAGTGCATATTCGAATGGCCGCAGCACTCCTAGCCCTGCTGCTGGCCTCCTGTGCACAGCCTTCTACGTCGCCGGAGCAGGTCCAGTCGAGCAATCCGAGCGTTACCTACAAATACCACAACGATCAGGAATTGCTTCAGGTTGATCAGAGCGCGACGACATACTGCAGCCAGTATCGAGGTCTCCCGCAGGCGACAAATTTCACACCAGATCCGCATGGTGGCAACGATGTTGTCTTCCAATGTGTGCCGCCAACGACGCAAGCGACCTCGCAAGTGCCGGTTAATCCCAATCTTACCTATACCTATGGGAGCGATACAGAGTTGTTGAACGCCTCACGCAATGCCCAAACCTACTGCATGAATAAAGGATCATCGCAGGTGAATTCCAACATCACGACCAATGCGGATGGAACCAAAACCGTCACGTTCCAATGTAATCCGCCGTCGAATTGACGGTACAGCGCAAGCTTTATGCAGAACAGCCTAAAAAACAAAAAAGGAAGGAAATGAAAAATGTTACAGGTCCTACTTATCGTTGTCCTCGTGCTTGTTCTGATCTCGTTTTTTTGGTGGATACACCGGCTACGTGCCATCCCATATAGGATATGGGGGCGGTGGTCTCGGTCTGATCCTGCTAATCATTATCCTCGTGTTGCTGCTTCGCTAAGCATAGCATCATTATTTTAAGGTTTCTCCCTTGACTGGCTGTTTCAGCGCACTGCTGTCCAGCAGCAATTCATATCGCTCGGCTTTTACTTTGGATACTTGAGCGTTATGACGATTGATAGGTCGCTATTACCTAGTAAAACGGCCGCATTCTCGAAGGAAGGCGCCGACAAGAAGCCTTCCGCGTTATTGCTGAATCCGTAACCCTCCGTCGGCACCCCCAACCAGTTTTCGGTGAGCTTGCCAGTGTCGTTCGCGTCCTGGAACACGATGACGGCATAGGGGCCGGGCTTGAGGTTGGTAAAGACCACGCTTTGCGTTCCGGCAATGGCTCTCATGGCAATTCCAACAAGCCGCGAGGGGTCGTTCAGCAATCCCTCCTTCCCGGCATTCGCAATCGCTGTGCGAAAATTTTCTTCGCTGTCGTAGAGCCCGACCATTAGCGTGCCCTTTGATGACGCGACGCCTTCTATCGTAACCCAAAGGTTACTTGCCGCTGCGCTAGCGCAGAAAAACAGCAACAACCCGAGCGCCGCTCCAAAACTCAGAAAAGGTCTCATCCGGAATTTTCCAGTTGATGAGTTTGCCAGGGCAGATATATAACTCTTTGACCTGGGCGCTGCAACGATCTCGATTGGCCCGCAAGATGTGATAGGCGTGCTGGTCGAGGGACCCGCGACCTCCGCGTCATGTCGGACGCGGCGTGCCCTGGAGTCGGCATTGCTCCAATTTTTCAAAATATCCGACACGTGGCCCGGGTTCACAGACGTCGGATCCATGCGCTGCCCAACCGGCATTCGCGCGACAGTCTCGTACATTTTGTCTTCAACTTCCGTCTCGGTCTGCTGCCGAGTAGAGTTTCGGGCGCCGCAGGCGTACGAAACTCTACACGAAACCGGACTGACTTAAATCCACCCACAACAGCCTCACCCCAAAGAAACCACCTTGATTTGCGTCAAGGACAAGACTCCCTTGGTCGCGCAGAGGAGTAAAAGTTGTGCGTGGGAAAGGGCCGGAGGTGCCGATGAGCGGGGGAATTCTTGTTGTTGGGGCTGGCCCCGTGGGGTTGTGCATGGCGTCCGCGCTGCGCCGCTACGGCGTGCCGGTGCGCATCATCGACAAGGCCGCGAAGCCATCCGGCCAGTCCCGCGCGCTGTTTCTCTGGACGCGCACGCTCGAGCTACTCGATCGTGACGGGGTTGGCGGCGAGCTTCTGGCCGCGGGGCAGAAGATCGAGGCGGTGAACGTGCTGGCCGGGCCTAAGCGTATCGGCCGCATCGAGCTTTCGGACATCGACAGCACCCACCCCTACGCGCTGATGCTGCCGCAGGCGGAGACTGAGCGCGTCCTCACCGCGCATCTCTCCCGGCTTGGCGGTAATGTCGAGTTCGGCACGGAGATCACCGGTTTCATCAATGGCCCGGATTATGTGACCGCCACGCTGCGCCACGCCGACGGCAAGGAAGAAACCGTACAATCCCCCTATCTCATCGGTTGCGATGGCGGCGGAAGCTTCGTGCGCAGGAGCCTGGGCCTGTCCTCCTCCGGCCCGGCGCAGCAGAGCGACTGGCTGCTGGCCGATGTGCAGGTGGACGGCTTCAGCTCGGCGCCGACGGAGCTGAGCTCCTTCTGGCACGAGGACGGGTTCCTGGGCATCTTCCCGCTGCCCTCGGGGCATTACCGCGTGATCGCCGATCTGCACGACGTGCAGGGCGAGCGCCCGGAACAGCCGACGCTGGCGCAGGTGCAGGCGCTGGTGGATGCGCGCGGCCCGGGCGGCATCACCGTGTCCGACCCGGTCTGGCTCTCCGCCTTCCGCATCCATGAGCGCAACATGTCCAGCTACCGCGCCGGGCGCGTGTTCCTGGCAGGGGACGCCGCGCATCTGCACAACCCGGTTGGCGCGCAGGGGCTGAACATGGGCATCCACGATGCCGTCAACCTGTCCTGGAAGCTGGCTCTGGTGTACCGCGGCGTTGCCAACACGGAGGTGCTGCTGGACAGCTACAATGCCGAGCGTCATGCCGTGGCGGATATGGTCGTCTCCAATCTCAGCCACGCCGCCGCCGTGGCGATGCTGAAGAACCCGACCATCCAGTTCGCCCGCAACCTGCTCGGCAATGTGCTCTTCGGCCTGGAGCCGGCGCGCAAGGCCATGGCGGAGCGCGTGGCGGAGGTTTCGCACAGCTACCGCAACAGCCCGATCAACGGTACCAACGACCGGGGACCGCTCGGCCCGGCGCCTGGCGAGCGCCTGCCGCCCCGCGCGGACGAACCGCCACTGGGGGCAGGGGATTCGCCCCGCTTCGCGTTGTTTGCAGCACCCAGCCCGGCCGTGCGGGAGTTGCAGCGGGAGTTCGCCGGCTTGCTGGAACCCACGCTGCGTGCGGCGATCAGCCGGCGCACGGTCTGGCTGGGCCGGCCGGATGGTTACGTCGCCGCAGCGGCGATGGATGAGGATATCCGCCAGATCGAGGACTATCTGAGGACCTACGTGCCTGACAGCTCGGCCCTGGCCGCGATGTAGGTTCAGGCTGAGGCTGCCACGGCCCCGGCATGGTGCTTCAGCTGCTCGACGAACCAGCGCCCGGCCGGCCCTGGCGGGGCGTCGGCGCGATAGGCGGCGGACATCGCCATTTGCACCCGTGGCGGCGCGTCCAGCAGCTTGAGTTCGACCAGCGCGCCCTCGCGCAGATCCCGCGCCACCATCTCCAGCGGCATGCCGCCCCAGCCCAGCCCGGCGAGCAAAAAGGCGTGCTTCGCCCCCATATCCGCCAGCCGCCAACTGCGCGGGGACATCACGCTGAATTCCCGCCCCTTCGAGAGATCCGTGCGGTCGGTGAGCACGAGCTGGATGTGCCGGGCCAGCTCCTCCCCGGTTATCCCACCCTCGATTCGGGCCAGCGGATGGCCGGGCGCCGCGACAAAGATGATCTGCACCGGCAGCAGCCGTTCCGTGACCAGCGCGGTTGAGCTGAGCGGCAGCGAGCCCATGATGCCGATCCCGCATTGCTGGTCCAGCACCGCCTTGGCCACGCCGCCCAGCGCCTCCACGTAGAGCCGCAGCGGCGTTACGGGGAAAAGCTCGCCAAAGGCGGCGGCGGCACGGGTGAGTACGTCCATGGGGAACATCACGTCGATGGCGACCGAAAGTTCCGGCTCCAGCCCTTCTGCCATGCCCTTCGCCCGCGCCTTCAGCGCCGCCAAGCTGCCGGTCACCGCCCGGGCATCGGTCAGCAGCAGCTTTCCCGGCTCGGTGAGTTCCAGGTACCGTCCCTCGCGCGTGAACAGGGTCACCCCGAGCTGTGCCTCGAGATTCGCGATGGCCTGGCTGATCACCGATTGCGCGCGGTGCAGGCTCCGCCCGGCGGCGGAAAAGCTCTGCATCTCCGCCGCGGCGATGAACATGCGCAGCTGGTCCAGGGTCACGCCTTCGAGCATGGGGCAGTCCTATCGGCAAAACAGATGGTATCCATATTAATATATAGGCTTCTTTGAGTGTTTGGGGAGCTTTAATGAAGCACCGTCGCGCCAGAACCGGCGTTTACTTGGAGTGTTTCCTGATGAAGCTTTGGCATATCGATTCGTCCGTGCTGGGCGAAAATTCCGTTTCCCGCCAGCTCACCGCCGGCATCGTCGCCCGCGAGGCCGCCCTGCATCCGGGGCTGGAGGTCACCTATCTCGACCTCGCCGCCACGCCGGTCGACCATCTCTCGCCCGCGCATATCGGCGCACTGTTCGGCCACCCGCCGGCGGATACCGCCACCCAAGCGGATATCGCCACCGGCGCGTCCTTCCTCGACACGCTGTTCGCGTCCGACGTCATCGTCATCGGCGCGCCGATGTATAATTTCGGCGTCCCCAGCCAGCTGAAGGCCTGGATCGACCGTATCCTGGTCACCGGCAAGACCTTCAAGTACGGCGAGAACGGTGCGCCGGTCGGCCTGGTGCCGGCGGGCAAGAAGGTGATCATCGCCTCCTCGCGCGGCGGGCTGTACACGCCGGGCAACCCGGGTGCTGCCATCGAGCACCAGGAATCGCATCTGATCGCGGCGCTGAACTTCATCGGCCTGACCGATGTCAGCGTGGTCCGCGCCGAGGGCGTGGCTGTGCCGGATCTCAAGCCCCGCGCCCTGGCCAATGCCGAGGCCGCCATCGCCGCCCTCGCGTAAAGGATCGCAGCATATGAAATCCACGCTTCTTGCGCTGGCCCTTGCCGCCGCCCCCGCGGCGGCCCTGGCGCAGGCCGCCACCGCGCCGGACACCAATCCGGCGCATGTGAAGCCCGGCACCTATCAGGTCGAGCCCAGCCATACCCGCATGCTGTTCGCGGTCTCGCACATGGGCTTCACCACCTGGTACGGCGATTTCACCGGCGTTTCCGGCAGCCTGACGCTGGACCCGGCCAAGCTCGCCAATGCCAGCTTCGACATCATCATCCCGGCCAACACCGTGAGCACCACCAACACCAAGCTGGATGGTGAGCTGAACTCCCCCGAGTGGTTCGATACTGCCAAGTATCCGACCATCGAGTTCAAGTCGGAGAAAGTGCTGCGCACCGGCAAGGACACCGCGCTGGTTACCGGCGAGCTGACCTTCCACGGCGTGACCAAGCCGGAGACGCTGAAGGTGAGCTTCAACGCCTCGGGCATCAACCCGCTCACCAAGCAGTACACGATTGGTTTCAATGCGAGTGGCGAGATCAAGCGCTCGGACTTCAACCAGAAGACCTACGTGCCGCTGATCGGCGATGATGTGACGCTGACCATCAGCGCCGCGTTCGTGCAGTAGCACGTAAACCCACACTACGGCGCCGCGGCGGTGACCCTGCATTGGGTCATCGCGCTCGGCATTGGGGATGGCGCATCCCGCCAGCGATTGCGGCGTGAGGCGGAGCTAAGAAAAACTTTCAGAATCAGCCCTTACCGCTTATAATCGGAGTCATGGCGGTTGATCTTGGGGCGCAGCGGTTAATCTCTCCGGCGATGCGGGCGCAGCTGCGCCGGCGCATGGCCGAGCTTATGGGGCTCTTTCTGGCCCTGGTGGCGCTCGTCCTGCTGCTGGCCATTGGCACCTACAATCCCGCCGACCCGTCCTTCGACACCGCCAGCGGCGCATCGACCACCAATCTCGCCGGGCCGCCCGGGGCCTTGCTGGCCGATCTGCTGTTGCAGGGCTTCGGCGTGGCGGGCTGCATCCCGCCGCTCGTCCTGCTCGCCTGGGCCTACCGGCTCGGCGCGCGCGGCGGCGTCGGCCGCGTGAAAACCCGATTCGTGCTGGGCGGCTTGGCGATGCCGCTGGCCGCCACTGCTTTGGCCTTGGCGCTGGCGGTGATTCCCGGTCCGCAAACCGCCTGGCCCGTCCCGGCGGGGCTTGGCGGCGCCGTGGGCGGAATCGTCGCCGGCCTCATCAGCCATGCCAGCACCGGGCATATGCTCGCCGGCATCGTCATGGGGGTTACCCTTATCCTCGGGCTCGCCTGCTTCGGTTACGCGCTCGGCATCAGCCCCGGTGAATGGCGTGCCGGCGGGCAGCATGCCGCCCGTGCCGCAGCGGCCTCGGTCCAGCAGGGGCGGCGCGGGGCGGAGGCCGTCTCCTCCTGGCTCAGCGTGCTGCAGACCACGGCCGAGCAGCAGGCCATGCCGCGCAGCGCCTGGGTTCCGGCGCCGCAGGACGAGGATGACGATGACTCCGGCTTCGCCGCGCCGATGCGGCCTGTCGCCGTGGCGCCTGCGCCTGCGCCGCAGGCCAAGCTTACGGTGAAGCCCACAGTGAAGCCCAACCCCGTCCCGCTCCCGGCGCCGCGGCAGGAGCGCCTGCCGCTGCCGGAGATGGGCTGGACCCTGCCTTCGCTCGACCTGCTGCGCCCGGCGCCGCAGCGCGCTGGCACCGGCCCTTCCGAGGAGGCGCTGCAGGGCAATGCCCGCCTGCTCGAGACCGTGCTGCAAGACTATGGCGTGCAGGGCAAAATTGTGGAAATCCGCCCCGGCCCGGTGGTGACGCTGTACGAGCTGGAACCCGCCCCCGGCATCCGCTCCGCCCGCGTCGTCGGCCTGGCCGAGGATATCGCCCGCTCGCTCTCCGTCATCGCCGTGCGCATCGCCACGGTTGCCGGGCGCAATGTCATCGGCATCGAGGTTCCAAACGCCAAGCGCGAGACCGTGTATCTCTCCGAGCTGTTGGGCAGCTCCCTGTGGGAGACCCAGCACGGCGCGCTCTCCCTGGCTCTGGGCAAGGATATCTCCGGCGCCCCGGTCGTCGCCGACCTCGCCCGCATGCCGCATCTGCTGATCGCCGGCACCACCGGCTCCGGCAAGTCGGTGGGCGTGAACGCGATGATCATCAGCCTGCTCTACCGGCTCTCGCCCGAGCAGTGCCGCCTCATCCTGATCGATCCCAAGATCCTCGAACTGTCCGTCTATGACGGCATTCCCCATTTGCTCACCCCGGTGGTGACGGAGCCGCCGAAAGCCGTGGCGGCGCTAAAATGGGTGGTGCGCGAGATGGACCGGCGCTACCGCGCCATGAGCCAGCTCGCGGTGCGCAACATTGCCGGATACAACGACCGGGTAAACGAGGCCCGGGCGCGCGGCGAGGTCGTCACCCGCCGGGTGCAGACGGGCTTCGACTCCGAGACCGGCAGGCCGGTATTCGAGGAGCAGCCCTTGGCGCTGGAGCCGCTGCCCTTCATCGTCGTGTTCATCGACGAGATGGCCGACCTCATGCTGGTGGCGGGCAAGGAGATCGAGGTCTGCGTGCAGCGCCTGGCGCAGAAGGCTCGCGCGGCGGGCATCCATGTGATCATGGCCACCCAGCGCCCCTCGGTGGACGTGATCACCGGCACCATCAAGGCCAATTTCCCCACCCGCATCTCCTTCCAGGTGATCTCGAAGTTCGACAGCCGCACCATCCTGGGTGAGCAGGGGGCGGAGCAGCTGCTGGGCCAGGGCGATTTGCTCTACATGCAGGGTGGCGGGCGCATCACCCGCGTGCATGGGCCCTTCGTCTCCGACCAGGAGGTGGAGGCTGTGGTGGAGTACCTGCGCGAGCAGGGCGAGCCCGCCTATCTCGACGAGGTGACCGAGCCTGTCGAGGACGAGGACGGGCCCGCCATGCCGGCCGGCGCCGTGGGCGGCAACACCAGTTCCGAGAACGCGCTGTACGACCAGGCGGTGGCAATCGTGGCGCGGGACCGCAAGGCCAGCACCTCCTACCTGCAGCGCTGCCTGACCATCGGCTACAACCGCGCCGCCAAGCTCATCGAGCAGATGGAGAAGGACGGCATCGTCAGCCCGGCCAACCATGTCGGCAAGCGCGAGGTGCTGGTCCGGGCTGAGCGGGGTGATGACTAGAATCTAGCCGGAGTTGCGCGCCGAAATTGTGCGCCGCGGAAATTTCTGGCGCTCTTGCCTTGAAGTATGCCAGAATTATCTCTCACCCATTGCAGATGGAGTGAGTCCGATGCTGGACAATATAGTCGTCAATAAGTTTTCCCATGTGAAGCCCGGAGACACGCCCTGGCGCACGGATGGGCTGCGCAGCTTCTTCCTCTACCGCGACCTTGGCGTGGCCGATGCCACGGGGGGGCGGGTGATCGCCCAGTTGGTGAAGGCCAATCCTGACTTCCCACCCGAAAAGGGCACGGGCTGGCACCGGCACATCGCCGATTTCCATATCGTGTTCATGACCAAGGGCTGGGCCCGGTTCATGTACGGGGACAAGGAGCATCTGGTGGAGGCCGGAGACTGCGTTCACCAGCAGCCCGGCATCGTCCACTACCTGTTCGATTACTCGCCGGACATGGAATATCTGGAGATCACCTCGCCCGCCGCGTTTGGCACGGTGGAATCCGAAGCCCCATGCGCGGTGCCTCCGCCCACGCCGTGGAAATGATCCGCCCGGCTTTGCGGCGGATTTGTGTTGTCCTTACAGAAAAGGGGCCATCAAAGGGCCCCTTTTTATGCCGATATGTAAACGGTCTGGGGCAGTCCCCAGGGCGTGATCAGAAATCCAGGTCGAGTTCGATGATTTCCTGCGGCTCTTCCTTGGCGTCGGCAATCCATTCCTTCATCGGCGACCAGGAGAGGATGGTATCGCAATATTCCTGGCAGAGCGGTCCGACATTCACGTCATAGGAAAGAAAGCGCGTGACCACGGGGGCATACATGCAGTCGGCGATGGTAGGCATGCGGCCAAACAGGAAGGGACCCTTCCAGGTGTTCAGGCAGTCGCGCCAGATCGAGGTGATGCGGTCGATATCCGCCTGGGCGGAGGACCACACGGTGAAGCCGGGCTTGCGGAAGCGCAAATTCATCGGCAGCGAGGAGCGAAGTGCCGCGAAGCCGGAATGCATCTCGCCCGAGATGGAGCGCGCCCGCGCCCGCGCCACCTTCTCCTCAGGCAGCATCCGCGCCTCGGGGAGCAGCTCGTTGAGGTATTCGGCAATGGCGATCGTGTCCCACACGCTCACCTCGCCATGGATCAGGCAGGGCACGAGGATGGAGGATGTGCGCATCAGCAATTCCTCGCGGGCGCGCGGATCGTCCGGGGAGACGCGTTCTTCCGTGAAGGACAGGCCGGAAAGCTTGGCCAGCAGAAAACCGCGCAGCGACCAGGAGGAGTAGTTCTTGCTGCTAATCAGCAGAGTCGCCTCAGCCATGTTCGCTCTTTCCTTTTTATCCGTTTGTACCCATGATTAACAATGTGGACTCCGGCATACAATGGGTTTCAAGCCCATTAACGCGAAGACACCGCTTTGGGGTTAGTGAAGTAATATGATTTACCACCTTTATCAGGCGCAAGTCGATATTTTGGACCCGTGGCGTAAAATGGCGCGGAACACCAGTCGACTGCTCCGTGTGGTAACCCCCCGCACGCCTTACGGGGTCTTTCTGCGCCATTTTGGCGCAGCGCTGGAGGTGTTTGGCAACGCAGGCACCACACATAACCGGCCTCATTTCGGGTTCAAACATATCCTCGTCGGCAATGAGGAGGTGGCGGTACGCGAAGAGGCGGCGTTCTCCACCCCCTTCGGCACCCTGCTGCACTTCAAGAAGGACTCCGACCGCCCGCAGCCCAAGGTGCTGGTGGTGGCGCCGCTCTCTGGGCATTTCTCCACGCTGCTGCGTAACACGGTGGAGACGCTGCTGCGCGACCATGACGTGTACATTACCGATTGGCACAACGCGCGGGATATTCCGCTTTCCGCCGGGCGCTTCGGCTTCGACGAGTATATCGAGCACGTCATCAAGTTCCTTGAGCAGCTCGGGCCGCGCAGCCATGTCGTCGGCGTGTGCCAGCCCGCCGTGGCGGTGCTTGCCGCGGTGTCGATCATGGCGGAGGATCACAACCCCGCCACCCCGCGCACCATGACGCTGATGGCCGGGCCGATCGATACCCGCCGCAACCCCACCCGTGTCGACCGGCTGGCCGAGAGCAAGGATATTGCCTGGTTCGAGGAGAAGATGATCGCCGTCGTGCCATGGCGCTACAAAGGGGCGGGGCGGCACGTCTACCCTGGCTTCATGCAGCTCACCGCCTTCGTCTCGATGAACCTGGACAAGCATATCGGCGCGCATCTCCGCCAGTTCCGCTCGCTGGCGACCGAGGACTACGAAGCCGCCGACATGCACCGCGATTTCTACGACGAGTACCTGGCGGTGATGGACCTGCCCGCGGAGTTCTACCTGGAGACGGTGGAGCGCATCTTCATGAAGCATGAGCTTGCCACCGGCCAGCTGCATTACCATGGCCGGCGGGTAAAGCCGGAGGCGATCAAGAAGACCTTCGTCTTCACCGTCGAGGGCGAGCGCGACGATATTTGCGGACTGGGCCAGACCTCGGCGGCGCTCGACCTTTGCTCGGGCCTGAGCCCGGCGCTCAAGCGTCACCATATGCAGACAGGCGTCGGCCATTATGGCGTGTTCTCTGGCCGGCGCTGGCAGAACGAGATCTACCCGCTGGTGCGCGAGGTCATCCAGTTCTCGGCGTAACCGCTTAGAGTGCGATCGTATCAGGCTGAACCATGTCAGGCTCTAGGGTCAGACCACCGCCCCAGCGGCAGCGCAGAAGGCGACAACCAGGATCGGCTTTGCCCGCCCGGCGGTGAGCAGCATCAGCGCCCCGGCCGCCACGGGCAGGTCCCACGGGCTCTGGATGGTGCTCAGCGTCAGCAGACTGACGAAAGCGGCGCCGAGCAATCCGACCACCGCGGCGTTCAGCCCTTTCATCACCGCCGCGATATGCGGGCGGCTGCGCAGCTGCTGCCAGTAGGGCAGGGTGCCGGAAACAATCAGCAGGCCGGGCAGGAAGATCGCCGCCGTGGCGATGGCAGCACCCTGATACCCGGCGGTGACGGCGCCGAGGAAGGAGGCCACCGTGAAGAGCGGCCCCGGCATGGCCTGGGCTGCGCCGTAGCCAGCCAGGAATATTTGCGGAGAGACCCAGCCGGGCACCAGCACGGCGTCGCGCAGCAGCGGCAGCACCACATGCCCGCCGCCAAATACCAGCGCCCCGGCGCGGTAGAACGCCCCGGCCACCGCCCATGGTCCGGAACTGGGCGCGAGAAACGCCGCCAGCAACAGGATGCCGAACAGCGCTAGGCAGAGCAAGGCGGGGAAGTGCAGCCGCAGCTCGCGCCCGGCATCCTCCAACTCGCGGGCCAGGCGGCGCTTTTCCCGGTGCTGCACCAGCCCGGACTCATCCAGCGCCAGCCAGCCGATGACGCCGCCAATGACCAGGATCAGCACCTGCCCGCCGGTATCCGGCACGATGGTCAGGATGGCGGTGGCCAGCAGCGCCAGGGCGCGGCGCGGCGTATCCGGGCAGAGGCTCTGTGCCATCAACCAAACGGCCTGCGCCACCACGGCCACGGCCGCCAGCTGCAGCCCGTGCAACACGCCATGCAGCAGGCTGTTGCTCTGGAACACCGCGATATAATGCGCGATCGCGGTCATCAGCAGGGCGGAGGGCAGGGTGAAGCCCACCCAGGCGGCGAGCCCGCCGGGCAGGCCGGCGCGGTTCAGCCCGATGCAGAAGCCGGTCTGGGATGAGGCGGGGCCCGGCAGAAACTGGCACAGGGCCAGCAGCGCGCCGTAATCCTCGGTACTCATCCAGCCCCGTTTTTCCACGAATTCCTTGCGGAAATAGCCGAGATGCGCGACCGGCCCCCCGAACGAGGTGATGCCCAGGACGAGGAATGCCCGGAAGACCTCGAATGCGGAGCCCTTCTTCATCAGCCGGGAGCCAGCAAATGCCCGAGCGCCCGGCCGCCCAGGATATGGGCGTGGAAATGCGGCACTTCCTGGTGGCTGTCCGGCCCGGCATTGCAGATCAGCCGGTAGCCGCTCTCTTCCACGCCGAGCTGTTTGGCCACATGGCTGACGGCGCGCCAGAAGCCGGTGATCTCCTCCGGGCTGGCCGTGGCACCGAAATCGGCGAGGGAGACGTACCTGCCCTTCGGCACCACCAGCACATGCGTCGGCGCCTGGGGGTGGATGTCGGGGAAGGCGAGGGCGTAGTCGTCCTCGTAGAGCTTCTTGCAGGGGATCTCGCCGCGCAGGATCTTGGCGAAGATGTTGCTGTCATCATAGGCCATGGCGGGGGCTTCCTTACGGGATCTTCTTGGTGGGGAAACCGACCATCAGCGGCTTGCGCGCCGCCTTTTCGGCGATGCCGCTCATGCCCTCGCGCCGGGCCAACTCTGCCCAGATCTGCTCGGGGCGCAGCCCGGCATCAACCCACAGCACCAGCAGGTGGTAGAGCACGTCCGCGCTCTCACCGATCAGCGCCGTGGTCTTGCCGGCCACCGCCTCGATGACGCATTCCACGGCTTCCTCGCCGAATTTCTGCGCCACCTTCTCGGTGCCGCGGGAGAGCAGCCGAGCGGAATGGCTCTGGTTGGGGTCGGCGTCCTTGCGTGAGAGCACGGTGGCCCACAACCGGTCCAGCACCCGCGCATCCGGGGCGTGAAACGGCGGCGGCACAGTCACCTCCCGGCGGGCGGGAGCGGTGCCGTTCTTCGCTTTAGACGTCGCCGCCGCGGCCTTGTCCTTCGGTGCGGTCTCGGGTGATTTTGCGACTTTTTTAGCCATGGCGGGCGTTAGACTCCTTGAGCCGGCAGTATCGCCCGGGGCTGGCGGACCGGCAAGTGCGCTTGTGTTAAAGCCGCTTTCACCTGGGCGATGGTGAATTGGCCAAAATGAAACACGCTGGCGGCGAGCAGCCCGGTGGCCCCCGCCTGTGCGCCCTCGACGAAATGCTTCAGCTCGCCCACCCCGCCCGAGGCGATGACGGGCAGGCGGACGGCGCTGCACACGGCCCGCAGCAGCTCAAGGTCGAAGCCCTTGCCGGTGCCGTCGCGGTCCATGGAGGTGAGCAGGATCTCGCCGGCACCCAGGCTCTCCATGCGTTTCGCCCAGTCCAGCACGTCCAGCCCTGTATTCGTGCGCCCGCCATGGGAGAACACGTCCCACTTTCCGGGCGCGCTCTGCCGCGCGTCGATGGCCACAACCACGCATTGGCTGCCGAATTTCTCCGCCGCTTCCTGCACCAGCTCCGGGCGGGAGATGGCGGCGGAGTTGATGCTGCATTTATCCGCCCCGGCCAGCAGCAGGCGGCGCATATCCGCCACAGAGCGGATGCCGCCGCCGACGGTGAGCGGCAGGAACACCTTCTCCGCCGTGCGGCGCACGACATCGAGGATGGTGTCGCGGTTGTCCGAGCTGGCGGTGATGTCGAGGAAGGTCAGCTCATCCGCGCCGGCGGCGTCGTACACCACGGCCTGCTCCACCGGGTCCCCGGCATCGCGCAGCGAAACGAAGTTCACGCCTTTGACGACGCGGCCATCCTTCACGTCCAGGCAGGGGATGACGCGGAGCTTCAGCATGCGGCCAGGGCCTCCGCCGGGGAGAGCGAGCCATCGTACAGCGCGCGGCCGAGGATAGAGCCGTTCAGGTTGGGCTGGGTGACCGCCGCCGCCCTGAGGGCAACGATGTCGGCCACGCTGGCCACGCCGCCCGAGGCAATGATGGGGATGTTCACGGCCTTGGCCAGGGCCTTGGTCTCGGTGAGGTTCAGCCCGGTCTTCATGCCGTCGCGCGCGATATCGGTATAGATGATGGCGGCGATACCCGCATCCTCAAAGCGCTTGGCCAGTTCCGGGGCGGGAATGTCGGAGGTTTCGGCCCAGCCTTCGGTGGCCACCATGCCGCCCTTGGCGTCGATGCCCACCACCACCCGGCCGGGGAATTTTTTCGCGGCCTCGCGCACCAGTTCCGGGTTCTTGGCCGCGGCGCTGCCCAGGATGACGCGCGCGATGCCAGCATCCAGCCAGCGTTCCACCCCGGCGATGTCGCGGATGCCGCCGCCGAGCTGCACCGGGATGGTGACATTCGCCAGGATCGATTTCACGGCGTCCTCGTTCACCGTTTTGCCGGCGAAGGCGCCGTTGAGGTCCACCACATGCACCCAGGAGAAGCCGGCCTGCTGCCAGGCGGCCGCCTGCGCGCCCGGGTCGGTGCCGAACACCGTCGCCTGGTCCATCTCGCCGCGCAGCAGGCGCACGCAGTTGCCGTCCTTAAGGTCGATCGCCGGGTACAGAGTGAGTTTCATTTCAGGAGCTTATAGTAAAAATGCCCGGGCACGATCGCCCCTTTGATTCGCGCATACGCGGGGTGGGTGCCCCAGCGGATGAAGCCTTCCGATTCGTAAAGCGAAATCGCGCCTTTCTGCGTGTCGCGCACATCCAGGTTGAGCACGGAGAAGCCGAGGGCGCGCGCCCGCTCTTCGGCCTTGCGCAGGATCAGCCGCGCCAGCCCGTGGCCGCGCGCATAGGGTGCTACGAATTGGTGCATCAGCTGCACGGCGAAGGCCTGCGCCTCGTTATTGCGCGAGGGTTTCTGCAGTTGCGCCGCGCCGTAGATGGTGCCGTCCATGCGGCCCACGATCAGCTCGCGCTCGGGCACCAGCAGCACGCCGCGGTAATATTGCTCCACCGCCGCCGCCTTGGGCGGCTTGAGCCAGCCGAAGCCACCGCCATCCAGAATCGCCGCTGTCGCCGCTTCCGACAGGGCGTGCAGGTCTGCCTCGTCCTCGAAGCGTTCGAGGCGTTCAGCGACCAGCGAAGTGGGGCGGAGCAGAGCGTGGTTCACGGTTGCGTCTTGGCGCTATCTCCGCGCGTAATCAAGTCATTCGGTCCGCCTGATGGCGCCGCGAGCAGCGCATCCCACTGCGGCTGCTGCAATTGCTTGTCCCAGTCGCCATGCCCGCCCTGGGCCAAGCCGAAGACGCGGTCCGGCGGCAGGCCCAGGCACGCGGCCAGGGCCTGGGCGTGATGCGCCGGGATGGTCTCGTCATGCGCCTCGTAGACGATGAACACCTTGTCCCGTAGCGGGTTCAGCGCGGCGCAGGAATCGTAATCCGTGCCATCGGCATCAAGCAGCAGCCGCACCGGCACATAGGGGTAGCGCTCGCCGGCGACGGCGCTCATCCGGTCCCAGGGCACGAACAACAGCACACGCGCCGGACTGCCCGCGGCGGCGGCTTGCGCGGCAATGCCGGCGCCCAGCGAGTTGCCGGCGATGATGAGCGGCGCATCGGGGTAGGTTTGGCGCATCCGCGCCGCGAGGGCGCGCGCCTGGGCCAGCACATTGTCGTGGCGCGGCGTCTCGCCCGCCCGCATGTCGTAGCCCGGGTACTCTGGGAACACGGCGCGGTAGCCATGCGCGGCGAAGAAGGGGCCGTAATCGCGCGCGGCTTCCCAGGCCTGCTGGTTGTTGCCGTGGAAGAACAGCACCGTGCCCAGCGGCGTGCCCGCGGGCTCCACCACCCAGCCGATGGGCTTGCCAGTGCCGTCCGTCAGCGGCGGCAGGTTGATGGGGGAGTCATGCGGCGCCAGCGCCGTCCCGACATAGAGCAGACGGTTCTGGTCGAGCAGCAGGTAGGCGCAGATCCCGGCATAGGCGAGCACCGCCAGCAGCGTCAGACCCAGTATCGTCCGTTTGATCATTGTTCTGCCTCCCCTCTTCGCGCTGGCCTCAAGGCTCCCAGGCGAGGAAATTCCCCAAAATCTGTAGGCCGACCTGCTGGCTCTTCTCGGAATGGAACTGCGTGCCCGCCACGTTGCCGGTAGCGACCATGGCGACGACATCGCCCTCATAATCGGTAGTGGCGATGATCTGGTCAGCCCTGCCGCCGCGCAAAGCATAGGAATGCACGAAATAGGCGTGGTCGCCAGGCACCAGCCCCTCCAGTAGCGGATGCGAGCCGGGGGTGAAGCGCAGCTCGTTCCAGCCCATATGCGGCAGGCGGGCATTGCCCACTTCCATTTTCGCGATCTCGCCCTGGACCCAACCGAAGCCTTGGGTGACCCCATGCTCCAGCCCCCGCTCGGCCATCAGCTGCATGCCAACGCAGATGCCGAAGAATGGCGCGCCCTGCGCCACGCGCTGGAACATAGCTTCCTCCAGCCCGTCCACGCTGGCCAGGCCACGGGCGCAATCGGCGAAGGCGCCCTGGCCGGGCAGCACGATGCGGTCGGCCTTGGCCACCACGTCCGGGTCGGCGGTGATGCGCACATCGGCGGCGATGCCGCGCAGCGAAGCCGCGAGGGCGAGCCCCCGCGCCGCGGAGGCCAGATTTCCGCTCTGGTAATCGATGACGGTGACGAGCATGGGGCTAGATCACGCCCTTGGTCGAGGGAATCTCGCCGGCGGTGCGCGGCTCGATGGCCACGGCGGCGCGCAACGCCCGGCCCACGGCCTTGAACGACGCCTCCGCCACATGGTGCGCGTTATGCCCGGCACGCTGGATGACATGCAGGTTGAACAGCCCGTTGCCAGCCAGGGCGCGGAAGAATTCCTCCACCAGCTGCGTGTCCATCTGCCCCAGCATCGGGCGCTCGAAGCTCACGCTCCAGGCGACGAAAGCCCGGCCGGAAAGGTCCATCGCCGCTTCCACCAGGGCCTCGTCCATCGGCACCACGGCATGGCCGAAGCGCTGGATGCCACGCTTGGCGCCCAGCGCGTTGACGAAGGCCTGGCCGAGCACGATGCCGACATCCTCAACCGTATGGTGCGCGTCGATATGCAGATCACCCTTGGCCTTTACGGTCAGGTCGAACAGCCCGTGCCGGCCGAAGGCGCTCAGCATATGGTCGAAATAGCCGATCCCCGTGTCGATATCGGTCTTGCCGGTGCCGTCCAGGTCAAGCCGGACCAGGATATCGGTTTCGGAGGTCTTGCGGCTGAGTTCGGATGTGCGTGTCATGCAGCACGCCTACAACAACGGCGCGGGAATTTAAACCGGATTGCGGCCTGTCGCGCTAGGTGAGGCCGAGCCTCTCACGCAGCGGGGTGGGCACGTCCCGCCGGGTGCGGGCGCGGGGGAAGGGCATCTCCTCCACCGGCGGGCGCGGGTCGCGTTCCGCCTGGTTGTGGAAACAGCCCTGGCCGAGGATATCGACGAAGCTCTCGGCAGGCACGCCCTCGGCCGTGAGCAGCTCATGCCCAGCAAGCTCCAGGTGGTAATAGGTGAACCGCTCCGGCAGCGCCGTTTCCTGGCGGATCGAGCTTCCATTCACCAGGGCGCGGGCTGGGATCAGCATGCGGTCGAGCAGCACGGCGTGGCCTGGAGCGAGCATCAGGTCGCGCCGCGGCAGACCGCCGCCCAGCGCGCCAGCGGCGATGTGGACGGGCAGGTCGTGCAGCGGATCGGCGAAGCGCAGGGAGATATGGCTGTGCCCGACCCAGAGCACGGGCTTGGCGCCGCTCTGCGTGGTCACGAGGCAGCCTTGGCGCAGCGCCTCGACCGGCGTGAGGCCAAACGGCGTGGCGATCAGGGTGCCGGTGCAGAAGCCGGTTGTGGCGCCGGGTCCGGCGCTGATGGCTTCCACCGGGGCGAAGTCCTCGGGCGCAGCCAAAGTCCAGGCCGGATGGGACTGGACGAACACGCCGGAATGCGCCTGAGGGGCGCTGAATGAGCCGTTCATCGAATCCGACATGAGAAACCACTCCCTGTTGGCGGCGATTGCATGAACGCCATGTAATGAAGCTTGGTGAGCTTGATTTGACTATGCAGGATTTCACGACGAAATTTCAGGTGCTTTTTACGGTTATAGCGACACGATCTTGTGAATAAGCGTTTCTAAATCAGTGAAAAGACGCAAAAATAAATACGATATTGATGAAATGCTTCGTTTGTTAGCCGTGCGTTTCGTTTTGTAGTTTTTGTTATAAAAATATAGATAAAATATTGTTAATCATATGGGGCAGCGGCGGCTCCGTCCTGCGCTGGCTTCGGTAAATCTCTGTTGCAGTTTTCCAGGTTGAACCGGCTCGCTCCGGGTGGGTAAAGAGCTTGCGAATGGTCCGCCGCGTCACTGCCAAATTGCCGCTCCTGCTGGGGTTTCTCATCGCCGTCGGGCCGGTTTCCACCGATATGTACCTGCCGGCCTTCCCCGAGATCGCGCGGGAATTCCACAATACGGCGGCGCCGCAATACTCGCTCGCGGCGTATTTCATCGGGCTGGCCATCGGGCAGATGACGCAGGGCGCGCTCTCCGACCGGCTGGGCCGGCGGGTGCCGCTGCTGGCCGGGCTGGTGCTCTACACCCTTGCCTCCATTGGCTGCTGGCTGAGCTGGAGCGTGGCCTCGCTGGTGGTGTTCCGTTTCCTCAGCGCGCTCGGCGCCTCGGCCGGAACGGTGATTCCCCGCGCCATGGTGCGCGACTTGGCCGACGGCCCCCAGGCGGCGAAGCTGTTCTCCAAGCTCATGCTGGTGATGGGCGTGGCGCCGATTACCGCGCCGATGCTCGGCGCCGTGATGGTCGGCTGGTGCTCCTGGCGTGTCATCTTCGCCGTCTGTGCCGTGTATGGCGTGGCGGCGGTGGCGCTCACCTGGAGGTTCCTGCCGGACACGCTGCCGCGCGAGCGCCGCACCATCATCGGCGCCATGGCGTCGCTCATCCGCTACGGGGGGATTTTCCGCGAGCGCGCCTTTCTCACCCATGCCGCCATCGGCGCCGCCACCTCGGCCTGCCTGTTCGCCTATCTCTCCGCCACGCCGCAGATCTTCATCGGCGAATATGGCTGGAGCAGCGCGGGCTATGCGGCGCTCTTCGGTGTTAATTCCGTCGCCTATATCGGTTACAGCCAGCTCAACCCGGCGCTGGTGAACCGCTTTGGCATCGCGCCGGTGATCAGCTTCAGCGTGGCGGTGCTGCTTGCCGCCACGCTGTACCTGGTGGCGCTGGCGCTGCATCCGCAGGGCGCGTTGCCCATCGCCGCCGGGCTGCTGGCGGCCGAGATCGGCTTCGGCCTGCTCACCCCCTGCGCCATGGTCGGCGCGTTCTCTCGCCATCAGGCGCATGCGGGCAGTGCCTCCGCTTTGCTGGGCACCATGCAGTATACCGGCGGCGCCATCTCGGGCCTCGCCGTTGGCGTGCTGGCCGACGGCACGGCCCGCCCCATGGCTTTTGCGATGCTGGGTTGCGCCATGCTGGCGCTGCTTGCCGCGCTATGGCGCCCCAGCTTAAGCTTCAGCCCTGCGGAGTGAACAGAAAACATGTCCAGACCCAATCTCATCGGCATTCCGGCCTGCACCAAGTTCGTGTCCGGCTACATCCAGCACGCCACCCCGGCGCGCTACGGCGCGGCGCTCACGGCGGCTTCCAACGCCATGCCCATCCTCATCCCGCCCGAGGGCGAGACCATGCTGCCGCTGCTGGAGCGCATCGACGGCATCATGTTCAACGGTTCGCCCTCCAACGTGTCGCCGATGCGCTATGGCGCGGATTTCGATGCGACGCCGGACGCGCACGACCCTGAGCGCGACGCCACCACGCTGCCGATGATCCGCGCCGCGTTGGATATGGGCATGCCGATCCTGTGCATCTGCCGTGGCCTGCAGGAGCTGAATGTGGCGCTCGGCGGCACGCTGTTTCAGGAAGTGCACAATATCCCCGGCCGCATGGACCACCGCTCGCCCGAGGGGGTGCACCGCTTCGACATCAAGCACCCTGTCTCGCTGACCGGCGAGTTGGCGCATCTGATCGGCGCGGCGGAGATCCAGGTGAACTCGCTGCACGGCCAGGCCATCGACCAGCTCGCCTCCGGCCTGGTGGTGGAGGGGATGGCGCCGGATGGCACCATCGAGGCGGTGCGCGTCGAGGGTGCGAAGAGCTTCGCCATCGCCGTGCAATGGCACCCTGAGTGGGAGGTCACGCATTTCCCCGACCGCGAGCGCCTGTTCAACGCCTTCGGCGAGGCCTGCGCGGAATACGCGGCGAAGCGGAAATAGGCGGGAACGTCAGCCACGCCGAATTTCCGCCGCAAATGCCTGATATCATTCGCATTCAAAAGGAGTGTCAGCATGGATATCCAGACGATCGACAACCAGTACGGCCAGTTGCAATCCCAGGCGCAGCAGACGGTGGGCGAGCTGCAGGCTCTGGCGCAGAAGATGCAGGCCGCCGCACAGGCGGGCAACATGGATGCGCGGGAATGGCTGCTCGACCTGCGGAGCATCGCGCTCGCAATCCGGGCCGAGCAGAGCCAGGTCGCGAACCTGCTGCAATCCATCCACAACATGGTTGCGTCGCAGACCGCGCCGCAGCAGCAGGGGGCGTGGGGCAACCAGCAGGGTTACCCGCAGCAGCAGCCCATGCCACTGCCGCCCCAGGGCTACCCTCAGCAAGGTTATCCGCAGCAGCCGGGCTATGGCTATGCCCAGCCGCCGCAGCAGGGCGGGATTCTCGGCGCGTTCCTCAATTCCGGTTTCGGCCGGGCGCTGGAAATGGGCGCGGGGTTCGGCCTTGGCGAAGATATTATCGACAAGATTTTTTAAGCGAAACGGGGGCGGAAGCCCCCGACGCCTTCAACCCGGTGCGGCGCCGCACACCGGGGCGAAGGCGGCCACATCCGGCGGCCCGGCGGCGAACAGATGCACGGGCGCGCCGTGGCGGGGCAGGGTGAGCAGCGTGGCGCAGACCGTGCCGAAGCCGTGATTCTCCGCTGCCGGAATGTTGAGTTGCTCGGCGCGCTCGCCGGAGGAATCGGCGAGCAGCCCACCCCATTCCGCAAAGGGCGCGGCGGCAAAGCGCGGCAGATGCCGGGCAATGCGCGGCAGGGCTGAGTCGTTCGGCTCGCCGGAGGTGATCATGCTCACCCCCTCGGGCAGGGGCGTGGCTTCCGGCTGCACGGTGCCAAGGCCCCGGATGAAATACGCGGCGCGGGCATCGGCCAGCACCATGTTGAAGTCCCGGTACAGCCCGGCATCGAGGCGCGTGATTGCGGTTGCGGCGGCATCGGCGCTGGCCTCACGCAACGCCAGTAACGGCAGCTCGCCCCGGCTGCGCTTGCCGGGTGCCGGGCCCAGCGTGCCGGTGCGGTTCAGCACGGCCGCCATGACCCCGTTCTGGTTCAAAGCGAGCCATGTGCCGCCCGCCAGAATGTCCCGCCCGCCGCAAATCCCCGGCCAGTATTCGGCTGGCGGCTCCCAGGGGCGGGAGGCCATCTCGTCACGATTGGCGGCGATGAACACGCCCTCGGGCGTGATGCGCAGGATGATCGAGCACATCTGCCTCAGCCTCGCGCGGCGGCCAGGATCATGTCCAGATGATCCGGCACCGCGAATTGCTCGCGCCGGAGAGCGGCGATCTCGAACACCTGCACCGCGCCGGCATCGTCGCCCGCTTGCAGGTGCATCCCGCGCAGGTCGCCCTTCAGCTTCACCCGGAAGCCGAGCGTGGAGACGGTGAAGAATTCGCCGATGCGGATATCGGTGCCCGGCAGGTTGTTCCAGGCGCAGCGGACGTCGAAGGGCCGATCGAAGATGCGATGGCCGATCTGGCTCACCTCCGCCTGCGCCAGCGCATCGGGGCTGATGCCGGTCTCCTCCATTGCCTCGCGCAGCGCCGCGGTGCGGGAGGTTTCCACCTTGCCGTCCACCTCGTCGATAAACCCGCCCGGCACGGCGAGCTTGCCACGCCCGGGATTATGGATGCGCGTGATCAGCGCGACGTGCCCGTGGTCGTCCAGCAGCACGGCATCGGCGGCATGGCGCAGATGCACGCGCCGCTGCGTGCCGTCGGGCAGGGTGACGCTGCCCAGCGCATGCACGGCATGGCTTGGCTCGTCGCCGAACTTTCCGGCGACGCAGCGCGCCACGATCTCCGCCTTCAGGGCGGGGTCAACGAGCATGTGATCCTTGATGATGTCCATGCCCGGAAACTAGGCTGGTTTCGCGCCGGGTCAAACCGGTTGGGGCTGAGCCTCGGCCGGGGCGGTTTCCACTGGCGCGGGTTTCGGGGCACGCGGCGGGGCGCAGCGTGCCATGCCGATGATGCCGCCGATGACCAGGGCCAGCATCATGGCGCCGAATAGCCCGCCGAACAGCAAGGCCGGCCAGAAGCCTCCATAGATTTGCGGCGTGTAGCCAGCCGGGCAGGACAGCGTGCCATTGGCCGTCTCCCAGAGGCCGAACACGCCCAGCCCGCTTGCCGCGGCAATGGCGGTGCCGAGCAGCACAGGTTTACCCATTGAGCTTACCCGAACACACGCTTGAAGATGGTGTCCACATGCGCGTGGTGCATCTCGGCGGACATGGCGGCATCGATGGCGGCTTCGGAGACGCGGCCAGCAACTTCCGGGTCGGCGAGCAGGTTCTCGCGGAAGGTCTTGGCGTCCGGCTGGCCCAGCTTGGTCCAGGTCGCCATGGCGTTGCGCTGCACGATCCGATAGGCGTCCTCGCGCAGAATCCCGGCCTTGGTCAGGGCCAGCAGCACCTCGCCGGAATGCACCACGCCGCCCAGGCTTTCCACGTTCGCCGCCATCTGCTCGGGATAGACCGTCAGCTTGTCCATCATGCCCGGCGAGGCGCGCCAGGGCGAAATCCAGCGTCACGGTTGCGTCCGGCGCGATGCCGCGCTCCACGGAGGAGTGCGAGATATCGCGCTCATGCCACAGCGCCACGTTCTCCATCGCCGGCATGACGGCGGCGCGGACGAGGCGGGCGAGGCCGCAGAGGTTTTCGGACAGCACCGGGTTGCGCTTGTGCGGCATGGCGGAGCTGCCCTTCTGCCCGGCGTGGAAGAACTCCTCCGCCTCGCGCACCTCGGAGCGCTGCAGATGCCGCACTTCGGTCGCCAGACGCTCGACGCCCGAGGCGATCACGCCCAGCGTGGCGAAGAACGCGGCGTGGCGGTCGCGCGGGATCACCTGGGTGGAGACCGGCTCGGCGGCGAGCCCCAGCTTCTCCGCCACGTATTCCTCCACGCGCGGGTCGACATGCGCGAAGGTGCCGACCGCGCCCGAGATGGCGCAGGTGGCGATCTCGGCGCGGGCGGCGAGCAGGCGGGTCTTGTTGCGGGCGAACTCGGCGTAATGCCCGGCGAGCTTCAGGCCGAAGCTGGTCGGCTCGGCATGGATGCCGTGGCTGCGGCCGATGGTGAGGGTGTGCTTATGCTCGATGGCGCGCGTTCTTCAGCGCCGCCAGCACGAGGTCGATATCCGCCAGCAGCAGGTCCGCCGCCTGGGTCAGCTGCACGGCGAAGCAGGTGTCCAGCACGTCCGACGAGGTCATGCCCTGATGCACGAAGCGGCTGTCCTCACCCACGCGCTTGGCCAGCCAGGTGAGGAAGGCGATGACGTCATGCCGTGTCTCGCGCTCGATCGCGTCGATCTCCGCCGTGTCGGCCTCGGTGAACACGGCCATGGCGGCGTCACCCTTCTCGCGGATGGTGCGGGCCGCGTCCGCGGGAATGGCGCCGAGCTGGGCCATCGCCTCGCAGGCCAGGGCCTCGATCTCGAACCAGATCTTGTACTTGTTCTCCTGGGTCCAGATGGCGGCGGCCTGGGGGCGGGAATAGCGGGGGATCATGGCAAGGGCTCCTGCGGCGACAAATTTCAGGCTGGCCCTAGACCCGCGCCCAGGCATTGACAAGGCTGGGCACGCGCGGGCCTATCCCGCGCCATGGACATTTTGCCCCTGCTCGTCATTCTGGCGCAGATTCTGCTCATCGACCTGGTGCTGGCGGGCGACAACGCCATCGTCATCGGGCTGGCGGTGGCGCGGCTGGACCCGGCGCAGCGGCGGCGGGCGATTTTCGCCGGCATCGTCGGGCGCCACGGTCATCCGCATTCTCCTCGCGCTGGTGGCGGTGAAGCTGCTGGCCATTATCGGGCTGACACTGGCGGGCGGCGTGCTGCTGCTCTGGGTGGCCTGGAAAACCGCGCGTGAACTCAGGCGGGGGGAGCAGGAAGGCGAGAACGGCGCCCCGCCGCAGACCATGCGCGCCGCGATCTGGCGCATCATCATCGCCGACATCTCCATGAGCCTGGACAATGTGTTGGGCGTGGCCGGCGTGGCCCGTGAGCACCCGGTGCTGCTGGGGGCGGGGCTTGCCATTTCCGTCGGGCTGATGGGGCTGGCGGCAAATTTTGTGGCGCGGCTGCTGACCCGCTTCCACTGGCTGGCTTGGGTTGGCATCGCCATTGTGTTCTACGTGGCGCTGAAGATGGTCTGGGAAGGGTGGGGCGAGGTCGTGGGGCATTTGCGGCTGGGGTGATTTTCGGGCGGTATGCGGCGGCTGCATTCAAGTCGATTCCGGTGCCCCGCGAAAATTCAAAATCTCGATAGTTTCCCTGCAATTTTCAATTTCATCGGTGCAGGTGAGAAAAGGCGAAATGGCAATTTTTTATCATTCCTGTGGATAATGAAGCAGAGGGGTATGATGGTGTCAGACCGCCCTGTTACCAGTGTCAGCGGCGAAAAAAATAGCGGATCAGCCATGCCGTGACTTTGGTTTGGCTGTAGCTTCAGCTCGTCTATTCACGAAAACATTATGAGTTATATTCATCGTATTAGACGGCGCCGCATCAGCCCCGACGATATTCGCGACAGACCACCGACGGATGTACCGCTGCACCGCGTCCATATGTTCGAGCGTAAAGGCGAAGAGAGTGTATTACGCGTCGGGCTGGAAGAAAATTGGCTTGGCGATCTCTACCACAAGACGCTTGTCGTAGGGTGGCCGACCTTCATTGCCGTGTCCGTCGGGCTCTATGTATTGGCCAATATTCTGTTCGCTCTGCTCTATATGCTGCAGCCTGCAGGCGTAGAAACCGCACGCCCTGGACATTTTCTGGACTTCTTCTTCTTCAGCGTGCAGACGCTGGCGACTGTCGGTTATGGCAAGCTGACGCCTGTCTCACTATACAGCAATAGCATCATGACGCTGGAGTCTCTCTCCGGGATACTGTTCAATGCTCTCGTGACCGGACTTGGTTTCGCCCGTTTCTCCCGCCCAAGAGCGCGTGTGCTGTTTAGCAAAGTTGCTGTAATTTCAAGGCAAGACGGCAAGATCATTCTTAGTGTGCGTCTCGCCAATAAACGCCGCAGTACCATACTCTCTGCCGATGTCGAAGCAACATTCGTACACTTGGTGCGGACCAGCGAAGGCAAGGCGATACGGCGATATGACAGCCTGAAGCTTACACGGCAACATACGCCGGTATTCTCATTAACTTTCATCGCCGAGCACGTGCTGGATGAGACCAGCCCGCTATATGGGGCGACAAAAGCCTCCTTGGTAGAGGGAGAGGCGGAGGTCATCATAACTGTTACTGGCCTCGACAACACAACGTCGCAGAGCGTGCATGCAAGCGCTGCCTACGGGGCGGAGAACATCATCTGGAACCGGCGCTTTGTTGATGTTGTCGGATATACAGATGATGGCTATCGCGTGATCGACTACCGCCGCTTCCACGAGACGGAAATGGGCGAGCAACCCCCACCCGAGGTATTCGCTGAAAAGCCCATCGCCCTCGCATGACGGCTTACCCCACCGGCGTCTCGGGGAAGGCCAGCTCATGCCGGGCGCGCCATTCCGGCGTCACGTAATTCACGATCAGCGAGCGCCGCGCCCCGGTGATCTTGCGTTTGACGAAGCCGTGCCAGGTATCGGCGCCGGGGATGAAGATCAGCCCGTGATTGCGGATGAAGGGTGCTGCGCCGACATGCTCGGCCGGGGAGGCGAAGATGTCCGTGCCCCAGTTCTCGCCCGGCGCGGAGTCGGTGAGGTAGATGAGCATGGTGAAGAACTTGGCGCCGATATCGGTATGAGGTTCCAGCCAGAACCCGTCCGTGTCCAGGCAGTATTCGATGCGCAGCGAACTGCCTTTGAGATTGACTGCGCAGGTCCGTTCCAGCGTTTTCACCACCTCGCGGCTTTGCAGTGCCGCTGCCAAGTCGCGACAGGCTGGGTAGAGTGCCTGCTCGGGCGGCGCGAAGAAGCTGCGGGTGGAATTATGCGTCTCGCGCCGGCCGAGCGTGTCCTCGATGGCGGGCGGGGCGACGGGCAGGGCGACGATGTCCCGCACCATGGCGTCGGGGAGCATGTTCTCCAGCAGCCAGTGGCGGTAGGGGGCCTGTTCCTCGTGCGCCTGGGCCAGGCTGCCGAGGAAATGCGCGGCGGCGCCGGTGGCATCAAGCATAATGCAGCACCTTCTTGGCCTGCGCCGAGATCTTGTGGCGCATCAGCTCGCGCTGCGCGGCGAGGCCGCTGGTCATCCAGTTGATCATCACGTAGCGGCGCACGCCCAGGTAAGGCTCATGACCGTGGAAGGATTTGTCCGAGCGGCGGAAGGCGACCAGCGTGCCGAGTTCGGGCGGCACTTCGGCGATGTAGTCGTTGAGGTCGTCCGGCCCGCGGAGCAGACGCAGACGACCTCCTTCGGCCTCCCAGCCATCGTTGAAATAGAGCAAGGCGGTGACCAGCTTCGCCTCGCTGTCGGTATGGATGCGGCCATCGCGCTCGCTGCAGCGGCCGCGCAGCGTGACCATGGTCGGGCGGCCGGTGAGGTCCACGCCGAACTTCTCCGAGAAGGCGGCGGTGACGGCCGGGCCGGTCAGCTCGTTGATCAGCGCCTGGAAATTTGGCCCGGGCTTCGTCGCCTCCACCGGCAGCAGGCCGGCATAGTCGATCTCGGGGAAATCGGCGCGCGCGGCTTGCGCCTGCTCGGGGCGGATGAACCCGTGCACAACCGTGTACTGGAAGGGCTCGGTCGCCATCGGCGCGCGCAGGAAGGTGTCGAGATCAAGAAATGCCATGGGCGTGGTCCAAGTCGGGAAAGAAACGAAGCTTCCGACCGGTTAGGCGCTTTCCGCCGCGCCGGGCATTGATGTGGATCAATGCAAACGGAATGCCGTTGGCAAGCTGTTAAACATTCCGGGCGATGATCCGCGCGACTCACTGTGAGGCGGATCGGCATGCTTGAACACGAATATAGCTGGCGGGAGAGGGGTGGCGCTGCCCTGGCCAATGCCGTGCAAATGGAACGGCGCGCGGCGACGCGCATACCGGTGATCAAGAGCGCGAAGCTCCTGCTTGGCAACGCTTACAACGAGAGCGTTTATAATTGCCTGGTGCTGGATGAGGCCGCCAATGGCGTGCTGGTGGATCTCGGCTCGATCTTTGTTCTGCCCGAGGAGATGGTGCTGCAGATGGCGCACGGCCCCAGCTACCGTGTGCGCCGGTGCTGGAGTGCTGGCAGCAAGTTCGGGCTGGAATTCATCGGCGGGCCGCTGGTGAGCGCGGAAACCGGAACGAAGATGGCGTCGCTTGGGCGCGCCGTGTGGACCCAGGCCATTCCCTTCGTGATCGCGGAACTGCGCTCGCAACGCTTCTTCGGGCGCGACGATGTGCGCTGCGTGGCGGAGGAGGCCGAGGCGGCCTACCGCAAGCTGGAAGCCAAGCTGACCGGAAGCTAGCCTCTACCGGCGCTGGTAGATCGCCACGCCCGGATAGCTGCGCCAGAGCGCGTAATCCCGTGCCAGGGCGGTGTCCAACTCGGCATAGACAACCGGGTTCACGAGAGCATCGCTTGGGGCGGGCATGCGGCGGACGATGAATTGCGGCTTGCCGGCGAGGATGCGTGCCACTTCGGCCGGGGCATCAACCCCCGCCACCCGGGGCAGCAACACGCGGGTAAGGACCGAAGGGAGGACATAGCGCGTAGGCAACGGCGTGTCGGCATAGGCGTAGAGGATCGGCTGGGAATCGAACACATACAGGCTGGCCGGATGCTGCGCGGCAAGATCCGCCCCCACGGTGGCCACCACATCCGGGAGGGTAGCGTATTTCAATGCCTGTTGCGCGGCGCGGAGCGGCAGGGCCAGGGTGGCCGCCACAAACAGGGCGCGCAGCGCCGGGCGGGGCGGCAACTGGGCATAAAGCACGCCGAGGCTGACGCAGAGCGGCGGCAGCGCCTGCAGGAAATAATGGTCGTAGAAGCTCTTGGCCGAGGCCGCGCCCACCAGCGCGCAGAGCAGCCAGAGCGGCGGGAAGATGGTGGCCATGCGGCGCCCCCGCAGCGCGAGGAGCGCGGCCGCGGCGTACAGGCCGCCCCAGCGCATGGCCTGGGTCTGCACGGCCCAGAGCACGGTGCCGCTGGAGAGCGGCACGCCTGCCCGGCGCAGATTCGCCAGTACGTTGCACTCCCACCACAGGGGCAGTTGCCCATTGGCGGCATAGAGGGCGAGCACTGCCGCGAGCGGGGCAGCCGCCCCGAGCAGGCAGGCGAGTCCGGCCCGCCAGTCCCGCCGCTGGTAGAGCAGCAGGAGGAAGACGCAGGGCGCCTCGGTAATGGCGACATCCTTGACCATGACGGCGCAGCCAAGGCCAAGCCCCACCGCCCAGGCCGGGGCGTCCGCCAGCACGGCCAGTACCGCCAGCGCGGTGAAGCTGGCCATGAACAGCTCGGTATTGGCGGAGAGTCCGTCATTGGAGAGCGACGCGAGCAGCAGCGCCGCTCCGGCGAGCCAGGCGGCCTGCCGGTTCTGGGTCAGGATCTCGGTAATGCGAAAGACCGTGAAGGCGAGCAGTGCTACGAACAGCATGGTGGCCACCCGCATGGCGGCCACGCCAGGGATCAGCCCCTGGAAAACGGCGAAAATCGCGTAGATGCCGATCGGCTTGTTGTCCCAGATGGTGGTGTAGGGCAGGTGGCCCAGGCGCCATTGCTGCGCCATCAGGAAATACAGGCTCTCATCCCAGTCCAGCACCGAGCGGCGCAGCACCGGCAGCCGCGTGAGCACCGAGATGGCGAGGAAGATGAGGGCGGGCAGAGCGCGGTTCACACTGCCGATGCTTGCCAGGGCGCGGCGGCCCGGGCAAGAGAAGCGCCAGCATGGAGGGGTGCATGAGGATTTTTGCTCCGGTTTTGGCGGCCAGCCTGGTGCTGGGCGGCGTGGCTTTGGCCCAGGTGAATGACGACCCGACCGGCCCGCAGCCGCAGCTGCCGACCGAACAGCTCAGCATCAAGGCCGATGACGGCAAGGTCTATAATTTCACCGTGGAAGTGGCCGCGACGGAGCAGCAGCAGGCCTATGGGCTGATGTTCCGCCCCGCCGTGCCCGCGGGCACGGGCATGCTGTTCCCGGTCGATCCGCCCTCGGTCCAGCAGTTTTGGATGAAGAACACCATTGCGCCGCTGGACATGGTGTTTATCGGCGCAGATGGCACGATCAAGACCATTGCCGAGAACACTGTGCCCTACAGCCTGCGCAGCATTTCCAGCAACGTGCCGGTGGCGGCCGTACTGGAGCTGGCAGGCGGTGCCACGGCGGCAGATGATATCAGTGTTGGCGATAAGGTGATTGCCAAGCAGTTTGGCGGGGGCTAATCCCGGCTGCACAATGTCGGGGCGTGGCGCAGCCTGGTAGCGCGCTTGTTTTGGGTACAAGAGGCCCCCGGTTCGAATCCGGGCGCCCCGACCAGATGGAAGGAAGAGGTTATGCGGGCTCGTATTTATCTGCCGCCGAAATCCGCCATGCAGTCCGGCCTGGCGCGGACCCATCGCTGGGTGCTGGAGTATGAGCCGGAGCACAAGAAGATCCGCGACCCGCTGATGGGCTGGACCGGCTCGGACGATATGCGCCAGCAGATCCGCCTCAGCTTCGAAACGCAGGAAGCGGCGATCGCCTATGCCGAGGCCCAGGGGATTCCGTACGACCTGGAAATTTCCCCGGCGCGGACGCGTAAGCCCAAGGCCTATGCCGATAATTTTCGCGTCGACCGCAAGGAAAACTGGACGCATTAAGGCGGCCAGGGTACCACGGGCTGGCTTGGCCACGCGCCCTTAGCTCAGTTGGATAGAGCACGAGACTTCTAATCTTGAGGCCGATGGTTCGACTCCATCAGGGCGCGCCAAGACTTTGCTTTGCTCAGGCGGCTGGGCTAGGCTGCGCCCGCTGGTTTGAAAAGTCTCCGTAGCTCAGCAGGATAGAGCACAGGATTCCTAATCCTGGGGCCGTGGGTTCGAATCCCGCCGGGGACGCCAATTAAATCAACGAATTATGTGAAATATAGGTTAGTCTGATTTACCTAATTTGGTTGCGGATTGGGTAGCACAGGCAGCAGGGGGCCGAACCACGGGGGATCAACCCAGTAAATCGTGGAGGACGCTATGCAAAAGCACGAAACCGAACATAACGCGCCGGTTGATATGGATCGCCTGATAGCTGCGATTCTGGCTGCTGCTACATTATCCCATACCCAAGATCACAATGCGTCGGATGTTTTTAACGCTTATAGGGAGATGCTTGCGCAAATCCGCACAAGAAAGGGTGAGCTCTAAGCTTTCCGCAGGTAATCGGGACTTCAAGCCCTCGTCCTCCCCCGCCGCTCGGCTAGGGCAAAAAACGGGGGCTAAATCAGCCCGCGCCCGCCTTCAGGGCAGCATGCAGATCAGGGCTATTGGCAACCGTGCCGTGGCCGCCCTCATCGCTCCATCTGGTCATGGCGTCCGGGTGATCAAGTTCTCCCTTCACTCCCCTGGCGAGCAGGCGCCAGGATATCCGCCCCATAGTTCTGCACGCTATTCACCGCCCGGCTAATTGGCCACGCCCGCAACAAGCCTTCGCCTGCTGGACGCAATATCGGCAAAGCCTCTCCCTCGGCCTCGCCCAGCCATAGCGGCCAGTGGCTCCGCTCTAAGATCGCGGGCATCCGGTCGTGGATCGGGGCCATCAGCGTGTACACCCATTTGAGAACATCGCACCTCGCGGACCGGTTGGCCGAGGCGGAACTGCGTATAAGTGATGGCGGGAGAGCGAGAACGGGGTGAATTGGCGTGGCATGCTAAGGCACAATCATCTGCGACTTGGAGTGGCGGCGCCTGTGCCCGAAAAAAGTTTATGACCGTGCGTTGACAGTCGAGGTCAGTCAGACGTAGAAGCCGTCCACGCTTTGAGCGACGGCGCTTCCCGAAAGGTACCGGAAACGGTGCCTTTTATGTTTCGCCTCTCGGTTAGAGCGGAAAGTTTTGTTGTTTGACAATTGCATAGGCTGGGAAGGGATACGCTGGTGGCGTTTCCGGGTTGGGGAGTGATCCCTGGCTTGCTTGATCTCTGTAGTGGGGATTGGGGGTAGCTTGGTTTGGATGGGCTTTGCTCTGTTCACACCTAAGTTTATTAGGAAGCGTTGTGGTGTATTTCTTTTGAAATTACGTACAGAACGCTTTGAATTAAGCGTACATCGATGAGATGTGCGTGAGCGACATGTGAGCGGGGTTTTCGTTTTATTTGAAGTCAGTTTTGACTGAGAATGGGATGAACTTGAGAGTTTGATCCTGGCTCAGAGCGAACGCTGGCGGCATGCTTAACACATGCAAGTCGCACGGATAGCAATATCAGTGGCGGACGGGTGAGTAACACGTAGGAATCTATCCCGGGGTGGGGGATAACAGTGGGAAACTACTGCTAATACCGCATGATACCTGAGGGTCAAAGGCGCGAGTCGCCTTGGGAGGAGCCTGCGTCTGATTAGCTAGTTGGTGGGGTAAAGGCCTACCAAGGCGACGATCAGTAGCTGGTCTGAGAGGATGATCAGCCACATTGGGACTGAGACACGGCCCAAACTCCTACGGGAGGCAGCAGTGGGGAATATTGGACAATGGGGGAAACCCTGATCCAGCAATGCCGCGTGTGTGAAGAAGGTCTTCGGATTGTAAAGCACTTTTGGCAGGGACGATGATGACGGTACCTGCAGAATAAGCCCCGGCTAACTTCGTGCCAGCAGCCGCGGTAATACGAAGGGGGCTAGCGTTGCTCGGAATGACTGGGCGTAAAGGGCGCGTAGGCGGTTTGTACAGTCAGAAGTGAAATTCCTGGGCTCAACCTGGGGACTGCTTTTGATACGTGCAGACTAGAGTAAGGAAGAGGGTTGTGGAATTTCCAGTGTAGAGGTGAAATTCGTAGATATTGGAAAGAACACCGGTGGCGAAGGCGGCAACCTGGTCCTTTACTGACGCTGAGGCGCGAAAGCGTGGGGAGCAAACAGGATTAGATACCCTGGTAGTCCACGCTGTAAACGATGTGTGCTGGATGTTGGGGGGCTTAGTCTTTCAGTGTCGTAGCTAACGCGATAAGCACACCGCCTGGGGAGTACGGCCGCAAGGTTGAAACTCAAAGGAATTGACGGGGGCCCGCACAAGCGGTGGAGCATGTGGTTTAATTCGAAGCAACGCGCAGAACCTTACCAGGATTTGACATGGGCAGGCCTGGCACAGAGATGTGTCTTTCCCGCAAGGGACCTGCCGCACAGGTGCTGCATGGCTGTCGTCAGCTCGTGTCGTGAGATGTTGGGTTAAGTCCCGCAACGAGCGCAACCCTTGCCTTTAGTTGCCATCATTTAGTTGGGCACTCTAAAGGAACTGCCGGTGACAAGCCGGAGGAAGGTGGGGATGACGTCAAGTCCTCATGGCCCTTATGTCCTGGGCTACACACGTGCTACAATGGTGGTGACAGTGGGAAGCTAGGTGGTGACACCGTGCTGATCTCTAAAAGCCATCTCAGTTCAGATTGTACTCTGCAACTCGAGTACATGAAGGTGGAATTGCTAGTAATCGTGGATCAGCATGCCACGGTGAATACGTTCCCGGGCCTTGTACACACCGCCCGTCACACCATGGGATTTGGTTTGACCTTAAGCAGGTGCGCTAACCTTCGGGAGGCAGCCTACCACGGTCGGGTCAGAGACTGGGGTGAAGTCGTAACAAGGTAGCCGTAGGGGAACCTGCGGCTGGATCACCTCCTTTCAAGGATTTTTCTCCGAGTATTCTGCTCATCTTCGGGTGGGGGAATTTGGAGAATCCGAGAAAATAAAATCCTATGATGGATATCGTAGGTAACATGCCTGGTTTAGATCAGGTTATTTGAAGCGCCATCAACGTATCCCTTTCCTGTAACAGCGGTTGGAACTTTAGTGTTCCGAACCGATGCGGACTTAAACTCTTGGGCTAGTAGCTCAGTTGGTTAGAGCACACGCTTGATAAGCGTGGGGTCGGAGGTTCAAGTCCTCCCTGGCCCACCATTAGTTGGTGGTGGCGTCCTGATGCTGGAGCGGCGAAGCCGTGGAAGCTGAATCAGGTCGCTCAGAATAACTGGGGATGTAGCTCAATTGGTAGAGCACCTGCTTTGCAAGCAGGGGGTCGTCGGTTCGATTCCGTCCATCTCCACCAGTTTGGTTGAGAGGTGCTGGCGCAAGCCGGCGGACGATGCTGTTACAGGGATAATCGAGTTTCGATTCTTTGCCGCTCAATTCCTGTAAAGGTTTGGGATGGTGGAGAGTTGGATGTTTGTTCCCAGCTTAATTGTCGGGAGCAGAAATGTTCTTTGTCAGGGTGAATAGGTTTTGGTGCATCTGGATGCGCGTATTGGTTTGCGTGAAAGCGTAAACTGGTCCGGGCTCTTGTGCTTGGGTTGTCTGACCCGTGGAGCGGCGCAAGCCGTGAAGCGTAAGCGCAAGTGGTTCGAGTGTTCAGAGGCATGTGTGTGATCTCACCTACCGGTGCAGTCAAACGCTGTCGGGTTATGTTCTGGTCGATGAAGTTTTGAAAACAAGCTGTTCCTAGCGGCGGGTTTTGAAAATGGAGATTGGAGCTGAAATCTGATGGATGGTTCCTGTGCATGGTGGGTAGCAGTTTGAATGTGTTCAATGTTCAAGCTGTGGTGAGGATAATTGAACGACAAAAGGGCATTCGGTGGATGCCTTGGCACCAGGAGGCGATGAAGGACGTGGCACGCTGCGAAAAGCCATGGGGAGCCGCGAGCAGGCTTTGATCCATGGATATCCGAATGGGGAAACCCCCTCGTAAGAGGATCGTATGCTGAATACATAGGCATGCGAGGCAAACCCGGGGAACTGAAACATCTCAGTACCTGGAGGAAAAGACATCAATTGAGATTCCGCTAGTAGTGGCGAGCGAACGCGGAGCAGGCCAGTGCCTCAATTAAAGCTAGCAGAACGGTCTGGAAAGTCCGGCAATATGGGTGATAGCCCCGTATGCGAAGGCGATGATTGGGGACTTGAGTAAGGCGGGACACGTGAAATCCTGTCTGAACATGGGGGGACCACCCTCCAAGCCTAAATACTCCCTGGTGACCGATAGTGAACAAGTACCGTGAGGGAAAGGTGAAAAGCACCCCGACAAGGGGAGTGAAAGAGACCTGAAACCGGATGCCTACAAGCAGTCGGAGCACCTTTTGGTGTGACGGCGTACCTTTTGTATAATGGGTCAGCGAGTTTCTGTTCGCGGCAAGCTTAAGCCGTTAGGCGTAGGCGCAGCGAAAGCGAGTCTGAATAGGGCATTCAGTCGCGGGCAGAAGACCCGAAACCAAGTGATCTAGCCATGGCCAGGCTGAAGGTGGGGTAACACCCACTGGAGGGCCGAACCCACGCCTGTTGAAAAAGTCGGGGATGAGCTGTGGCTAGGGGTGAAAGGCCAATCAAACTTGGAGATAGCTGGTTCTCCGCGAAATCTATTTAGGTAGATCGTCGTATGTATACCCTCGGGGGTAGAGCACTGGATGGGCTAGGGGGTCCCAAAGACTTACCAAACCTAACCAAACTCCGAATACCGAGGAGTTTTGTACGGCAGACAGACGGTGGGTGCTAAGGTCCATCGTCGAGAGGGAAACAGCCCAGACCACCAGCTAAGGTCCCCAAATTATGGCTAAGTGGGAAAGGATGTGGGAATTCCAAAACAACCAGGAGGTTGGCTTAGAAGCAGCCATCCTTTAAAGAAAGCGTAATAGCTCACTGGTCTAATAGAAATCCTGCGCCGAAAATGTAACGGGGCTCAAGCCATATACCGAAGCTGTGGGCGTGATTTTATCACGCGGTAGCGGAGCGTTCCGTAGGCCTGCGAAGGGATACTCGTGAGAGGTCCTGGAGGTATCGGAAGTGCGAATGCTGACATGAGTAGCGACAAACAGAGTGAGAAACTCTGTCGCCGAAAGTCCAAGGGTTCCTGCGCAAGGTTAATCCGCGCAGGGTTAGTCGGCTCCTAAGGCGAGGGCGAAAGCCGTAGTCGATGGGAAACAGGTGAATATTCCTGTACCTGCTAGAAGTGACGAATGCGAGATGTTGTCAGGTCTTATTGGATTGATCTGGCTTTTTGAGCATTCCAGGAAATAGCTCTAGCGTATAGACCGTACCCGAAACCGACACAGGTGGACTGGTAGAGTATACCAAGGCGCTTGAGAGAACCATGTTGAAGGAACTAGGCAAATTACTTGCGTAACTTCGGGATAAGCAAGACCCAATCGTGGGCAACCATGGTTGGGTGGCACAAAAGAGGGGGTAGCGACTGTTTAGTAAAAACACAGGGCTGTGCGAAGTCGAGAGACGACGTATACGGTCTGACGCCTGCCCGGTGCCGGAAGGTTAAGAGGAGGTGTGCAAGCACTGAATTGAAGCCCCGGTAAACGGCGGCCGTAACTATAACGGTCCTAAGGTAGCGAAATTCCTTGTCGGGTAAGTTCCGACCTGCACGAATGGCGTAACGACTTCCCCACTGTCTCCAGCATGGGCTCAGCGAAATTGAATTCCCCGTGAAGATGCGGGGTACCCGCGGTCAGACGGAAAGACCCTATGAACCTTTACTGCAACTTTGCAGTGGTATTAGGAGAGTGCTGTGTAGGATAGGCGGGAGGCATTGAAGCATGGGCGCTAGCTCGTGTGGAGCCAACCTTGAAATACCGCCCTGAACTCTTCTGATATCTAACCGAGTCCAGTTATCCTGGATCGGGACCCTGCATGGTGGGCAGTTTGACTGGGGCGGTCGCCTCCCAAAAAGTAACGGAGGCGCGCGATGGTGGGCTCAAGCCGGTCGGACATCGGCTGTTGAGTGCAATGGCATAAGCCCGCCTGACTGCGAGAGTGACAACTCGAGCAGAGACGAAAGTCGGCCATAGTGATCCGGTGGTTCCACGTGGAAGGGCCATCGCTCAACGGATAAAAGGTACTCTAGGGATAACAGGCTGATCTCCCCCAAGAGTCCACATCGACGGGGAGGTTTGGCACCTCGATGTCGGCTCATCACATCCTGGGGCTGGAGCAGGTCCCAAGGGTTCGGCTGTTCGCCGATTAAAGTGGTACGTGAGCTGGGTTTAGAACGTCGTGAGACAGTTCGGTCCCTATCTGCCGTGGGTGTTGGAGGCTTGAGAGGATCTGTCCCTAGTACGAGAGGACCGGGATGGACGTACCTCTGGTGTACCGGTTGTCGCGCCAGCGGCATAGCCGGGTAGCTAAGTACGGAAAAGATAACCGCTGAAAGCATCTAAGCGGGAAACTTACCTCAAAACTAGGCCTCCCTGAGGGTCGTGGTAGACCACCACGTTAATAGGCCGGGTGTGGAAGCGGGGTAACTCGCGAAGCTAACCGGTACTAATCACCCGATAGAGTTCAAATATCCCTCACCAACCCCCATACACAGCAATCATCCATCGCCGGCGTCCCGATGGTTCGAGCGAAAGCGAGAAGCTGAAATCGGGCCGACCAAGCAAAAGATGAATGACGCTGACACACACAGCAAAGCACCAAAACCAAACCACCCAGATCAAAACAGATTTGATAGGCTGGACGACCTGGTGGCTCTGGCGGGGAGCCTACACCCGATCCCATCCCGAACTCGGACGTGAAAATCCCCAGCGCCCATGGTACTGTGTCTTAAGGCACGGGAGAGTAGGTCGCCGCCAGGTCCTCCAGCCTATCAAACACAAACAACAAAACCGCCCCCAAAACGCACAAGCGTCAATAAGGGCGGTTTTGTCGTCAAACTACCAACGCGGGGTGGAGCAGCCCGGTAGCTCGTCAGGCTCATAACCTGAAGGTCGTCAGTTCAAATCTGGCCCCCGCAACCACTTTTACCGAACTCAAGAACAAACCAGGATCAGCCTCGCCCCTCGCGGCGGAAGGCATTGCAAGCGCTGGCTTGTCGCCCAGACCCAGCCCGACCATCGCCGACAGCGCGCCCGTGAGAATGATCTCCCGTTCGCCGCCCTCAGTCCCCGGCCCAAAATCCACCCGCTCAATTAAATCCCGCAGGGCTTCCAGCACGGCGCTGTTGCTGCCGTTGGACTTGGCCAATTCTGTCTGCAGCGACGCAACCCGATCCCGGTAAAGCTCAGCCAGGTTCGGATGCAGCGAGGGTGTCTTAGCGGCTGGAGCGGCGATGCGGGCCTGCAGCTGGGCCTTCTGCTGCGACAGCGCCTCCAGCTGCTGCTTCAGCTCCTCGCTCCGGAACCCTTCCATTACCGCCTCGATGATCTTGTCGATCTTGCGTTGGATCGCAGCCAGCCGGCTCTGGTCATGAGCGCGTCCGGCATTGCTCTCGGCGGCCAGCCGGTTCCACTCGGCGGTGAATTCCTTGACGAAGTCATGGACGTCATCCGGCGCCATCAGGTTGGAGCGCAATGCCTCGATGACGGCCGCTTCCAACTGGGAACGGCGGATGTTGGCGCAGGTGCCGCGCTTGCGCGCGCCGCCACAGGCCAGGTAGTCGCGGCCGACGGCGCTCAAGGCCCCGCCGCAACTGGCGCAGAACAGCTTGCCGGTCAGCAGGTGTTTGGCGCGGCGCGTCTCCCAGTACTTGGGCCGGTCGGGATCGTTGGCACCGGAGGCTTCGCGGATACCGGCAAGGCGGTGCTGCGACCTGATTCCATACCTCCTGCTCGACGATGCGCAGCTGCGGCACCTCCTCGGTCACCCATTGCTCGCGCGGGTTCATGCGCGACACACGTTTGCCGGTGTTGGGGGCCTTCATATAGCGCATGCGGTTCCAGACCAGCCGGCCGATATGTAGTTCATTGCGCAGGATGCCGGTGGCGCGTGCGGCATGGCCGCGGATCGCCGTGTCCTGCCAGGGGCGGCCATCCGGGCCGAGGATCCCTTCCTGGTTCAGTTGCTTGGCGATGGCGATCGGCGACAGGCCCTCGGCAAAGCCGCGGAAGATGTGGCGGACGATGGCGGCTTCGGCCTCGTCGATGCGGCGGTCGCCGCGTTCGACCATCCCGTCGCCCATGATCTTGGGGGCGAGTTTGTAGCCGTAGCACAGGCCGCCCGCCGATTTGCCGGCCGCGACCCGGCCGAGCAGGCCGCGCCTTGTCTTCTCGGCTAGGTCCTTCAGAAACAGAGCGTTCATCGTGCCCTTCAGCCCGATGTGCAACTCGGAAATCTCGCCCTCGGCGAGGGCGAAGAGGGTGATGCCGGCGAATTTGAGCCGTTCGGCCATTTGTTGGGTTGTCAGATAAGGCTCACGGCCAGGGCTTTTGCGAGACTTCAGCCCCTCAATGCCAGCCTCGTTGTAACGATGCACCCAATCACGAAGGGTTTGCCGGTCCATGCCGTTCAGCACCGCAGCCTCGCTCCGTGACCGGCCATCCAAAACCAGAGCCAACGCCAGCATGCGACGGACCTGCGCACCATCGGCGCATTTGGCCGATTGGGCCCGCAACTCGGCACCCGTATGATCCATGCGTGTAATCGCTACTTTCGCCCCCATAACATGCCCCCCGATGCAAATCTCCCCATCAGGGCATCGAATCGGAAATTCCCACCCTTGGGAATCCCCACAGAAAGTCAGGAGTAAGGCGGGCTGGTATAATATGCCGGTGTCTGGGCCTCGCTCCAGTCGGGCTACGCCCTCCTTGCGCGAGGCCCAGACACCGGCGGCGAAGTTTTCAGGCGGCCGCAAGCAGCGGGGCCTGGGTGAAGTAAACTCGGTCCGGCGTGCGCGCGCCAAGGCTCGAATGCGGGCGCCTTCCATTATAGAAATTCAGATACCGGCCAAGGCCGGCGCGGGCCTCGGCGACGCTGGCATAGGTGTGCAGATACACCTCCTCGTGTTTCACCGAGCGCCAGAGCCGCTCGACGAACACGTTGTCGCGCCAGGCCGCCTTGCCGTCCATGCTGATCGCGATTTTGTGCTCCAGCAGCAGCCCGGTGAAGTCGCCGCTGGTGAACTGGCTGCCCTGGTCGGTGTTGAAAATCTTCGGCTTGCCGTACCGGGCGAGCGCTTCCTCAACCACCCCCATGCAGAATTCCACCTGCAGCGTGATCGACAATTTCCAGGCCAGAACACGCCGGCTGAACCAGTCCACCACCGCCGCCAAATACACAAAACCCCGCGCCATCGGGATGTAGGTGATGTCCATCGCCCAGACCTGGTTCGGCCGGTCGATCAACATGCCGCGCAATAGATATGGGTAAACCTTGTGGCCTGGAGCGGGTTTTGACGTATTCGGCCGGCGATACACCGCCTCGATCCCCATCCGCCGCATCAGCGCCGCAACCTTCTCACGGCCGATGACGTTCCATCCCACCCGCATATCTCGCAGCACATTCGCCGCCACGATGTCCCCATCCTCTGATACCGCCGCGAGCCGTGGCATCAGCAATCCCAGCCGGTCCATCATCCGCCCCGTCAGCACCGCGCGGTCCTGGGGACCCTGCGCCTCGGCGGCCGCGGCAATATCCCGCCACCCGGCGCGCAACAAGCGGCGGATGCTCCATTCCGCTCCCACCGAACAACTCAGTTTTGTGACCACCAAGGCGGCGGCCACCCCGAATACCAGGGACGCGGCGTTGTTCAGATAACCCGCAAAATCCCCTACGTACCCGTTCTCGAGCGCCAGGTTTGTTGGGCCAAAGGCTACAACCGCCAGGCCGATGCCGGCGGTCGAAGGTCGGGAAATCAGCACGCCGATGATCAGCCCGATCGGCGATAAAGCCAGCGCCAATTCGACAAACGTTTCCACCCGCGGCAGAATGACGAAGGTATAAAACCCGATGACAATAACCACGATCATGACATTACGGAGCATCTGCGCCAGCGCAGGAGCAGGATCATCCTGCGTTGCAAAGAGGCAGCATACGATCGCCGCCATCAACGCCGCATTGGCACCGCCGGGCCAGTCCGCGTTAATCCAGAACGCGCAGACCAGCAGGACCGCCAGAAAGGCAGCCAGGCTTGAGAGAAACACCATCCCATGGTCATGCAGCCGCACCGCCGCGGCAACATGTTCTCCGTCCAGGACAGCGTTTTTCGGTGGCGGAGCGCCGTTGACAATATGCTGTCGGATTGCGCGCGTATGCCGCATGATGGTGATCAGCTCGTTCAGGCGCACAGCCAGGCTGGCGCGCAGCAGCCCGGCCCAAGATGTTCCACTCTCCGCCAGCGCACCGATCCGGGCACGCACCGCATCCGCATTCCCAGGTTCGCCGACCTGCACCCAGCCGGACATCGCCTCCAGGACTTCCTGCAATGCGGGGGTAATGCCATTCATGCGTCGCAACTCCGCGACGCGGTCGCCGATCGAGCTCGCCACCGGCATCAGGCTCAGCATGTAAATACGCAGGCGCTTGATATACGGCACCGCCGCTTGCAACGGCGAAGTGTCGAACGCCAGTTGCGTGGTCAGCAGGCCAACATCGTTCACCTCGACGGCCAGCCGGTACCTTGCCGCACGTGTCTGGGCGTCCTCATCCTTGCCCACCAGCGACGCGACCGCCCAATCGTTCGTCGGCGGCACCCAGCGTGCAATCCGGCGGGCGATTACAGGCCCCATCGGCCGCGGAAACACAATAGCGCCGAGAAAGGTAGTGCAGGTAATGCCAATGACGATTTCCTCCACCCGCGTCAGCGCTGTCTGAAAGATCATGTTCGGATCGGTCACG